>NZ_JAQSDN010000038.1 GCF_029945925.1 Polaromonas sp. | reverse complement strand
ACCGTCAACGCAGCAAGGTGCTCTTTGGCCAGGGCTTATTCAGCGTAGCCCTAAACTGGTGTTTATCGACAGCGCCAACCGCATCCGCGAAGAGCGCTCCACAAATGCGGTACAAGGCCTTTGAGCCGGCCGCATCCTCACCTCCAGGAACCACGACATGTCCAACGTTTTTGAACAACCCGTCACCCTGCACCGCCCGCGCCAGACTGCCCCGGCCAGCCCCGAGGCCCGCTGGAGCGTGGCTGCCATCGAAGCACTGTTCGACCTGCCTTTTCCCGAGCTGATGCACCAGGCGCAATCCGTGCATCGTGAAAACTTTGATCCAACGCGCGTCGAATTTGCCACACTGCTGTCGGTCAAGACCGGTGGCTGCCCGGAAGACTGCAACTACTGCCCGCAGGCAGCGCGCTTTGACACCGGCGTGGAGGCCACCAAGCTGATGGATCCGCATGAGGTGAAGCTGGCGGCGCAACGCGCCAAGGACGCTGGTGCCACGCGCTTTTGCATGGGTGCGGCCTGGCGCGCGCCCAAGGACCGCGACATTGAAAAGGTGGCCGAGCTGGTGCGCACGGTCAAGGCGCTCGGACTGGAAACCTGCGCGACACTGGGCATGCTGGAAGACGGTCATGCGCAAACCCTGCAAAGCGCCGGCCTCGACTACTACAACCACAACCTCGACAGCGCGCCTGATTTTTATGGTGACATCATCACCACGCGCGACTACCAGGACCGGCTCGACACGCTGGCGCGCGTGCGCCGTGCGGGCGTGAAGGTCTGTTGCGGCGGGATCGTCGGCATGGGCGAAAGCCGGCGCCAACGCGCCGGGCTGGTGGCCGAACTCGCCAACCTGTCGCCCTACCCCGAGTCGGTGCCGATCAACAACCTGGTGAAGGTCGAAGGCACGCCGCTGGCCGGCCAGGAAGACCTGGACCCGTTTGAATTCGTGCGCACGATTGCCGTTGCGCGCATCACCATGCCGAAGGCGCGTGTGCGCCTGTCGGCCGGCCGCCAGAAAATGGGCGATGCGGTGCAGGCCCTGTGTTTCCTGGCCGGTGCCAACTCCATCTTTTACGGCGAAAAGCTGCTGACCACCGGCAACCCCGACACAGGCGCCGATGTGGCCTTGCTGGAGCGTCTGGGCATGACGCGTTCTGCACCGGACGCAAAACCATGACGCAGGCACCCGCCCCATCACCGGCCGCCGGCAGCGCCAGCCCCTACGGCACCTTGCCCCCTGCGCCGCCGACAGCATCGCGCAAACCGGTCAGCCTGCCGCGCCTGCGCGAAATGCACGCCCAAGGCGAAAAAATCACCATGCTGACCGCTTACGACGCGACCTTTGCCGCCGTGGCCGACGCGGCCGGCGTCGAATGCATCCTGGTCGGCGATTCGCTGGGCATGGTCTGCCAGGGTCTGTCCAGCACCGTGGGGGTGACGCTGGAAACCATGCGCCACCACACCGAATGTGTGGCGCGTGGCCTGCGCCGCGCCCAGGCCACCGCCTGGCTGATTGGCGACCTGCCCTTTGGCAGCTACCACGAGTCGAAAGAGCAGGCCCTGCGCAGCGCCGTGGTGCTGATGCAGGCCGGCGCCCACATGGTCAAGCTCGAAGGCGGTGGCTGGACCACCGAGACCGTGCACTTCCTGGTCGAGCGCGGCATTCCGGTCTGCGCCCACCTGGGCCTGACGCCGCAAACCGTGCATGCCCTGGGCGGCTACCGGGTACAGGGCCGGGGCGAGGAAGCCGCCACCACCTTGACCCGCCAGGCCCACGCGCTGCAGGACGCCGGTGCGTCCATGCTGGTGCTCGAGATGGTGCCGGCCGCGCTGTCGGCGGCGCTGACCAAAAAACTCACGCACTGCCCGACCATAGGCATAGGGGCCGGTGTGGGCACCGCCGGCCAGGTGCTGGTGCTGCACGACATGCTGGGCATGAACCTGGGCAAGATGCCGAAGTTCGTGCACAACTTCATGGCCGAAGCCCACAGCGTGCAGGGCGCCATGCAGGCCTATGTGCAGGCGGTCAAGCAGCAGCGTTTTCCCGTTGATGCCCTGCACGCGTGGTGAAAATAGGGCCCCCACGCTCCCCACTGCGTGTGGTTCGCTGCCCCCCGAGGGGGCTAATTTTCCTTGGGACGGCCCGGCGGAAAATTGCATGGCCCCCACGCTCCCCACTGCGTGTGGTTCGCTGCACCTTGCAGGCCGCCGCTCGCCAGAGGCCTCGCTTCTGGCGCCTGTCCAAACCTGCTCAAGCAGGTTTGGAGCCGCAGCCACCAGCCCCGAGGGGGCGCTGCGCCTGCGGGCCGGCAAAGCCGGACCCGCGGCCCTGGCTGATATGAAGGGAGCGTCACGCTTGTCGCTCCGCTTGTATAGTCGCCCCTTTTGAACACGACCTTCGCACCGCATGAAAATCGTCCACACCATCCCCGACCTGCGCGCCGCGCTGGCGCCTTTCCAGCACCCGGCTTTTGTGGCCACCATGGGCAACCTGCACGACGGCCACATCGCGCTGGTAAACCAGGCCAAACCGCTGGGCGACGTGACGGTGGCCAGCATTTTCGTGAACCGCCTGCAGTTTGCGCCGCACGAAGATTTCGACACCTATCCCCGCACCTGGGAAGCCGACTGCGAAAAACTCCAGGCCGCCAGCTGCGATGTGCTGTTTGCGCCGCGGGAAACCGACCTCTACCCCGAGCCGCAGACCTACAAGGTGCATCCGCCGGCGGAGCTGGCCGACATCCTCGAAGGCCACTTCCGCCCCGGCTTTTTTGTCGGTGTCAGCACCGTGGTGATGAAGCTGTTTTCCTGCGTGTTCGCTGGCAAGCCCGGTGGCACCGCGCTGTTCGGCAAGAAGGACTACCAGCAGCTCATGATTATCCGGCGCATGGTGCAGCAGTTTGCCCTGCCGATCACAATCGCCCCCGGCGAAACCTTGCGCGCCGCGGACGGCTTGGCGCTGTCCTCGCGCAACGGCTACCTGGATGCCGCGCAGCGTGCCGAAGCCGTGCAGCTGTCCAGGGCATTGAAGGCGCTGGGCGAAGCCGCGAGGGCGCAGGGTCTGGACAAGCTCGATGCCCTGGAAACCCAGGCCATGCAGGCCTTGAGCGCGCGCGGCTGGGCACCCGACTACCTGGCCGTGCGCCGCCGCGCCGACCTGCTGCCGCCCGCGAGCAGCGGGGCAGCGCAAGCGCTGGTGGTGCTGGGCGCAGCCAGGCTGGGCACCACGCGGCTGATTGACAATCTGGAAATCTGAAGCCATCCCGCGGTTTTAGGATAAAAAAGGCCTCCAGCCCAATAGACACGGGCGCAAACAGCTATCTATTCAGGAGCAACAGAAGCCAGATCAACGCGCACTCTGCCGCGCAACCGCAAGATCAGGGGGCAGGTGGCGGGTCGCGTTCATCCGCCGGGTCGGTCGCCGGCCGGCGCTGGTCCGCCAGCCACTGGTAGCCCTTCCACACCAGCAGGGCCGAACCCGCACCGAGCAAGGCGTAACGCAACAAAGGCCGGCGCGCGCCGGCCAGCACCAGCGACAACACCGGGGTAATCAGGGGCGCACGCCTGAGCAGACCCAGCGCCAGCGGCAAACCTTTGCCCAGAGCCAGTCCCGGGACACCCCCTTTGAGCACCGACACCGACTGCCGCGCCGCACCGAGGGCCTGGACCAGTTCGGCGCGCTCTGTGGCCGAGCGCATCAACAGCAACTGTTTTCTCAGCGCCCGCTGGCTCTGGCTGGTGGTGTCATCCATGGAGGTCTCCGCCCCGCGGCATGGCGCTGGTCGAGGCGGCTTGCAGGGCATCGCGGTCCTGCGCCATTTCGGCAAAGGTGGCTTGCAGAAAAGGCGGCCGCGTGGCCAGCGTGCGCTGCACGCGCCACCAGAACCAGCCGCCCAGCCCCAGGTACACCGCCGCAAAAAACGCCAGCACCGCGACACGCTGCGCGGGATCGACGGCCAGCACCACCGTCAAGGTGAAGATCAGGACGCCGACCAGACCGAAAACGAGCAGGCCCAGCAGGCTCAGCAGCAGGCCAATCAGCCGCTGCAGCTCTTCCTCGAGCTCGACGCCTGCCAGCGCCACGCGCGTGTTCGCCATGGACAGCGCCGTCAGGCCCAGCTGGCGCAGCGATGCGAACAGGCGCGGCGGCTGCCCGCCGTCCGGGTGGTCGTGAGAGGGCGTGTTCATGGCAACAACAGGCACACCGGCACGCCGGTGCTTCCCGTCATGGCAATCATGACCTGCGGTTGACCAGCAGACCGATCAGGAAACCGGCCGCTGCGGCGATGCCGACAGCCTTCCACGGGTTGGCATGGACATACTCGTCCGTGACCTTGGCCGCCTCCTTGCCCTTGAGCAGCGCCGCCTCCTGCAGGCCGGTCAGTTTTTCGGTCGCGAGCTTGAGCTTGCCCGCAGCCTTTTCACGCAGCGCGGCCGCCGTCTCGCCAGTGGCGGCGGTGGCGGCCTTGAGCAGGTCCTCCACGTCGGTGAGAACCACTTTCATGTCGGTGATCAGTTTGTCTTTGCTGGTGTTGTCCATGGCATGCTCCCAAGTGCGGTGGTAAAAAATCAGGCATCGCGTGAGCCCGGCATCAGTTTAGTCCGATCCGAAAGCCGCTGGTCGCGGGCGGGTTGAAACCTGAGCGGGTCTTGATTCACCGCAATAATGCGGACTGCAAAAATCCGGCAAGCCCCCCTGATCAACCCACCCGCGAGCCCGCCATGGACCCCAACCTCCTGACCCCCCTGTTCACCCTGCTGGGCACGCTTGTAGGCGGCCTGGTGACTTTTGCCGTGAACCGGCAACAGTTCAAGCACCAGATCCAGGCACTGCAGCAGCAGTACCGGACCGAGTTCATGGCCGAGGAAACCGCGCGCCATTTCCTGAGCCACAAAAGCTTCACCGACCGGTCCTTCGAGGTGCTCAAAAAACACCTGGGCGGTTTTGACGACGACGAACTGCGCAAGATCCTGGTTCGCGCCGGTGCGGTTCGCACCTACCGCGAAGACGACAGCGAGTGGTGGTACCTGCTGTCGCGCATGGGCGAGCGGATTGAGAAGATGCAGCAAAAGGGCTGACCTCTGCATTGCGGCATCACGCTGCGTTCCCGGTTCGCTCTGGACAGTAGGCGTAACTCCCCACTCCCAACCCCCCGCCCTTCCCTCGCCCCGCTGGGCGAGAGAAGGGAGCCTCATCTTGCCGCGTGTGCTGCACTCGCGTGCAAACATGAGGCCCACGTTCTCCGACATGACGCGCTACGCGCGTCATGTCTCCCCGTACCCGTGTTGGATTTCTCGTCCCCCACCCGTCGGGCTGGGCCGAGGAGCGCAGCCGAAAGCGGATCAGGGCGAGCGATTGTCTGAGCGAAGCGAGTTCGAGCTCGACCCCGCTTTCGGCGAGCACCGGAGGTTGCCTGGAGCGAAGCGAAGGGACCCAGACCATCGGGTCGCCTTTTCTTTTGCTTACTTTTCTTTTGGCGACGCAAAAGAAAAGTGAGTTGCCGCCGGGCAACCCCCGGCTTGCTGGCGAACCACAACGCCAAAACAACGCTGGTAGTCAACCACCATGGATCCCGGATCGAGTCCGGGATGACAAGCATGAAAAAATTTAGCTACAAATTTTATAGCTGCTCGCGCCCGTCCCCATTGGGCTAGAGCCCGATTTTTCTCGAAACGGACCAACCCGCTTACCGCGGCAGCTCACTCGCCTGCCGGGCCAGCTCCGTCACCCGGCTCCAGTCGCCGCGCGCCAGCGCATCGGCCGGCACCAGCCAGGAGCCGCCGACACAGACCACGTTGGGCAGCGCCAGAAACTCGGCCGCGTTGGCCGCGGTGATGCCGCCTGTGGGGCAGAACTTCACGTCACCAAACGGTCCGCTCCAGGCCTTGAGCATGGCCAGCCCGCCGGCCTGCAGGGCCGGAAAAAACTTGAGTTCGGTGAACCCGTCTTCCTGCGCCGCCATGATTTCGCTGGCCGTGGCCACGCCGGGGAGCAGCGGCAGATGTGCATCGCGGCAGGCCCCGCCCACCGCATGGGTGTAGCCCGGGCTGACGATGAAACGCGCGCCGGCCATCGCGCAGGCCTGCACGTCGGCCGCACTGCGCGCCGTACCGGCACCGACCACGGCTTCGGGCACATCGCGCGCAATCGCCTCGATGCAGGCCAGCGCCTGCGGCGTGCGCAGGGTCACTTCCAGCATGCGTATCCCGCCGGCCACCAGCGCACGCGCCAGCGGCACGGCGTGCGCCACATCGGTCAACACAATCACCGGAATCACCGCCGCGTCCTGCATCACCTGCAGGGCCGTCAGCGAGCCGGCCGCCAGATCCATTTTCACATCCACGATAACGCTCCTTCTTCAGCCGTCAACGCGTGCCGGCGCATGCCGGCAAACAGTTCGCGCCCCAGCCCCTGACCATTGGCATCACGCAGCGCCTGCGGCATGACCGCGGTCGGCCGCGCGGCCCATTCGTCGGCCGCGACACTTACCTCCAGCGTACCGGCGAGTGCGTCGACCCGCACGATGTCGCCATCACGCACTTTCGCCAGCGGGCCACCGGCCGCCGCTTCCGGCGACACATGGATGGCCGCCGGCACCTTGCCCGAGGCGCCGCTCATGCGCCCGTCGGTCACCAGCGCCACCCTGAAACCTTTGCCCTGCAACACCGCCAGCGGCGGCGTGAGTTTGTGCAGCTCGGGCATGCCGTTGGCCTGCGGCCCCTGCCAGCGCACCACACAGACCACGTCGCGGTCCAGTTCACCGGCGCGGAAAGCCACATGCAGGTCTTCCTGCGAGTCAAACACGCGTGCAGGCGCCTCGATGACATGGCGGTCGTCGGGCACGGCCGAGACCTTGATCACGCTGCGCCCCAGGTTGCCTTGCAGCAGCTTGAGGCCGCCGGTGGCGCTGAAGGGCGCGCAGGCCGGCCGCACGATGGCCTCGTCTTTCGTCGCGCCCATCTCGTGCCAGGCCAGCTTGCCGTCCACCATGGCCGGCTCACGGGTGTACTCGCGGATACCGCCCTCGCGCACAGTGAGCACATCCTCGTGCATGAAGCCGCTGTCGAGCAACTCGCGGATCACGAAACCCGTGCCGCCGGCCGACTGGAACTGGTTCACGTCGGCGTTTCCGTTGGGATAGACATGGGTCAGCAGCGGCACCACAGCAGACAAGGCAGAAAAATCGTCCCAGTCAATCAGGATGCCGGCCGAACGCGCCACCGCCACCCAGTGGATCAGGTGGTTGGTGGAACCGCCGGTGGCCAGCAGCGCGACCATGGCGTTGACGATGGCCTTTTCATCGGCGATGCGTCCTATCGGCGAAAAACGTTTCGACGACTTCACAATGCCCAGCACCGTGCGTGCGGCCTCGCGCGTGAGTTCGTCGCGCAGGTCGCCGCCGGGGTTCACAAAAGCGGTGCCGGGCACGTGCAGGCCCATGGCTTCGAGCAGCATCTGGTTGCTGTTGGCGGTGCCGTAAAAGGTGCAGGTGCCGGGGCTGTGGTAACTCTTGAGTTCCGCCTCGAGCAACTCGGCGCGCCCGACCAGTCCTTGCGCGGCCTGCTCGCGCACGCGGGCTTTTTCCTTGTTGGGCAGGCCGGACGGCATGGGGCCGGCCGGCACAAACACCATGGGCAGGTGGCCGAAATGCAGCGCGCCTATCAGCAGGCCGGGCACGATCTTGTCGCACACGCCCAGCATCAGCGCGGCGTCGAACATGTCATGGCTCAGGGACACCGCCGTCGCCATGGCAATCACGTCGCGACTGAACAGGCTCAGCTCCATGCCCGGCGTGCCCTGCGTGACGCCATCGCACATGGCCGGTACACCGCCGGCGACCTGGGCCGTGGCGCCGTGCAGACGCGCTTCCCACTTGATCAGGTCCGGATACGGCTGCAGCGGCGTGTGCGCCGACAACATGTCGTTGTAGGCCGTCACGATGCCGATGTTGGGTGCGCGCTGCGTGATCACCTTGAAGCGGTCGTCCAGCGGCATGCCGGCCACCGCGTGCGCGATGTTGCCGCAACCCATGCGATCGACGCTGATGGCCCGGGTGGCCGCGCCGTCCAGGCGCTGGAGGTAGGCGCTGCGCGTCGCACGGCTGCGCTCGCGGATACGCGCGGTGACGTCGGCGACGGTGGAATGAAGGTTCATGGGGATGTGGGCCAAACAGGTGGCTGAAGATGAGCCGGTAACTTTATTACGTTGCTCATCGTACTTGTTTACCCCTCCGTTGGAAAGGCAGGGGTTACAGACCGGGTACCAAGCAGGGACAAGAAGCGCGGGTAGAGCGGCCCCTGAGCGCTCCCCTGGCATCCTTCCCTATTGCAGGGTGATCTCGACCCGGCGCGCCTCGGCGTCGCTGCCCGAGCCAACCACCTGCTCGGGTTTTTGCAGCGTGATCTGGCTGTCTTTCACACCCGCTGCTTTCAACGCATCGCGGACTGCCAGCGCGCGCTGGCGGGCCAGTGCGGCATTGGCAGCGGCATTGCCCTTGGGGTCGTGAAAACCTGCAATGACCACTTTCTTGCCGGTCCCGGCGGCCCGGACCACATCGACCAGGGCCGCACCTGCGCCGGGCGCCAGATCGGCCTTGCCGGATGAAAAATAAAACTTCACCACCCCGTATTCCACCGTGATGCTGGCAGCATCCGACACCGCCTGCGCCGATGGCGCGGGTACTTCAGCAGGGGCCGGCGCAGCCGGCACTGGCGCGGCCACCACCGGCAACGCGGCGGCGCCTGGCAGGGCGGTCAAAGCGGGCAAGGCCGGCGTGTCCCGGCGCTGCAGCGCGGCGCCTATCACCAGCGTGATCACGAGGGCAACAAGGGCAAAAACAAGGCCCAGGACCAGGCCCAGCTGTTCATCATCCGATGGGGAAGACATTGATCAAACTCCGTGAAACTGCACAGGCTGCGGCGCCTGTGCCAGCCGCAAAAAATAACCGGCAACGTCGCCGGTGAGAGCCGGACATTGTAAAGTGCGACTGTGGAAACTCCCCCGCACAATGACCTGCCAGCCCTGCGTGATCCGGCGCCCATGCTGGAGCGTTTTCTGCACCAGTGGGGCGGCCGCGAGGACCTCTGGATTTTCGGCTACGCCTCGTTGATCTGGCGGCCCGAATTCGACTTCGCCGAACTGCGGCGCGCTCGTGTGCATGGCTGGCACCGGGCACTGAAGATGTGGAGCCGCATCAACCGCGGTACGCCCGAGTGCCCGGGGCTGGTGTTTGCGCTGCTCTCGGGCGGCAGTTGCCACGGCGTGGTCTACCGCGTGCCCCGGCACGAAGTGCCGGACGTGGTGGCCAGGCTCTGGCTGCGCGAAATGCTCATGGGCGTGTATGACCCGCGCTCGCTGCGCTGCAACACCGACCAGGGACCGGTCCAGGCCCTGGCCTTCACCCTGTCGCGGCGCAGCCCCAGCTTCACCGGCGAGCTCAGCGAGACGCACTACCGGCAGATTTTCTCAAGCGCCTGCGGCCGTTACGGCACCACGCACGACTATGCACGCCAGACGCTGGAAAGCCTGCATAGCCACGGCATTTCGGATGCCAGGCTGGCGCGCCTGCTCAGACTCTCGCAGGCAGGGATTGCCAGCGACGGGCCGCAGGCCTAAAGTCATACGCCATAGAAGTCTTTCCGCAACGACCTGGAACTTGTTCTTAACCTGGAGACACCATGAAAACAGCCTTTCTTGTTTTGACCACGGCCTCCCTGCTTGGCGCCTGTGCCAGCACCCCCGGCGGCCCACGCGCCACCGCGCAGCTGCAGGCCACCACCGGCAACACCACCAGCGGCAGCGTCAGTTTTGTCCAGAAGGGCAACAAGGTTCTGGTGAGCGGCGAAATCCGCGGCCTCAAGCCGAATGCCGAACACGGCTTCCACGTGCATGAAAAAGGCGACTGCTCCAGCGGCGACGGCATGAGTGCGGGCGGGCACTTCAACCCCACCGGCGCGCCGCACGGCAGCCACGGCATGGGCATGCACCACACCGGCGACCTGCCCAGCCTGAAAGCCGATGCCGGCGGTGTCGCCCGCTTCAACTTTGAATCAGGCACCCTGGCTGTCGGCAGCGGCGTGAGCGACATCGTGGGCAAAGGCCTGATTGTTCACCGCGACCCCGATGATTACAAAACCCAGCCCACCGGCAACGCCGGCCCGCGGCTGGCCTGCGCGGTGATACGCTAAAGCCCCCACGGTCGCTCACTGCGTGTAGCTCCCGAGGCCTTGCAGGCCGCCGCTCGCCAGAGGCTTCGCTTCTGTCGCCTGTCCAAAGCTGCTCAAGCAGCTTTGGAGCCGCAGGCTCCAGCCCCTCGGGGGCCGCTGCGCCTGCGGCCCGGCAAAGCCGGTTCCGCGGCCCTTGCTTGAATAAAACCAATCAGCGCGCAGCCAGCAACTTTTCGGCGCGCGCCAGATCCCCGACGGTATCGATATCGGTCACGATGCCAACATCGTCAAGCGCCAAAAACGCTACTGAATTGAGAGCATCCTGCGCACGTACCACGGGCGCTGCACCCTGATTTCCTGTTAAACCCAGCAAACCTTCCCGGCACACCGCGGCAAACCCGACCGGATGGCCGCGCTGGTCCTGGTACAGCGGAATCACCACCGCGTGTTGCGCCAGCGCCTGGGCCACGGCCCGCAAGGTGTCGCTGCGCACAAGCGGCAAGTCGCCCGGCAGCACCAGCCAGCCAGCCGCGTCCGGCGTGGCACGCACCGCCGCCGCGATCGAATCACCCATGCCGGGATGGCCCGCGTCTTCAAGGTGCCAGGGCAGGCCGCTGGCGATCACGGCGTCCAGCGTGTGCTGCAGCACCGGCTTGCCGTCCAGCAGGGCCTGCAGCTTGTGGGTGCGGCCGCCGGACGCGGTGAAACGTTCACCGCGGCCCGAGGCCAGCACGATGACGGTGGGCAGTGCAGGAGGCGGGGGGGATACGGGCGATGAAGACAGGGACATGGTGGACTACCTATACTTCCAGTATGTCAGAGCCTATCCAAAACATCGCCGACCTGCGCAAAAGTTATGAACGCGCCGAACTCAACGAAGAGGCGTCGCATGCCGATCCGATGCAGCAGTTCGATCAATGGCTGAACGAAGCCATTGCGGCCAAGGTGCCCGAGCCCAATGCGATGACGGTGGCCACGGTGGCAGCCAACGGGCGTCCTTCGACTCGCGTGGTGCTGATCAAAGGGTATGACGAGCGCGGCATTGTCTGGTACACCAATTACGACAGCCGCAAGGGCAAGGAGCTGGCCGCCAACCCCTTCGCTGCGCTGCAGTTTCACTGGGTAGAGCTCGAGCGCGTGGTGCGCATCGAAGGTCTGGTCGAAAAGGTGTCTGCCGAGGAAAGCGACGAATACTTCCACAGCCGGCCACTGGATTCGCGCATTGGCGCCTGGGCCAGCCCGCAAAGCCAGGTGATCTCCGGCCGCAGCGTGCTGTTGGCCAACGCCGCCAAATATGGCGCGAAGTTTTTGCTGCAGCCGCCACGGCCGCCGCACTGGGGCGGCTACCGGCTCAAGCCCGACAACTGGCAGTTCTGGCAAGGGCGCAAAAGCCGCTTGCATGACAGGCTGCGCTACACCCAGGTCGAGGCGGGCTGGCTGCGCGAACGCCTGGCGCCCTGACTCCCCGTTCGGGCTGAGTTGGCCTGTCCTGAGCTTGTCGAAGGGTCGAAGCCTTTGCCTGGCTTGAGGCGGGATGGCGTTTCGACGAGCTCAACGCGAACGGACCAAGGAACGCCTCAAGCCTCCAGACGCTGGATCGCCTGGTCCGTCACCGCATCAAGCTGCGCCTGCGGCACCAGCGCCGGCGCGATTTCCGCCAGCGGCACCAGCACAAATGCACGCTGGTCCATGCGCGGGTGCGGCAGCACCAGCTGCGCCGACGTGATGCGGCCGCTGCCGTATAAAAGAAGATCGAGATCCAGCGTGCGCGGCGCGTTGCGGTAGGGCCGCTCGCGGCCGGCGGCCTGTTCCAGGGCCTGCAGCTGCCGCAGCAACTCGGGCGCGCTCAGGGCCGTTTGTACTTCCACCACGGCATTGATGTAGTCGCCGCCGGCGGCCGGGCCGGGCGTGTCGCCCGCGTCGGCCAGCGGCGCGGTCCGGTACAGGCTGGAGCGGCGGATGACCTGGGTCAGCGGCAGTCCCGCCAGGGACTCCATGGCCGCCCGCACCGCCGCGGCGGCGTCACCCAGGTTGGCGCCCAGCGCCACGTAAGCCGTGACAACCTCGGACCGTTCAGGGCGCAGGGCCATCCCCATGGCCCGAATTTACAGGTCGGACGGGGCGTCCGACGCCGGACCGGCCACCGCTCCGCCTTCGCGGTTGGCCGGCTTGCGGCGGCGCCGGCGCTTTTTGGCGGGCGCTGGTTCACCGGACTCGCCGGCTTCCGGCGCAGGTACCGGGCCATGGCCGGCATCGTCACCGCGCGGCGCATCGCCTTCGGCGCGCTTGACGCGGGTGCGCGGTGGCTGCGGTTTCTTCGACTGCTCGAGCTTGGCCTGCTCGATCATCTCGTGGCGTTCGTCGTCGTAGGCGGTGCTGAATTTCTCCCACCACTCGGACAGCTCGGGTTCGATCTCGCCGGTCTGCGCGCGCAGGCGCAGGAAGTCAAAGCCGGCGCGAAAACGCGGCTGCTCCAGCAGCGAATAAGGCGAGCTGCCGGTGCGTTTTTCAAAACGCGGCTGCATGGTCCAGATCTCGCGCATGTCGGTGCCCAGCTTGCCGCGGCCCGACACGTCGCCGATCCTGGCGTTGAAGGCATCGTCGATCGCGTCCTGCAGCGCGGGCATGGTGTGCTCTCCGCGGTTGAGGCGCCGGACCCAGCCTTCACGCACATCGGCCCAGAGCACGCAGGACAGCAGAAAGCTGGGCACCACCGGCTTGCCTTCGGCCACGCGGCGGTCGGTGTCGAGCAGCGCCAGCTGCAGGAAGGGTTCTTCCGAGGTGTCCACCACCACATCCAGCAGGGGATAGATCCCGGTGTTCAGGCCCAGGAACTTGAGTTGCTCGATGCTCGCCAGCGAGTGGCCGGTTAGCAGCAGCTTGAGCATCTCGTCGAACAGGCGCGACTGCGGCACGTCGGCCAGCAGGCCTTTCATCTCGCGCAGCGGCGCCACGGTTTTTTCTTCAAACTTGAAGCCCAGATCGCTGAGCTTGGCGGCAAAACGCACGGCGCGGATGATGCGCACCGGGTCTTCGCGGTAACGCGTGGCCGGATCGCCAATCATGCGGATGATTTTTTTCTTCGCGTCGCGGATGCCGTGGTGGTAGTCAACCACGATCTGCGTCTCCGGGTCGTAATACATGGCGTTGATGGTGAAGTCGCGGCGCGCGGCATCTTCTTCCATCGGGCCCCAGACGTTGTCGCGCAGCACGCGGCCGGAGGCGTCCACCGCGTGTTTCATGCCGGCGAGCTCGCTCTTGCTGGTGCGCTCGTTGCCGCCGACCTGCTCGGCCAGGCTGCTGTCCAGATGCGCGCGGAAGGTCGAGACCTCGATCACCTCGTGTTCGCGGCCGCGGCCGTAAATCACATGCACGATGCGAAAGCGCCGGCCGATGATGAAAGCGCGGCGGAACAGCGACTTGACCTGCTCGGGCGTGGCGTTGGTGGCTACATCGAAGTCCTTGGGACGCAGGCCGACCAGCAGGTCGCGCACCGCGCCGCCGACGATGAAGGCCTCGTAGCCGGCCCGCTTGAGGGTGTGCACCACGTCCATCGCGCGCTCATCGACCAGTTTGGGGTTGATCGCATGGTCCTGGGTGCCGACTTCGCGGCGCTCCCCGAAAACTGATTTTTTGGACCGGGTGGCACCGCTGGCGGGACTGGCTGACTTGCCAAACAGCTTGTCGATAAATTTTTTGATCATGGAATCAGGAGATTTTGCCGGACTGGCCGCGCTTGCAGGGCAAGGCCGGCCGTCCAAGGCAGTTAGAACAGCTCAAGTATGCGCCATCCGCGCTCGGTGGCGATCGCCCGCAGGCGCTCGTCGGGGTTGGTGGCCACCGGGTGCGTGACTTTTTCCAGCAAAGGCAGATCGTTCATGGAATCGCTGTAAAAAGTGCTTTCCACCGCCTCCCAGTGCAGCCCGCGGTCGGCCAGCCACTGCTGGACGCGGGCCACCTTGCCTTCCCGGAAAGACGGGGTGCCGCGGATTTCGCCGGTCAGCTGGCCGCCGGCGTCACGCTCGAGTTCCACCGCAATCAGCTCGGCCACCCCGAACGCCTCGGCGATGGGCCGGGTCACGAATTCGTTGGTGGCCGTGACGATCACGGTGTCGTCCCCTGCCGCCTGGTGGCCGCGGACCAGGTCCAGCGCCGCGGCTTGTATGCCTTTTTGCACGATTTCGCTCATGAAACGGGCGTGAGCAGCTATTGAATTTGTAGCGCCCTGCTCCCGGATGGCCTGGGTGGCAAAACGCACGTAGTCGTGGATGTCGAGCGTTCCGGCCTGGTAATGGGCAAAAAACTCGGCGTTGCGGCGCTTGAACTCGTGGCCCTCGCACCAGCCCAATGCAATCGTGAACTCGCCCCACTCGTAGTCGGAATCAATGGGAATCAGGGTGTGGTCGAGGTCGAACAGGGCGATGCGCCGTTTTGCGGCGCCCGGGCGTGGTGTCACAGGGTCTCCAGCATGGATTTGATCAGCGGAATCGTGATGGCGCGCTGGGTCTGCAGCGCGTAGGTGTCGAGCTGGTCCAGCAGCTGCATCAGGTTGCCGAGGTCGCGCGAGAAACGGCTCAGGATGAAATCCATGGCCTCGTCGCTGAGGAACACGCCGCGCGCGTCTGCCTCCTGCCGCAGCACCGCACGGCGCTCCGGCTCGGTCAGGGCCTGCAGCGCAAACACATGGCCCCAGCCCAGGCGGGTGCGCAGGTCTTCGCGCAGGGCCAGGTCGGCCGGAGGCGCGTCGCCGGCCGCCAGCACCCAGCGCGGGTGGCCGTCGGCGGCATTGAGCGCGTTGACAAACCAGTTGAAGGCCGCCTGCTGCTGCACCGCGGTGTACAGGTGGCAGTCATCCATGATCACCGCCGCCCATTTTTCATTGAATTCGGGCGGCTCCAGCATGGAGGCATCGAGCCAGCCCACCGACGCGCCCTGCTCGCGCAGCGCCTCGCTGACGGCCTTGAGCAGATGGGTCTTGCCGCTGCCGGGCTCCCCCCACAGGTAGGTCGGTACCGGGGAGCGCAGACTGTTGCCGGCCCACAGTTCCAGGTGCCTGAGCGCCGCCTCGTTGGGGCCGGCAAAAAAATTGGCGAACGACGGCGGCGATGCCAGCCCGATGTCCAGTGCAATCTGCTTCATGCCTGCCATTGTCGTCCTCAGCCTTGGTACAGCTTGCTCAGCATGTAGCTGGCCCGCATGCGGCGAATCGCCACCAGCAGCACCGCACTGGCCGGCAGGGCAATCAGCACGCCGAGAAAACCGAATAGCTGCCCGAAAGCCAGCAGGGCAAAAATGACAGCCAGCGGGTGCAGGCCGATACGCTCACCGACCAGCCGCGGGGTCAGGTAAAAACTCTCGACCAGTTGCCCCGCGCCATACACGCCGGCGACCACCAGCACGCCGTACAAGCCACCGAACTGCAGGACGCCGGCCATGAACGCCAGGAGCAGCCCCAGCCCGAAGCCCAGGTAGGGAATGAAAAATGCCAGGCCGGTGAAAACACCGACCGGCACGGCCAGGTCGAAGCCGAACAGGGCCAGCGCCACGCTGAAATAAACCGCCAGCACACCCATGACCAGCAGCTGACCACGCAGGTACTGGCCCAGCACCGTGTCGGCCTCGTCCATGAATCTGTCAAACGCGGCCCGCAGCTTGGGCGGCACCAGCTCGAGCAGCAGGGCCACAAACCGGTCCCAGTCCTTGAGCAGGAAAAACAGGGCCACCGGGATCAGCACCGCATTGCCCACGATCGCCAGTGCCACGCTGCCGCCCAGCTTGAGCGAGGACAGGACCGAGCCGAAGGCGTCTTCAAAGTTGGCGCTGAGGTACTTCACGACAAAGGCCTTGATGCTCGCGACATCCAGCGACACCGTGATGCCGAACTGCGCCAGCCACGGCCCCAGGGCGTTGTTGACGCGGTCGGCCAGCAGCGGCAACTGCTCGCGCAGCAGCGGCAGTTCCTTGGCAAAAATCGGCACCACCAGCAGCAGGATGGACAGCAGGATCAGGATGAACAGGGTCTCCACGATCAGGACGGCCAGCACGCGCGGCATCCGTCCGCGGCCCAGGCCATCTAGCCAGTTCACCACCGGCGTCAGCACATAGGCCAGCACGGCGCCCACCACAAAAGGCGTCAACACCGGCCCCAGCAGCCACAACGCCAGCATCACCAGAGCCGCGATCAGGCACCAGGCGGCTGTACGTTTTTGGGTAGAAGTAAATTGCATGCAGGCGGACGGGGGTGAACCCTTAGAATCTTGGCTTGGATTCTATCGGGCTTGCATGTCCGTCCCGCCGGCCCCTTCCCACCACCCAAGCAGCATGACCACTTCCTCCCCTTCCCCCCTGAGCTACAAAGACGCCGGCGTTGACATCGACGCGGGCGACGCCCTGGTTGAACGCATCAAGCCCCTGGCCAAGAAAACCATGCGCGAAGGCGTGCTGGCCGGAATTGGTGGCTTTGGCGCGCTGTTCGAGGTGCCCAAACGCTACAAGGAGCCGGTGCTGGTCAGCGGCACCGACGGCGTGGGCACCAAGCTGCGCCTGGCGTTCGAATGGGCCATGCACGACACCGTGGGCATCGACCTGGTGGCCATGAGCGTCAACGACGTGCTGGTGCAGGGCGCCGAGCCGCTGTTCTTCCTGGACTACTTTGCCTGCGGCAAGCTCGATGTGGACACCGCCGCGTCCGTGGTCGGCGGCATTGCCAAAGGCTGCGAACTCAGCGGCTGCGCACTGATAGGCGGCGAAACCGCCGAAATGCCGGGCATGTACCCCGAGGGCGAATACGACCTGGCCGGTTTTGCCGTGGGCGCCGTTGAAAAGTCAAAAATTCTCACCGGCAAGGATGTCAAGCCCGGCGACGTGGTGCTGGGCTTGGCCAGCAGCGGCGTGCATTCCAATGGTTTCAGCCTGGTGCGCAAATGTATCGAGCGCGCCGGCGCCGACCTGCCCGCCACGCTGGACGGCAAGCCGTTCAGGCAGGCCCTGATGGAGCCCACCCGCCTGTACGTGAAAAACGTGCTGACCGCCCTGGCCGCCCACCCGATCAAGGCGCTGGCCCACATCACCGGCGGCGGCCTGCTGGAAAACATTCCGCGCGTGCTGCCCGAAGGCACGGCCGCCCACCTCACCAAGGGCAGCTGGCCGCAGACCGAGCTGTTTGCCTGGCTGCAGAAAACTGCCGCCATTTCCGACTTCGAGATGAACCGCACCTTCAACAACGGCATCGGCATGGTGGTGGTGGTTGACGCCGCCCATGCCCAGGCTACGGCCAAAACCCTGCGCGACGCCGGCGAGCAGGTGTATGAGATTGGTGTGATTGCGACCCAGGGCGACGGCGCCGCGGTCACCGTCAGCTAGCGCAAGGCACCGGGCAGGCGCCACAGACCGCACGGATCACGCCGCCATGCCCGGCATACCCCCCATCCCGCCACGGCGGCTTCCGGCCGCCATCTGGGCACTGGGTTTTGTCAGCCTGCTGATGGACATTTCCTCCGAGATGGTCCACAGCCTGCTGCCCGTCTTCATGGTGACGGTATTGGGCACCAGCATGTGGGCCGTCGGCCTGATTGAAGGTGTTGCCGAGGCCACGGCCCTGATCGTCAAGGTCTTTTCGGGCGTGCTCAGCGACTACTGGGGCCGGCGCAAACCGCTGGCGGTGCTGGGTTACGGCCTGGGCGCCGCCTCCAAACCCCTGTTTGCGCTGGCCACCACCACCGGCATGGTGCTGGCCGCCCGCCTGATCGACCGTACCGGAAAAGGCATACGCGGCGCGCCGCGTGATGCGCTGGTGGCCGATCTGGCCCCGCCCGGCATGCGCGGTGCGGCCTTCGGGCTGCGCCAGTCGCTCGACACCGTGGGCGCCTTTGTCGGGCCGCTGCTCGCCATGGGCCTGATGCTGCTCTGGGCCAACGACTTCCGGGCGATTTTCTGGGTCGCCATGGTTCCGGGTTTCATGGCGGTGGCCTTGCTGCTGTTCGGCGTGCAGGAGCCCGCACCGGCACCGGACAAAACCGCGGCGCCACGCCGCAACCCGATCAGCCGGGACGAGTTGCGGCGCTTGGGGGCACCGTACTGGCGGGTGGTCGTGATTGGCGCCGTCTTCACCCTCGCGCGTTTCAGCGAAGCTTTTCTGGTGCTGCGCGCGCTGCAGGGCGGCCTGCCCGTCGCCTGGACGCCGCTGGTGCTGATCGGCATGAACATCGTTTACGCCCTGGGCGCCTACCCCTTCGGCAAACTGTCGGACCGGATGAGCCACACCAAACTGTTGGCCGGCGGACTGCTGGTGCTGATCGCCGCCGATGTGGTGCTGGCCTCGGGCAACCACTGGACCTTTATCGGGGCCGGCATTGCGCTGTGGGGCCTGCACATGGCGATGACCCAGGGCCTGCTGGCGACCATGGTGGCCGACGCCGCACCGGCCGACCTGCGCGGCACCGCCTTCGGGTTTTTCAACCTGATGAGCGGCCTGGCCATGCTGCTGGCCAGCACGGTGGCAGGGGTGTTGTGGGACCAGCTGGGCGCCCCGGTGACCTTTGTGGCGGGCGCGGTCTTCAGCCTGGCGGCGCTGGCGCTGCTGGGGTACTGGCGCGGGGCACGGGTCCGCGATGACGCTGCGGCCTCCCCTGAATAAGACATTTTTGCTACAAAAATACTAGCTGCTTGCGGCCGCATTCACTGGGCAGACTGGACTTTTGAGACATTTTGTATCAAACTGTTGCTTCTGTCCGTTTCTGGAGCGTTCATGCCGGTCATCGCAGTCGTCAATCGCAAGGGGGGCAGTGGCAAAAGCACACTGGCCGCCCACATTGCGGCCTGGTGCGCGCGCAATGGCAGCTCCGTCATGCTGGGGGACGTGGACCGGCAGCAATCGGCGCGGGCCTGGCTGAAACGGCGCGACGCCTCGCTGCCGGCCATCGCGCCCTGGGCGGTGGACCAGAAAAACATGTTGCGCGTTCCCACCGGCATCACCCACGTCGTGCTTGACACCCCCGGCGGCATGCACGGCTTTGAACTCGCGCGCGTCGTGATGTTTGCCGACGCCATCGTGATGCCGGTGTGCAACTCGATGTTTGATCGCGAGTCGGCCCAGGCCTGCCACGCCGAACTGATGACCATGCCGCGTGTGGCCAGCGGCCGCTGCCGCCTGGCGGTGGTCGGCATGCGTATCGACGCGCGTACCAATGCCGCGCAAACCCTCGACGAATGGGCGGAATCGCTGGGCGTGCCTTTTCTGGGCGCCCTGCGCGAAACCCAGCTTTACGTGCGCAGCCTGGAGCGCGGCCTGACGATTTTTGATCTGCAGCCCCAGCTGGCCGCCGCCGATCTGGCCCAGTGGGCGCCCATCCTGCAGTGGCTCAAGCCCCAGCTCTACCCGCCGCAGGCCGCCAACGACGGTGCAGGCGTGGTGCGCCCCCCGGCACGGACCCTGGCGCCCAGAGGCGCGGCGTCACCCCTGAAAGCGCCCGGCGAAGTGGTGTCCAGGCGGCTGGGCTCCCTGCCGGGCAGCCTGATACCGGCCCAGGAGTCCATGGTCCAGGGCGGCCGCATGTCCACCCTGAGTGCCGGCCGCAGCACCCCGGCTCCGGTGCGTCCCCCGGCCGTACCCACGCTGGCCCGCCCAACACGCACAGCCGACAGCCCGCAGATACCCCAGTTTTTGAAACGCAACGCTAGTTAATAAAGCCCCCACGTTCGCTCACTGCGTGTAGCTCTCTGCCCCCCGAGGGGGCGCTGCGCCTGCGGACTGGCAAAGCCAGATCCGCGGCCCCTGTTTGAAATAACCGCCAACCTCCCTCGCTGCGTGGCTCCCTGCCCCGGGATACCCGGTTCAGCTTTTCTGGCGCCGCAAGCGGGCCAGGCGATCGGCGATGGCGTCGAGGTCCAGTGCGTCTTCGGCATGATCGAGGTAGGTCTCCAGGTCCGGCACGGCGCGTCCGGCTTCCCCCTGCTCGGCCAGCGCCAGGCCGCGATCACGGTACTCGGGCCAGGATTCGGGATGCAGCACGATCAGCCGGTCCTGCACAGCGATCAGCCGCGGCCAGTCCTGCTGGGTCTTGTGGATTTCCTTGAGGTTGCGCAGCATGCGGCTGATGATCTCGCGCGCCGGCACCGACTGCAGGTACAGGCCGATAGGCACCTCGAAGTCGTCCACCAGGCCGCTGCGCTGGCGAAACGGCTCCAGCTGCTCAGCCAGCTCTTCCCGGCTCAGTGACTGGCCGGTAAAGGGGTCGATCACCACCTGGCCCTTGGGCAGGTTGACCTTGACCATGAAGTGGCCCGGAAACGCAATGCCTCGGGCGTTGAGCCCGACACCGCCGGCCAGTTCCAGCCAGAGCACCGCCAGCGAGATCGGAATGCCGCGCCGGATTTTCAGTACCGCGTTCAGGTAGCTGTTGTCGGGGTCGTAGTAGTCATTGATGTTGCCGCCGAAGTTCAGGTCGCGGAAGAAGAACTGGTTCAGCGCCCGCAGCCGCTGCAGGGCCGAGGCATCGGACGGCAAGCGGCGCTTGAGGCGGGCCAGCAGTTGGTCCACATCACCGAGCACCTGCTCCACATCCAGATCCGGGTACTCGTCCTGGGCCACACTGACCGCCGCTTCCAGCAGCGGAAAATGCTCATCGCTTTGCACCAGGCTGGCAAAGTACTGCAGGGGCGACGGAACATCGAGATTGAGAGGCATGCCGCTACTTTCTCACAAAGCGCCCGGCAACGCGAGTGCCACCGCCGAAAACCGTCAGCGCCGCATCAACTTTCGCACTTTCAGGCCGGTGGCCCAAAGCGCTCCGAAATAAATAGCACCTGACGCAAGCAGGACAAGGGCCAGCAACGCGATTCGCTTGAAGGCTTCGGCCCGCAGCCCGGTCCAGCTGACGGCTTGGGCGGCCCACATCAAAAAGACCGCGAGCAGTGCCGTGGCGGCCAGCACCTGCAGCGAGAACATGCCCCAGCCGGGCGACGGCTTGTAGCTGCCGCGCTGGCGCAGGCCGATCAGCAGCCACAGCGCATTGATCAGCGCGCCTATGCCGATGGCCAGCGCCAGCCCGGCGTGCTGCAGCAGCGGCACAAAGGCCAGGTTGAGCAGCTGCGTGATCACCAGCACCACCAGGGCAATTCGCACGGGGGTCTTGATGTCCTGGCTCGCGTAAAAACCGGGCGCCAGCACCTTGATGGCCACCAGGCCCACCAGCCCGGCGCCGTAGCCCATCAGCGCGGTGGTGGTCTGCTGCACATCGCGCTCGGTGAAGGCGCCGTAGTGGTACAGCGTGGCCACCAGCGGCTGGGCAAAGGTCAACAGGGCAACGGCGCTCGGCACGGCCATCAGCACGACGATGCGCAGGCCCCAGTCCAGCATGGCGGAATAGGCGTCGCCGTCGCCCGCGGCCTTGGCGGCGGCCAGCTGCGGCATCAGCACCACCCCGATGGCCACGCCCAGCATAGCGGTGGGAAACTCCATCAGGCGGTCCGCATAGGTCAGCCAGCTGACGCTGCCGGGGGTCAGGTGCGAGGCGATCTGGGTGTTGATGATGGTGGAGACATGGGCCACGCTGACGCCGAGCAGGGCTGGCAGCATCAGGCGGGCGATGTTTTTGGTGCCGGGGTCGGCCCAGGCGCTGCGGATGGCCGTCCAGCCCAGGCCGATGCGCGGCAACATGCCTATCCTGAGCAGGGCCGGCACCTGCACCGCCAGCTGCAGGGCCCCGCCCAGCATGACGCCGGCGCCCATCGCGTAAATCGGCTCAATGCCCAGGGTCTTGAGCCAGGGCGCCCCGAGCCAGGCCGCGCCAATCATGGAGAGGTTCAGCAGCACCGGTGTGGCGGCCGGCACGGCAAAACGCTTCCAGGTGTTCAGAATGCCGGCGGACAAGGCCACCAGCGACATGAAACCGATATAGGGAAACATCCAGCGCGTCATGAAAACCGCCGCCTCGAACCCGCGCGGCTCCTGCTTCAGCCCGCTGGCCATCAGCCAGACCAGCACCGGGGCCGCCGCCACCCCGATCACACAGGTCAGCAGCAGCGCCCAGGCCAGCAAGGTGGCGACCCGGTTGACCAGCACCTGGGTGGCCGCCTCACCGTTCTGGGCCTTGCTGGCGGCCAGCACCGGCACAAACGCCTGGCTGAATGCGCCTTCGGCAAACAGGCGGCGGAACAGGTTGGGAATGCGGAACGCAACGTTGAAGGCGTCCGTCATGGCGCTGGCGCCAAACGTCGAGGCCACCAGCAGCTCCCGCACCAGACCGGTGATCCGGGATACCAGCGTGAACAGGGAAACGGTGGACGCGGATTTGAAAAGTGACACAACGGGAGTTTAAGGCCCCCGCTCCGGGTTCAGCACTTCCCTAACGCTGCGTGGAAAAGTCCGCCAGGAAACTGGCGTACATCTGTGCCGTTGCCTTCGGCGCCTCCATCATTGGCAAGTGTCCCACCCCTTGCAGCACCTGGATGCGGGAGTTTTTCAGGCGCGTACGCAACACGTCCGCGCCGGAAACATCAAACAAACGATCATCGCCGCCCCATAACGTCAGGTTGGGCTGTTTCAAGTCGCCAATGTGCGCATCCAGAAAGTAGCGGTCTTTCAATTGCCCAGTCCATAGACGGACATTCGACGGTGCGTTGCGCAGTGCATCGGCCTGCGTCGCCTGCAGGATGGGATACGGCAGGAAGGGGCGTTGGGTGAACAGCAGCGACATCATCTGCTCAAACTCAACCGCGTTGTGCGCAATCAGGGGCGTCTTGCCGGTATCGATCAATCCGTCCATTTCGCTGGGCCGGGGCGTCTTGATGCCGTGCGGCGCACCGATAAAGGCAACACTTGCCACGCGCGCTGGATAACGGATGGCAAACAGCGCCGCCAGGGTGCCGCCCATCGAATTTCCAGCCAGATGTACCCGCTGGATACCAAGAGCATCGAACAGGGCCTTCAGGCGCTCTGTTTGGCTGGCGTAGTCATAGGTCTGATCAGGCAGCCTGCCGCTTTCCCCGAAGCCAGGCAGGTCGGGGGCAATCACCTGGTAGCGGCGGGTCAGGGGCCTTGCAAAGTCAACCCAATGATCTTTCTCGGCAAAAATGCCATGCAGCAAGACGACCGGCTCGCCGCTTCCGCCAACAAGATAATGGACGTCATGCGCGCCCACTGATACCGTTTTTTCCGAGAGACCGGACAATTCACGGTTCAGGCTCAACAACGGTTGCACAAATGCACCAGGCAAGCTGTAGTACATCAACACCGTAGCGGTAAGCAACAAGAGCAGAAATGCCAACCATGCAGGAACAAGACGTTTCAAGGAAGTCTCCGTGGAATGGGGATATGGATCCATGCCGCTGGTCAGGGGGACGGGCAGCGTTCGGGAGAATACAGAAAGCATGACGAAAAACTTGTACGTTTAGGCTATGCGCGCAACCAATACCCTGACGCTCGGCGCCAACCGGGCACTGTATGTGGGCGAGTTGCCGGCAACGGGCTGGC
The DNA here is from genome assembly GCF_029945925.1 of Polaromonas sp. Lineage (GTDB taxonomy): Bacteria > Pseudomonadota > Gammaproteobacteria > Burkholderiales > Burkholderiaceae_C > Polaromonas. Next base: position 4,666 of record NZ_JAQSDN010000038.1, on the reverse strand, counting down.
ACCGCCATGCGTCGCCGGTGCTGCTGATGGGGCTGTCGGGCCGCTTCGCGGTGCAATTGCCCAACCAGCCCCCCCAGACCTGCAGCAGCGCGCTGATCGACACCGGCGTGGAACATGTATTCGACCCCTGCGGCGAACATGTCGCACTGATGTACCTTGAGCCAGACTCTGTGGAAGCGCGGGGTTTACGCACACATTTCCAGGTGGAAGGCGGGGTGATTTTCGAGCCCGCTGTGCGGGTGACCTCGCGCAGCCGCATGGATGCGCATTTGCGTACCTTCGATTTGCATTCGCTGCTGCAATTGACCTGCCGCCAGGTCGCGCCCATCGATGAGCGGGTCGCCCGCAGCCTGCTCGCCTTGCGCACGCAGCGCGAGGGACCGCTCGGCCGTGACTGCGCCGGGGCCGCCGCACACTTGTCGGCCTCACGCTTTAACCACTTGTTCCGCGCTGAAATGGGCGTGAGTTTTCGCAGCTACCGCGTGTGGTCCCAGGTACGCTCCGCCATGGTCGGGCTGACAACGAACACCAACCTGACCCATGCCGCATTGCACGGCGGGTTTGTGGATTCCTCGCACTTCAGCCGTATGTTCCGCCAAACCTTCGGCATGACACCGTCCAGCGTGCTCAAGCCATTGAAGGATGTCAGCCTGATTTAGGCAGGTGCCGGGAGCCCTGTGCGCCCCAGATCGCAGGCCCGGACGGGCTTTAAGGCGGCACATTGAGGGAAGTTATATAATGGCAGGCTTTGCTAAGCATCATCCGCAGACCTTTCCTCATTTAAAGGAACACTTATATGGCTACCGCCAAACCCAAGAAAAAGAACCCCCGCCTGGCCTCCGGCCGCAAACGCGTCCGCCAGGACAGCAAACTCAATGCCGCCAACACCTCGCTGCGCTCGAAATACCGCACCGCCGTGAAAAACGTCGAAAAAGCTGTCGCCGCCGGCGACAAGACCAAGGCCACCGAACTCTTCGCCAAGGCGCAGAGCATTGTGGACACGATCGCCGACAAGGGCATCTTCCACAAAAACAAGGCAGCGCGCGACAAGAGCCGCCTGTCCACCAAGGTCAAGGCACTCGCCCTGGCCACTCCCGCCGCGTAAAACCCAACCGCCTGAGCAATCAGGCAACCCGCCCGGGCTGATCTTCTTCAGTCCGCCGTTCTGCAGGGTGCGCTGCCAGCAAAGCAAAAAAGCCGTCTTTCGACGGCTTTTTTGTTTGCGCTCCACTTCAAACTTCACCCCGGATATGCCAGAAAGTGTAGCGAGCGGGTGCGAGGCAAGGCGCATGGCGCACAGACACCGGAATGTACCCAGGTACATGAGGATGGCGAGCACCGTGCAACGCCGCATCGCGCCTGCGCAGTAGCTTTATGGCTTGTCCGGAATCAGGCAGGCCTCGGCGATCTGCAGATCGTTGTCCTTGGCGAAATTGATCGCAAAGTCCCAGGCCATGGGCTCGGCGTCGCGCAGTTCGCTGTTGACCACCACACACTTGACGCCGTTGATCACCGTGGGCACACACCACGGGGAATAGGTCAGATGGCTGCCGGGCTGCGGGCCACCGGGGCGGAACTGGCTCATCACCCCGCACAGCCGGTCCGCCCAGTCGCTGGGGCGAAAGGTTTTGCCGTCGCGGGTGATGCCTTGAATGAAGACTTCTTTGGCGGTGTTGGAGACCATCGGGTGGAGGGTTTTTGCGTGCCCGGGGCCAGGATCGAGCCCCATGTTGCAGTGCACAACGATTCTATCTTATATAAGACTGAAACCTTGGCTTTCGGTCAACGCGACCGCGCATGGCTGTGATGCAGGATCTTCACCAAAGGCCGCAGGGTCTGCGCCTAAAATCAATCCAGAACCGCCGACCCCATCGCGGGTTCCTGTTTTTTTAGCCCCTGTTTTTCCGGAGTTCCCTCATGACCGCTGCCCTTCCCAAGCACATCGAAGCCGCTTCCCCCCACGTGATGAACACCTACGGCCGCCTGCCGATAGCCTTGTCGCATGGCCAGGGCTGCCGCGTCTGGGATGTCAACGGCAAGGAATACCTGGACGCGCTGGGCGGGATTGCGGTCAACACCCTGGGCCATAACCACCCGAAGCTGGTGCCCGCCCTGCAGGACCAGATTGCCAAAATCATCCACAGCTCCAACTATTACCATGTGCCCAACCAGGAAGTGCTGGCGGCCAAACTGGTCGAGCTGTCGGGCCTGGAGAACGTGTTTTTCTGCTCCACCGGCCTGGAAGCCAATGAGGCCGCGCTGAAGCTGGCGCGCAAGTTCGGCCACGACAAGGGCATCGAACGCCCCGAAATCGTGGTGTACGAAAAAGCCTTTCATGGCCGCAGCATTGCCACGCTGAGCGCCACCGGCAATCCCAAGGTGCAGGCCGGTTTTGGTCCGCTGGTCGAAGGGTTCATCCGGGTGCCGCTCAACGACGTGGCCGCGCTGGAAAGCGCCACCGCCGGCAACCCAAACGTGGTGGCCGTCTTTTTCGAGGCCATCCAGGGTGAAGGCGGTGTCAACCCGATGGACGCCGACTACCTGCGGCAGGTGCGCGCCCTGTGTGACAAGCGCGACTGGCTGCTGATGATCGACGAAGTGCAGTGCGGCATGGGCCGCACCGGCAAGTGGTTTGCCCACCAGTGGGCCGGCATCAAGCCGGACGTGATGCCGCTGGCGAAAGGCCTGGGCTCGGGCGTGCCGATTGGTGCGGTCGTGGCGGGCCCGAAAGCCGCCCACATCTTTGCCCCCGGCAACCACGGCACCACCTTCGGCGGCAACCCGCTGGCCATGCGCGCCGGGGTGGAGACCATCCGGATCATGGAAGAAGAAGGCCTGCTGGCCAACGCCGCCAAGGTGGGCGCACACCTGAAGTCCGCCCTCAGCCGCGAACTGGCCGCCGAACTGGCTTCGGGCGCGGTCAAGGAAATCCGCGGCATGGGCCTGATGCTGGGCATCGACCTGGCCAAACCCTGCGGCGACCTGGTCAAACGCGCTGCCGACAAGGGCCTCCTGATCAGCGTGACGGCCGACAGCGTGATCCGGCTGGTGCCCCCACTGATCATCACGCAAGCCGAGGCCGATGAGGTCGTGGCCATTTTGTGCCCGCTGATCAAGCAGTTGCTGGCGGAGAAACCATGAGCACCCCGGCCAACACGGCAATCCGCCACTACCTGCAGTTCAGCGACCTCAATGCCGCTGAGTACGCCTACGTCTTCGAGCGCGCCGCCCTCATCAAGAAAAAATTCAAGGCCTACGACAAACACCAGCCGCTGGTGGACCGCACGCTGGCCATGATCTTCGAAAAAGCCTCGACCCGCACCCGCGTCAGTTTTGAAGCCGGCATGTACCAGCTGGGCGGCTCCGTGGTGCACCTGACCACCGGCGACAGCCAGCTGGGCCGCGCCGAGCCTATCGAGGACAGCGCCAAGGTGATCAGCCGCATGGTGGACCTGGTGATGATCCGCACCTACGAGCAGACCAAGATCGAGCTGTTTGCCGAACACTCGCGTGTGCCGGTAATCAATGGCCTGACCAACGAGTTCCACCCGTGCCAGATCCTGGCCGACATCTTCACCTACATCGAGCACCGCGGCAGCATCAAAGGCAAGACGGTGGCCTGGGTCGGCGACGGCAACAACATGGCCAACACCTGGCTGCAGGCCAGCGAGATCCTCGGCTTCAAGGTACACCTGAGCACGCCGACCGGCTACGAGGTGGACCAGTCCGTGGCCGGCATCCGCTCGGCCGCCAGCTACCAGGTCTTCAAGGACCCGATGCAGGCCTGCGCCGGCGCCGACCTGGTGACCACCGACGTCTGGACCAGCATGGGTTACGAGGCCGAGAACGAAGAACGCAAAAAGGCGTTTGCCGACTGGTGTGTGGACAGCGACATGATGAAGGCCGCCAAACCCGACGCCCTGTTCATGCATTGCCTGCCGGCGCACCGCGGCGAAGAGGTCGAAGCCGAGGTGATCGACGGGCCGCAGTCGGTGGTCTGGGATGAAGCCGAAAACCGGCTGCATGTGCAGAAGGCTTTGATGGAGTTTTTGCTGCTGGGCAAGGTTGAGTAAGTTACCGGAGCTGCATCACGCTGCGTCCCCGGTTCGCCCGGGGCAGTAGGCGCAACTCCCCACTCCCTCCCCCCGCCCCTCCCTCGCCCCGCTGGGCGATGGCGGGGAGCTTCATTTGGCTGCGTGTGCTGCACCCGCGTGCAAACATGATGGCCACGTTCTCCGACATGACGCGCTGCGCGCGTCATGTCTCCCCGCACCCGATCCCGCATTCGTTTCCCCCACCCGTCGGGCTGGGCCGAGGAGCGCAGGCAAAAGCGGATCAGGGCTCGCGATTGTCTGAGCCGAAGGCGAGTTCGAGCGAGACCCCGCTTTCGGCGAGCACCGGAGGTTGCCCGTAGCGAAGCGGAGGGACCCAGACCATCGGGTCGCCTTTTCTTTGGGTACTTTCTTTTGGCGAAGCAAAAGTAAAGTACCTCGCCCGCCGGGGCGAGACCCGGCCTGCTGGAAGACCCGCTGAAGCGCAACGTTGCAAAGGCTTCGACAGGCTCAGCCCGAACGGTGTCGGGAAGGCACGCCCACATGGATCCCGGATCAAGTCCCATAAGCGCTAACTTAGAAGCTCACGTCCTTTTTGCCGCTGCAGCACCCTT
>NZ_JAQSDN010000037.1 GCF_029945925.1 Polaromonas sp. | reverse complement strand
GCCCAAACCTCGGGCAGGCAATCTCGCCTCACACACAGAAATTCAGACACCCCCTCGGCGCGAGCCATTCAAAAGAAAATGCCGACCCTCGGGACTAATCAAACCACAGCTCATAGTGCCCTGAAGGAGTCGCTTAGCAAGTCTTTGGATGTTGACAAGGATGGCACACCACCTGGAAGGCCGTGCATTAGCCTTGATGATGCGCTTGCGATTGTTGCGCCTTTGATGCCGGTGGCACCTAAATACAAAAAGGAGCGCGCCAAAGCGGCAATTGCCGGGCTTGTGGGCAAAGACCTGATGGGTAGGAACGGGGATTTGTTGTGGGACAACCAACCGCATCAACTTTAAGCTGACCGGGTTGCCCTTCCCGGTTCCACCCCCTCTTATAGAGGGGGCGGGTAAACCGGGAAAACGGGAACATACCCAGAAGGTCCGGAATACCCCGAAACAGGAAGAGCGGGAAAAACGGGAAACTGTGTATCTCGGGGTTTGCGGCCAGGAATCACGAGCCAAGAAATTAGTCACCAGCTTAGGGACAAGGAGTGGAGACCGGCGCGCAGCGACGGAGGGTCCACGACGCAGCCCCGGTGGCTGGGGACTAATTTGCTATTGAAGTGCCGACAAAAAACCACTGAACAAGCCTGTTGCCCCGTAAATTGGTCGGCTCTTTGTCTCGATAAGGCCCATGCCCATGGGGCATGTCGGACTTGTGACCCTCCCGGCTACGCCTCCGGGCCACCGTCCTCCAGGCCCTTTGCCCAGAGCATGCGGATGTTGGACGGTTGGTCAGACCTTTTGTGCCTTCAAAGGCGGGTCTATTTATCGGCTGTATATCGCATGAATCTAAAGACTACACATCGTTAGTACATCGCTTAGAAGTATGAAAGAACTTCTATTTAAGAAGCACTGATTGTTTTGAATTTATCGGCTGTATATCGGCACCGATATTTTTGATGAATACGCTGGTTGCCTGCTAAAGCTGTAATGGCATTCGTACGTACCGAAAATCGCCGCCGTTTGCCGCCTCCATCTTTATTCGGCCACCGTCAGCAGGTGGCGTCGCTGGATTGCTCGGCGGTTTTCGGTTCCCACTTGCGCACGGAGCCTCGGGTGGCGGCCCGTTGGTCGGGTGACAACTGCTGCTCAGAAATATCGCGCCCCTTTGTTGCATTTTTATCGCCCTGTGCGCTGGACAGAAGCCACCAAAAATAAGCCATCTGCACGTCCTTGGAAACGCCTAGGGCGTTGTAGTACATCGAGCCTAAGTTGTACTGCGCCCCGGCATGACCCTGCTCAGCAGCTTTGCGATACCACGCTGCTGCTTGCTGGTAATCCTGGGACACGCCAGCTGCCCCGGTGTAAAACTTCACGCCTAGGTTGAATTGGGCTCGGGCATGTCCTTTCGCAGCGGCTTTGAGATACCACGCAACGACTTGCTGGTCGTCTTGTGGCACGCCTTCGCCTTTGGCATACATTTGACCCAGGATGAACTGTGCATCGGCTTCCCCCTGCTCAGCAGCTTTGCGATACCACGCTGCTGCTTGCTGGTAATCCTGGGACACGCCTTCTCCTTTGGCATACAGTCGCCCCAAATTGAACTGCGCATCGACATAACCCTGTGCGGCTGCTTTGGTCCACCAGTTAAGGGCTTGTGTGGGATCTCTTGCTGCGCCTTCGCCCTTCACGTACATCTGCCCTAAGTTGTTCTGCGCCGAGGCATCGCCTTGCTCGGCTAGGTTTTTAAACCCCTCAAAAGCTATTTGGTAATCCTCGCGTTCGTAGGCAGCAACAGACTGTTCATATGTTTGCGCGGTGATTGCTGCACCAGAAACCACCGAAGACCTCGGCTCGGCTACTTGCGGTTGCTGGAAGCTCGTAACCTTCTGCTCTGTTCGATTCTGGTTCTCAACCTTGGGTGTACTTGAATACAGGGCCACGATCGCGTGGCCATATTGCTCATGAATGTCTAGGGCGCCAAAGGCCCGATTTCCCTTCGCCAAGTCTCTGCGGACCGTCTTAACGACCTCAGGCTGTTCGATGATCACCATTGCCGGGCCAAGGGGAACACCCTGTCTCACGGCGTAATCAACGGAATCAAAAAGTGTTTTCTTTATCGCTATCCCGGCTATTGCCTTGAAGACCTGCCACCCAAACCAAACTACAGCTGCTATGCCAATAATCTCGAACATGCTTACTTTTCCCCTTGTATTGACTGTGCCACCCTGCGTCTCACTCCCTCGCAACCACGGTGTCATATAAGCCGTAATGAGTAAGGCCCTTGTGGCTCTCGACACCGGTATAGCGGAGCGACGCATCTTCATACCGCCGGAATGCAAAGACGGCCTGATTCATCTGCTCGGTGTTAAACACCTTGAGACGCACGAGCAGGTGAAAGTCCTTCACGGTCAGCCCCGTGACCGTCTCGAACAAGCCGGGCTCAATTTTGGTGATCACGTCTTGCAGCTTGTTCTCTCTGAAATCGGTCAGATACATGAAGGCTGGAATTCGGGTCGCGAACTTGATGAGTTTCTCCTGTATCAGCTTCCGCTTGGACTTATATTCCTTCTCCTCCTCGGTTAGCATCTTCTTCTCTTTGGTCGACAAGTCCTTGCCCTTCGCCTTATCCTTTAGCTTCTTCACGAGATCACTCTTATTGATGATTGTTTCGATGATGTTGTCACCAAGAGCGCGCCACCCTTCGATGCGTTCCATGGCAGCCATCGCCTCTGGGTTGTCGAGGATACGGCGCAGGGTGTCGTTATCCACATTGACGAGCAGTGCACTCTCCCATTTGCGTGCAAGCAGCGTGGCTGAGGTCCCGGCCATTGCGATGTCGAGGATGCCGCCCGCATCGATTTGCGTCATATTCGCACCGTCGTAGGCAAGGACAGGCAGAAACGATACGAGGTCCTTGACGGCGTTTTCTGGGTTCAACTCGTTGGGCGAGAGCCCGATCCCGTATTCAGAGAGCTGCCGCAGCGCCCGCGTGGGTGCGAAGTCGAACACGAAACAAATCGGCTTGAGGATTTCCTCCTCCTTCGGGTCGTCACCGTTGGGGTTCTTGATCGACCAAGGCGACTGCACGCGAAACGCCGCCTGAAAGTAGGTCTCTGGCGACTTCAGATTGCGCAGCATCAGAATAGACGACCACTGCGCCACAGTGACGCCGGTCGTGAGCTTGCCACACGAGAGCGTGATGGTCTTGGTTTCGAAGCCGCTGCCGATGGCCTCACGCACGGGTGGCAGCGCCTCCAAACCGATACCCGCCGTGGCACCAGCGGCGACAAGCGCGTCGTAGTCGTGCCAGAAAACATTGTGCTTCTCGGCCAACAGATTCGCCATCGCGTGGCAGGCCGCGACGTTGGGCAGAAACCAAAACGAGTGCTGGAGATATGGGAGCAGGCGCACGTCCGAATAAGGGAACGGCGGCCGGGTGCCAGTCTTGAGATGTTCTACAGCCCTCGGCGCATAGCCGCCACGAATGATATCCAGCCACTTCTGTACATCGCTCTTGTGCTTGAACTGCGCCTTGGCGCCTGTTCCAGTAGCCTCAAAAAACGCGTTGAGATCGAACTCATCAAACTCCCCGGCACTCGCAATCGCCACCAGCTCGTCCGGCATCTGATAGGTGAGCAGCCGCATCTGCGGCAGCGCGCCATAAGGGTTCCATTTGGTGGGGCTCTTCTTTGCAAACTCCTCCTTAGCGCGCTGCTCGTCGGTGTAGGTCCAATTGAAAATCTGCTCTTCGATAAACTCGCCTGTGGCCAGCGCCTTGAAGGGCGTGCCGGAGAGATAGAGGTAGGCTTTGGTGGTGATGGGCAGGAACTGGGTCTCCTTAGTGGAGAGCACGCCGAGGTCTTCGTTCACGTCTTCCAGACCGGCGGCGTATTCCAGGTTGGTCTCCTTCTTTGCGACTGCAGCGTCTTCGCCCTCAAACAATTCCTTGGCGGTGTCGCGCCACGCGCCGAAGTGATATTCGTCAAACACCACCAAATCCCATTTCACTACATGCAGCCACTCATTCTTGGCTTTGATGTTACCCACCGAATCACGCCCCAGCAGATCTTGAAAGGAACCGAAATAGACCAGCGGCTTGTTCTTGGAGATCTTGGTCGGGTCGCTATCGGAATTTCTTGACATGTATTGCCAGCCGTCAAAGTCCGCGTGCGATTCGAGGTCGGTCTGCCACGCGTCCTCCACGGCGGGCTTGAAGGTAAGCACCAGCACTCGCTTCGCCCCGAGTTTTTTTGCGAGCTGGTAGCTGGTGAAGGTTTTGCCAAAGCGCATCTTGGCATTCCATAGAAAGCGCGGGGCGGCTTTTTTATCCTCCGCCCAGATGGAGTGGAAGTAGTCATAGGTCTTGTCCACCGCTACAGCCTGTTCCTTCCGCATCGCGAAGGTCTGAGAGTGCGTGCCGGTGAACTTCTTTCCCGTGCGAAGCTCTGTGAGCACGGTCTTCACATCCTTAAGCGTGCAGCGCATCCACTCTAGCTCGGTGTTCTTGATCCCCTTCCTGGCGAGGGCTGCGCGTACCTCGTGATCGGTAAAGATCGTGCCGTCGTCGCGCTCTCCGGACTCTTCGAGCTCAATCTTGTAGTTCTTAATCGCGGCAGTCTTAAGCTGTTCGGCGACGCGCTGTTTCACATTGCGCGTGGTCTGACCCACTTTGAGCAGACCGGCGTGCGCCTTGTCCGCGATGGAGTAGGCGTAGATGCGTGGTCGCGCTACCGGCTTCGGCAAAAGGATTTGATCGATAGTTTTACTCATCGGCACTGTCGTCAAGGTTCATCGCCCTAACCTGCGAATCGATGTATGCCTGCTCCTTTAGCGTGATCCCATACTTAGCATACAGAGCTTCGTCCGTCCATGTACGGTCCCAAGTCTGCATCGGCACCCAAACGTAAGTTGAGTGAGTGGCGTGTTGAGTGATCTTTCGCACAGAAACGAGGAATCGAAAAAATCGCGTTGTGTAATAAGACTGGAGGCTCATGGCCTCCTTGCGTGAGCGAACGTTAAAGAACAGGAATGACTGGGTGCAAACAGACGGCGACGGAGCAATCAAGGGCTTACCCAATATTTGGTGGGGAAGTCCGTCTCCGCCATTGAACGCCTGGGGAACAAGGACCTTCCAGGTATCGATCATTTGCGCGCTCTTGGTCACCGCGTCTCGTTCGATGTAGCCTACGTCGCGCTTCATCTTACGAATGTAGTAAATCGGCAGGTCGCCCGAACGCTCCTTTTCGTGGAAACCGTCGAAGTTGGATGTCCAGCCGAATTCTTTGTCTCGGGCGAGAATCGTGTTGATGGACGTTTCGTCGTGAGCTAGCACCTTGTGCAAAATGGATACGGCACGGGCGTCCCGGACGAAAACGTCGTACTCACCCAGTTTTCGCTGAACTGGCCCAACAACCTCAGCGCCACGAATCGTTGTTACTTTGCAGTCGCCACTGTGAGCTGAGTCCCAAAGGAAGTAACACACCCCTGCCTTCACCTCGACCCCGGGGAACACGTCGTTTGCAGCCGGATAATCGACAAGTTCGAGCATGCGCCGGTCCTCAAGCATCGTCTGGCGGAACTCGCTCAGACCAAGCCCTGAAGCCATCCAGCGCGATGGGATGACCATGCTCAGAAATCTAGGCTGAAGCATCTTGGCTTGCTCAACAAAGCGTTGATAAATTGGAACGTCGCGAGTGCCGCCGTCACTCGCCAATTGATAGGGGGGATTTCCGATGATCACGTCAAATTGCATATTCACTCCAAATTGTTGCGACACCCAAGCGCTAATCTTGTCGGTGTGAATGAACGCGTAAGCGTGGGTTTCCAGGCCAGCCGCACGATCAAAAACTGATTTTCCAGCACCACAAAATTTGCACTTTTCACCAGCCCACGTGTGCTTCATACGCTTGAACCAAATGTTTCCATCATCGCTGGCGAAGGATTTGACGATGGAGTGTGAGCCGTTGGCGCGCTTGGAGCAATAGACGCTTCGGCGGGCCAAAAGGCTGGTGATTTGCGTAATGCCGATGCCAAACACTTGCTTGGTGAGGATGTGATTCACCCGCTTCTCTAGGTTCGGAATCTCCTTATCTAGTCCTTGGGTGAGGCGGCTGGTGATCTCGCGCAAAAACACGCCGGATTTGGTGCAGGGGTCCAAAAACCTGACCGTCTTGTCGGCCCAGAGGTTCGCGCCATTGTTGCTGGCCGCCCACGCCCCGGCGAGTGTGTCCAACATTTTGTTGGCGAACTCCGGCGGCGTGAACACTTCGTCGTTGGAGAGGTTGGCTATGCACGTCAGCACGTCGGGGTTGCGGTTGCGCAAGGTAAAACTGGCCTGGTTAGTCATGCCGGGGCCTCCTGAACACTGGTGGCCAGCTCGTTCACCACCATGGGCGGGTAAGTTTTGGTAGGCGTGAAAATTTCGTGCTTGCCGAGCTGGGCGAAGAGCGACCCCTCGGAGCTGAATGCCGACGAACCGGTGAGAACGTCAAGACGGAAGTCACGCCGCTGGAACCGGCCCTTGCCCAGATAGGCCCACTCGGCAAAGGTGATTGGCAGGGCCTCTTGGGTGCGCATCGTCATGGCATCACCGTGCACGAGGTTTTGCGAAAGCACATAGAAAGCGGCGCGGTACAGGTCATCTGTCTCATCAAGCTGCAGATACTCGGAAAAAATCTCCAGCATGTTCGCGCGGCACTCGACAATGTTGTCTGGCAGCAGTTCGATGCCATAGAGACACATCAGTCCGAGCAGCGCATAGTGACTTCGCTCGAAATCTGACTTCCCGTATTTGAGTTCCACTGCGGCCAGCTTGCGGCGCAGGATCTGCACGAGGAAGTTGCCGCTCCCGCACGCTGGCTCCAAGAAACGCGAGTCTATACGTTCGGTCTCGCCCTTGACGAGATCGAGCATTGCCTCGACCATCCACGCGGGAGTGAAGACCTCCCCGTGGTCGGAAACGCGTTGTTTGGACTTAACGAGGTTCATGTTCCGGTAACAATCTAGCGGGTTGCGGTAGTTGGATATAGGCGCCCGAACGCTGTAGGTCCGTCGGGGCAGTCTATCAGGTGAGGTTGAAGGAATTGGAGAGATTCCAAGCGGGCAAAACACCAGAGGTTGATGCGATCCAGCCGGTACATGACCAGCCCAACTTTGCCGATCTAGCCGCCAGCGATTGATTGACTTGCGCGTCATGCGGCTTCTGAAAGCGCATGAAAGTTCTTCAGTGCATCGGCATAAAGGTTTTCCTCATCGGTCAGGGTAGTTAGTCCTGTCCTGTCTGGTGCTAAGCGGTTATGCGGCGTGCGCCACCAATTGCAGCTTGCCCGGCTCGGCCTTGGGATCAAACACAATCCCGGCTTGCCCCAAAATCCACGCCTCGATTTTCTCGTGGTGAACACGCAGCAGGTCGAGGGGGCGGCGGATGTAGTTCTGTTCACGCACACCTTGGGGCGCATGGCCTTGAATCTGTGCACTGATTCCGCCGGGTATGTCCAGCCACTCGCACAAACTGGCAAAGGAGCGACGCAACCCGTGCAAGGTCAGCACCAGCCCGGCAGCGGTGCATGCCTTGCGGTGGGCAATGCTTGGGTCAGTCAATCGGCCTGATGCGCTGCGGGTCGATACGTCACCCACTGGCGCAGCATGTCCTTTGGCTTCGTGATAGCGGGCGCGGCGTTCCGTGTTCTTTTGGGTTGGGTCTAGCACCAGTACGCTTGAAAACACCCACTCGTTGCGCTTGGGCAGGCCGGCCAGTAATTGCGCCACAAACGGCGTTAAAGGCACGGCTCGGCGTCCTTCTATCTTGTCCTTCAAGTCGATGCCCTTCCATTGAAAGTTCACGTCCTCCCATTTCAACGCGGCCAGCTCCTCTCGGCGTGCGCCTGTGAGTAGCAGGCATTGCAGGTAAGCACTGATAACAGGGTTAGGTATCTGGCGAACATGATCAAACCATGCGGGCAGTTGTTCGCGTTGGAGATAGTCGTTTTTGGGTTTGGCTTTGCCTGCGAGTTCGCGGGTCTTTTTGGCGCTCGCTGCGGTGGGATCAGCCTTGCCTTTTAGGTCTGCTTCAGACGCGGCCCAACGTAGAAACGCCTTCAATAATCGCAGTGCAGACCGAACACGGGCGGGGCGCTCTTTGGCTTCGCGGCCAGCCCACGCCTCAACTACTGGCGCGGTCAGATCGACCAAGCGCAACGGCATTAATTCAGCCAGTGGCCCTGCCTTGGTCAGAACACCGGGGCGGCGCTCGCGTTGGATGCCCCCTTCTTGCGCGAGCAGGTCATGGTCCCGGATGGTCAGGGCGCCCCAATGTGGGCGGCGTTCTTTGGTGTAGCGGCTCCATGCTTCGCCCACAGTCACGGCATTGGCAGCAGCGGCAGCTTGTTTTGCAGCTGTTGCCGCCAATGCGCCACGTTTCAGTTCTCGAGGGTCTTGACCTTCATCAATCAGTCGTTGCAATTCGCGGGCCTTGCTGCGCGCCTGCTCGATGCTCCAAACGTCAAGGCTCCCAATGGTCAGGCGGATGGTCTTGTCTTGATACCGGCCCTGAAAAACATAGGCAGGTTTCCCGGCCGGGGTTGCCCGCAGTGCCAACCCCGGCGCAGTCACGTCCCATAGAAAAGCTTGGGCCTTGTCAGCCGGGCAGGTGAACCCGCTAACCCTGCCGGCCGTGAAAACAACCTTTGCCATGTTGAACCCCTGGTGGTGCTTACATCGCCCGGATGTAACGGCGGATGTAAGCAATTTTCCCGAATATTGGCGTAATTAAATCAATACTAAGACCATTAGTTGAGCGCCTAAAGTCCTTTAAGTCGTTGATTTATATAGATTATATGGGTATTAATCAACAAAGGCAAATATATAAATTCAAGAATTGAAAATCCTTGTGTCGGTGGTTCGATTCCGCCCCAGGCCACCAGAACAATCTCCTGATGAATCAACAGGTTCACAAGGTAGATGCAAAAAAAGCGGCCCGTCAAACGGCCGCTTTTTTTGTTTTCTGACGCAGTCTCTGACGTTCGTGTTGGAAATCAGTTCCGTTGACTGCGCGCCGCTGCGCTGCAGACCCACCTTGGGGGGCGTAGGCAAGCAGGGCGAACGCAGTCGGGAAGGGGACGTCCAAGTGCGGCAAGGTGTAGCCGCCGTGCAGTCAATGCGGTGTGATCACCGGCCGGCAGCCTGGCGCGAACCGGCCCATTTCTTTGCCATGCAAGATCATCGCCAGCAACAAAGTACTTGTTGATATATGTATAAATTGGCCCGCCACGCAGCATGTTCGTCAGGCATCTGCGGATGCGGCTGCGAGCATGATGAGTCTGGCGGAACTGCTGAAGCCGAATGGCGCCGAAGTTGTTGAGGCCAACCGAAGTGAGTCAAAAATGCCGCGCGGCGGGCTGCGAAGACGACGTGGACCTGCCTCACGGAAGGCATGACCCAGGGCGCCGGATCTCGACGGTGCAGAACAAGTGTATATTCGAAATTATTGAACAATATCGACTTTCTTTGAGGCTAAATCGACACCTATGGCTAAGCTTGCAAGCGGAACAGATTCATCTTCAATCACCGAGTCTGATCAGGTTTTTGAGTCCGCCGCAGAACTTTTTCGGGCCATGTCGGCACCGATGCGGCTGAAGATCATCAGCAGCTTGTGCAATGGCGAGAAAAACGTGAGCCAGCTGCTCATGGAAATCGACACCACTCAGCCCAATATGTCCCAGCACCTGAATACGCTTTATCAGAGCGGCTTCATTGGCAAGCGCCGTGATGGTGTCCAGATTTTTTACCGGATCATCAACGACCGGGTTGTGACGCTGTGCCGGGCGATCTGCACGCAGATCGCGATCGAGACGGACGAAAAAAATGGCCGATGAAGCTCGGCATCACGGCTTGATGTAAACGAAGCCTTCCTGGGCTTGCAGTTTGGCTGCTTCTGCAACGCCCGAAGGGACAACTTTTGCCTCCATCAGCAGCTTGCCCGGCGAAATGTTGCGCGTTGTCAGCGTGTTGTTGCAGACCCGGAATTCGACACCACGACCTGCCAGTGTGCTGACGGTGGAGCTGAACTCGCGCCCACGACTGTCCTTCGCGTCCTGAAGCATGAAGTCGATACCGGGCCCGTTGGTGACCACCACAATCCTGGCTTTAGGGTCCGCGTTCAAATGGTTCTGGATGTTGTTCAGTGCGGCGGCAGCAGTTTCAATGCCGGTGGTGAGGTGATAGACCGCCTTGACCGGCTGGGACGCATGAGCGCTCTGGCTGGTGGTGGCGCAGCCCGAGACGGTGCCGGCAGCGAACACGGCGATCGCCAGGGAAAGAATAAGTTTGCGCATCAATCGTCCTTAAAAAAAATGAATCCCCGGCAAGTGCCGGGGAAGATAGAAGGTGGAGGGTGACGGCAAACAAGTTGCCGACATCCTCACAGCAGCGTATCGGCCCAGATGTTCTGCGCCCAGTTCCAGGCGTACACGCCTTCCAGCTCATTGGGCGCGGCAGAAACACCCCCTGAACCGGCCACCGTCTTGAATGTTTTTTCGGCGGCCACATACTGGTGCACAGACGCCACGTGAACAACCAGCTTGTCATTGACGAAGCTGTAGCAGGTGTTGGTCAGCACCGGATTCGGGTTGACCGCCATGCCTGAGAGCTGTGCCACCACGGCCGCCGCCACGACCTTGCCGTGCGAATTGGCCATGTGGCCGGACTTGGGCATCAGTGGCGCTGAAAGTGTTGAATCGCCAATGATGTGCACGTCCTTGGCGGCTGTGGATTCAAACGTCAGGTAGTCGACGTTGCACCAGCGGGCGTTGGCGTTGGCCAGGCCGGACTTCATGGCAATGGCGCCGGCGCTCATGTTGGGCAGCACATTGAGTACATCGGCCTTGACATCGTTTTGGACCTCGAACTTGACCGTGCTGGTCCTGGCATCCACCGCGATGGCCTTGTGCGCGCCACGGTATTCCAGCATGCCCTGGTAGTTTTCTGCCCAGAACTTCTTGAACAGCGGCCCCTTGGAGGTGACATCCGGATTGGCGTCCAGGATCAGGACCTTGGATTTTGGCTTGGCCTTCTTGAAGTAGCTGGCCACCTGGCTGGCGCGCTCGTATGGGCCGGGGGGGCAGCGGTAGGGGGCCAGCGGAATGGTGATGGCATACACACCGCCGTCGGGCATGGCTTCGAGCTGGCGGCGCAGCGCCAGGGTTTCCGGGCCGGCTTTCCACGCCTGCAAAATCTGCCCCGACGCATTGGCGGCCTGCAGGCCTTCGATGCTGTTCCACATCAGGTCGATGCCGGGAGACAGGATCAGCTTGTCGTAACCGATGGTGGCGCCACCGGCCAGCGTCACGGTCTTTTTGGCGGCATCGATGGTGCTGACCATGTCCTTGACAACGGTGACACCGTGTTTGCCGCTGAGTTTGTCGTAGGGCGTGGTGATGTCGCCCATGGTCTTGGAGCCGCCCAGCACCAGATTGGAGATCGGGCAGGAAACGAAGTTGGTGTTGGGCTCGACCATCACCACATCGATCTTGTAGTTCGACAACATGCGCACATACTTGGCCGCTGTCGCGCCGCCGTAGCCGCCGCCAATGACGAGCACCCTGGCCCGGTTGGGGATGGTGCCCGTGGTGGCGCAGCCGACCATGCTGCCCAGTGCGCCGAGGGCCAGGGAGGCCTGAACAAAATTGCGTCTTTTCATGGTGCTTCTCCGGCTTAGCGTTTGGTTGCGGCGAAATAGGTAGCGATGCTGTCGATCTGCTCATCGGTGAAGCCCTTGCCGAGCTGGTGCATCACCGTGGCTGGGCGCGAGCCATCCTTGAAGGCCTTGAATTGCATGACCATGTAGCTCTTGGGCATGCCGACCAGCGAGGGGATGGCCGAGCCATCCACCGTGCGGCCATCGGTGCCATGGCAGTTGGCGCAGGTCGCGGCGAGGGCGCGCGTGTGCAGGATGGCGCTTGCATCCTGAGCCACCGCGGCGCTTGCCGCGATTGTCATGAGCAAAGCCGCGGCTAGGTGAATCCTGAAGTGCATGGCTGGTCTCCTCTGTTAGATATCAATCAACATGAATATAGCCAATGAATGACCCGATGTACCGCGGGTAAACACGCACAACCCGCCGCCGCTCAGGGCGCAGTCAGGGCGGGCCGTCCCATGGCCATGCGCTCGCCGATGGGCTTGCCGTCAAGCAGGCGATCCGTCAGGCCTGCACCAGCCCACATGCCGACCAGGGCGATCCAGGCCGTCAAGGCAAAAATGGCCCCGCCGGTGATGCCTGCGCCGACGGCGCAGCCGCCCGCCAGCATGGAGCCAAAACCCATGAACACGGCGCCCGCAATATAGCGGCGCATGCCGTAACCATCGGTGAAACCTTCCAGCTTGAGATCCTTGCCAATCCAGGCGCCGATAAACGAGCCAACGAAGACACCTGGCAGCAGGCCAAAGTCAAAGCCGATCGCCGGCGCCGGTGAAGACAGCACCCGCATCAGCCATTCCGCGGAAGGACCGCTGAAGGTCAGGCCCTGGACTTGCACCACTTGAAACGTGGTGACCGACACGAGGTGGGTGTAGCCCCAGCCTGCGGCCACCATCAGGCCTGCGCCTATGCCGCCAACCCATTTCCACAAACCCCAGCCGCTTCGCACCGAAAAGAAAAGCGCTGCAGCAAGCCACACCAGGCCAAAAAGAAGTCCGCCCCAGTGGCCGGCGCCAGTGATGGCCAGCAAATCACGCGAGGGGCCGCCGTCCACTGTCCACCAGGCGCTGATGGTGTTGCGCAAGGGCGCCAGCGACCCGGAGAGCGAAGCTTGCGCGGTGACGGCAAAGATCAGCCCTGAGAGCAAGGCCCGCAAATTGCCGTTTGCAGACAAGATCAGCAAGCGACTGGCGCAACCGCGGGTCATGATCATGCCGGCGCCAAACAGCAGGCCGCCGATCAAGGCCCCCGAGAGACTGCCACGCGCGGCGATCTGGCGCGCTGTGCTCACATCGAGCGAATGCGTCAGGATCAGCAACTGGACACCCACCACGGCGCTGGAAAACGCCAGCAGCCACACGGAGAGCTTTTCACCGAATTTTCCATGCCAGAACTCGATGGCAGCGGCCCGCAGGCAAAACTTTGAGCGCTGGGCAAAAAATCCAAAAAGGACGCCGATCACGAGCCCTCCGATCGCCAGGGCCGCGCTCTCACCGTAACGCTCAAGAAGGCTTGCCAGGTTCATGACGGTTCCAAATAATTCAGTATTAGCTTATATTAATGGTAAGTTCAGTGGCACGGTTGCCTTTTGATCTTGCTCAAGGGCGCTGTTTTGACCAGCACAGGCGAGGCGGGGCGGTGTTTGCGGTTTTGTGGGGGACACGCATGGCGATGACGGGAAATTCTTTTTGCTGGCGCGGCCTGGGCGCGCTGTTGGCTGCGCTGAGCGCCTTGACGGTCTACGCCGACCCGGTGCCTGCCATGGTGGCGCAGAAGGTGTCGCCCTCTGCGTGGTATGTCGAAGGCGTATCGGCCCTGGGCTCACCGGCCAACCAGAACTTCATTTCCAACGCGGGATTTGTGGTCACACCGGCAGGCGTGGTGGTGATCGATGCGCTGGGATCGCCGGCATTGGCGACACGCCTGATCGCCGAGATCCGCAAGGTGACGCCGCAACCCGTCACGCATGTGATCGTGACCCACTACCATGCCGACCACATCTACGGCCTGCAGGCCTTCAAGGCGCAGGGAGCCCGCATCGTGGCGCACCGTGCGGCGCGCGCGTATATGACTTCGGAGACGGCCCGGCTGCGGCTGGAGACCTCGCGCCAGGAACTTGCGCCCTGGATCGATGCCCAGACGCGGCTGGTGGAGGCCGACGAGTGGATCGACAAGGACAAGGAACTGGTGGTGGGCGGCGTGCGTTTCCAGCTCAAACACGTGGGCCCGTCGCATACTCTGGAAGACCTGGCGATCTACCTGCCCTCGGAAAAGGTGCTGTTCGCTGGCGACTTGGTCTTTCGCAGCCGCATTCCGTACGTCGGTCAGGCTGACAGCCGGCACTGGATCGTTGCGCTGGACGATCTGCTCGCGTTTGATACGGCCGTCATCGTGCCTGGCCATGGGCCCCTGTCTTCCGAGGCCCGCAAGGACATGCAGCTCACACGCGACTACCTTGTTTATCTCCGGACCGCGATGGGGCAGGCGGCCAGGAATCTCGAACCCTTTGAAGAAGCCTACCAGGCCACCGACTGGACGCGGTTTGAACACCTGCCGCTGTTTCGTGTCGCCAACCGCATGAACGCCTACAACACCTACCTGCTGCTGGAACAGGAGACCAAGTGATGCCCAAGACCCTCTTGATGTCTGGCGCCACGGGTACCGGCGCTTACCCCCTCGCGCGCCGCCGTCTGCTGCTGGCAGGCGCTGCAGCCTGTGCCTGCGGAGCCACGGCGGCCGCGCCGGCCACCTTGCCCCCTGCGCTGTCGCTGGGCGATGAACTTGCGCAGGCCCTGAAAAAAGGCCTGCCCCTGGTGGTGATGGCCAGCCTGGAAGGCTGCCCGTTCTGTATCGTGGCCCGCGAGAACTACCTCGTTCCGCTGCGGGAGCAACACGGGCTGGTGGTGGTGCAAGTTGACATGCGCAGCCGCAGGCTGGTCAGGGACTTCAAAGGCGTGACGCTCACCCATGATGACTTGATCCGCAGCTGGGGCATCAAGGTCGCGCCTACGGTCCTGTTTTTTGGGCGCGGCGGCGCGGAAATTGCCGAGCGCATGGTGGGCGGCTATATTCCCGACTTCTACGGCGCCTATCTCGATGAGCGCCTGCGTGTGGCGCAAGCCGCGCTGCGCGCCTGACCAGTGGCAGGCGCGCGCTAAACATCTCGCCTGCCAGGCATGGCCGTCTGCAGGCCTGTCTCAAACGCCGGGCGACTGCCCAGCGCTCATGCCTTTGGGCAGCGATTTACTCACGTTCCAGCTCCAGATAGGTGCGACTGGCGTTGCCCGGCATCAGCTCGGCGGCGTTGAGCAGCCGCAGGAAAGGCTGCGTATTGAAGGACTTGACCGCGGCGCTCACGTCCGTTCCCTCATCCACTGCCTTTTTCATGTGGGCACGCAGGGCCAGCAGGTAGTCGCGTGTGTCGGCGGCGGCGGTGGGCAGGTCGGTCACCTCGCCGTGGCCGGGCACGATGTAGAGGGGTTGCAGGTCTTCAATGATCTTGAATGCGGCCAGCCAGGCTTTGGTGTTACTCACAGGGATGACGCCGAGCATGCGGTTGACGTAGACGATGTCACCGCTGAACAATACCTTCCTGGAGGGCAGCCACACCATCGTGTCGCCCGGCGTGTGGCCGCCGCCCCGGTGCCGTAGCTCCAGCGTGATGCCGCCCAGTTCCAGTCGCGCATCACGGCCTTCAATGAACCGGGTTGGCAAGGTCGGCAAGGTGCCGTCGGCGCGCTCCTTGAGGGCGGTCGTCAGCCCCGTCAGGTGGTCGCCACCGCGCGCCAGCATGTCGGCCCGTGCGTCGGCGTGGGCGATGATCTCGGCCCCCTGCCCCAGAAAGTAGCCATTGCCCAGCCAGCGGTGGTCTTGCCCGCCGGTGTTGATGACCCACTTGATGGGCTGCGGCGTGACGCGTCGCACGGCTTCATGAATCTTGCGGGCTGACTGATAGGTGGCGCCACTGTCGATCAGTATCGCGCCAGCCGGCGTCACGATCAGCCCGATGTTGGCGTTCAGGCCCTCGTTGTCATACGTGCGTGCGCCTTTGTCGCCGACGTAGGCGTAGACACCGTCGGTCACCGGTTTGAAGTTCACGTCAACGGCATGGGCTGCCGGGGCGAGGAGGAGCAGGCCCATGAAAACCATGCGCCAGCAGTCACGTAACAATGTTTTAGTCATATCGGCTCTTGGTCCCCGTTGTATAAGCGTATGCAGCTATCATAATAATAGCAATTGGACGGTGGGTCTGACGCCGCATCGTACCGCAGCGCAGCCGTCACCGCGTCAGCGCCATGAACAACTTGGGAAGCTGTTCGGGCAGGCGTTCAATGTGGTCGATCACCGTGTACTGATGGCCGAAGATGTCGCTCACATACTCGTCGGCCTTGGGGTCGAGGTTGATGCAGTAGGTGAAGATGCCCTGCTGGTCGAGTTCCCTGACCGATTGCCGTGCATCCTCGATCAACAGGCGCTCGTCCTGCGTGTCCACGTCTGACGGTTGTCCATCGGTCAGGACCAGCAGGAGCTTCTTGTCGGCGCTCTGGGCTTGCAGGTAGTGGGCCGCATGGCGCATGGCGGCCCCCATGCGGGTGGAGTAACCCGCCTGCATGGCCGCCAGCCGTCCCTTGACGTCGTCGTTCCAGTGTTCGCCATAGCCCTTGATGTGCAGGTAGCGCACGTCATGGCGCGTGTTGGAGTGAAAACCGGCGATGGCAAAGGGGTCGCCTAGTTGTTCAATCGACCAGGCCAGCAGCGACACGGCTTCCTGGCTGAGCGCCAGAATGGTCTGGTCGGAGCCGGCTGGTTTTTCGTTGAGCGATTCCGAGAGATCCAGCAGCAGCATGACCGCGATGTTGCGGCCGTCGGTGCGGTGGCTCATGTTGATGCGCGGATCGGGCGTGCTGCCGCTTTTGAAATCAATCAGGGAGCGGATGGCCACGTCCAGATCCAGTTCGCTGCCTTCCTCCTGGTAGCGCACGCGCACCTTGTCCTGGGGCTTGAGCAGGTCCAGCAGGCGTTTCAGGCGCTTGGCCAGCGCGCTGTGTTTGGCCAGCAGCTGGTCGATGTCGGCGGCGTTGCCGGACGGGTGTAGTCGCTCGTACAGGCTGACCCAGTCCGGGCGGTAAGTCTGGCTGCTGTAATCCCATTCCGGGTAGTGGCGCGGCGGCAGACCCTTGACTTCTTCGGCGGCGATCGACTGGCGATGCTCTTCGAACATCTCCTCGTCATCACTGAGCTCGTGAAAGCGCCACAGGTGGCGGTTGTCATCACGAAAATCGACTTCGGTGTCGGTGAAGAAAGTCTTGGGCAGCTGGTCGCTCTGGCGCCGGGTTTTGGCGACGTAGGACAGGGCGAGACCGGCGATCTCCTCGGTGCTGGATTCGCCTTGTTCCATGACGGCATGAAAGCGCCGCACGAAGTCATTCAGGGCCAGATCCTGGTAGCCGTGCGTGGGTGCCTGCGGTTTGTCGAGCAGGGCGCGTGACAACATGGCGAGGCGATGACGCAGGCAGGAATGGGTCTCGGGATTGCAGGCACCTTCCACCGGCGCCGGATGCAGCGCCAGAAAAATTCGGCGCAGCCCCGGGTACTCGCGCATGGCCAGGGTTTCCACCCGCGCGTCCTCGAAAAACTCGACCGCCATGCGCTGAAACGGACTGTAGTTGTCGGCAAAAATGGCGCCGCTCCAGCGCCGGTGCGCCGCCATGTGGGCCAGCGCGGCGCGGTAGCGGTCCAGGCCGCTGATGCCTTTGCAGTCGTCATAAACGTCGGGCAGACGAATGCCGAGCTGGTCAAAGTAGGGGATCGGCTTGCGCAGCTCGTCAAAACCTAAAGAGTAGGGCACCAGATGGTCGGCGTCCTGCCACAGCCCCAGCAGATACAAGTCGAGCTTGCGCGTGTGGTCCACCAGCAGCGTGCCGTGCCGCTCGCGTTGCAGCACGGCGCGGCTGTCGGCCGACTGCAGGCTGAAGTAGTCGCGTTGACGCTCTGGGTGGTGGCTGTAGTTGCGCACGCCGTAGGCCATCCAATTGCGCAAGCCCTCGATCGACAGCAGGCTCAGCAGCAGCGGCGACTGCAGGAAAAAATCCGGCAGGCTGGGGCTGGCATAGGTCTTGTGGATGCCATGAATGGAGACGCTGGTGCGCTCCATGTAGTCCAGCGTCAAATCGAGGTAATGCTGCATCTGCTCCTGCGACGGCAGCCGGCGGGCGATGGCCGCCAACGATTGTAAAAACGGTGTAATCGCATGGCTGTTGGGCGACTTGGTCATCACGCGAACAGCGTCCATGATCGGCACCAGGGCCGACTCGCCCAGAATCGCGGCAACCTGCGGCCACTCCTGCAAAAAGATCAGTACCGGCTCGACACCGCGGCCCATCTTGCCCAGGAAACGACCTTGTTCCAGGTAGGCATGGATGCCATCAGGCGTGAGCAGCGCCGCGGCCTCGCTCATGCAGTCGGCAAATACATCGGCGACCTGCGGGAAGCCGCAGTCAAGCTGCGCGCGCCACGCGCTCATCTGTTCGGTTGAGGGGCCTGTGCGCACGCCATCAGCCTTCAGGCAAAGACGGCATCAATGGCGTGGTCCAGCGTGGCGCGGATGTCGGCGTCGTCGGTGATGGGACGTACCAGCGCCATGCGACAGGCATCCACCGGGCTGACGCCGCCCTTGATCAGGGTGGCGGCATACACCAGCAGCCGGGTCGAGATGCCCTCGTCCAGGCCATGGCCCTTGAGCTTGCGGGCGGTGCCGCCGATCTTCACCAGTTTGGCGGCGGTGTCCGGGTCCGTGCCGCTTTCAGTGGCGACGATGGCGGTTTCCAGTTCCGCGCCAGGGTAGTCAAAATCAAAACCCACAAAGCGTTGCTTGGTGGATTGCTTCAGGTCTTTCATCAGACTCTGGTAGCCGGGGTTGTAGGAGATCACCAGCTGAAAATCCGGGTGCGCGTTGATCAACTCGCCGCGCTTGTCCAGCGGCAACTGGCGCCGGTGATCGGTCAGCGGGTGAATCACCACCGTGGTGTCCTGCCGCGCTTCCACAATTTCATCCAGGTAGCAGATGGCGCCGATGCGGGCCGCCGTGGTCAGCGGGCCATCGAGCCAGCGCGTGCCATTGGCCTCCAGCAGATAGCGGCCGAGCAGGTCGGACGCCGTCATGTCCTCGTTGCAGGCCACCGTGATCAGCGGCTTGCCCAATTTCCAGGCCATGTACTCGACAAAACGCGACTTGCCGCAACCCGTCGGTCCCTTCACCATCACTGGCAGGCGGGCTTTGTACGCTGCCTCGTACAGCGTCACTTCATTGGACTGCTGCTGGTAGTAGGGTTCGCGTTCGATTCGGTAGTCGGTGGTCATGGCGGTTTCCTGTTTGATCACAGTGGTAGCTGGTTGGTGTGCCTCGCAGCACGCCTTGGGTATCCGACTGCGCTCATGTCCCCCGGTCCGGGCTCTGCCCGAACCTCCTCCTTGACTTCGCTACGTCAGACACCCAAGGCACGCTGCTGGCGATCGGTTTTGCCCGTCTGTCTGCATTGAACTGATCTGATCTGTATGAGGCGCCAACAATGTTTGCGGCTTGTTGCGGCAGGCTGTCTTGCAAAGCGAGGTCAAGGAGGAGGCGGCTGCAAGCCGCCGGGGGACACGAGCGGCGCAAGGCAGCCTGTCGCAACAAGCCCCCCACAACTTTTTCCAAAGGAAAGGTATTCCTTTAGCGAGCACCAATCTACTTGTGCACGCCCAGCTTCTCGCGCCAGCCGGGGAACAGCTTGTCGGAATCACCGGGGAAGGACTCAAAAGCACGCGCAAACTCCTTGTGCTCCTTGGCAAACTCGATCGGATCCGCACCCGACTTCCAGCACTCGTACGACTGGCGCAGGGAAATGGCGCCGGCAGCCGGGCTGTCGATGTGACCGTAGGCGCCGCCGCCCGAGGTGTTGATCACGTTGCCGTGGCCCAGGTTCTCGAAAAAGCCGGGCAGACGCAGGGCATTCATGCCGCCGGAGATGATGGGTGTGGTGGGTTTCATGCCATACCATTTCTGGAAGTAAACCGGGCCTTGCGCCTCATCGCGCTCGATCATGTAGGCGATGTTCTTGTCGGTGTTTTCACCTTCCATCTTGCCGTAGCCCATGGTGCCGACGTGGATGCCGGAAGCCCCCTGCAGACGCGAAATCTTGGCCAGTACAAAGGCGGTGTAACCCCGCTTGGCAGAAGGCGAGGTGATCATGCCGTGGCCGGCGCGGTGGTAGTGCAGGTACTGGTTCGGGTACTGGCGGCGTGCGGTGGTGATCATGCCGGGACCGCCGACAAAACCGTCCACCAGGAACGCCACCTTGTCAGCGTCCGGGCCAAAGGATTCCAGGATGAAGTCGGCGCGGGCCAGCATTTCGTAATGGTCGTCGGCGGTGATGTTGGCCGAGAAGATCTTGGCCTGGCCGGTTTCGTCCTGGGCGCGCTTCATGGCGTCGTACACCAGCGGGTACACCTTTTTGGCTGGGCAGAACACCTGGTTGCCTTGCGGTTCGTCGTTCTTGATGAAGTCACCACCCAGCCAGAACTGGTAGGCCGCAGCGGCAAATGGCTCAGGACGCAGGCCCAGCTTGGGCTTGATGATGGTGCCGGCAATGTAGCCGCCGTCCTTCATCGGGCGACCCAGAATACGCCACAGGTCGGTGATGTCCTTGGCTGGGCCATCAAACAACTGGATGGCGCGCTCCGGGAAGTAAATGTCGTGAATCTTGCCGTGCTCGATGTCACCCATGCCCTGGTTGTTGCCGATGATCAGTGTCAGGATCGACACCATCATCATGCGGCCGTCAGTGATGTTGCGGTCAAACAAATCCATCGGGTACGCAATGCGCATGTCTTCCGTGGCTTCATCGATGTAGTACACCAGCGCGTCCAGATTGCGGGTGAAATCATCGGTGGTGGAGACTTCAACGTTGGTGCCGGTCGAGGACTCAGCGGCGAAGTGAGCCGCGCATTGCAGATAGCTGCCAAAGCCGGCCTTGGGCTTCATTTTGTAAGCTACCAGAATGTGGGTGCCACCTTTGATGAGGTCGGCTTCTTTGAGGCTCAGGTCGGCGTAGCGGTTGGACTGGTCCATGGCGGGTTCTCCTGTGGTTGGTTGGGGCCCGTCAAACTGCTCGGAATTGATCAGCCCGTTGGGTATTGGGGCTGACTATAGAGGCAGGTGTTCATAAGAAACATTCATATTTATTTGTCTACAAATCAGCAAATACTTATGAATTAGTGATCCTCATGCCCACGAGTCAATCAACGGGCCACCCTGCTCGATCAGGAAGGCCTTGAAAGCCTTGGCCGCCGGCGAGAGCTTTTTCTGGCTCAGGTGGGTCACATACCAATGGCCCATCAGCGGCATGCCGTTGACGTCGACCAGCGCCAGGTGGCCCGCGGCGAGTTCGTGGCGCACCGTGCGCAGCGACAGGAAGCTCAGACCCATGCCCGCCATGACGGCCTGCTTGATGGTCTCGTTACTGGGCATCTCCATGACCACATTCATCGGCATGTCGTGCTGGCCGAACAGCCGCTCCATGGCGGCACGCGTGCCCGAACCCTTTTCCCGCACGACAAAGCGGGTGTCCTTGAGCTCCTCAAACTGCACCCGCTTGCGGCGCGACAGCGGATGGTCGGGCGCGCAGACGATGCCCAGCGGGTTGGTGGCAAACGCCGTGGCTTCGCAGTCCAGCGTGTTGGGCGCGCGCCCCATCACCACCAGATCAGCCTCGTTGCGTGACAGCATGCCCAGTATGTTTTCCCGGTTGTCGATGCGCAGTGTCAGCTCGATGCCGGGAAACAGCTTGCCAAAACGCACCAGCAGC
Source organism: Polaromonas sp. (assembly GCF_029945925.1). Lineage (GTDB taxonomy): Bacteria > Pseudomonadota > Gammaproteobacteria > Burkholderiales > Burkholderiaceae_C > Polaromonas. Next base: position 7,908 of record NZ_JAQSDN010000037.1, on the reverse strand, counting down.
ATGGGCATGAAGTATTTGGCGGTGCTGACCACCGCCAGTTCAATCCGCCCTTTGCTAAAGCCCACATGCTCGGCCATGGTGGCTTCCAGGTCCTTGAACCGGGCCATGGCCGCGAGGGCGTGGACCAAAAACTCCTGTCCTGCCCTGGTGAGCTGGATATTGCGCCCTATCGGCTCGATCAGGGGCAGCCCAAACGCATCTTCGAGCTGCCTGATCTGCATGGACACGGCCGGTTGGGTCACAAACAGGCGCTCTGCCGCTTTGGAGACCGATTTGTCCCGCGCGACCTCGATGAAAGTCTGAATTTGCTTGAGGGTGTAAGTGCGCATGGTCGGGTCCGGAGGGGGTGGCAGGTTGCGAATGGTGTAAATAATCAGTTTAACCTGATGAATATTCTAGTAAATATGATTTGAATTTATGTGTAATGCCCGATAAATTAAATCAGTCGCTACTTATTTGAGTAGCCCGCTCCACCCCTTTGCGAGGACGGCTGGCATGTTGCAAGCGCTGATTTTTGATGTTGATGGCACCCTGGCCGATACCGAGTCTGTACACCTGGCGGCCTTCAACCAGGCGTTTGCCGAGTTCGGGCTGGACTGGCACTGGGACGAGCCCTTGTACACCGATCTGCTGAATATCTCGGGCGGCAAGGAGCGCATGCTCCACTATTGGAAAACCACCCAGCCCGCGCTGCGCGAGGTGGAGGCGATGGCGCTGCAGGACACGATCAACCGCCTGCATGAGCTCAAGACCGCTGCTTACGAACGTGCCGTCAACGACGGCGTTGTCAGCTTGCGCCCCGGCGTGCTCCGATTGATGGATGAAGCCCTCGCCGACGGTCTCCAGATGGCCATTGCCACCACCACCTCGCCCGCCAACATCGCGGCCTTGCTGCGCCGCGCGGTGGGCCCGGACTGGCGCTTGAACTTCACGGCCATTGGAGACGCTTCCACCGCGCCGGTTAAAAAGCCGGATCCGCAGGTTTATCTGCAAATGCTCGCAGCGCTCAAGCTGCCGCCGGCACAGTGTCTGGCATTTGAAGATTCCAGCAACGGCCTGCAGTCGGCCACGGCAGCGGGGCTGGCCACCCTGATCACGCCGACGCGCTACACCGCGCATCACGACTTCTCGGCCGCCATGCGGGTGCTGCCTGATCTGAGCCAGGTGAACCTGGCGCAATTACGGCGCTGGCATGGCGAGCAGGTGCGCGGCGGCCTGGCCCGGTCACGCTGAAGCGGCAACACAGACCCCCCCCCGAAAGCCAGGCCATGACATCCCCCACCTCATCAACACCCATGCTCCGGCTGGCTCCGTCCATCCTGTCCGCCGACTTTGCCCGGCTCGGCGAGGAGGTTCGTGCGATCGAGGCGGCCGGGGCGGATCTGGTGCACTTTGATGTGATGGACAACCACTACGTGCCCAACCTGACGATCGGGCCGCTGGTCTGCGAGGCGATTCGCCCGCATGTGCAGATTCCGATTGACGTGCACCTGATGGTGGAGCCGGTGGACGCACTGATTCCGCTGTTTGCCAGGGCCGGCGCCAACATCATCACCTTCCACCCCGAGGCCTCCAGGCATGTGGACCGCACGCTGTCGCTGATTCGCGAACACGGCTGCAAGGCCGGGCTGGTGCTGAACCCGGCCACCTCGGTGGAATGGCTGGACCATGTCATGGACAAGCTGGACATGGTGCTGCTCATGAGCGTGAACCCCGGCTTTGGCGGGCAAAAGTTCATCCCCGCCACGCTGGGCAAGCTGCGGACCGTGCGTCAGCGCATAGCGGCGCACCAGGCGCGCGGTGGCCAGCCGATCTGGCTGGAAGTCGATGGCGGCGTGAAGACCGACAACATCGCCGAGATCGTGCAGGCCGGCGCCGACACCTGCGTGGCGGGCAGCGCCGTGTTTGGCGCGCCCGATGCCGATGGCGGCTACCACGGCGTCATGCGCGAGCTGCGCCGCCAGGCCGCCTCGCTCTGAACTCCTGCGTCAACACCATCCCTGAAAGAATTGCGATGCCTTTAACCGCCAACCGGTCCACCCTGACCCAATTCCTGATCGAGGAGCGCCGCCGCTTCCCCTGTGCCAGTGGCGATTTCAATGCCCTGATTCTGGACGTTGCGCTGGCCTGCAAAGGCATTGCCCGCGCTGTCGCGTTTGGCGAGTTGGGGGGCGTGATGGGCAACCACGCAGCCGCGCAGGGCGGCTCCGTCAACGTGCAGGGCGAGACGCAGAAAAAGCTCGATGTGCTGAGCAACGATGTTTTTATCCGGCGTACCGAATGGGCGGGCAATCTGGCGGGTATGGCGTCTGAAGAGATGGACTTGCCGTACCAGATTCCGGGGCAGTTCCCGCGCGGCAAATATCTGCTGGTGTTTGACCCGCTGGACGGGTCCAGCAACATCGACGTGAATGTCTCCGTCGGCAGCATTTTTTCGGTGCTGCGCGCACCGCAAGAGGTGGAAGACAGCGGTCGCGATGTGACCGAGGCTGATTTTTTGCAGCCCGGCGCCAGCCAGGTGGCCGCAGGTTACGCCTTGTATGGCCCTACCACCATGCTGGTGCTCACGGTGGGCGATGGCGTCAATGGTTTCACGCTGGATCCGAACCTGGGCGAATTCATGCTCACACATCCGAAGATGCAGATTCCGGCCGATACCCAGGAGTTCGCGATCAACGCCTCCAACAGCCGCTTCTGGGAGGCGCCGGTCAAGCGTTATGTGGATGAGTGTCTGGCGGGCAAGACCGGGCCTCGCGCCAAGGATTTCAACATGCGCTGGATTGCCAGCATGGTGGCCGAGGCGCACCGCATTCTGATGCGCGGCGGTGTTTTCCTCTATCCGCGCGATACCAAAGACGCCTCCAGACCCGGCCGCCTGCGGCTGCTGTACGAGGCCAACCCGATAGGCATGCTCATGGAGCAGGCCGGCGGCCGGGCTTCGACCGGGCACCAGCCCATGCTGGGCGTCAAGCCGGGCTCGCTGCACCAGCGCATCGGCCTGGTCTTCGGCTCCAGGAGCGAGGTGGAGCGCATCGAGCGTTACCACGCCGAGCCCGTCAAGACCGAGCAGACCAATCCGCTGTTTGCCGAACGCAGCCTGTTCCGCGTCTGATGGTCCGTGCCGGCTGCCGAAATGCTATTGAATAGATAGCTGATCCCGCAGCGGCCATAAGGGCTGCAGGCATTTTCGCCAAATAAATTTTTGACTTACGGAGACAGCACCATGTCTGAACGCCATCCCATCATCGCCATCACCGGCTCGTCCGGTGCCGGCACCACCTCGGTCACGCACACGTTCGAGAACATCTTCCGCCGCGAGAATGTGAATGCCGCCATCATCGAAGGCGACAGCTTTCACCGCTACGACCGCAAGGACATGAAGACCAAAGCGGCCGAGGCCGAGGCGGCGGGCAACAACAACTTCAGCCATTTCGGGCCGGAAAACAATCTGTTTCCCGAACTGGCCGAGCTGTTTCGCGCCTATGGCGAAACCGGCACCGGCAAGCGCCGCAAGTACCTGCACGACACGGAAGAGGCCGCTCCCTACAAGCAGCAGCCCGGTACCTTCACGGCCTGGGAAGACGTGCCGGCCGGCACCGACCTGCTGTTCTACGAAGGCCTGCATGGCGCTGTGGTCACGCCCGAGGTCAACATCGCCCAGCACCCGGACCTGCTGATCGGTGTGGTCCCGGTGATCAACCTGGAGTGGATCCAGAAGCTGTACCGCGACAAGTCCAAGCGTGGCTACAGTACCGAGGCCGTGACCGACACCATCCTGCGCCGCATGCCGGACTACGTGAACTACATCTGCCCGCAATTCATGCACACGCACGTGAACTTCCAGCGCGTGCCTATGGTGGACACCTCCAACCCCTTCATCGCACGCGACATTCCTTCGCCCGATGAGAGCATGGTGGTGATCCGTTTCGCCAACCCCAAAGGTATCGATTTCCAGTACCTGCGCAGCATGATCAACGACTCGTTCATGTCCCGCGCCAACACCATCGTGGTGCCTGGCGGCAAGATGGAACTGGCCATGCAATTGATCTTCACGCCCTTTGTGTGGCGGATGATGGAACGCAAAAAGAGGGCTTCCTGACATGAACGTGCCTACACCCGACATGGCCAGGCAAATGGCCAACGCCATCCGCATGCTCGCCGTCGATGCGGTCGAAAAAGCCAAATCCGGCCACCCCGGCGCGCCCATGGGCATGGCCGACATCGCCGAGGTGCTGTGGAACCGGCACCTCAAGCACAACCCAGCCAACCCGCACTGGCCGGACCGTGACCGTTTTGTACTGAGCAACGGCCACGGCTCGATGCTGATCTATGCGCTGCTGCACCTCACCGGCTACGACCTGCCGATGGACGAGCTGAAGAACTTCCGCCAGCTGCACAGCAAGACGGCGGGTCACCCCGAAATGGGCGTGACGCCCGGCGTGGAGACCACCACCGGCCCGCTGGGCCAGGGCCTCGCCAATGCGGTGGGCATGGCGCTGGCCGAGAAGCTGCTCGCCGACGAGTTCAACCGCGAAGACGAGGAAACCAGCCATACCATCGTGGACCATTTCACCTATGTGTTCATGGGTGACGGCTGCCTGATGGAGGGCATCAGCCACGAGGCCTGCTCGCTGGCCGGCACGCTGCGCCTGTCCAAGCTGGTGGGTTTTTACGACGACAACGGCATCTCGATCGACGGCCATGTGGAAGGCTGGTTCACCGACGACACGCCCAAGCGTTTTGAAGCCTACGGCTGGAACGTGATCCCCGCCGTCAACGGGCACGACCCGGTGGCGCTTGATGCGGCCATGCGTGCCGCCAAGGCCCAGGCTGTTCTGCCCCATGGCAAGCCGACGCTGATCTGCTGCAAAACCGTGATCGGCATGGGCTCGCCCAACAAGGCCGGTACGCACGACGTGCACGGCGCCGCACTGGGTGCCGCCGAAGTGGCTGCCACGCGCGAAGCGCTGGGCTGGACCGCTGCGCCCTTTGACGTGCCGGCGGACATCGCCACGGCCTGGAACGCCGTCGAACGCGGCCAGGTGGCCGAGCGTGCCTGGCGCGTGCGCTTTGAGGCCTACCGCACGCAGTACCCGCTGGAGGCGGCCGAGTTCGAGCGCCGCGTGGCGGGCGATCTGCTGCCCGCCTTTGCCGACAAATTGCCGGAGCTGCTGGCCGCTATCGCTGCCAGGCCGGACGCCGTCGCCACCCGCAAGGCAAGCCAGAACGCGCTCGACGCGCTTAGCGCCCTGGTACCCGAGTTCTTCGGTGGCAGTGCCGACCTGACGGGATCCAACCTGACCAACTTCAAGGGTTGTATCAAGGCCGGGCGCGACCAGGGGGGCAACCACATGAGTTACGGCGTGCGCGAATTCGGCATGGCGGCCATCATGAACGGCATGGCCCTGCACGGTGGCTACATCCCTTACGGCGGTACTTTCCTGACCTTCAGCGACTACAGCCGCAACGCCATTCGCATGGCCGCGCTGATGAAGCTGCGGGTGATCCACGTGTTCACCCACGACAGCATCGGCCTGGGCGAAGACGGCCCCACGCACCAGAGCGTGGAGCACATCCCCAGTCTGCGCATCATCCCGGGGCTGGACGTGTGGCGTCCGGCGGACGGGCTGGAAACGGCGGTGGCCTGGGCTTGTGCGATCGAGCGCAAAGACGGCCCCAGCGCGCTGTGCCTGTCGCGCCAGAACCTGCCGCGCCTGACCGTCGCCGGCATGGCCGGCAGCATCCGCCGCGGCGGCTATGTGCTGTCCGACATGGAGGGGGTGCAGGCCGTGATTGTGGCCACCGGCTCGGAAACTTCGCTGGCCATGGAGGCGCAGGCGGCACTGGCGGGCGAGGGTATTGCCACCCGTGTGGTGTCCATGCCCTGCACCAATGTGTTTGACCGCCAGAGCGAGGCCTACCAGGCGCTGGTGCTGCCCCTCAACCTGCCGACGGTGGCCATCGAGGCGGCGCATCCCGATTTCTGGCGCAAGTACGTGGGCCGCACCGGCATGGTGGTGGGCATCGCCAGTTTCGGCGAATCCGCCCCAGCCAGGGACTTGTACGCCCACTTTGGCATCACCACCCAGCGCGTGGTGGAAGCTGTACGCACGTTGACGCACCGCGCCGCCCATCGCCGCGAAGTGTGGCTGGGCAATGACGAGCGGGGCAATGGGCTCCTGTCCGATCAGATCGTGCTGTCCTCCACCTGAGCCAGAACAAATGATGAATAACGCTTTTGACCTGATCATGTTTGATCTCGACGGCACGCTGATCGAAACCGCGCCTGAAATCTGCGATGCCGTCAACGACACCCTGCGCCGCTTCGACCTGCCCGAGGTGGCGCAGCAGCAAGTCAATGACTGGATTGGCCACGGAACGCGTGAGCTGCTGATCCAGGCGCTGGCCTGCAGCGAAAAAACAGATGCTGCGGCCATACGTGTCAGCGCCAGCCTGGCGCTGATTGCAGCAGAGTTCGACAAGCATTACCAGAGCCGCTGCGGCACGCGCAGCCACCTCTACCCCCAAGTGCGCGAAGCCCTGACGGCGCTGCGCAGCAGGGGCGCCAAGCTGGCGGTGGTGACCAACAAGGAAGGGCGCTACACGGCCACGGTCCTGAACGCCCACCAGCTGATGCCGCTGCTCGATTGCGTGGTCAGCGGCGACACGCTACCTACCAAAAAGCCGGATCCCGCAGGCATTGAAAGTTGTCTTGCGCAGTTTGGCACGCCGCGCCACCGCGCGCTCTTCGTCGGCGACTCCAGCATCGACGTGGCGACCGCGCGTAACGCCGGCGTCACGGTCTGGGCGCTGCCCTACGGCTACAACATGGGCCAGCCGATAGCCGCCTGCGCGCCGGACCGGGTTATTGCCGACTGCTCGGCGCTACTGAATTGATAGCTGCCGGCGCACTGTCAGCGAGCGCAAAGCTCACTTTTTATTCAAGGAAATGTTCATGACCATCAAACTGGGTATCAACGGCTTCGGCCGCATCGGACGCAACGTGTTGCGTGCCGCCGTGCAGAACTTCAGCGACATCGAGATCGTCGGCATCAACGACCTGCTCGAGCCGGAGTACCTCAAGTACATGCTGCAGTACGACTCGGTGCACGGCCGCTTCAAGGGCGAGCTCTCCGTCGAAGGCAACACCCTGATCGTCAACGGCAAGAAAATCCGCCTGACCCAGGAGCGCGACCCCGCCAACCTGAAGTGGAACGAGATCGGCGCCGACATCGTGCTCGAGGCCACCGGCCTGTTCCTGGACAAGGCCTCCGGTGAAAAACACCTGGCCGCCGGCGCCAAAAAAGTCATTTTCTCGGCCCCGTCGAAAGACGACACCCCGATGTTCGTCTACGGCGTCAACGACAAGACCTACGCCGGTCAGGCCATCATCTCCAACGCCAGCTGCACCACCAACTGCCTGGCGCCCGTGGCCAAGGTGCTCAACGACAAATGGGGCATCAAGCGCGGCCTGATGACCACCGTGCATGCAGCGACCGCCACCCAGAAAACCGTGGACGGCCCGAGCAACAAGGACTGGCGCGGCGGCCGCGGCATCCTGGAAAACATCATTCCCTCGAGCACCGGCGCGGCCAAGGCCGTCGGTGTGGTGATTCCCGAGCTGAACAAAAAGCTCACCGGCATGTCTTTCCGCGTGCCGACCTCCGACGTGTCGGTGGTGGACCTGACCTGCGAGCTGAACAAGGAAGCCACGCTGAAAGAAATCTGCGCCGAGATGAAAGCGCAAAGTGAAGGCGCCCTGAAGGGCATCCTCGGGTACACCGAAGACAAGGTGGTGGCCACCGACTTCCGCGGCGAGACCTGCACCAGCGTGTTCGACGCCGACGCCAGCATCGCGCTGGACAGCACCTTCGTCAAGATCGTCGCCTGGTATGACAACGAGTGGGG
>NZ_JAQSDN010000036.1 GCF_029945925.1 Polaromonas sp. | reverse complement strand
AAACTGGCACCCAGCACAAGCGGCTTGCAGAAGTTGAATCGACGATGAACCTCGACCAATACCTCCCCGTCCTGTTGTTTATCCTGGTGGGCGTGGCTGTCGGCGTGGTGCCCCAGGTGCTGGGCCGTCTGCTCGGTCCGAACAAGCCGGACAGCGAAAAAAATTCCCCCTATGAGTGCGGCTTCGAGGCGTTTGAAGATGCCCGCATGAAGTTCGATGTGCGTTATTACCTCGTCGCCATCCTGTTCATTCTTTTCGACCTCGAAATCGCTTTCCTGTTTCCATGGGCCGTGGCGCTCAAGGAAATCGGTCCGGTGGGTTTCTGGTCCATGATGATTTTCCTCGGCATTCTGGTCGTTGGCTTTGTCTACGAGTGGAAAAAAGGCGCCTTGGACTGGGAATAGCTCACCAAGACTCAGCGGTTGCACGCGCAGCCGCCACAAAGGGACGGGTATGTCACTAGAAGGTGTTTTCAATGAAGGCTTCATGACCACGAGTTACGACTCGGTGGTCAACTGGGCCAAGACCGGGTCGCTCTGGCCCATGACCTTCGGCCTGGCCTGCTGCGCCGTCGAGATGATGCACGCCGGCGCCGCGCGTTACGACATCGACCGCTTCGGCATGTTGTTCCGTCCCAGCCCGCGCCAGTCCGATCTGATGATTGTGGCCGGCACGCTGTGCAACAAGATGGGCCCGGCATTGCGCAAGGTGTATGACCAGATGTCCGAGCCGCGCTGGGTGCTGTCCATGGGGTCCTGCGCCAACGGTGGCGGCTATTACCACTACAGTTATTCGGTTGTTCGCGGCTGTGACCGCATTGTGCCGGTCGATGTTTACGTGCCGGGCTGCCCGCCGACGGCCGAAGCGCTGCTGTACGGCATCATCCAGCTGCAGCAGAAAATCCGCCGCACCAACACCATTGCGAGGGCTTGATGGGTCCTCTGCATCCTGCTACTGCTGAACAACTCGCGGACATTGTTGCTGCCGCCCTCGGTGCAAAAGCCAGACGCGTGAGCGTTGCGCTGGGTGAACTGACGGTCGTCGTGGCTGCGCCCGATTACCTCGCAGCCGCCTTGATCCTGCGCGACACCCCGGGCTGCCAGTTTGAACAACTGATCGACCTGTGCGGCATCGACTACTCCGAATACGCCGATGGCCGTTACGATGGCCGTCGTTTCTGTGTGGCGTCACACCTGCTGTCGGTCAGCCTGAACCAGCGCGTGCGGCTCAAGGTCTTCTGCGATGACGACGATTTTCCGGTCGTGGCCTCGCTCACCGAGGTGTGGAATTCGGCCAACTGGTTCGAGCGCGAGGCGTTCGACCTGTTCGGCATTATCTTTGAAGGCCACAACGACCTGCGCCGCATCCTGACCGACTACGGCTTCATCGGCCATCCTTTCCGCAAGGACTTCCCGACCACGGGCCATGTCGAGATGCGTTACGACCCCGAGCAGAAACGCGTGATCTACCAGCCGGTGACGATCGAGCCGCGTGAAACCACCCCGCGCGTGATCCGTGAAGACAACTACGGCGGTCTGCAGTAAGCAGCGAGGCAAGAGATATCCCCATGGCTGAAATCAAAAATTACACGCTCAATTTCGGGCCGCAGCACCCTGCAGCCCACGGTGTGCTGCGCCTCGTTCTCGAACTCGACGGCGAGGTGATCCAGCGCGCCGACCCGCACATCGGCCTGCTGCACCGCGCCACCGAAAAACTCGCCGAGAGCAAGACCTACATCCAGTCGCTGCCCTACATGGACCGCCTCGACTACGTGTCGATGATGTCCAACGAGCATGCCTACTGCCTGGCCATTGAAAAGCTCCTCGGCGTGGACGTGCCGGTGCGCGCGCAATACATCCGCGTGATGTTCTCCGAGATCACGCGCCTGCTCAACCACCTGCTCTGGCTGGGTGCGCACGGTTTCGACTGCGGCGCGATGAACATCCTGATTTACTGCTTCCGCGAACGCGAGGCGCTGTTCGACATGTACGAGGCCGTCTCGGGTGCGCGCATGCATGCAGCCTATTTCCGGCCGGGCGGCGTTTACCGCGACCTGCCCGAGACCATGTCGCAGTACAAGGTCAGCAAGATCAAGAACGCCAAGGCAATCGAGGCGCTCAACGAAAACCGCCAGGGTTCGCTGCTGGACTTCATCGACGACTTCGCCAACAAGTTTCCGGGTTATGTGGATGAGTACGAAACCCTGCTGACCGACAACCGCATCTGGAAACAGCGCACGGTCGGCATCGGCGTCGTGTCGCCCGAGCGCGCGCTGAACCTGGGCTTCACCGGCCCGATGCTCAGGGGCTCCGGTTTTGCCTGGGACCTGCGCAAGCAGCAGCCTTACGACGTGTACGCCCAGATGGACTTCGACATCCCCGTAGGCAAGACCGGCGACTGTTACGACCGCTACCTGGTCCGCATCGAGGAGATGCGCCAGTCCAACCGCATCATCAAGCAGTGTGTGGACTGGCTGCGCGTGAACCCCGGCCCGGTGATCACCAGCAACCACAAGGTGGCTGCCCCCGACCGCGAATCCATGAAGTCCAACATGGAAGAGCTGATCCACCATTTCAAGCTCTTCACCGAAGGCTTCCACGTGCCTGAAGGCGAGGCCTACGCCGCCGTGGAACACCCCAAGGGTGAGTTCGGCATCTACATCGTCAGCGACGGGGCCAACAAGCCGTATCGCCTGAAGATCCGGCCGCCCGGCTTTCCGCATCTGGCGGCCATGGACGAAATGGCCCGTGGCCACATGATTGCCGATGCGGTCGCCGTCATCGGCACGATGGACATTGTGTTTGGCGAAATTGACCGCTGAAAATCTATGACTTCTGAATCCAACCAAGCGCGCACGTCTGCGCTGTCAGTGCAGACCCTGGACCGTTTTTCCCGCGAGGTCGCCAAGTACCCGGCCGACCAGAAGCAGTCGGCCGTCATGGCCTGTCTGGCCATCGTGCAGGAAGAGCAGGGTTACGTGAGCGCCGAGAGCGAGAAGCTGGTTGCCGCCTACCTCGGCATGGCGCCGATTGCCGTGCACGAGGTCACGACTTTCTACAACATGTACAACCAGCAGCCGGTGGGCAAGTACAAGATCAACGTCTGTACCAACCTGCCGTGCCAGCTGCGCGAGGGCACCAGGGCGCTGGCCTACCTCGAGCACAAGCTGGGCGTGACCATGGGCGGCACGACGGAAGACGGCCTGTTCACCCTGCAGCAGTCCGAGTGCCTGGGCGCCTGCGCCGACTCGCCGGTCATGCTGGTCAACGACCTGCACATGTGCAGCTTCATGAGCAACGACAAGCTCGACCAGCTGATCGATGGCCTTAAATCTGCCGAGGCAAAGTAACCATGTCTGCTTCCAGCATCCTTTCCCAGTTTGAGGCCACCGGCGTCCAGACCTCGTTCCATGGCCGCCATATCGACCCCCAGATCATGGCGGGCCTCGATGGCGCCAACTGGCGCCTGAAAGACTACGAGGCGCGCGGTGGTTACCAGGCCCTGCGCAAGATCCTGGGCAAGGACGGCGGCGAAGGCCTGACGCAAGACCAGGTGATCGCCGAGGTCAAGGGCAGCGGCCTGCGCGGCCGTGGCGGCGCGGGTTTCCCGACCGGCCTGAAATGGAGTTTCATGCCGCGCCAGTTTCCGGGCCAGAAATACCTGGTCTGCAACTCGGACGAAGGCGAGCCGGGCACGGCCAAAGACCGCGACATCATGCAGTACAACCCGCACATCGTCATCGAAGGCATGGCGATTGCCGCCTACGCGATGGGCATCAATGTGGGCTACAACTACATCCACGGCGAAATCTTCACCACTTACAAGCGGTTTGAAGAGGCGCTGGAAGAGGCGCGTGCCGCCGGCCTGCTCGGCGACAACATCCTGGGCAGCAGCTACAGCTTCCAGCTGCATGCGGCCCATGGTTTTGGCGCCTACATCTGCGGCGAGGAAACCGCCTTGCTCGAATCGCTGGAGGGCAAAAAAGGCCAGCCGCGTTTCAAGCCGCCGTTTCCCGCCAGCTTCGGCCTGTACGGCAAACCGACCACCATCAACAACACGGAAACCTTCGCGGCCGTGCCCTGGATCATCCGCAACGGTGGCCAGGCCTACCTGGACTGCGGCAAGCCCAACAACGGCGGCACCAAGATTTTCACCATCAGCGGCGACGTCGAGCGTCCGGGCAACTACGAAATCCCGATGGGCACGCCGTTTGCCAAGCTGCTGGAACTCGCGGGCGGCATGCGCGGCGGGCGCAAGCTCAAGGCCGTGATTCCCGGTGGTTCGTCGATGCCGGTGCTGCCGGCCGACATAATGATGGCCACCGACATGGACTACGACTCGATCGCCAAGGCCGGCTCCATGCTCGGCTCCGGCGCGGTGATCGTGATGGACGAAACCCGCTGCATGGTCAAGAGCCTGTTGCGCCTGTCGTACTTCTACATGCACGAGAGCTGCGGCCAGTGCACGCCTTGCCGTGAAGGCACCGGCTGGCTTTGGCGCATGGTGGACCGCATCGAGCACGGGCACGGCCGCGAGAGCGACCTGGACATGCTCAATTCGATCTCCGACAACATCCAGGGCCGCACCATCTGCGCGCTCGGCGACGCTGCGGCCATGCCGGTGCGGGCCATGATCAAGCATTTCCGCGCCGAGTTCGAACACCACATCACCCACAAGACCTGTCTGGTCCCGGTTTACGCATAACAGCGCCTCCCTCAAAGCAAAATCACCATGGTTGAAATCCAGCTCGACGGTCAGAAAGTGGAAGTGCTCGAAGGCAGCACGGTGATGCATGCGGCCGAAAAGGCCGGTACCTACATTCCCCATTTCTGCTACCACAAGAAACTCAGCATCGCGGCCAACTGCCGCATGTGCCTGGTCGATGTGGAAAAGGCGCCCAAGCCGATGCCGGCCTGCGCCACACCGGTGACGCAGGGCATGATCGTGCACACCAAGAGCGACAAAGCCATCAAGGCCCAGAAGGGCGTGATGGAGTTTCTGCTGATCAACCACCCGCTCGACTGCCCGATCTGCGACCAGGGCGGCGAGTGCCAGTTGCAGGACCTGGCGGTCGGCTACGGCAGCAGCGGTTCGCGTTACGAAGAAGAAAAGCGCGTGGTGTTCCACAAGGACGTGGGCCCGCTGATCTCGATGGAAGAGATGAGCCGCTGCATCCACTGCACGCGCTGCGTGCGTTTTGGCCAGGAAGTTGCCGGCGTGATGGAGCTGGGCATGTCGCACCGCGGTGAACACGCCGAGATCGAGACCTTTGTCGGCATGTCGGTGGACTCCGAGCTGTCGGGCAACATGATCGACATCTGCCCGGTGGGTGCGCTGACCAGCAAACCTTTCCGCTACAGCGCCCGCACCTGGGAGCTTTCGCGCCGCAAGTCGGTCAGCCCGCACGACTCGACCGGTGCCAACCTGATTGTCCAGGTCAAGAACAACCGGGTCATGCGTGTCGTGCCGCTCGAAAACGAAGACGTCAACGAATGCTGGCTTGCCGACCGCGACCGTTTCTCGTACGAAGCCCTGAACAGCGACGAGCGCCTGACCACCCCCATGCTCAAGCAGGGTGGGCAGTGGAAGGCCGTGGACTGGCAGACCGCGCTCGAATATGTCGCCAACGGACTCAAGCAGATCAAGGCCGATCACGGTGCCGACAGCGTGGGCACGCTGGCCAGCCCGCACAGCACGCTCGAAGAGCTGTTCCTGGCGGCCTCGCTGATGCGCGGCCTGGGCAGTGACAACATCGACTACCGTCTGCGCAACGCTGAATTTGCCCCGTCGCCCGCCGTGCGCTGGCTGGGCACCCCGATCGCGTCGCTGTCGAATCTGCAGCGTGTGCTGGTCGTGGGCTCCAACCTGCGCAAGGACCACCCGCTGTTTGCCCAGCGAATCCGGCAGTCCGTCCGCAAGGGTTGTGCGCTGAGTGCTATCACTTCCGTAGCGGAACTGGCCTCGGCCGATGCCTGGGCCATCCCGGTGGCCAACGCTGTCCTGGCCGAGCCGGGTGCCTGGGCGCAGGCGCTGGCCGATGTGGCCGCGGCGATTGCGGCGGACAAGGGTATGGCGGCGCCCGCCGCCGGCCAGGCCACGGAGGCCGCCAAAGCAGTGGCCAAGTCCCTGCAGGGCGGCGAACGCAAGGCCATCCTGCTGGGTAACGCCGCCGCGCACCATGCCAACGCCGCCAGCCTCCTGGCCCTGGCCAACTGGATTGCCGAGCAGACCGGCGCCAGCGTCGGTTACCTCACGGAAGCGGCCAACACCGTCGGCGCCCAGCTGGCGGGTGCGTTCCCGGCGGGCAATGGTCTGGACGCCGGCCAAATGCTGGCGGGCAAGCTCAAGGCCGTCATTCTGCTCAACAACGAGCCCGAGTTCGATTCGGCGGCCGGAGCATCGGCCAAGTCCGCACTCAACAGCGCGCACATGGTGGTGACGCTGAGCCCCTTCAAGGCGAACATGGATTTCAGTGACGTGCTGCTGCCGATTGCACCGTTCACCGAAACGCCCGGCACCTTTGTCAACGCCGAAGGCCGCGTGCAGAGCTTTCATGCCGTGGTCAAGCCACTCGGTGAAACACGCCCCGCCTGGAAGGTGCTGCGCGTGCTGGCCAACCTGCTCGGCCTGCCGGGCTTTGATTTCGAGTCCGCGCAGGATGTGCTGCGGCAGATTCCCGATGCCGACGGCGCGATGGTGCCGGCGCAGCGACTTGGCAATGCAACGCAGGCGGCGGTCCAGTTGACGGCGGCCGGCGCGGCGCCTGTCGTGGCCGGCATTTACCAGCTCGACAGCCTGGTCCGGCGCGCCACCTCGCTGCAGCTCACGGCCGATGCGCGGCAGGCCGCGCACGTAGAAGGAGCCACAGCATGATTGACGCCATTTTCGGCTTCGGCCAGGGTTTGATGGGGGGCATCTGGCCCGGCACGGTCTGGCCGGTGCTCTGGGCCCTGATCAAGATTGTCGTGGTGCTGCTGCCACTGATGGGCTGTGTGGCCTACCTCACGCTGTGGGAGCGCAAGGCGATCGGTTTTACCCAGATCCGCCTGGGCCCGAACCGCGTCGGCCCCTTCGGCCTGTTGCAGCCGATTGCAGACGCGCTCAAGCTGCTGACCAAGGAAATCATCATTCCGACGGCGGCCAGCAAGGGCCTGTTTGTGCTCGGCCCCATCATGACCATCATGCCGGCGCTGGCGGCCTGGGCGGTCGTGCCTTTCGGGCCCGATGTGGCGCTGGCCAACATCAACGCCGGCCTGCTGTTCCTGATGGCCATCACCTCGCTCGAGGTGTACGGCGTCATCATCGCCGGCTGGGCGTCGAATTCCAAATACGCTTTCCTGGGCGCCATGCGGGCGTCGGCGCAGATGGTCAGCTACGAAATCGCCATGGGTTTTTGCCTGGTGGTGGTGCTGATGGTGTCGGCCAGCCTGAACATGACCGACATCGTGATGGGCCAGTCCATTGGCATGGCGGCCGACAAGGGCCTGAACTTCCTGTCCTGGAACTGGCTGCCGCTGCTGCCGATTTTTGTGGTGTTTTTCATTGCCGGCCTGGCCGAAACCAACCGCCACCCGTTTGACGTGGTCGAGGGCGAGTCCGAAATCGTGGCCGGCCACATGGTCGAGTACTCGGGCATGGCCTTCGCCATGTTCTTCCTGGCCGAATACGCCAACATGATTCTCGTGTCCATCCTGACCGTGATCCTGTTCCTGGGCGGCTGGTTGCCACCCTTTGAGTTCCTGTCCTTCATTCCGGGCTGGATCTGGCTGGGCCTGAAGACCTTTGTGGTCGTCACCCTGTTCCTGTGGGTGCGCGCCACCTTCCCGCGCTTCCGTTATGACCAGATCATGCGTCTGGGCTGGAAGATCTTCATTCCTGTGACCCTGGTCTGGCTGGTGGTCATCGGGGCCTGGATGCAGACCCCGTACAGCCTCTGGAAATGATTATGAGCCCCCACGTTCGCTCACTTCGTGTAGCTCTCTGCCCCCCGAGGGGGCGCGTTTTTCCTAGGGGCGGCCCGTCGGAAAAACCTGGCCCATACGTTCGCTCACTTCATGTAGCTCTCAGGAAATCATCATGAGTGCAGTTGCCTCCGTCAAAGACTTCGTATCCAGCTTCATGCTCGCCGAGCTGTTCAAGGGCATGGCCCTGACCGGCAAGTACATGTTCAAGCGCAAGATCACGGTCCAGTTCCCGGAAGAAAAGACGCCGCTGAGCCCGCGTTTTCGCGGCCTGCATGCGCTGCGCCGTTACGAAAACGGCGAGGAGCGCTGCATTGCCTGCAAGCTGTGCGAGGCCGTCTGCCCGGCGATGGCCATCACGATCGAATCGGACGTGCGCGAAGACGGCAGCCGCCGCACCTCGCGTTACGACATCGACCTGACCAAGTGCATCTTCTGCGGCTTCTGCGAGGAAAGCTGCCCGGTGGACTCGATCGTCGAGACCCACATCTTCGAATACCACGGCGAAAAACGCGGTGACCTTTATTTCACCAAGGACATGCTGCTGGCGGTCGGTGACCGTTACGAAAAAGAAATCGCTGCCAACCGCGCCGCGGATGCCAAGTACCGCTGACACCGCCTCCAGGTCGTTGGCTCAAGAAAGACTCGCAGAACATGGACGCTAAAACAGGTCTCTTTTATCTCTTTGCCCTGGTGCTGCTGTTTGCCGCATTCCGGGTGATCACGGCGCGCAATCCCGTGCATGCCGCCCTGTACCTGGTGCTGGCCTTTTTCCAGGCGTCGGCCCTGTGGATTTTGCTCAGGGCCGAATTCCTGGCCATCACGCTGGTGCTGGTGTATGTCGGCGCCGTGATGGTGCTTTTCCTCTTTGTCGTGATGATGCTGGACATCAACATGGAAGGGGTGCGCAAGGGTTTCTGGAAGCACTTTCCGCTGGCTGCCAGCGTGGGCGCGCTGATTGCACTTGAAATGTCTGCCGTACTGATGGGTGGTTTCCGCCTGAGTGAGGCGCCCAAGCAGGCCGTGGTGGCAGGGCAGGCCGCCGCGCAGTATTCGAACACCAAAGAGATCGGCAAGGTGCTGTATTCCGAGTACCTGTACCCGCTTGAAATCGCGGCGGTGATTCTGCTGGTGGCCATCATTGCCGCCATTGCGCTGACCTTGCGCGCGCGCAAGGATTCCAAAAACACCAACCCGGCCGACCAGATCCGCGTCAAGCGCGGCGATCGCGTCAGCCTGGTCAAGATCAAGGCCACGCAGGCGGCCCCTGTGGTTGCCGCACCGGAGGAAAAGGCATGATGCTCACGCTGGGACACTTCCTGACACTGGGCGCGATGCTGTTCGCGCTGTCGGTGATCGGTATTTTCCTGAACCGGAAAAACCTGATCATCATCCTGATGGCAATCGAGCTCATGCTGCTGGCCGTCAACATGAACTTCGTGGCTTTCTCGTACTACCTCAATGACCTGGCCGGTCAGGTGTTCGTGTTTTTCATCCTGACCGTCGCGGCCGCCGAATCGGCCATCGGCCTGGCTATCCTCGTTCTGCTGTTCCGCAACAAGGCCAGCATCAACGTGGACGAACTCAACACGCTCAAGGGATGAAGATGACGCTCCCCCCCGAAGCGGCCTTTGGCCGCCTCCCCCTCCAAGGGGCGCCGCTGACGGCCCGGCAAAGCCGGTTCCGTGGCGGCCTTAGCATGGCTCCCTTGTTTGCCTGCGCAACTGGCTTGGCGGAAGAAATCTGATATGGCATCCACCCTCAACGCTTCAACCCTGCTGGCTGTTCCCCTGGCGCCCCTTGCGGGCGCCTTGCTGGCCGGCATTTTCGGCACCACCTTCGGCGGCAACTGGATAGGCCGCCGCCTGTCGCACACGCTGACCATCGTCGGCGTGCTGGTGGCCTTCATCATCTCGGCCATGACGCTCAAGAGTGTGGCGATCGACGGTGCGCGTTTCAATGAAACGCTTTACACCTGGATGGTTGTTGGTGGCCTGAAGATGGAAATCGGCTTCCTCGTGGACGGCCTGACCGCCATGATGATGTGTGTCGTGACCTTTGTCTCACTGATGGTGCACATCTACACCATCGGCTACATGGAAGAAGACGAAGGCTACAACCGCTTTTTTGCCTACATCTCACTGTTCACCTTCTCCATGCTGATGCTGGTGATGAGCAACAACCTGCTGCAACTGTTCTTCGGCTGGGAGGCCGTGGGCCTGGTGTCCTACCTCCTGATCGGTTTCTGGTTCAACAAGCCGACCGCCATCTTCGCCAACATGAAGGCCTTCCTGGTCAACCGGGTCGGCGATTTCGGTTTCATCCTTGGCATCGGCCTGCTGGCGGCCTATGCCGGCACGCTCAACTACACCGAGGTGTTCGCCAAGTCGGGTGACATCGCCCAGCTTGGATTCCCCGGCACCGACTGGATGCTGATCACCGTGATCTGCATCTGCCTGTTCATCGGCGCCATGGGCAAGTCGGCCCAGTTTCCGCTGCATGTCTGGCTGCCAGACTCCATGGAAGGCCCGACGCCCATTTCCGCGCTGATCCACGCCGCCACCATGGTCACGGCCGGCATCTTCATGGTGGCCCGCATGTCGCCGCTGTTCGAACTGAGTGACACCGCGCTGAGCTTCATCATGGTGATCGGCGCCATCACGGCCCTGTTCATGGGGTTCCTGGGCATCATCCAGAACGACATCAAACGCGTCGTGGCCTATTCCACCCTGTCGCAGCTCGGCTACATGACGGTGGCGCTGGGCGCCTCGGCCTACTCGGTCGCCGTCTTCCACCTGATGACCCACGCCTTCTTCAAGGCGCTGCTGTTCCTGGCGGCTGGTTCCGTCATCATGGGTGTGCACCACAACCAGGACATTCGCTGGATGGGCGGGCTGCGCAAGTACATGCCCATCACCTGGATCACCGCACTGCTCGGTTCGCTGGCGCTGATCGGCACGCCGCTGTTTGCCGGTTTCTATTCGAAGGACAGCATCATCGAAGCGGTGCATTTCAGCAACCTGCCGGGCGCCGGCTTTGCGTACTTCGCGGTGCTCGCCGGTGTGTTCGTGACGGCCTTTTATTCCTTCCGCATGTATTTCCTGGTGTTCCACGGCAAAGAGCGTTTTGACCAGAACCCCGATGCGCACCACGACGACCACCATGGCCATGATGCGCACCATGGAGCCCATGTGCCGCACGAGTCGCCCTGGGTGGTGACCGCGCCGCTGGTCCTTCTGGCCATTCCCTCGGTGGTGATCGGCTTCATGAGCATTGACGCCATGCTGTTCGGCGACTTCCTGAAAGACGCCATCATCGTCAACGCGGCCAAACACCCGGCCATGGCCGAACTGGCGAAAATGTTCCACGGCCCGGCGCAGATGGCCCTGCATGGCCTCATGACGGCACCGTTCTGGCTGGCACTTGCCGGCGTGGCTTCGGCTTATTACATGTACATGATCAACCCGGCCCTGCCGGCGGCCATCAAGCGCCGCGTCGAGCCCCTCTACACGCTGCTCGAGAACAAGTACTACATGGACTGGTTCAATGAGAACGTTCTCGCACGCGGTGCGCGCGGCCTCGGCATCGGCCTGTGGAAGGGCGGCGACGAGAAGCTGATCGACGGCGCGCTGGTCAACGGCTCCTGGAAGCTGGTCGGCTGGGTGTCGGGTGTGGTGCGCAAGGTGCAGACCGGCTACATCTACCACTACGCGCTGGCCATGATCGTCGGTATTTTCATCCTGGTCAGCTATTTTTCGACCTGGCCGATGATCAAAGAACTGCTCAGCAAATAAGCGACAAGGAGAAGAATAAAAATGGGATTGTTGAGCCTTGCCATCTGGACGCCGATCTTTTTCGGCGTCATCCTGCTGGCCCTCGGACGTGACGACCAGGCGCGCAGCGTGCGCTGGATCGCGTTGATCGGTGCCATCGTCAGTTTCCTTGTGACCCTTCCTCTTTACGGCGGTTTTGAAACCGGCACGTCGGCCATGCAGTTTGTCGAGAAGGCCTCGTGGATAGATCGTTTCAATGTCAATTACCACCTCGGCGTGGACGGCATCTCGCTGTGGTTTGTGCTGCTGACGGCCTTCATCAACGTGGTGGTCATCATTGCGAGCTGGGAGTCGATCACCAGCCGCGTCAACCAGTACATGGCCGCCTTCCTGATCCTCAGCGGCCTGATGATAGGTGTGTTCGCGGCGCTCGACGGCATGCTGTTTTACGTGTTCTTCGAAGCCACGCTGATCCCGATGTACCTGATCATCGGTGTCTGGGGTGGGCCGAGAAAGATCTACGCGGCCTTCAAGTTCTTCCTGTACACGCTGCTCGGCTCGCTGCTGATGCTGATCGCGCTGATCTTCCTGTACGTCAAGTCGGGCGGCAGTTTTGACCTGGCCGTCTGGTACAAGCTGCCTCTGGGCGCTACCGCGCAGACCTTGCTGTTCTTCGCCTTCCTGGCGGCGTTTGCGGTGAAGGTGCCGATGTGGCCGGTCCACACCTGGCTGCCCGATGTGCACGTCGAGGCGCCCACCGGCGGCTCGGCCGTGCTGGCAGCCATCATGCTCAAGCTCGGCGCCTATGGTTTTCTGCGGTTTTCGCTCCCGATCGCTCCGGACGCCTCACGCGAATGGGCCGGGCTCATGATTGCCCTGTCGCTGATTGCCGTGATTTACGTCGGCCTGGTGGCCATGGTCCAGCGGGACATGAAGAAGCTGGTGGCGTATTCGTCGGTGGCGCACATGGGTTTTGTCACCCTGGGTTTTTTCATCTTCAACGACATCGGTGTGTCCGGTGGCATTGTGCAGATGATTGCGCACGGCTTTGTCTCCGCCGCCATGTTCCTGTGTATTGGCGTGTTGTACGACCGGGTGCATTCGCGTGAAATCGCCAGTTACGGCGGTGTGGTCAATACCATGCCCCGGTTCACGGCTTTTGCGCTGCTGTTTGCAATGGCCAACGCCGGCTTGCCCGGCACGGCCGGTTTTGTCGGCGAGTGGATGGTCATCCTCGGTGCGGTCAGATTCAATTTCTGGACCGGTGCGGCGGCCGCTTCAGCGCTGATTTTCGGTGCGGCCTACACCCTGTGGATGTTCAAGCGCGTCTACCTCGGACCGGTCGCCAACGACGATGTCAAGGGCCTGGCCGACATCAACAGCCGCGAATTCCTGATGCTGGCCCTGCTGGCCATTGCCGTGTTGTTCATGGGTATCTATCCCAAGCCCTTCACCGATGTGATGGACAGCTCGGTCATCGACCTGCTCAAACACGTCGCGGCTTCCAAACTGCAATAAGCAACCATTTCAAAGAATTCAGATGATTGACAAACTCAGTTGGCTATCGGTCTACCCGGAAATCGTGCTCCTGGTCATGGCCTGCGTGATCGCGCTGGTCGACCTCGGCGTGAAAAGCCCGCAGCGCACCCTGACCTATGTGCTGACCCTGCTGACGCTGGCTGCCGTGGCTGCCCTGGAGGCCGTGTACGCCGTCAAGGGCAACACGTTTTACGGCTTCGGCAACATGGTCGTGAGCGACCCCATGGGCAACTGGCTCAAGTGTTTCGCCTCGATCGCGATGATGGTCACCCTGGTGTACGGGCGTGGGTATGCGGCAGACCGCGACATGCTGCGCGGCGGCGAGCTGTTCACGCTGGGCATGTTTGCGCTGCTCGGCATCTTCGTGATGATCTCCGGCAACAACTTCCTGGTGCTCTACATGGGCCTGGAACTGATGACGCTTTCCAGCTATGCCCTGGTGGCGCTGCGCCGTGACAACGCAACGGCCACCGAAGCCGCGATGAAATACTTTGTGCTCAGCGCCATGGCCTCGGGTTTCCTGCTTTACGGCCTGTCCATGATGTACGGCGCCACCGGCTCGCTGGATGTCAATGAGGTGTACCGGGCCATTGCCAGCCGCCAGGTGAACCACCAGGTGCTGGTGTTCGGCCTGGTGTTCATCGTGGCCGGCCTGGCCTTCAAGCTGGGTGCCGTGCCGTTTCACATGTGGCTGCCCGACGTTTACCAGGGCGCACCCACGGCGATCACGCTGCTGATCGGTGCGGCGCCGCAGTTTGCCGCCTTTGCCATCTGCATCCGCCTGCTGGTGCAGGGCCTGCTGCCGCTGGCCATCGACTGGCAGCAGATGCTGGCGCTGATGGCCATCGGTTCGCTGCTGGTGGGCAATCTGGCGGCGGTGGCGCAGACCAACCTCAAGCGCATGCTGGCGTTCTCCACCATCTCTCAAATGGGTTTCCTGCTGCTGGCGCTGTTGGCTGCTGTGGTTCCCGGCAGGCCGCTCAATGCCGAGTACGCCTATGGCGCGGCCATGTTCTACGTCATCACCTATGTGCTGACCACACTCGCAGTGTTCGGCATCATCCTGCTGCTGGCGCGTGCCGGCCACGAGTCCGAGGAAATCACCGACCTGGCCGGCCTGAACCAGCGCAGCCCCTTGTTTGCCGGCGTCATGGCCATCAGCATGTTCTCGCTGGCCGGTGTGCCGCCTGTGGTTGGCTTCTATGCCAAGCTCGGTGTGTTGCAGGCCCTGGTGTCCTCGCAGCAGACCAGCTACATCGTGCTGGCGGTTTTTGCGGTGTTGATGTCGCTGGTCGGTGCTTTCTATTACCTGCGTGTGGTCAAGGTGATGTATTTTGATGCGCCCAACGTCGGCATGCCCACGGCCATCGTGGCCCCGGCCGATGCCCGCGTGGTGCTGTCGATCAACGGCGCGCTGGTGCTGCTGCTGGGTGTCATGCCCGGCGGCCTGATGACGCTATGCCAGCAGGCGATTGCCAGCGTTGTGAAGTCCCTCGGCGCATGAACCAGACTGTCTCGATATGGTTGGTGGTGGCGCTGGCCCTGCTGGCGGCCAACCTGCCTTTCATCAGCAACCGCGTGCTGCTGGTTTTTCGGCTGCAGAACCCCAAGAATCTGGCGGTGCGTCTTGCCGAGATGGTGTTCTGGTACTTCGTGGTGGGCGGTATCGCCTTGCTGCTGGAGCAGCGCGCCGGCCAGATCGCGCCGCAGGGGTGGGAGTTCTACGCGATCACGGCCACGCTGTTCATCACCTTTGCCTTTCCGGGTTTTGTGTTTCGTTACCTGTTCAAACATCGTTGAGCGCGGCGTCCGCCCGGTCCTCCGACATGCCTGAGCATCCCGCAGAGCCCCTTGGTCCGGCCGACAGCCATCTGATCGAGCACAAGGTCGGCAGCCAGGAGCTGTTGCGCGGCCATTTCCTCCATGCTTTCCGCGACACGGTCCGCCTGCCGGACGGGCGTGAAGCCTCGCGCGAATATGTGCGCCATCCGGGCGCGGTCATGATCATTGCCCAGCTCGGCGACGGCCGCCTGGTGCTGGAGCGGCAATACCGCTACCCGGTGCAGGCCGTGATGCTGGAGTTTCCCGCCGGCAAGCTCGATGCCGGCGAGGAACCGCTGGCCTGTGCGCAGCGCGAGTTGCTCGAGGAAACCGGTTACAGCGCGGCTTCCTGGGCCCGCGCCGGTGTCATGCACCCGGTGATTTCCTACTCGACCGAGTTCATGGACATCTGGTTTGCCCGGGACCTGACCCTCGGGGAGCGCAAGCTCGACGCGGGCGAGTTTCTCGACGTGTTCACGGCCACCCCGGCCGAACTGCTGCAGTGGTGCCGCGATGGCCGTGTCACCGACGGCAAGACGCTGACCGGTGCGCTGTGGCTGCAGAACGTCCTGTCGGGCGCATGGTCGCTGGACTGGCAGACCGGCGCTTCCCGCACCGGGGCCTGATAATCGGCCCATGAAAGTCCTCAACCTCCAGTGTTCGCACCAGCACGCCTTTGAAGGCTGGTTTGCGTCGGAAGATGATTTTCAAAGCCAGCTGGGGCGCGGCCTGGTGACTTGCCCGCTGTGCGCCGACCCGACCGTGCGGAAAATGCCCAGCGCCCCCCGGCTCAATCTGGGCGGCGCGGGCGGGGAGCCGGCAGCGGCTTCACCCTCGCGCGAATTGTCCGTGCCGGCTACCGCGCCGGCCGGTAACCCGGTGCATGAGGTGATGGCTGGCGCCGGCAGCCCGGCCGTGCAGGCCGAGTTCCTGAAGGCCTTGCGCCACGTGATGGCCAACACCGAGGACGTGGGGGAACGGTTCGCCGACGAGGCGCGTGCGATGCATTACGGCGACGCCGAGCAGCGCAGCATCCGCGGCCAGGCCAGCCGGGCCGAAGCGGTCGAGTTGCTGGAGGAGGGCATTGAGGTGATGCCGCTGCCGCTACCGGCCGCAGTCAAGGAAACGCTTCAGTAAGCAGCCACGAGCTCCGGGTCGCAGTCAAGCAGGGGCCGCGGGACTGGTTTTGCCAGACCGCAGGCGCAGCGGCCCCCTCGGGGGGCAGGGAGCTACACGCAGTGAGCGACCGTGGGGCTCACATGCTTCAGGGGTACAAACCGCGCAGCTCGCGCGTGTGCAAAATGCGTTTGCAGGCCACGATAAACGTTGCAGTGCGCAGGCTGACCTTGTGGTCCTGCGCCACCTGCCAGACGCCGGCAAAGGCTTCTTTCATGATGCGCACCAGGCGGGCGTTGATTTCGGCTTCGTCCCAGAAGAAGCTGGAGAAATCCTGCACCCATTCAAAATAGCTGACGGTCACGCCGCCGGCGTTGGCAATCACATCGGGCAGCACCAGCACGTTGCGTTCCTGCAGGATGTCGTCGGCCTCGGGGGTAGTCGGTCCGTTGGCGCCTTCGATGATCATGCGTGCCTTGATGCGCCCGGCGTTGTCCCGGGTGATCTGCTGCTCCAGCGCGGCGGGGATCAGAATCTCGCAGTCAACTTCCCAGAATTTGTCGTCGTCGATTTTTTCGGCCTGCGCAAAGCCGGCCACACTGCCGGTTTCCGCCACGTGTTTGAGCAGCGAGGGCACATCGAGCCCGGCCTCGCGGTAAATCGTGCCGCCGTGGTCCTGCACGGCGACAATGCGTGCGCCGGCTTCGGCAAACAGCTTGCCGGCCACGCCGCCCACATTGCCGAAACCCTGCACCGCCACGCGGGCGGTCGCGATGTCCAGATCGATGTGTCTGGCCGCTTCGGCGCCTACCGTGAACACGCCGCGGCCGGTGGCTTCGCGCCGGCCCAGCGAGCCGCCCAGGTCCACCGGTTTGCCGGTGACCACCCCGGTGGCCGTCGAGCCGGTGTTCATCGAGTAGGTGTCCATCATCCACGCCATGATCTGCTCATTGGTGTTGACGTCGGGCGCGGGAATGTCCTTGTTCGGGCCGATGATGATGCCGATCTCGCTCGTGTAGCGGCGCGTCATGCGCTCGAGCTCGCCGCGCGAGAGTTTCTTCGGGTCCACGCGGATGCCGCCCTTGGCGCCGCCGTAAGGCACGTTGACCGCGGCGTTCTTGATCGACATCCAGGCCGACAGCGCCATCACTTCCGACAGCGTCACGTCCTGGTGAAAACGCACGCCGCCCTTGCCCGGGCCGCGCGAGACGTTGTGCTGCACGCGGTAACCTTCAAAGTGCGCCACCGTGCCGTCGTCCATGTGGATGGGCACGTCGACAATCAGGATGCGCTTGGGCCGTTTGAGTGTCTCGGCCCAGCGCGCCAGGCTGCCCAGGTGCGGAATCACGCGGTCGACCTGCTGCAGGTAATTGCCCCAGGGGCCGAGCTTGTCGGCCTGCAGGTAGGAGGGCAGGGGGTGCAAAAGCGCGGGGGCGCCGACGGTGGTGGCGGTGGTGGCGGGGCTGGAAGCTTGCGACATCAATAAACTCCTGGTGGAAGATCAATGCGCAGAGCTTAGGCTCGCCGTGTCCAGCTGTCCAAGGCCGGGTTTATGGGTTGTTATGCATAAAACACATAACAACGATTTTGAATTTAAAAGTCACGGTTCCGCAACATGGTCCGTCTGCGTCATGCGCCAGGGAAGCGCATGGCCTCAGGCGTTGAACTGCAGCGCAGCCAGCCGCGCATAAATGCCGCCGCGGCTCACCAGCTCGGCATGGGTGCCTTGCTCCACCAGGCGGCCGTGGTCCAGCACCAGGATGCGGTCGGCCTTCTGCACGGTGGCCAGACGGTGCGCCACCACCAGCGTGGTGCGGCCCTGCATGGCCGACTCCAGCGCCGCCTGCACCATGCGTTCGCTTTCGGCATCGAGGGCGCTGGTGGCTTCGTCGAGCAGCAGCAGCGGCGGGTTCTTGAGCATGGCGCGTGCAATCGCAATACGCTGGCGCTGCCCGCCCGACAGGCGCACGCCGCGCTCGCCCAGAAAGGTGTCATAAGCTTCCGGCAGCGCCATGATGAACTCGTGCGCAAAAGCCGCCTGCGCCGCGGTCCGGACTTCGTCGTCGCTCGCGCCGGGCTTGCCGTAGCGGATGTTTTCCAGCGCGCTGGTCGAGAAAATCACCGCGTCCTGCGGCACGATGCCGATGCGCTGGCGCAGGTCGTGCAGCGCCAGGTCGCGGGTGGCCACACCATCGAGCTCGATGCGGCCCGTGGCCGGGTCGTAGAAACGCAGCAGCAGCTGGAACACCGTGCTTTTGCCGGCGCCGCTGGGCCCCACGATGGCCACGGTTTCGCCGGGCGCCACGCTCAGGGAGAAGTCGCTCAGCGCCGCCTGCGCCGGGCGCGACGGGTAGTGGAAAGTCACTGCTTCGAATTTGATAGCGCTTCCCGCCCGTACCACGGGGGCTGGCACCGGATTTGATGGTGATGTCACGGGGGAGCGGGTTTCCAGCAGTTCCATCAGCCGTTCGGTAGCGCCGGCGGCGCGCAGCAGGTCGCCATACACCTCGCCCAGCACCGCGGTGGCGCTGGCCAGGATGATCACGTACACCACCGTCTGGCCCAGGTGGCCGGCGGTGATGTCGCCGCGCATCACCGCCTGCGTGCCCTGGTACAGGCCCCACAGCAGCGCCGCCGAGGTGGCGATGATGATGAAGGCCACCAGCACCGAGCGCGCCCGGGTCCGGCGGATCGCCGTGTTGAAGGCATTGGTGGTCGATTCGTCGAAACGGGCGGCCTCGCGTGCCTCGGCGGTGTAGCTTTGCACCACGGGGATGGCATTGAGCACCTCGGCCGCAATCGCGCTGGAGTCGGCCACCCGGTCCTGGCTGGCGCGCGAGAGCTTGCGCACGCGTCGGCCGAACCACGCTGACGGCACGACGATCAGCACCAGCCCGCCCAGCACCTGCACCATCAGGTAGGGGTTGGTCACCACCAGCATGCCCAGCGCACCGATTCCCATCACGGCGTTGCGCAGGCCCATGCTCAGCGACGAGCCCACCACCGTCTGCACCAGCGTCGTGTCGCCGGTCAGGCGCGAGAGCACCTCGCCGGTCTGCGTGGTTTCAAAAAACTCGGGGCTTTGCCGCACCACGTGTGAATACACCGCGTTGCGCAGGTCGGCCGTCACGCGCTCGCCAAGCCAGCTGACCATGTAAAAGCGACCAGCTGAAAACAGGCCCAGCGCTGCCGCCACCGCAAACAGCTCGAAGAAGTGGGTGCGCAGCGCCATCAGCTGCGCGCCCCTGTCACCCGCACCCAGGCCGCCGTCGATCAGGCCGCGCAGCGCCAGCGGAAACACCAGCGTGGCCACCGCCGCCATCACCAGAAAGAAGATGGCCAGTCCGATGCGGCCGCGGTACGGGCGCAGGAAGGGCACAAGGCCGGAGAGGGAACGCGGCGAACCCTTGGGTGCGTCGGAGGGAGAGGAAGTAGCCATGACGGGAGTTTAGTCGGCACGGCCGGGCCGGCTCAGGCGAGAAAGCCGGATGGCCTTTGCACGGCTTGTCATAGATCAAGCACGCTACCGGGGGGCAGCCCACAATGGATGTTGCAGTTTCACCGGGCGTTGCGCCCGGGTTGTCAGGCTGCAGGGTGGCGGCACCGGGCCGCGCAACACATAAAGGATAAACACATGCTGAAAAACAAGGTAGCACTGGTCACCGGCGCGTCGTCAGGCATTGGTCGCGCCATTGCGCTGGTCTGGGCGCGCGAGGGCGCCCGGGTGGTGGTGTCGGATATCAACGAACAGGCCGGCGAGGAAACGGCCTCGCTGGTGCGTGCCCTGGGCGGCGACGCCATGTTTGTGGCGGCCGACGTTGGCAAGCCCCAGGACGGCGAGGCGCTGGTGGCGCGCACCCTGGCGCTGCACGGCCGGCTCGACATCGCCTGCAACAACGCCGGCATAGGCGGCCCGCAGGCCCCCACGGCTGATTACCCGCTGGACGGCTGGGCGCAGGTCATCAACATCAACCTGTCGGGCGTGTTCTACGGCATGAAGTACCAGATTGCCGCCATGCTCAAAAGCGGCGGTGGCTCCATCATCAACGTCGCCTCCATCCTCGGCAACGTCGGTTTTGCCGGCGCCCCGGCGTACACCGCCGCCAAACACGGCGTGGTCGGGCTGACGAAAGCGGCCGCGCTCGAATACAGCGCACACGGCGTGCGTGTCAACGCCGTCGGACCGGGCTTCATCCACACCCCCATGATCAGCGGCCTGGAAGAAGACCCCGCCATCAACGCCATGCTGGTCGGCGCCCATCCGATAGGCCGCCTGGGCCGCGCCGAAGAAGTGGCCGAACTGGTGGCCTGGCTGTCCTCGGACAAGGCTTCGTTTGTGACCGGGTCCTATTACCCGGTTGACGGTGGTTACCTGGCGCGCTGAAGCTGGCGGCTCGTTGCTATTTATTTGATAGCTGCTCACGCTTTCCGGGAAAGGGCTGGAGGCCTGAAAGGCTTGCAAACCCGGCGTGACATCGTGTTGACCCTGCGCAAGACGTGACCAGCCACGCGGCAAGGGGGCCGGCTACGCCCGTGATAGCCGCCGTGCCGGTCGCGCGCCGCCACCCGGCAGGTTGGCGCTGACCAGTGCCGCGGCCAGCGTGACGAGCCACGAGTAATACACCCACACCAGGAAGGCCAGCAAAGGCGCGAAGGCGCCGTAGATCGTGCGGTATGTGGGCACATTGGCGAGGTAAATCGCGAAGCCGTGCTTGCCCATCTCGAACGCGATGCCGGCGAGCAGGCCGCCCGCGATCGCATCGCGCCACCGCACCACGGTGTGCGGCACGAAGCGGAACAGACAGGCGAAGCCGGCGACGCTCAACACCACCGGCCCCAGGTTCAGGGCATGCGGCACCCAGGCGGGGCGCGTTCCCACCAGTCCGCTGGAGGCCGCCAGAAGGTAAGAAGCGGCCCACAGGCTCGCGCCTATGATCACCGGGCCGGTGAGCAGCATGGCAAGATACAGGGCCAGCCGGCGCAGCACCGTGCGCGGTTTCTTCACGCGCCATATCCGGTTGAGCGTGTTCTCCACGCTCAGTAGCAGCGTGAGGGCCGACACCAGCAGGACCGCGAAGCCCACCTGCGTGAGGCCGCTGGCGTTGCCCGCGAACTGCGCCAGGTGTTTCAGCACCGTCCTGGCGATGTCGGCCGGCAACAGGCCGCGCAGCAGGTGCTCGCGAATCGCTTCCCCGGCCGCGCGCAGGGCCGGGGTCCGCGCAAACAGGGCAAAGCTCACCGCCAGCAGCGGCACCATGGACACCGCCATCGTGAAGGTCAGGCCGCCCGCCGCCTGGGCGAGGCGTTCCTCCCGGCCGCGCCGGAGGATGCGGGTGATCAGGTTGCCCTGGTTTCGGCTTGCAGTGGTCATGGCAGCAATATAGCCACGTCCTTGCAGTTTCTGGCCCGGCGTCGGGGAAATGTGGAAGCTGGCTCGCTCAAACGCGGCATCCGCACGACAAAGTCCAGCCGGCCACCCGCAGCGCGCAAGCAGCGCTTAGGCGATGCAGCAGGCTAGAACTCCAGCCGCACCCCGGCGTTGACACTGCCTTGCACCGACCCGCGACGTGCCTCGCCCGACACGCGCAGATAGGCATACGCCTGGTGGGCAAGCCGGGTCGTACCCTCGAAGCCGGCCTGTACAAAGCCGGAGCCGGCACACGGTGTGTGGATGGTGGTAGGCAGGCCGGCCAGCGAGGCGTCGAGCACGGGGTTGATCAGTTTCGGGGAATCGGCGCCGACCGCGACATTGAAGCGGTAAGTGTTCTGGTCTTTCACGGGGTCCATGGTGCGGGAGGCGACGGTCAGTCCGATCACCGCGCGCAATCCCTGTCCGTCAAAGCTGCTGACGCCCAGTGCAGCCGCAGAGGGGCCTTCGTTCAACGAGGACTGGTGCACCTGTTGCCAGCTGAGGCGGGCATAAGGTGTGAAGCGGGTGCCCTCTGCCTCCATGGGTCGGCTCACGCCCGCGCTGAGCAGGGCGTCCCTGCCGCGCACCTTGGCGCCCAGACCCGCGGTGAAACCCGTCGGGTCCGTTCGTGTGGGGTCTGCGGCGTGCAGGCCCACGCTGCCCATGGCGTCGATTTCCCAAGCGCCGGCGGGCAGCCGGGCGTACGCGAAAAGGGCGCCTTGCTGCACGGTGCCTTGTCCCTGAGCGGCGCTGACCTCGGTGGCTGACAGCGCCATTCCGCCACCTGCCGTGATGCCGTGCGCGGCGTGGGTGTCGGCGCCAAGCACCAGTTGGTACAGGCTGGTGCTCAAGCCGCTGGCCTGGCCGTCGCCGGGGCGGCGACCGCGCTGGTAGGCGATCTCGCCCCAGGCCGCGCCTTGCGCGGTTGCTGCATTGTTGGTGCTGCCGGCAGCGTGGTCAAAGAGGGTGCCCGCGGTCTGGACGCTGCCCACGCTGGCGAGCAGCACGCCACGCTGTCCGTTTGCCAGCCGGGGGGCACTGTCCGTGGCGGCTGGGCCCGCGTCCGCCAGGCGCGACATGACCGCCTGTTGCAGACGCAGCGTGGTCTGGGGAACGGTGGCCAGCGTTGCGCCATAGACCTCGCCGGCCAGCGCACGCGTGAAGGAAGGCAGGCTCGCGGCGCTCTGGCCCGACGCGGCATACAGCAACTGATCCTGCAGGCCGGTGGCCGAGCCGCCCTGGTTGACCCGCACGATGCTGTCCAGCGCGCCGGCCACGGAGCGGGCGTTGCCGTTCTGGGCGCCCAGGGTGGTGGTGTACGAGGTGGGGATCACCGCCAGGTCCAGGCTCTTGCTGCCGGCGACGTTGTAGAACTGCACGAACTGGGTGCCGGCAGCCAGTTCTGCCGGCTGCGTCAGGGTGCTGAAGCGGCCGGAGATGCCGCCGTCGGCCGTCACCAAGCGGAACCGGTCGCCAAGCACCGGCGTGTAGGGCGTGCTGCCGTAACCTGATTCGCCGGGGGTGAAGAGTCCCGAAAGACGCGGCCTCAGGGTGGCGTTGGGCTGGATCACGAACTGCCCGCCCGCGATGTTCATGAACGAGTAGTAGCCGGCCGCGCCCACCGGGCTGGCCGCACTGGCTTGCACGGTGCCTGCAATGTCCTGCTGGTAGGTGCTGCCGGCGTTCATCGTGGTCGTGGCGTTCACCGTCAGGTAACCCGGCGAGTTGCCGGGTTTCAGCGTGCCTGCCACGGTGAGTGGTCCGCGGATGGTGCCGGTGCCCATCAGGGTGCCGGCAGCGGCCACAAAAACCGCCCCTGTGCCCAGCGGCGAACTGCCGCCGACAGTCAGCGTGCCCGAGCTCACAGTGGTGCCGCCCGAGTAGCTGTTGTTGCCCGTCAGCACCAGCGCCCCCGCGCCATTGACGCTCAGCCCGCCCACGCCGGACACGGGACCGGGGAGCTGGGCCGAGCCGTTGCCGGGGCTGGTGAAGGTGCCGCCTGACGCATTCAGCGTAAACGCCTGGCTGGTGTTGGCGCCGGCCAGCAAGGTCAGTGTTCCGCCGTCAAAAACCGGGTTGGCCGAGCCGCCCACATTCGCCAGGGTGTAGCTGTTGCCCGAAGTCATGTTGGCGCTGCCCGCAGAAAAAATGAGGTCCCAGAGCGTGGTGCTTCCCGACGCCAGGCTCAATACCCAGTTCAGTCCGCCGAAGCTTCCGGAGGTTGCGCCTGTGAGGTTGCTGGCTGTCAGCCCGCTCAACACCCCGGTGTAGGACCCGAGGGCCACGGTCGAGGTGCTGTAGATGCCGAAACCCATGCTGCCGGTGACGCCGTCCTTGTTGGCCAGTTTTCCGTAGGTGCCGGGGCTGTTGATGATGATGTTGTAGTTCGTGGGCAGCTCACCCGTGTAGGTGACCGCGCCATTGGCATGGCCCGCGCCCTGCAGGTTGTTGAAGGTCTGCAGCAGGCCGCCTGAGTTGTTGGTAACGCCCGAAAAGGGGCCAACAATGGCACCGGTGTTGGTCAGGACGCCGATCTTGCCGGTGACGCCATTGATGACGATGCCGCGCCTGACATTCGATGAAATCCGTCCGGTGTTGACCAGGCTGTTGAGGGTGCCGTTGACGATGACGCCAATTTGCTGGCCCGTGGAAATCGTGCCGTTGTTGGTCAGGTTGGACGCCGTGGCCGACGCCAGCACCGAGATGGGGTCACCGTTTCTTCCGCTGCCCGCGTCGTTGGAAACCGTCACACCGGCATTGACTGTCAGGTTCGCGCCGGTGTCCATTCCCAGCGGTTTGACCCCGCCGTTGGAGCAACTGGTGCTAATGGTCAGTGTCGACGTTACCGTTGCCCCGCCATTGCACAGGGCCCAGGCTTGGCCCCAGGGCAACACGGAACAGGGCAGCACCAGAAGCAGCAATGAATGTTTGCGGAATACGTGGCCTGGATCGCTAGGCATGGAGGCTCAGAGGTGGAGTGAGGAAGATGAGGAGTCCAGGGGGAGGGTGGAGAGCAGGGCGGCAATTCCATGGTAGTCCAATGGCCGCAGGGGTACTTCGGGATATGGACGGCGTTTACCCCTTTCCTTCCTGAATTGCTATGCCTGCGAACGGTGGGTTCTGCAAAGAGCCATCCATGGGATACCACCCCTCGAACGGCTGGCCGCTCCGGTGGCTCAGTTCATCAGCAGGCGATAGCCGACCGCCGTTTCCGTCAGCAGGTGCTGGGGCCCGGATCGGCCTCCAGCTTTTGCCGCAGGTGTCCCATGTAAATACGCAGATAGTGGTTCTGCTCGGCGTGCGAAGGTCCCCATACTTCCCACAGCAGCTGGCGGTGCGTCCGGACCCGTCCCGCATTGGCCATCAACACGCCAAGGAGCCGGTATTCAATCGGTGTCAGATGAATTTCCACAACACCACGGCGTACGACACGGGCATGGCGGTCCACCTCCACCTCGCCAAAACGGAGCAAGGGGTCGGCCTCTTTACTTTCCGCTTTCGGGGGTGGCGGCCCGAGGCCGGCGCAGGTTGGCGCGCACCCGGACCAGCAGTTCGCCCACGCCAAAAGGTTTGGTCAGGTAGTCGTCGGCACCGGCATCAAGCACGGCGAGTTTGTCGACTTCGTCGGCGCGTCTTGACGCTCTTCCCGTGGCTCGGATGTTTCCCCGCCGCGGGTCAGCCTTTGGAGGTTGACAATCAATCTAATAAACGTTAGATTGATGGCATGAGACAAATCAAGGACCATCTTTACGAGCAGGTCGCCCGCATCGGCAAGGCCGTCGCCAGCCCCAAGCGCCTGGAGCTGATCGAGTTGCTTTGCCAGGGCGAGAAGACCGTCGAAGTGCTCGCGGCACAGGCGGAAATCAGCGTCAAGCTGGCCAGCGCCCACCTGAAGCAGCTGCGCATGGCCCGACTCGTCGATACGCGCAAGGAAGGCAAATACGTCCTGTACCGTCTGGCCAGTACCAGTGTGGCCGATCTCTGGGTGAACTTGCGCGCTGAAGCCGAGGAACGGCTGGTCGAGTTGCAGGTTGCATTGGCCTCCATCGTCGAGCACGGCGATGAACTCGAGGGTATCGACCGGGCGGCCATCCTGAAGAAAGCCAAGGCCGGGGAGGTCCTGGTTCTGGACGTGCGGCCGGAAGAGGAATTCGCCAGCGCCCATTTGCCCCACGCCCGCTCGCTGCCCGTGGACGAGCTCAGGAAGCGGCTGAAAGAGCTTCCCAAAGATGTGCCCGTCGTCGCCTACTGCCGCGGCCCGTTTTGCCTGATGGCCAGGGACGCCGTTGAGTTGCTGCGCAGACGGGGCTACCGCGCCTTTCACCTGACCGATGGCGTGGCCGAATGGCGCGCCCGTGGCCTGCCCCTCGAACAGACAACGTAAGGCTTCGACATGAACACACTGCTCATCCTGAACGACGCTCCCTACGGCAGTGAGCGAACGTACAACGGGGCTCGACTGGCCGGCGCGCTGGCCAGGCAGTCGGGCAACGAGGTCCGGGTTTTTCTGATTGGTGACGCCGCGGCCGCCGCGCACCGCCTCCAGAAAGTGCCAACCGGCTTTTACAACCTTGAAGTGATGCTCGGTTCGGTGGTGAGCCACGCGGGTGTTATCGGCGTCTGCGGCACCTGCATGGATGCACGCGGCATCAGCGTCGAGGACCTCATCCCGGGCGCGCACCGCAGCACCCTGGACGAGCTCACCCAGTGGACGGTCTGGGCCGACAAGGTCCTGGTGTTCTGATACAGGAGGCAAACATGTTCTTCAAACAACGACCGGCGGACAACGCCACCCTGTCCTATTTTTTCGGCTGCGCGGGCCTGGCGAAAGCCGTGGCCGTTGACGTGGTGGCCGGCGACGAGGACTGGTTCCTGGCGGAGGCCCAGAAGGCGGGCGTCAGGATTGCCCACGTCATCGACACCCATGTGCATGCCGACCACTACTCGGGTGGCCCGGCACTGGCCAGGCGCGCCGGTGCGCCGTATTACCTGCACGAGAGCAACCAGGGACGGGTCTTGTTCGAATTCGCGCCAGTCACGGACGGCCAGCGGCTCGAGGCTGGCAACGTGGTGGTTGACGTGATGCATACGCCCGGGCACACGCCAGACAGCATCTGCCTGCTGGTGCGCGACCTGCGCCGGGGCGACGAGCCCTGGTTCGTCATCACCGGCGACACCCTGTTTGTTGGCGCGGTAGGGCGCCCCGACCTGGCGGGCCGCGAACGGGAGATGGCGGGCCAGCTGCACGATACCTTGCATGGCAAGCTGCTGAGCCTGCCCGCCGACCTCGAAATCTATCCCGGCCACCAGGCCGGCAGCGCCTGCGGTGCGGGCCTGTCCGGCAAATCCGCATCGACCCTCGGTTTCGAGAAACGTTTCAACCCCATGCTCGCCATGTCGCGTGAGGACTTCGTTGATGCGCTCACGGCAGAAACTCCGCCGCAGCCGCAGGACATGGCCCGTATCGTGGCGGCCAACCTGCGTGGAACGGCGCCGGAGCCGGCGCACGCCTGAGCTGTATGCAGATGGAATACGGCATCCGCGCCAATCTCCGCCAGGTCCTGCAGCAACTGCTGCAGGTGCTGCTCGTCGGTATGACCATCGGGATGATGCGCAACGTGGTTCCGGCGCTGGCCGAAACCGAGTTCGGCGTGCCGCGCGGTTCGTTCATGCTGCTGGCGGCTTTCGTCGTCGCCTTCGGTTTCGTCAAGGGCGCGATGAACTTCGCCGCTGGTCGCCTGGCTGAACGCATGGGCCGCCGGCGCGTGCTGTTGCTGGGCTGGCTGGTGGCGTTGCCGATTCCGCTGATCGTCTACTTTGCCACGTCGTGGAGCTGGATTGTCCTGGCAACCATCCTGCTGGGCGTCAACCAGGGGCTGACCTGGTCGATGACACAGACGGCCAAGCTCGACATCACGCGGGCCGACCAGCGCGGACTGGTCATCGGACTCAACGAGTTCGCAGGTTATGTGGGTGTCGCCATCGCCGGTGTGGTGACGGGTTATGCCGCCTCGCTGCTGGGCCCGCGTGAAGGCTTGTTGTGGTTTGGTGCGGCCGTCATCGGCCTGGCCACGCTGCTGGCCTGGTTGGGCGTGAAGGAGACGCTGCCCTGGGCGCATGCCGAGGTCAAGCGCCACGCTGCGGCCCCTGCGGCGCATGCCTTGCGGCCGCGCTACCCGACGGGCATCAGCGAGCAACCGACCACGCGGGAAATGTTTGCCCTCATGAGCTGGGGTGACCGCCGCATGGCCGCGCTGTGTCAGGCGGGCATGGTCGAGAAGTTCGTTGATGCGCTGGTCTGGGCCTTTTGGCCGGTGTATCTGCACCAGCAAGGCGTCAGCTTGCCCGGCATCGGCTGGATCGTGGGCGTCTACGGTTTCACCTGGGGTGGGGCGCAGTTCTTCACCGGCAAGCTGTCCGACCGCATCGGCCGGCACCGCCTGAACGTCTGGGGCATGTGGCTGTGCGGCGCCGGTGTCGCGCTGTTGCCGCTGGGCCATGGCTCGGCGTGGTGGAGCGCCTCGGCCGCCATGGCCGGTCTGGGCATGGCCATGCTGTACCCCAACCTCAGCGCGGCGGTGGCCGACATCGCCCACCCCAACTGGCGTGCTTCTGCCATTGGCATTTATCGCTTCTGGCGCGACCTGGGTTACGGCATCGGCGCCCTGGGCCTGGGTGCGGCCGCAGCCCTGGGCGGACGCATCGAGACCGCCTTCTGGTTCGTCGCCGTGGCAATGTTTCTGTCCGGCGCTGTCCTCCATCACTGGGGTGAAGAAACCCACCCCCGGCTCAGCCCCGCGCATTGACGCATTGACGCATTGATTTTTTCAAGCTCTTAAAAAACCCGGAAACAAGCCATGACACTGACGTTCCTCACCCTCTGTTCGCGCCGCCTGGCCGCATCCGCCGCCTTGGCCGCGCTTGCGGCGCTGCCGGTCGTTGCGCATGCCCAGCTCGACAAGGCCACCACCGAAGCGCTCGAGACCTACTTCGAATTTTCCGACTACAACAGCGGCACCATCGCCGCCGAACAGATTCCGGCCGAGGACTACAAGAGGTTCTACGTTCTCGACGTGCGCGACGCGGGGCAGTTCGCGAAGGCGCACATTCCGGGGGCAAGCAACATCGAATGGCGCAAGGTCTTTGCCGAGCGCGCCAAACTGCCCAAGGACAAGACCATCCTGGCGTACTGCAATACCGGTTCGTTTTCAAGCCAGGTGGCGATGGCGCTGAGGATGGCCGGCTACGAAAACGTGCGCATCCTGCATGGCGGTTATGGGGAATGGAAGGCCCGCGGCGGGGTCGATGCCCATGCCCGCGCCAGCAAAGACCGCAAGTGAATCCGCCCACCTGGAGCGCTTCCCGCTGACGAGAGGCGCAGCGTGCCGTCGGGGGGCCGTTGGTTAGCCAATTTCTGCGACATCCATGCCTCAACCCCGCCGTAGAAGAGACACTGGATAGCTATACATTTAATAGCTGCTTGCGCCCGTGCAGAAAGGGCTGGAGGCATAAAACATGCATGAACTTCGCCATGGCGTGTTTTTTTTCGGTGCTGCGGGTCCCGTGAAGCCGCGCGCGTTCTGCAGCACGGCAAGGCCCGCTTCCCCTACGATAGGGTCTGGCGTCAAGCGCACCGGCCGCATCGGTGCGGCCGCCGCAACCTGGGCCCACAGCGATGTACCGTATGCCGGTTGGTCAAGAAACCCATGTCTTCAGCGACCTTGCCACGCTGATGGCGTGTGCCTCGCCGCTGCGCAGCGGCGACGTGCTGGCCGGGCTGGCCGCCACCTCGGCCGAGCAGCGGGTGGCGGCGCAGTTTGCGCTGGCCGACGTGCCGCTGAAAGACTTTCTCAGCCACGCCCTCGTGCCGTATGAGGCCGACGAGGTCACCCGGCTCATCATCGATACGCATGACACTGATGCCTTTGCGCCGGTCGCGCGCCTCACGGTGGGCGGCCTGCGCGACTGGCTGCTGGCCGACAGCACCGATACCGCCGTCTTGAGCGCCCTGGCGCCCGGCCTGACGCCCGAGATGGTGGCCGCCGTCAGCAAACTCATGCGCCTGCAGGATCTGATGATCGTGACCGCCAAATGCAGCGTGGTCACGCGTTTTCGCAACACCGTCGGCCTGCCTGGGCGTTTTTCGGTGCGGCTTCAGCCGAATCACCCGACCGATGATTTGCGCGGTATCGCGGCCAGCATCCTCGACGGCCTGCTGCTGGGCGCCGGCGACGCGATGATAGGCATCAACCCCGCCACCGACAGCCCCGACAGCGCGCACGCGCTGCTGTGCCTGCTCGACGAAGTGCGCAGCAAGCTCGCCATTCCCACGCAAAGCTGTGTGCTCGCGCATGTCACCACCACGCTGGAGCTGATCGCCCGCGGCACGCCGGTGGACCTGGTGTTCCAGTCCATCGCCGGGAGCGAGGGGGCCAACCGCAGCTTCGGCATCAACCTCGCTCTGCTGCAGGAGGCACATGATGCCGCCCAGTCGCTGGGGCGCGGCACGGTCGGCAGCAACCTCATGTATTTCGAAACCGGGCAGGGCAGCGCCCTGTCGGCCGGGCAGCACCACGGCGTGGACCAGCAGACCATGGAGGCGCGCGCCTACGCCGTGGCGCGCCATTTCAAGCCTTTCCTCGTGAACACCGTGGTCGGCTTCATCGGCCCCGAATATCTGTACGACGGCAAACAGATCACGCGTGCCGCGCTGGAAGACCAGTTCTGCGGCAAGCTGCTGGGCCTGCCCATGGGCTGCGACGTTTGTTACACCAACCACGCCGAGGCCGACCAGGACGACATGGACGCGCTGCTGGCCCTGCTGGTGGCCTCGGGCGTCAACTTCGTCATGGGTGTGCCCGGCGCCGATGACATCATGCTGGGTTACCAGAGCACCTCTTTCCACGACGCGCTGGCCATGCGCGACCTGCTGGGCAAGCGGCCGGCGCCCGAGTTCGAGTTATGGCTGGAAGCGCAGGGCCTGGTGGACGGCCAGGGCCGCGTGCGGCAGGGCGGCGTGCCGCTGCCTTTCCGGCAACTGCTGGGCAACAGCACCAACTCATGAACGACAAGCCCCAGCTTCCGGATCCTTTAGATACACCGTCCGGCGTGGCCGAGCTGTGGGCGGCGCTGCGGCCGCTGACCGCCGCACGCATCGGCCTGCCACGCACCGGCGCCTCGCTGGCCACACCCGCCTTGCTGGACTTTCGCCTGGCCCACGCCCGGGCGCGTGACGCCGTGGGCGCCGCACTGAATGCCGATGCCCTGCAGGCCGGCCTGTCGCTTTTGCTGGGCCAGCCCGCACTGGTTTGCCGCAGCGGCGCACCCGACAGGCGCACCTACCTGATGCGGCCCGACCTTGGGCGCCAGCTTGATGCCGGCTCGCTGGCGCTGTTGCAAGCCAGCCCGTCGCGTGGCGGCCTGGCCGTGGTGCTGGCCGACGGCCTGTCCGCGCAGGCCACGCAGCGCCATGCCCTGCCGGTGCTTGAAGCGCTGGTGCCGTTGCTGCACGCGCAGGGCTGGGCGCTGGCGCCGGTCGTGCTGTTGCACCACGGCCGCATTGCGGCGGGCGACGTCGTCGCGCGCGCCCTGCAGGCCGATGCGGTGCTGGTGCTGATCGGTGAACGGCCCGGCCTGTCGTCGCCCGACAGCCTGGGCGCCTACATCACCTGGGCGCCCGGCGCAGCCACCAGCGACGCTGACCGCAACTGCGTCTCCAACATCCGGCCGCAAGGCCTTGCGCCGGATGCTGCGGCCGGCAAAATCGCGTGGTTGCTGGACCAGATGCGCAGTCAACAACGCTCGGGGGTGGCGCTCAAGGACCTGACGGGCCAGCGGGTGCATGGCGACTGATGCGCGCCAGCCCGTATTTGCTTTCAATTTTATAGCTGCTCGCGCCCGCTGGCTATGGGCTGAAGGCCAAAATTGTTGATGAACGCGGGGGTCTGACGGGGTACAGCACCGCCCCATCATTCGTTGTGCAGCTATGCCGCCCGTGCTCAGCGGGCCTGCTTGAGCTCGTCGATAAGCTGTTTCATCTCGGCAATCTCCCGGCGCTGGGCGTCGATGATGGCATCCGCGAGCCGCCTGACACGGGGATCTGAAATGTGGGCGCGTTCGCTCGTCAGGATGGCAATCGAGTGATGCGGAATCATGGCCCGCATCCATGAGACCTCGTCAACCGTCTGCTGGCTGCGAACCAGCCACAGCGACAGCGCGAACATTAGCGCGCTGACCAGCAGCACGCCCGTGTTGACGCGCCGGTCAGGGTACATGGGCCACATGAACACCAGCATGACCATGGCCATGACGGCGCCCATCAGCAACGCCATCCAGGCCCGCGTCTGGCTGAAGAAAATGTGATCCAGCGCGTAGGTGTTCAGGTACATGAGCCCGAACATCACGATGGTCGAGGTCGCAATCATTGCGCCGAACTTGAGATAAGCCTTCATCTGAAATCCCTTTCTGACAGAAAACCATGGCACCGGGCTACCTGACCCGTGCCTTACCCGTGCCGCAAAAGCCTGATCGTGGGGGATGCGGGCGGCCAGCCCTGTCCGCACGACCTGACAAAAGCTGTAGGAAAACGACGGGGAGGCTGGCGGTAGGGCGTCCGGCCGATGGCGTGCCGGAAGCTGCCAAATTGATAGCTGCTGCGCCCGCCAGATAAGGGCTGGAGGCCAAATATGCGAGATCGCGAGGTGTCGGCGAGGCAGTGTCGGTGTCCGTGTCTTCGCAGTGCAGGTATAAGCACAGCATTCCTTTCTCCGACACGCCATGACTTCATCCCCCGCTTCAGACCGCTCCACCCCGCGCATCGCCATCCTCGGCCTGGGCGCCATCGGCCGCAATCTGCTGGCCAGCATCCAGTCGTCCATCCTGCCGGGCGCCCCGGTGGCTGCGCTGGTGCGCGCCGGCTCGACTGCGGCTCACGGACACGCGCCCGGGCTTGAAATATTCACAGACACCGACGCACTGCTGCGCTGGAAACCCGACCTGGCTGTCGAATGCGCTGTCCATGAGGTTGTCAGCTCGGTGGTGCCACCCTTGCTGCAAGCCGGCGTGGACGTGATCGTTGTGTCCCTGGGCGCGCTCGGCGACGCAGCCCTGCGCGAGTCGCTTGCGGCCGCGGCGAATGCGGGCCGCGCACGGCTGATCACCGTGTCGGGCGCCATCGGCGGACTGGATGCGCTGGCCGCGGCACGCGGTGCCGGTATCCGCTTGGTGCGTTACACCGGGCGCAAGCCGCCACAGGCCTGGCTGGGCACGCCGGCCGAGCAGGTCTGTGACCTGGGTGCCATCGGCGAAGCCACGCTGCTGTTCGAGGGTTCGGCCGCCGACGCGGCGCACCTGTACCCCAAAAACACCAACGTCACCGCCGCCGTTGCGCTGGCCGGCGTGGGCTTCGAGAAAACCGGGGTGCGCCTGCTGGCCGATCCGGCCGTCAGCAAAAACGTGCATGAGCTGGAAGTCGAAGGCGACTTCGGCCGCTTCGCCATCCGCCTGGAAAACAGCGCCTTGCCGGAAAACCCGAAGACTTCCTGGCTGACCACGCTGAGCATAGAGGCCGAACTGCGCAAGTACCTGGCCTGGCCGCGCCGATAAGCCCGTGGCGGCTTGGCAGGCCCTGCAGCAAGTTGTGCGTGATGACGGCCCACAGCACCGCAGTTAATGCGCAGGCAAGTTGTTCTGAGGACATCGAGGGGGTGTCGGCCGTCAGATGCTGCAAAAAGGATAGCTGCCAGCGATTGCTGGATATGGTCAGGAGGCCGATTTTGTTTGGGAAGGCGCTTACTGCAGCAATCGCTGCACTTCCTCGAACACCGCCTCGAAAGCCGGTGTGCCCGGGGTCACCAGGTCGAAGTGACCGGCAGCCGCCACATCGCGCAGGCGCACGCGGCTCGCGGCGTCTGCGGCCAGCGCGTTGCGGTACTGGCGCGCGGCAAGCGGCGGCACGATCTGGTCGTTGGCCGCGCTGACCATCACCACGGATCTGACCATCTCGGGCAGGCCCAGCCGCGCCGGTGACACATCGGCATAAGCGTCGCTGCCCCCGCCGCTCAGGCGCTCCAGGATGCCGCGCCCGCAACTGCCGGGCAGGCGCGGGGCAAACGCGGCCAGGTCGCCCACACCGGCGATGCTCACCATGCCACGCACCGGCAGCGGCTCGCCGCCTTGGTGCAATGGGCTGCAGACCGGCAAGCGTGTGCGCGAGGCCGCCCACAGCGCCAGATGCCCGCCGGCCGAATCGCCGGACAGCACGCTGCGCGTTGAGTCGATCCCGAGCCTGGCCGCTTCGCTGCGCAGCCGGTCCACCGCGGTCGCCACGGCGCGGTACAAGTGGGGGTAGCCGCCGCCGGCCTCGTTGGCGCGTCGGTAACCAATGCTCCACACTGCGATGCCGCGCCGCGCCCAGTCGGACGCCAGCGGCCGCATCTGTTCACGCCCGGCCCCCGGAAAGTCCGACCAGTAGCCGCCGTGAATCAGGATGGCCACCGGGTGCGGGCCTTTGCCCGCCGGCAGGAAAACATCAATGCCCTGGCTTTGCGCGGCGCCGTAGCTGATTTCGTGTGTAGGCGCAGGTTTGGGCAGGGCGAGAAAGTCCTTGAGCTCTGCCGCACCCGCGGTGGGCGTCAGCGCGCAGAGGGCGAGGGCCGCCAGCGTTGAAAGTTTCTTGAGAAGGACATGCATGGTGGTGGCCCTGAAGACAATCCGTCAGCAGGCCACGCGCACCCGTGACGCTTTGCAGGCGATCAGTCCGCACGCGTGAACGTCATCACCCAATTTGTTTCCCACGTCGCTCCGCCGTCGCTTGAGAAAGGGTAGCGTTGCCGACATCTTCTGCCCGCCGACAACTGCGTGATCGAGCTCGGCACGTGGGGGCAGATTTGAGGCAGGGCGATGCGCGTTACAGCCGCAGCGGCGAAGCGTAACCCGTCATCTCCAGGTAGCCGCGCCCGACGATCTTGCCGTTGCTGTCTATCAGCTCGCTCAGGCCTTCCCAGTAGATCGCGCCGGTGGATTGGCGGCTGTCGAGCTCCTGGTTGTCGATGACGGCACGCACGGTGTAGACGTCGGCCGGCGTGCGCACCAGCCATTCGACCGGGTAGCTGGCCTGGCTCAACGGGCTTTTCCAGCGGCGCAGCGGCTGGAAGATCACCTCGCCGCGGCTGAAGATGTGGAGTGCACCACTGGCGGAGCGAAACGAGCCGCCGTCCCAAAGCGCCTGGCCCTGTTTGTCACGCAAACGGAAAGCGGTGAGGGCGCTGCCGTCGTCCAGGTTCATGCCTATCCAGTCCCAGCCGGTGGCATCGGGGTGCAGGATCTCTTCGCTCCATTCATGGTCCAGCCAGGCCTTGCCCGTGACCTCGAACTTCTGGCCTTTGACGGTCAGTGCGCCGCGCGTCGCCAGTTGCGGCAGGCTGTAGTAGTAACTGGCTTGCTTCGCTTCCGGGCCCTTGCGCGACAGGCCCTGGTTGCCCTGCAGCAGCAGCGGCTGGGTTTCGGTGAACTGCAGGTCCAGGCTGAAGTCGGTGGCTGGGAGTTTTGCGGTGTGGGTCTTGCCATCGCTGTTCAGCGTCCAGTCGCGCAGCTTGAGGGCCATGCCCTGGGTGTCGGCGCTGGCGATGTCGAAACCTTCGCGCGCAATGCGCTGGTCGTGCCAGAGTTTCTTGCCCTGGACATCGGTGATGGCGGCGTGCGCAAAAATCAGTTGCCTGGCGGCAAACTTCGAGGCCATGGCCTGCGTGCCGTCCACGCGCGAGCGGAAAAAGGTCAACTGGAAGCCGAAGATAGGCGTGCCGGTACTGACGGCGCCGGTGATGTACCACCACTCGGTGCGAAAGTCGGGGTGTGCACCAAAGTCGCGCGGAAACTGCAGCACCCTGGCGGGCAGTGCGAAGGCCGGGCGGGCGCCGGCCGCCATGCCTGCAGCCAGTGCCTGCAACAGGCGGCGGCGCACCGGGCTGTGCGAAAGAGGGGCGGGTGTGGCGGGACGGCGCATCGAATCATTTTCGCAGCAAGCACGGCCGGTGTGCGGGACAACACCGGGTTGCGAGGGCCGGGTGTAAGGTCTATCCTTGAAGCGTTGATGAAACCTTTCCCTTTGACTCTCTGCAGGAGATGCACCCATGTACAAGCAAATTTTGTTGGCGTATGACGGCTCCAAGGCGGGGCAGAAGGCGCTGCTGGACTGCCAGGAGATTGCGCAGTGGAGCCAGGCCTCGCTGACCCTGATTGCCGTGACGCCGCTTTACATGGACCTGATCGGTGTGGAAGGCGGCGTGTACGACAGAAGTTTGGCCGAACACGAGAAGGAAAAATACACAGGCATTCTGGACGAGGGCTTGCGCCAGCTCGCCGGCGCGGGCCACCAGGCCAAAGGGGAGGTGGTGGTTGGTGAAACCGTCGACGAAATCACCAAGTACGCGAAAAAGATCAACGCCGATTTGATCGTCGTGGGTCACAAACATCTGGATGGCTGGGCGGCGCGCTGGTGGCGCGGTTCGGTGTCCAAGTCGCTGATCGAACACGCGCCCTGCAGCGTGCTGGTGGCCATCACCCACTGACCGGCCGCCTGGCCCCTTGCTCGCGTTCGCCCTGAGCTTGTCGAAGGGCCCTTCGTCAAGCTCAGGACAGGCCTCGACAGGCTCAGCCCGAACGGGTGGGGTGTCGTGAGTCGCGAAAACATCACCATCGGCCGGAAGGGCGGGGTGTCCTGAATCACGAGGACATCAAAGCCATTAACAATGCCTGTCCCTGCGCCAGCCCGCCGGGTCGTCGAGCAGGGCGGGAATGTCGCCACGGCTTATGCCCAGGTCGTTCAGCTCCCGCGTACTCATCTGCTCCAGCTCGGCACGGCTTTGCCGCAACCCCTTGTCCTGCACCGGCCCGCCTGGCCTGGGCTGCAGCCGTCGTGCAAGTCCGCGCGCCAAGGCGGCGAAGGGGAGGACGAGGGTCTTGTGCAGCATGGCGGTACTCCTGAGATGGAAGTCCCCGATGGTGCGGTGGATCGTGGTATTGTGGAAGTTGAGTTTTCTGATCAAAACTATCAGGATTTCTGATGCGCGAACTGAATCTTGACCAACTCCGCACCCTGGTGGCCATCACCGACCTCGGCACCTTTTCGGCGGCCGCGCGCGCGCTGCACCTGGCCCAGCCCACCGTGAGCCTGCACATCAGCGAGCTGGAAAGCCGGCTCGGGGCAACGCTGGTGCTGCGCGGCGGCAGAAAGGTGGAGCCCACCGCGGCCGGCGTGGTGCTGGTTGAGCGCGCCAGGCGCCTGCTGCGCGATGCCGACGACGCGGTGGACGCCG
Source organism: Polaromonas sp. (assembly GCF_029945925.1). Taxonomy (GTDB): domain Bacteria; phylum Pseudomonadota; class Gammaproteobacteria; order Burkholderiales; family Burkholderiaceae_C; genus Polaromonas. The sequence goes on along the minus strand of NZ_JAQSDN010000036.1, from coordinate 182,940 downwards.
TGCAGCGCCATGTCGAGGGCCGCACCGGCCGCGTGCGGCTGGGCAGCTCGACCGGCGTGCTGGTCTACCTGCTGCCCGAGGTGCTCAAGGCCATGGAACGCGCCCACCCGGACATTGATGTCGAGGTCAGCATCCTGGGCTCGACGCAGTCCATGGAGCGGCTCAGCCAGGGCACGCTGGATGTGGGGCTGGTGGCCCTGCCGCAGGCGGACCGGCCCGGCATTGTCATGACGCATTGGCGCAGCGACCCGATGATGGCCTTTGTGCCCCGGGCATGGACCGTGCCCAAACGCATCACGCCGCAATGGCTGGCCGCGCGGCCGCTGATCTTCAACGACTCGACCACGCAGATGTACCGCCTGACCATGGAGTGGTTTGCCGACGCGGGCCTGAGCCCGCGCACCCGCATCGAGCTCAACTACAACGAGGCCATGAAAAGCCTGGTGGCCGCGGGTTACGGCGCGGCGATGCTGCCGCTGGAACATGCTGGTGAGCAGTTGCACCAAGGGGTGCAGGTGGTTCCGCTCAAGCCCGCCTTGACGCGCCACACCGCGGTGGCACACAGGCCGCTGGAAGCGGTGGACGGCGCCACCCGCAACCTGCTGCTGACGCTGGCGCAGTTCCGCCAGGCTTGACGGGGGTCAGTGCCTCGGCGCCGTCTGGAAAACAATTTCGCCGCTGGCGACGTGCACCACACGGATCTCCTGGCAGGTCGGGTCGGCCAGGCTTTTGACCGCGACGGCCACGGCCAGTGAGCGGTCTGCGTAGAGTTGCCGGAGGGTGTTGGGCGGGAGCAGGCTGCCTCTTAGCGTGTTCCTGCTTTCAATGCGGTATTGAGCGGGCGCCATGGTGATGCCTTGTTGAGTGATGTGTTCATCGTAGGCCGATCATGCGGCGTTGTGATGACAATGCCGCCTTCAAAGCGTCATGTTGGTAAGCAAAAGAAAGCGCGCATCGCCCACTGCCGCTGCATAGCCGGCAGCAAACAGCCGGCCGCAAAGCTGGCGAACCGGCCTACCAGTCTTCCTTGACGGCCAACACAGCATCCTTGCCCGCCGCTGCGCGCCCGGCCAGCCAGGCGGTGACGGTGCCAGCCAGGATGACCGCCGCGCACAGGCCCAAGAGCCGCGCCCAGGGCAGGGCCAGGTCCATGGTCCAGTGAAAGCTTTGCGGGTTGACCACATGCACCAGCACCAGCGACACGGCCAGGCCCAGGCCCAGCCCGGCCAGCGCGCCAGCCAGTGTCCAGGCGGCGCCTTCACCGGCCACCAGCGTGAGAATCTGCCGGCGCGTCAGCCCCAGGTGGGCCAGCAGGCCAAACTCCTTGCGCCGCGCCAGCACCTGCGCGCTGAAGCTGGCCGCCACGCCGAACAGGCCGATCGCAATGGCCACGGCCTGCAGCCAGTAAGTCACGGCGAAGCTGCGGTCGAAAATGCGCAGCGAAGTGGCGCGGATCTGGCCGCTGGACGCAAACTCGATCAGCTCGCCCGAACCCGTCTGCGCCTGCGCCAGCGCGCGCACGGCCTGCTGCAGTTGCGCGTCGCCCGCGCCGGGCGCGCGCCACAAGGCCAGGTCGTTCACGCGCCGGTCGCCGGTGAGGGCTTCAAAGTCGCGCCTGTCCATGGCAATGGCGCCGAACTGGCGCGCGTAGTCACGCCAGACACCGGCCACGTAGAACTGTTCGCCCCCACGCTTGTCGCCCCGTGTTTCCGTTCGTCCTGAGCCTGTCGAAGGATGCCCGACCAGGGGGCCGTCGCTTGCTCGGGGCGGCCCTTCGCTGCGCGGATCCTTCCTGGGTGTCGCTTCGTTTGCTCCTGAATTCATAGCTGCTTGCGCCCGTCCATCAAGGGCCAGAGCCGTAAAAGACTGTGAAAGCGGGGCGAACACGGTACCCGGGCGGGCGCCGTACAGGTCGACCATGGGCTCGCTCACATAAATCGCCACGTGACCGGCCGGCACCGGCAGCGCGCTGCCCACCAGTGGCAGGCTGCCGGCGGGGTCCTGCAGGTCGCGCGCAATCAGCGCCACCGCGGGCTGGTTGGGGTCCAGCAGCAGGGAGCTCACGCGCAGCGTGCCCAGGCGCGCCACGCCCGGCAGCTGCGCGAGCGCCTGCACAAACGCCGGCGAGAAAAACACCGTGTCGCTGGCGGCGGTGGAGCTGGCCGTGCGCACATACAGGTCGGCCGGCAGCACTACGTCCAGCCAGTGGGTGACCGAGTCGCGAAAACTCGCCACCATCACCGTCAGCGCCACGGCCAGGCTCAACGAGGCGACCACGCCGCTGACGGCCACTGCCGCACTGCCGCGCACACGGCGCGCGCGTTCCACCGCCAGCAGCGGCAGCAGGCGGCGCGACACATGCGGGGCGATGCGGTCGTACAGCAGGGCAATCAGCCAGGGCAGCGCGCTGATGCCGCCGACCAGCAGCAACCCGACCGACAGGTAGGCGCCGAGTGCAATGCCAAAGACCGGCGGCGTCAAGGCCAGCAGGCCGGCGGCGGCCATCAGCAGCAGGCTGAGCCGGTACGGCGTGCCGCCGGCCGGTGGTGCGCCCAGGCCCTTGAGGGTTTGCGCCGGCGGCAGCTTTTGCGCGGCGCGCGCCGGCCACCAGCCGCCCACCAGCGCCGCGGCCACGCCGAGCAGGCCGTACACCACGGCCGCGCCCGCATTCCACTGCAGGGCCGGGGCCACACCGGAAAAGTAGCCGCCGCCCAGGTCGCCGCCCAGCACCCGCAGCGCCAGCGCGGCCAGCGCCGTGCCCAGCGCAATGCCGGCGGCGCTGCCGACCGTGCCCAGCAGCGCCGACTCCCAGAGCACCAGGCGCAGGCGTTCGCGGCCGGTCAGGCCCAGCACGCCGAGCAGGGCAAACTGCTGCGCGCGTTTGGCCACGCTCAGCGACAGCACCGAAAACACCAGGAAGGCGCCGGTGAACAGCGCCACCAGCGCCAGCACGGTGAGGTTGACGCGGTAGGCCCGCGACAGGTTGCTCACGCGCTGCGCGTCGTCGCCCGGCTCGGTGGCCGTGATGCCGGCCGGCAGTTGCAGCGAGGTGATGAAAGCGGCACGGTCGGCACCAGGCTGCAGGCGGATGTCGATGCGCGAGAGCTGGCCGAGCCGGCCAAACAGTTCCTGCGCCGCGCCTATGTCCATCACCGCCAGCGCCGCACCGCTGGCGCTGATACTGCCGGCCACCCGGGCGTCCAGCAACTGCAGGCCGCTTTGCAACTGCAGCCGTTCGCCGGGCAGGTTTTGCCGCCCTGCCGCGTTGAGGAAAACCGCGCCGGGGGCGAGCAGGGCCAGGCGTTCGGCCCCGGCCGAGGGCACGGGCATCAGGGCCGGTGCCAGCGCGGCGACCACCAGCGCATCGACACCGACCACGCGCAAGGCCACCCGCTGCCCATTCATGGCGACGGCGTAGGTGCTGAACTCCAGCACCGGGCTGGCCAGCGCCACCTGCGGGTGGTTGGCGACCCGCGCGTAGACCGCTTCGTCAAACCCGCCGCGCACCGCGCGCAGCTCCAGGTCGGGCTGGCCGTTGACCGAACGCACGGCCTGCGAAAACTCGGCTAAGGCCGAGGCATTGATCAGTTGCACCGAAAACGCCAGCGCCACACCGAGCATGACGGCCACCACGGCCGCCGCGTTGCGCCACTTGTGGTGCAGCAGCTCCTGCCAGGAGAAGGTGGAAAGAAGGGCGAGCATGCGGCTGATTGTGCCTCCCAGTGTGCCAACGGTGATTAAGCTATGGTCTTTCCAGCCATTGAATGAAAGCCCAATCGCCATGCAGCTCCCTACCTACGACGATGTTGTTGCCGCCGCCGCGCGGATCGCAGGCCATGCGCATCACACACCGGTGCTGCGGTCAGCCACCGCCGATGCACGCTGGGGCGCGCAGTTTTTCTTCAAGTGCGAGAACTTCCAGCGCATGGGCGCCTTCAAGTTTCGCGGTGCCTTCAATGCGCTGTCGAAGTTTGATGCCGCGCAGCGCAAGGCCGGCGCCATCGCGTTTTCCTCGGGCAACCATGCGCAGGCCGTGGCGCTGTCGGCGCGGCTGCTGGGCATGCCGGCGCTGATCGTGATGCCGCAGGACGCACCGGCTGCCAAGCTGGCGGCCACACGCGGCTACGGCGCCGAGGTGGTGCTGTACGACCGCTTCACCGAAGACCGCGAGGCATTGACCCTGCGCCTGGCGGCGGAGCGCGGCATGACGCTGATCCCGCCCTACGACCACCCCGATGTGATCGCCGGCCAGGGCACGGCGGCGAAAGAGCTGTTCGAGGAAACCGGCCCGCTGGACCGCCTGTACGTGTGCACCGGCGGCGGCGGGCTGACCAGCGGCTCGGCACTGGCCGCCCGCGCGCTGGCGCCGCAGTGCAAGGTTTACGGGGTCGAGCCCGAAGCCGGCAACGACGGGCAGCAGTCGCTGCGTGCCGGCCGCATCGTGCACATTCCCGTGCCCCAGACCATCGCCGACGGCGCGCAGACCCAGCACCTGGGCGAGTACACCTTCGGCATCATCCGCCGCGATGTGGACGACATCCTGACCGTCAGTGATGCGCAGCTGGTCGAGGCAATGCGCTTTTTTGCAGAACGCATGAAGATGGTGGTGGAGCCCACCGGCTGCCTGGCCTTTGCCGGCGCCTACATCGACGCGGCGGCGATCAAGGGCGCCCGGGTCGGCGTGATTGTGAGCGGCGGCAATGTGGATCTGGCGCGGTATGCCGACCTGCTGACCGGGCGCTGAGCTGCCTGCGACAGTGCCAGTGGCCCCTTGCAGGCCGTGAAGAGGTTCTTAGGGAACCACCAACACGTCGCGCAAGGTGTGGTGCAGCACGTGCTGGGCGGTGCTGCCCAGGAAGAGCGCCTCAAGCGCACCCTGGCCGTGGTGGCCCACCGCCACGCAGTCTGCGGGAAGCACTTGCGCCTGTTCGATGAGGGCCCGTGCCGGCAGGGCGTTGACCACTTCGGCCGCCACCGGATGCTGCGCAGCCCCGCTCAGTTCCCGTGCCAGCCGGTCCATCTGCTGCACCGTTTCGGTGTGCATGGACTCCCGCAGTACCTGCGCCTGCTCCTTCGTCACGTCGCCCAGCCGCAGGGCGTGATCCAGCGCAGGGTCCATCGCCATGAGCAGGTGGTGCTGCGATGCCGGGAACAGGGCGACGGCGGTAAACGCAGCACGCATGGATACTTCACGCAAATCGACGGCCGTGAGTACCTTGCCGTAGGGGTGGGACGGGGTCAAACGCACGACGAGCACCGGACAGGCCGGCGAGCGGACGACTTTTGACGTGGTACTGCCCACGCCCGGCACGGCGGGGTCGGCACGTGACGCAATCACGACGAGCGAGGTCGCATGGGCCGCTACATAAGCCTTGATCGCGCTGTCCGGGTCGCCGATGTTGAAGCGGGCGTCCACCTGAAGCCCGGTCCGTTCGGCCAGCGCTGCCGCCAGGGCGGTCAGGCGCTGCTGCATGCGCACATCCGCAGGCGGGTCCATGGTCAGGCGCTTGGCGTCGAAAACGCCCTTCAGGCTGTGCCAGGCGCTCACCTCGAACGCATGCAGCAAGCGCAGCGGTGCGCCGTGCGCCAGGGCGATTTGCACAGCGCGTTCGACGGCTGCATCCGAGCCGGGTGAAAAATCGGTGGCAGCCACGATGCTGTGAATCGTCGTCATGGTCAAAATTCTCCTGGAAGGTGAAGCGCTGCTGTCACCTCGTGAGGCGACGTGAGGCGACGGTGCTTGTGCTGATGCTGAATCATTTCCAGGCAGCACGCTTGATCTGCATCAATCTGTACGAACCCCGGCGTTGATCCGGCGGCAGATTCCATCACCACAGAAGTACATGGCGCGGCAGGACCCGCCATGCCGCCTGCGCGAAACGTCACGCGCCCCACACACCACTGACAAGGACCAGGGTCACCAGCAAGGGCACGGCGTAGCGCAAACTGGCGTGCCAGAGCCGGCCCGCGAGGCTGTTGTCCAGGTCGCTGGCCGCCAGCGCATCGCGACGCGGCCAGATCCAGCCCAGGAACAGCGCGATCAACAGGCCGTTCAGGGGCAGCAGGATGTCGGCCGTGATGAAGTCCATCAGGTCGAGAATTCCCCGACCGCCCGTCGTTGTCAGGCCGGCCCAGGGGCCGTACCCCAGCGAAGCGGGGATACCCAGGACGAAGATGAGGCTTCCGAATCCCAGGCTGGCAAGCGGGCGTGACCAGCCGAAGCGTTGCATGGCGAAGGCCACCGGCACTTCGAGCAGCGACACCGCCGAGGTCAGGGCCGCGATGGCCAGCAGCGCAAAGAAGGCGGCTCCGACCCACGCCCCCCAGGGCATCTGGGAAAAAACCTCCGGCAGCACCACAAAAGCCAGGGCGGGACCCTGGGCCGGGTTCAGTCCGAAGCTGAAGACGGCAGGAAAAATGATCAAGCCGGCCGTCACGGCGAACAGCGTGTCGCCCAGGGCGATGGTCAGCACGGCGCCGGGCAAGCGGCGCTTGGTGGGCAGGTAGCTGCCGTAGGTGATCATCACCCCCATGGCCAGTCCCATCGAGAAAAATGCCTGGCCGAGCGCAGCCAGATAGACCTTGGGTTGCGTCAGCGCCGTCCAGTCGGGGCTGAACAGAAAGGCCAGGCCGCGCTGGAAGCCGGGCAGGGTGGCGCTGTGGACGGCCAGTGCCAGCAGCAGCAAGCCCAGGGCCGGCATCAGGAGTTTGCTGACAGCCTCAATGCCACGCTCAATGCCACCGGCGACGACGGCAACCGTCAGCGCCATGACGGCAAGCTGCCAGACCAGCGGTTCGACCGGCTGCGCAATGAAGCTGCGAAACCCGCCGGCGAAACCTGCCACTGCGAATTCCTGCGCGCTGCCACCGAGGTACAGCGAGAAATATTTCAGGACCCAGCCGGCGATCACCGCGTAGTAGGCCAGGATCATGCTGGCGACAAAAACGCCCAACAGCCCCACGCGCCTCCATCGCGAGTCGGGCGCCAGCATTTCCATGGCCCCCGCACCTTCGCGCTGGGTACTGCGGCCCAGGGCGAATTCCCCCAGCAGCAAGGGCACACCGACGAGAAGCACCATCACAACATAGACGAGAAGAAACGCACCGCCGCCGTTTTCTCCCGCCACGTAGGAGAAGCGCCAGACGTTGCCGATTCCCACGGCGGACCCGAGTGTCGCCAGCAGGAAGCCCCTGCCGGGGCCCCAGTGTTCACGATCCTTCTGCTGGCTGGTTTGTTTTTGCATCGAGCTGGTTCCTGTTTCGCGCCGTGCAGTTTTGTGTGAATGAAGCCGCAATGTATCAGGACACTCTACGTGCCAATGTCATGGAGCATCCTTCAGGGGGCTGGCTTCCCCGGAGCGCCAGAAACACCGCGTACGCCGGTCCGTCGGCCGTGAAGGGGCCGCTGGCGACTGGCCGGATTTGTGGGCCTGCATTGATAAATCGCAAATTTCTTTTTCAGCGGCTGCCCACAATGGAAACATCTGTTATTCACTGGGGACGACGATGCAGATTCCGGTTCATATCCAGTTTCGCGGCTTGGCGCCTTCCGACGCGCTGGAGGCCCGTGCACGCGAGCATGCCCACCGACTGGAGACGTTTGCACCAGACATCATGAGCTGCCGGGTTGCCATCGAGCTGGCGCAAAAGCACCAGCACCAGGGGCGGCCTTACAGCGTGCACATCGACCTCACGCTGCCCGGCCATGAACTCGTGGCGAACCGGGTCCAGGATGAGGATGTGTATGTCGCCTTGCGGGACGCCTTCGACAACATGAAGCGCCAGATCGAAGACGTGGTGCGCCAGCGCAGGGGGCATGAAAAGCAGCATGCCGTGCCCTTGCATGGCGAGGTGGTGCGCCTGGACGGTGAGGGCGGCTTCGGCTTCATCCGCACCCCCGATGGCAACGAGTATTACTTCAGCCGCGACAACGTGGCCGGCACGCCTTTTGAACACGTGCAGACCGGCAGCGCCGTGCAGTTCCTTCCCGAGGCCGGCAGCCAGGGGCTGCAGGCCCGGCGCGTGAGCCTGGGCAAACACGGTATGGGTTGAGCGACCAACACGAAGGGACAGGAATTAACAGGAATGGACAGGAATTGACAGGATGTGACATGTCCCGGCAACCAGGAGAAAAGCATGGGTGAACGTTTGACGACAGGAGAAATCTGCACACGCAGTGTGACTATCGCTTTCCGGACGACGCCCGTGGACGGGGCGGCGCGCCTGATGCGGGACAACCATGTTGGCTGTCTCGTGGTGGTCGATGAGGTGGAAGGCCGGCGCATCGTGGTGGGTGTACTCACTGACCGTGACATCGTGACTGCCGTGGTTGCGCGGGGGCTCGATGCCTCGACCCTGACCGTTGACGACGTGATGACCACCGATCTGGTCACCGCACGCGAGGACGACTCGCTGATCGACCTGATGCGCAGCATGCGCCGCAAGGGGGTGCGCCGCATTCCGGTCGTGGGCGGCCTGGATGAACTGATAGGCGTGGTGACACTCGACGATGTGCTCGGCGTCCTGTCCGAGGAACTGGGCCTGCTGGTGGGCACCGTCGACAGCGAAGGCAAACGCGAACGCAAGATGAGGCAATAGGCCCATCACCACCTGAGTTGCCAGCTTCCGTCGGCCTGCGGTTCCAACCCTGTGCCTGATTCCCGGTCCCCGGATTCCAGCAGCGATTGCAGGCGCTGCCGCGCCGCGGCGTCGGCGTGCCTGAGCTGCAGGCAGCGCAGCTGCATGGGCACGATGTCGAGCCGCTGCAGCGCGCCGGTCTCGCGCGAGAGCTGCACAAAATACAGGCACACGGCGCTGGCGTCAAAACGCTCCCCGGACGAGATGCCTTCATAGTCGTTGATGAGGTCGCCGCAGCCATACAGAATGAGCCGCCCGCGGTATACCTCGACAGGCCGCGGAGGGTGCGACGAATGGCCGTGGATCACATCGGCCGCGCCCAGGTCGATCAGGTGCCGCGCAAAACGGCGGTGCAGCCGGGGTACCTCGGCGCCCCAGTTGCCGCCCCAGTGCAGCGAGACCACGACCAGGTCCCCGGCCCGGCGCTGCCGGGCCACCTGTGCGGCAACCCGCTGTGCGCTGGCCTCGTCCCACGCGGGCAGAAGGGCGACGCCGGCGTGGCCCCCAGCATTGCCCGGTGTGGCGGCCCAGTCCGACGGTACGCCGCTGTCCGGCGCCGCCCAGGAAAACACCAGCAGGCGCGCGTTTTCACCGAGAGGCCAGACGGCGGGTGCGCAGGCGGCCTCCAGATGGCTTCCGGCGCCTGCTGTGTGGATGCCGGCCTGCCGCAGGGTGTGCAGGGTCTGGGCCAGTCCCGCCCGCCCCCAGTCCAGCACATGGTTGTTGGCCAGCACGCAGCCGTCAATGCGCGCGGCCGTGAGGCAGCCGATGTTGGCCGGATGCATGCGGTAGTGAATGCCCTTGCCGGGCCAGGGTTCACTGGCCGTCGTGATCGCCGTCTCCAGATTGACGATACGCAGCGCCGGCTCGCGCCGTTCGATCTCGGCCAGCGCGTCGCCCCAGATATAGTCCGGCGCCACCGGTGCCGGCACCGGCCCGCTGACACGCTCGGCCAGCCGCACGTACTCGCGTGCGTCGTGCACCCAGCTCTCGTACAGCTCCGGCGCAACGGCGTGCGCCTGGATCTGGTCGATGCCGCGCCCGGTCATCACGTCGCCGGCGAGCCAGAGGGTCAGCAGGTCCTTGCTGGCACCCATGTCTCAACCCTTGACACACACCAGCGGCTCCAGCCGCGCCACCTTGCGCGCCAGGCCGGCCGCGTCGGCTGCATCGACGACCGCGTTCACGTCCTTGTAGGCGTCGGGCGCTTCCTCGGCCACGCCGCGCATGGAGGGGCTGCGCACCAGGATGCCGCGCCGGGCGAGGTCGTCGACCACGGTGCGGCCGTCCCAGTTCCTGAGCGCCTGGTTCCGGCTCATGGCCCGCCCCGCGCCATGGCAGGCGGACGAAAACGCCAGGGATTCCGAGGCCGCGGTGCCCGCCAGCACATAGGAGCCCGTGCCCATCGAGCCGCCAATCAGCACCGGCTGGCCCGAGGCGCGCAAGGCCTGCGGCAGTTCGGGGTGGCCGGGGCCCCAGGCGCGCGTGGCGCCCTTGCGGTGCACATACAGTTCGCGCTGGCGGCCATCGACCTTGTGCGTCTCCAGCTTGCAGGTGTTGTGCGACACGTCGTACAACACCGGCAGTCGGGCCGAAGGCAGCAGGTCGGCGAACACGTCACGCACCAGCTGGGTCAGGATCTGCCGGTTGGCCAGCGCGCAGTTGATGGCGGCGCGCATCGCGCCCAGGTATTCCTGGCCCAGGTCGGAATGCAGGGGCGCGCAGGCCAGTTCGCGGTCGGGCAGCACCAAGCCGTGGCTGGGGGCCGCCACGACCATGCGGCGCAGGAACTCGGTGCCGATCTGGTGGCCCAGCCCGCGCGAGCCGCAGTGGATCATCAGCACCACGTCGCCGGGCTGCAGGCCGTAGGCCGCCGCAATGGCCTCGTCGTACACCGCGGTCACCTCCTGCACTTCCAGGTAGTGGTTGCCGCTGCCCAGCGTGCCCATTTCCTCGCGCTGGCGCTTCTTGGCCTGCTCCGAAACAAACTTGGGTTTGGCGTGCAGCATCTGGCCGTGCTCCTCGATGCGTTCCAGGTCGGCGCTGGTGCCCCAGCCACGCCCGACCGCCCACTTCGCGCCGCCGCTGAGCATGGCGTCCATCTGCGCGCTGCCCAGCCGGATGGCCCCGGTGCTGCCGACACCCGCCGGGATGCGCTCAAACAGCGTGTCGGCGAGCTTGTTTTGCACGGCCAGGATGTGTTCGCGGCGCAGCCCGGTGTGCAGGCAGCGCACGCCGCAGGAGATGTCAAACCCCACGCCGCCGGCCGACACCACGCCGCCGGCATCGGCGTCAAACGCCGCGACGCCGCCTATCGGGAAGCCGTAACCCCAGTGGGCGTCGGGCATCACGTACGAGGCGCCCACAATGCCCGGCAGCATGGCCACGTTGACCGCCTGCTCCCAGACCTTGTGGTCCATGGCACGCACCAGTTCTTCGCTCGCATAGATCATGGCCGGCACACGCATCTTTCCCTGCGCCGGGATTTCCCAGGCACAGGGCGCGTGTTGTTTCAAAAGCTTCAGGTCCATGGTTCTGGCCGTACTTAAACATCCACCACGGTTTGCGCCAGCCAGCCGCCGTCAGAAGGGGCAACACGCAAGGCGGTGTAGGTCGCACCCTTGATCTCGACCGCCGGCTGGTGGCGCTGCACCGACACCGGCTCACCGGTGGCTTGTGCCTCCAGGCGGGTACCGTCAAGCGCCACATGGAAGCGGCCAAACAGCATGCGGCGCACAGCCATCTCGTAAATGAGTGCATTGAGCCACTCGACCAGCAGCAACTCGTCGTCCTGCGCCGTGCAACGGATGTGCACGGTCGTGACCGGGACAACGCGGGGCGGGTCGGTGATCACGGCCGTCAGCGCCAGCGCCGCTTGCTCGAAGGCGGCGGCCTTGGTCGCGCCCAGGCCGCGCACGCCGATGTCGGCGCCGTGCTCGAAGTGTTCCCAATGGTTGTCCATGGTGGCAGAGGAAGGCGGGGTGTGCTCTGGCCTTCATTTATGCGCCTGGGCGTCGAAGTCGGGTTTGACCATCCGCAAAAGGGGTGTGATCAGCAACGCGATGTTTGCCGCCCTGTCCGCAGTGCCAGGTAAAAACACTGCCGGCTTGACCTTTGTCAACGCAGGCTGGGTGGCCTCTTGAACAATGGCTGGTTTGATCGGTACAACCTGCGGCCGCCTGTGGCGTGCCGGCACCCGGGGAAGGAACTGGGCCATGCTGCTTTTTTCGCTGGATTCCGACACCACCTTTGCGCAGGCATTGGCAGATGGTCTGGCTGTGCCGCTGGCGCCTCACGAAGACCGGGGCTTCGAGGACGGCGAGCACAAGCTCCGGCCCCTGGTAGACCCGCGCGGCCGGGACGCCTACGTGATCCACAGCCTGCATGGCGGGCCGGTGGACAGCCCGCATGACAAGCTCTGCCATCTGCTGATGTTCATGGCCACCTTGCGCGAGCATGGCGCAGCGCGGGTGACGGCGGTGGTGCCCTACCTGGCCTATGCCCGCAAGGACCGGCAGACCAAGCCTTTTGACCCGGTCACCCTGCGGTATGTCGCACAGCTGTTCGATGCGGTCGGCACAGGGCAACTGATCGCGCTCGAGGCCCACAACGTGGCGGCCTTCCAGAACGCCTTTCGCTGCACCACCCTGCATCTGGAAGCACACCGGGCTTTTGACGGCCTGGTGCCCAAACTGGTTGGTGAAGGGCCGCTGGCCGTGGCTTCGCCGGACCCCGGCGGCGTGAAGCGGGCGCAGCTGTGGCGCGAGTCGCTGGAGCATGCCTTGCAGCGGCCTGTCGGCTTTGCCATGGTGGACAAGCGCCGCAGCGCCGGCGTGGTCAGCAGCGAGAACCTGGTGGCCGGTGATGTGAACGGCAGCACCGTGCTGCTGCTCGATGACCTGATTGCCAGCGGCGAGACCATGAAACGTGCGGCCGTGGCGTTGCGCCATGCGGGCGCGCGCGAGGTGCTGGCGTTTGCGGCGCACGGTCTTTTCACAGGCCAGGCGGGCGAGGTGCTGGGGGATGACAGCATCGCCAGCATCGTCGTGACCGACAGCGTGCCGGCCTTTCGCCTGCCGGCGACGGCCGCGGTACGCAGCAAGCTGCATGTGGTGTCCGCCGCGCCGCTGTTTGCGCGGGCGGTCAGCGCGACCCATGCGACATGGCAGCGATGACGGGCGCACGGTTTGCCGGCCCGGCCAAGGTGTCCAGCGCCGCCATGGCGCAGGCGATGTACCGGCCGGCGCGCGGCGGCCACTTGTCGGGCAGGCGTGGCACGGGGTCAAGCAGATGCGCCATGGCCAGACGGGCGCGTACCAGGGCGCGGTAGGCGGTGTACAGGTGCATCAGCGCCGGGGGAGGGGCGTCCCCCAGGGCGGCGGCGCACCCTGATGCGAGGCGCTGCCCAATCCACGGCGCGCCCGCCACTTCGCATTCCATGCCGAGGTACGCGAGTTCATCAAAAGGATCGGCCTGGCGCAGCTGCGGGTTGAACTCGAGGCAGTCGATGACCACCGGGGGCTGGAGCAGGCACACGTGTTCGGGGCGCAGGTCGCCGTGTCCGTCGAGCACGCGCTGGCCGCAGGCGCGCTCGCGCAGCAGGTCGGCGCCCTGCGCCAGGGCCAGGTCCAGCCGGTCGATGGCCAGCGCGGCATCGGGCAGCTGGAACTGCGGCCGCAGCAGGACCTCCCGGTTGGCGGCCTGTTCGTACTGGAAGCGGGCCAGGTAGTCTTCCGGGCTCAGTGCCACGACTGGTGCGCTGCGGTAAAACGCGCCCAGCACGGCGATCAGCGCGTCGATATCCTCAGGCGCAACACGCCCTTGCGTGATCAGCTGGTCCAGCATTCGGTCCCCGGGCAGGCGCCGCATGCAGACCAGCCAGTCGACGGTGTCACCAGGGCTGTTGGCCGGTGTCTGCAAACGCGCTTGCGCTTCCGGCAGCAGTTCGAAGACGCCGTCATGCCATTGCAGTGCCATCAGTCCCAGGTAGACGCCAGGGGCCAGGCGCCGATTCAGCCTGACTTCTTCGCGGCAATAAAACTCACGCGCCGTCAGGGTGGTGAAGTCGAGGAAGGGAAAACGCACCGGCTTCTTGAGCTTGTAGACCTTGTCGCCGACCAGAAACACCCAGGACATGTGGGTTTCGATGCATTCGGGGGGAGGCGCGGCACCGCCGTAGGCCGTGGACCGTTTCAGGAATGTCAGCTTGTCCGAGAGGTGCGGCATGGATACAGCCCCTGAAACTGACCCGCCAGCCTTTTCAGGGGCTGGCGGCTGTGGTGAGGACCCCGGGTCAGTGTGTCGGGCTGACTCGTCTGGGGACGTCCTCATCCGTCCCGGTGGAACACACCGGAACTCGGATCGATTGCTCGACCCCCCCAGCTCCGTACCCACCGGCTTCGCTGAGCAAAACCCGCAAGATACGTTTTTAATATAGTGTCCGGCGCGCCATCTGTCCTTGATAAATCTCAAATCGGCTTCAAAAAGAGGGCACTGCAGCGGACGGAAAGCGGCGTTAACAGGCCTTCGTCAGGCCGAGCGCCAGAAACGCAACGGCACGCAGGTTTGCAGGCGGTGAACGGCCTGCTCCATCAATGCCGGGTGCAATTCATGGGCAACGGTCGAGGCAATGTCGCAGGTGGCATCGGCGCCCAGCGCCATCAGCTCGGCATAGGCCTGCCGGGCCAGCCGCGCCGGTACCACGGTGTCGAGCTGGCCATGCAGCAGGTGGATGGTGGTGAGAGCGGGCGCCTTGTCAGGCCAGGCAGCGTAAGGTCCCGAGAAGGCCAGCACGCGGCCGACCAGGCCGTCGTGCTGGTCGCTGAGCGCCAGCGCCATGGTGGCGCCCTGCGAAAAGCCGGCCAGCGCGGTGTCGGTCTGCAGGATGCCAAAACGTTCCTGCTGCTCGCGGATGAAGCGTGCCAGCGCCGGCACGGCCTGGGCCACACGTTCGGCCTGGTTCGCGTCGGTCAACCCGAAGGCCGGAAACCAGTGGCGTTCGGTCTTGCCGAGGTGGATGGCTTCGACGCCTTCCGGCATCACGATGGCGGCCTCGGCAAAAGCTTCGCCAAGCAGGGTGGCCAGGTCCAGCATGTCCACCGCCGAACCGCCGGCGCCATGCAGCAGCACAAACAGCTGGCGCGGCGGGGTGGCGGGCAGCAGTTCCAGGGTTTCGACGGGGGCGGCGTTCATCGGGCGGGCGTGTTGCAGTTCATGTGCAGTTGGGGCCGGGGACGGGATTGACAAGCTGCCGTCTGCAGTGCCGCGCCCTGTCAGCCCGTGATGCCTTCGCTGCTCAGGTGCAACACGCGGTCGGCGCGCGCGGCAGCGGTTTCCGAGTGGGTGACCAGCACCAGTGAGGCGCCGTGTTCACGGGTTTGCGCGACCAGCGCGTCCATGACCCTGGCGGCGGTGGTGGGGTCGAGGTTGCCGGTCGGTTCGTCGGCCAGCAGCAGGCGCGGGCGGTGGATCAGGGCGCGTGCGATCGCCACGCGCTGCAACTGCCCGCCCGAGAGTTGTTGCGGCAGGCGCCCGCCCAGGCCTGCCAGGCCAACGGCTGCGAGCATGGCCTGCACCCTTTCGTCGTCGTGCTGGCCGAGCAGCAACAGGGGCAAGGCGACGTTTTGCGCCACGTCCAGGTGCGGCAACACGTGAAAGGCCTGGAAAACGAAGCCGACTTTTTCGCGGCGCAGCAGGGCACGCTGGTCGTCGCCGAGCGCGCCGAGGTCCACGCCGTCCAGGCGGACCGAACCGGCGTCCCAGCTGTCCAGCCCGGCCATGCAGTTGAGCAGCGTCGATTTGCCGACGCCCGACTCGCCGACGATGGCGACAAACTCGCCGGGTGCGACCTGCAGCGAGACGTTGTTGAACACCACGACGTCGCCATAGTGTTTGCTGAGGTTCTGGACGATGAGGCTCATAAGGCTTTGTTCACCAGATCCTGCACCTGCTGCACCGCGTCTTGTGCGTCACAGGCGACCACCTGCCGCTCGGGCATGGAGCGCAGCCAGGTGATCTGGCGCTTGGCGAGCTGGCGCGTGGCGGCAATGCCCCGCTCGCGCAGTTCGCTCATGGGAAAGGCACCATCTAGAGCTTCCCAGGCCTGGCGGTAACCGACGCAGCGCATGGACGGCAGGTCGGGGTGCAGGTCGCCGCGCTCCCGCAGCGCCTGCACCTCGTCCAGGAAACCGGCGGCCAGCATGGCGTCAAAGCGCCGGGCGATGCGTTCGTGCAGCCAGGCGCGGTCTTGCGGTTCAAGGGAAATCAGGGCTCCAGCCCTTATAGGTAGTGCGCCACCAGCTACTTTTTCGATAGCATTTTTTTTCTGGAAGGATGACAGCGGCAGCCCCGTCAGGCGGAACACCTCCAGCGCGCGGGAGATGCGCTGCGAGTCATTGGGCGCCAGCCGCGCGGCTGTCACCGCATCCACCGCGGCCAGCTCCGCGTGCAGCGCGGGCCAGCCTTTCCCGCCAGCCTCGGCCAGCAGGGCGGCGCGAATCGCCGGGTCGGCCTTGGGCATGTCGTCGAGCCCGTCGAACAGGGCCTTGAAGTACAGCATGGTGCCGCCCACCAGCAGCGGCAGTTTGCCGCGCGCCGTGATGTCGTCGATCAGGCGCGTGGCGTCGGCGACAAACTCGGCCGCGCTGTAGGCCTGCAGCGGATCGCGGATGTTGATCAGGTGGTGCGGAACAAAGGCGAGTTCGGCCGGTGTCGGCTTGGCCGTGCCGATGTCCATGCCGCGGTAAACCAGCGCGGAATCGACGCTGATGATTTCCACCGGGTGGCGCTCGGCAATGGCGAAAGCCGCGGCGGTTTTGCCCGACGCTGTCGGTCCCGCCAGTCCGAGCCAGCGTGAGGTTGTCATGCGCGCGCGGGCGCGGCCAGCGCCGACGGCTCGCCATGTTTTTGCACCAGCGTCCACGAAATCAGTGCAATGCAGACGCTCCAGAACAACACGCCATAAGCCAGCGGAAACACCGTGCCGTCCAGGTGGCTGCCCAACCATCCGCCCATGGCAAAGGCTGCCAGCATCATCAGAAAGCCGTTCAGTGCCGAAGCAGCGCCCGCCGCGCCGGGGAAGGGGCTGACGGCGCCGCTCTGGCTGCAGGGCTGGTGCACGCCGTGCGCAAAGATGAACAGGTAGTAGGGCAGCAGCAGGGCCCAGACGTTGTGGACACCGGCCCAGGCCAGCGCGCTGATCAGCAGGCCGCCGCTGAGGGTGAGCCCGCCGGCCATGGCCACCGAACGGCGCACGCCAAAGCGCGGAAGCAGGCGCCGGCACCAGAAGGTGCCCAGCACATAAACGAAGGACATCGAAAACATCACCAGGCCGTATTCGGTCTTGGACAGGCCCAGCACCTTGATGAAAACAAAGGACGAGGCGGCCAGAAAGGTGAACAGCCCGCCGTAGGAAGCCGTGGACAGCGCCGAGAACGCGACAAAGGTCGGGTTGCGCACAATCGCCCACCAGGTGCCCACCAGTGTGGCCGGCTCCAGCGCGCGCGGGTTCTTGTGGACGATGCTTTCCTCGAAACGCAGGGCAATCATGGCCAGCGCCGCCGCGCCGAACACCGCCAGCGCCAGCAGCGCCACGCGCCAGTTGAATACGTCCGAGAGCAGGCCGCCCAGCGGCGCGCTCAGGCAGGCGATCACGCCCAGTCCGCTCAGGCCACGAGACATGGCGCGTGCACCGGCCAGCGGCGTGTAGAGGTCGCGCACGATGGCGCGCGCGCACATGACGGCCGCGCCCATGGCCGCGCCCTGCACGATGCGCCAGCTGATCAGCAGCGCCATCGAAGGCGCCAACGCGGCGCCTATGGCTGCCAGCACGTAGGCCCCCAAGCCCCACAGCAGGATGGGCCGGCGGCCAAAGCGGTCGGACAGCGGACCCCAGAAAAGCTGGGAAATGCCAAACGCCAGCAGCAGCCCGGTGAGCGTGAGTTGGGCCTGCGCCATGGGCGCGGCAAAACCTTCGGTGAGCGCCGGCAGCGCCGGCAAATACAGGTCGGTGGTGATGGGCTGGATGCCCAGCAGCAGGGACAGCACCAGCACAATCAGCGCGGGGGACATGGCTGGCGGTTCGGCGGTCACCGCGGGGGCAACGGAGGCAGGAGCAGGGGGTGTGGCGGACATTGATCTGAGCGTATCAGATAGCCGCGCGCCGGGTGGTTGCGAGGGGTGCCGTGCCGGCGCCGGCCTATTTCAGTCTGAACAGCTGCGCCAGCGCCTGGCGGTACTGCGCCTGGCCGACGGAGTTGGTGTTGTGGTGCGAGCCGCCTTCGACCAGCATGAACAGCTTGGGTTGCGCGGCGGCGTCGAACAGCTTGCGCCCGAGGTCGGGGGCGATCAGCCGGTCTTCGCCGCCGTGCACCACCAGCAGCGGCGAGCCGATCCTGCCGACCTTGCGGGCGGCCTCGAAACGCTGGGTGATCAGCAGCGACACCGGCATCCACCCCCATTTGGAGGTGCTGACCACGTCGGCAATGGAGGTGAAGGTGCCTTCGACAATCGTGCCGCTTTCGTCGTTGACCTCGGTGGCGAGGTGGATGGCAATCGGGCCACCCAGCGAGTGACCAAAGATATAACGGGGCCGGTCCGGGTATTTTCTGGCGAGCCAGTCCCAAGCGGCACGCGCATCCTCGTAGGCGGACTCTTCCGAGGGCAGGGCCTGGGTGCTTTTGCCGAAGCCGCGGTAGTCCACACCCAGCACCGAAAAACCCAGCTCCTGCATGCGGCGCATGCGCGGGGCCGACCCGGTCACGTTGAAGCGCGCGCCGTGCAGGTAGAGAAGAATGGGGGCCTTTGGCTGTTCGGCAGGCAGCCACAGGCCGTGCAGGGTGGCCTGCTCGTCACCGGTGGCTTTGGCCTTGAATGCTATCCAGACGTCGTCCATGCCTTCGGCAGCGGCCAGGCCACCGCTCCAGCTGCGGTCGCTGGGCTGGAAGATCCAGGCACGCTGCCGCTCGTCCAGTGTGCTGCAGCCCGCCAGAACGGCAATACCAAGGGCCAGTGCGGCGGCGGCGAGCAGGGTCCAGCGTTTCATAAGCATGACTGAGTGGCCAAGGAGGTAAAAAGTTCGCATTGTCAGGAATTTTCCCTTGCAGGCAGACCCCTCCCATGTCTGTGGTGTGAAGCTCCGGCAAAGCCGCCGGCAAAGCCGCCGGCAACGCGCGGGGTAAGCCCTTGCAACAGCACTTCATCAAACCGTCACTTGCATGCACCATAGTGGGACATTCATTCACGGAGACGACCCATGTATTCATTGCGCATCCTGACGGCCGGGCTGGCCGCTGCCGGCCTCCTGGGTCTGGCCGCCTGTGCCGGGGGCTCGACCGCCGCTACACCGGGCCGTTATCCGACACTGGACGGCAAGGCGCCGCTGGTCATCGGCCATCGCGGCGCCAGCGGCTATCTGCCGGAACACACATTGGAGTCGTACAAACGCGCGATCGAGCTGGGCGCCGACTTCATCGAGCCCGATGTGGTGGCCACCAAAGACGGTGAACTCGTGGTGCGGCACGAGCCCAATATCACGGCCACCACCGACGTGTCCACACGCCCTGAGTTTGCGAGCCGCAAGACCACCCGGCAGGTCGATGGGGTGGCGGAAACCGGCTGGTTCACCACCGACCTGACGCTGGCCGAGCTCAAGACCCTGCGCGCGAAACAGCCCATGGCGGAACGTGATCAATCCCACAACGGGAAATACGCGATTCCGACCCTGCGCGAGGTGCTGGCGCTGGCGCGCAGCGAAGGCGCGCGCGCCGGCCGCACTGTCGGCGTCTACCCCGAGACCAAACACCCGACTTACCACGTGAATGCCGGACTGGCGCTGGAAGACCGGCTGCTCGCGCTGCTGGCCGAGTACGGCTACACCGCGAAAAACTCGCCGGTCATCGTGCAATCGTTTGAAGTGGCCAACCTCAAGTACCTGCGCAGCAAGACCGCGGTGCGGCTGGTGCAGTTGATCGACGGCGACGGTGTGGATGCCCAGGGCCGGGTCACGCTCAAGCCGCCGTTCGACAAGCCTTACGACTTTGCGCTTGCCAACAACAGCCGCACCTTTGCCGACCTGCTGACGCCCGCCGGCCTGAAGGAGATCAAAACCTACGCCGACGGCATCGGCCCCTGGAAGGCCTACCTGCTACAGGCGCGGCAGGTGGACGCCAACGGCGACGGCAAGCCCGATGACCTCAATGGCGACGGCCTGATCGACGAGCGCGACCGCGTGCTGCTGCCGCCCACGCCGGTGGTCCGGGACGCACATGCGGCAGGTCTGTTCGTGCACCCGTTCACCTTCCGCAGCGAGGCCAAACGCCTGGTGTCCGACTACCGCGGCGACGCGGCCGCGGAGTACCGCAAGTTCTTCGAGATGGGCGTGGACGGCGTGTTCAGCGACTTTCCGGACACGGCCGTGAAGGCGCGGGCGCGTTGAGCGCCCGCCGGCCTGCGGCGCCGGTGAGGGCGTGACTCAGACCACGCCCTGCGCCAGCATCGCATCGGCCACCTTGACGAAGCCGGCCACGTTGGCGCCGTCCACATAACTGATGCGGCCGTTGGCGCGCCGTCCGTACTGGAGGCAGGCTTCGTGAATGCCTTGCATGATCTGCAACAGCCGCGCATCGACCTCATCGCGCGGCCAGGACAGGCGTGCCGCGTTCTGGCTCATTTCCAGGCCGGACGTGGCGACCCCGCCGGCATTGCTGGCCTTGCCCGGGGCGTAGAGCACGCCGGCAGCCTCGAAAGCCTTGGCAGCCTCCATGGTCGAGGGCATGTTGGCACCCTCGGCCACGCAAACCACGCCATTTTTGATCAAGGTGGCGGCATCGCTGGCGTCGAGTTCGTTTTGTGTGGCGCAGGGCAGGGCCACGTCCACCGGCACATGCCACGGGCGCACACCGGCCTGGAAGGTCGCACCCACACGTTTGGCGTAGTCGTCCACGCGGCCATACAGGTGGTTCTTGACCTCCATCAGCACGGCGAGTTTTTCGGTGGTGAAACCTTCTTCATCGATCACGGTGCCGCTGGAGTCGGACACCGTGACCACTTTGGCGCCCAGCGCCATGGCTTTCTCCACGCTGTACTGGGCGACATTGCCCGAGCCCGACACGCTGACACGCAGGCCGTCGAAGGAGCGGCCGGCGGTCTTGAGCATTTCCTGCGCGAAGTAGACCGTGCCGTAGCCGGTGGCTTCGGGGCGGATCAGCGAGCCGCCGAAGGCCAGGCCCTTGCCGGTGAACACGCAATCAGCGCGGTTGGTGAGCTTTTTGTACATGCCGGCCATGAAGCCGACTTCGCGGCCACCGACGCCAATGTCGCCGGCCGGCACGTCGGTGTCCGAGCCGAGGTGGCGGTACAGCTCGGTGATGAAGGCCTGGCAAAAGCGCATGACCTCCGCCTGGCTTTTGCCCTTGGGGTCGAAGTCCGAGCCGCCCTTGCCGCCGCCCATGGGCAGGGTGGTCAGCGCGTTCTTCAGCGTCTGCTCAAACGCCAGGAATTTCAGCACCGAGAGGTTGACCGAGGGATGAAAGCGCAAGCCGCCCTTGTACGGGCCGATGGCCATGCTGTGCTGGATGCGAAACCCCCGGTTGACCTGGACCGTGCCATGGTCGTCCATCCAGGACACGCGAAAGATCAGGATGCGCTCCGGTTCCACCAGCCGTTCCAGCAGGCTCAGGGTGGCGTACCGGGGGTGTTGTTCGATGTAGGGCCACAGGCTTTCCATGACTTCCGTGACGGCCTGAAGGTATTCGGTCTGGCCGGGATTGCGTTGCGCGACGTGGTCAAGAAAGCTGTGGACGTTAGCGTGCTTCATTAAAAATCCTGTTTATGGTGCGTTTATCTATGCAAATTATGTATTTTGCAATAAACAATAAGACATAACGGTGCATTGATGCACTGTTATGGTGTAAATGCACCGGAGTGGGGTTTGTATGTCAGCGCCCGCGCAGGAACAGGTTGTCCAGTTCCCGGACCGTGATTTGCCGCCAGGTCGGGCGGCCGTGGTTGCACTGGTCGGAGCGTTCGGTGGCTTCCATCTGGCGCAGCAGGCCGTTCATTTCGTCCATGGTGAGTTTGCGGTTGGCGCGCACCGCGCCGTGGCAGGCCATGGTCGAGAGCAGCTCGTTTTGTGCGCGCTGGATCACCGTGCTGGCGTCGTGTTGCGCCAGCTCGGCCAGCACGCTGCGCGCCAACTCCACCGCATCACCCTGCGCCAGGCTGGTCGGCACGGCGCGTACCGCCAGGGTGCGCGGCGAAAAGGGCGTGATCTCCAGGCCCAGCGCCGTCAGGGTGTCGGTATGGGCCTCGGCGGCGGCGACTTCCTGCGGCGTGGCGGCAAAAGTGGCCGGAATCAGCAAGGGCTGGCTGGTTATGCTGGCGCTGTCGAGCTGGCTTTTCAGCCGCTCGTAGACGATGCGTTCATGGGCGGCGTGCATGTCCACAATCACCAGGCCCTGGATGTTTTCAGCCAGGATGTAAATGCCCTGCAGTTGGGCAATGGCGCGGCCCAGCGGCCAGTCGCCGCGCGGCAGGTCGGTGTTGTCCGTGCCCGCATGTTCCGTTCGCCCTGAGCCTGTCGCGGCCGGGGCCGCATAGGGCCCTTCGACAGGCTCAGGGCGAACGGTGGAAAGGCCGGCGGTGGGCGAAGGCCACATCGCCTCAAAGTCGGAGACCCGCGGGTCTTGCCGGTACGCCTGATGCGCTCCGAAATTGATAGCTGGTTGAGCCCAGGGGGAAAGGGCTGGAGGCTGATTTGATTCAAAGTTTTGTGCAGGCGTGCCGCTGGCCGCTGCCAATGCGGCCGCGGCCGCGCGCGGCGCCGCCAGGGCGTTCTCGACCGCGTGCCGCACCGCCTGGTGCACTTCGCGGCTGTCACGAAAACGCACTTCGATCTTGGTCGGATGCACATTGACGTCCACCCGCGTCGGGTCCATGGTGACGTAGAGCGCGTACACCGGCTGGCGGTGGCCGTGCAGCACGTCCTCATAGGCGCTGCGTGCGGCATGGGTCATCACCTTGTCGCGCACATAACGGCCGTTGACGTAGGCAAACTGCTGGTCGGCCCGCGAACGCGCGGCGTCCGGAATGCCGGCGCGGCCGGTCACGCGCAGTGCGCCTGCGCTGTAGTCCACGGCCACGCTCTGGTCCAGCAGTTCGCTGCCGAGCACATCGGCCAGGCGCTGGTCGTGCGCGGTCTCGCCGGTGCAGGCGCGCCACTGTTCGACGAGTTTGCCTTCGTGCCAGATCGCAAAACCCACGTCGGGCCGCACCAGCGCGTGGCGGCGCACGGCCTCGATGCAGTGCGCCAGCTCGGTCGCGTCGGTTTTCAGGAACTTGCGGCGCGCCGGCGTGGCATAAAACAGCTCGCGCACCTCCACCGTCGTGCCGCGCGCGCGCGCGGCCGGTGTCAGTTCGCCGGAGCGGCCATCGAGCTGCCAGGCGTGCGCCGCGTCGCCGCTGGCCGAGGCTTCGGAACTGCGCGACAGCAGGCTCATGTCGGCAATTGAATTGATGGCGGCCAGCGCCTCGCCGCGAAAACCCATGGTGCCCACGGATTCAAGGTCCTGCAGCGAGGCAATTTTGCTGGTGGCGTGGCGGCGCAGCGCAATCGCCAGTTCCTCGCGCGGGATGCCCAGGCCGTCGTCCTCGACCGAAATCAGCCGCACGCCGCCGGCCAGCAGCCGCACCGTGACCTGCCGCGCGCCGGCGTCCAGCGCGTTGTCCACCAGTTCACGCACCACCGACGCCGGGCGCTCGACCACTTCGCCGGCCGCGATCTGGCTGACCAGCTCGTCGGGCAGTTCGCGGATGGGGCGGCGTGGGGCTGGCAGGGGGGAGAGGGGGGTGGCAGTGGTCACCTTGTGATTCTAGAGGGAAGTGTTTTTTGCGGGCTGATGTGGTGGTTTCTGGATAATTTGGTTTGCCTGCAAGCCGGGCAACCCCCGGCTTGCTCGAAGCACCCGCAAAGCACAGGCTTGCAAAA
Source organism: Polaromonas sp. (assembly GCF_029945925.1). Classification (GTDB taxonomy): domain Bacteria; phylum Pseudomonadota; class Gammaproteobacteria; order Burkholderiales; family Burkholderiaceae_C; genus Polaromonas. The sequence continues at coordinate 159,320 of NZ_JAQSDN010000036.1, read as the reverse complement.
GCCGAAGGAATTCATCATGTCAAAATCACCCCCATGGAACTTCTCGCTTTTCTGATGGACTTCATCCTTCACGTGGACAAACACCTGGAGGCCTTTACACAAAGCTACGGCACCTGGGTTTATGCCTTGCTTTTCCTCATCATTTTTGTGGAAACCGGCGTGGTGGTCATGCCTTTCCTGCCCGGCGATTCGCTGCTGTTCGTGGTGGGCGCCCTCTGTGGGGTCGGCCTGCTGAGCCTGCCGGTGGCCATCACCGTGATGCTGGTGGCGGCCATTCTGGGCGACCAGTGCAACTATTTGATAGGCCGGCACTTCGGGCCCCGGGTGTTCCAGTGGGAGCAGTCGCGGTTTTTCAACAAGCGCGCGTTCAACCAGGCGCACGAGTTTTACGAGCGTTATGGCGGCGTCACCATCATCATTGCGCGCTTCATGCCCTTCATCCGCACTTTCGCGCCGTTTGTGGCGGGCGTGGCCGAAATGAACCGCACCAAATTCACGGCCTACAACGTGGTGGGAGCCCTGATCTGGGTGGTGGGCCTGTGCACGGCCGGTTATTTCTTCGGCAACCTGCCGTGGGTCCAGGCCAACCTGAGCAAGATCATCTGGGCCATGATCCTGATTCCCGGGCTGTTTGTTTTGTACGGCGCCTGGAAAGCCAGCCGGTCCGCCCGGCAACCGGCACACTGACGGGTTTTTTACCCGCTGTATTGACCCCGGGCAGGGCGGGCGCGTCCGCGTGGTGCACACTGCGCTGGAGAACTCCCCGTTTCCAACAAGCTGCCCATGACTGTCACCGAGATCGATTTTTCCACCGTCCACACGCTCCCCGAGTTGCTGGCCTTTCGGGTGGCCCAAAGCCCGCAAGCCGAGGCCTACCGCGAATTTGATGCTGGCGCCGGCCGCTGGGTCGCCACCACCTGGGCGCAGGCCGGCGAGCGTTTTGCCCAATGGCGCCAGGCGCTGGCGGCCATGAGCTTGCCGAACCACGCCAGCATTGCCATCCTGCTTCCCAATGGGCTGGATGCCGTCAGCCTTGACCAGGCGGCCCTGGCGCTGGGCCATGTGCCGGTGCCGCTCCACGCGCTCGACAACCCGGGCAGCATCGCCTACATCCTGGCGGACTGCGAGGCCGCGCTGCTCATGGTTTCGTCCCTGGCGCAATGGCATGCGATCAGGGCGCTGGGTGTGGCCATGCCGGCCCTCAAGCGCGTCGTGGTCAGCGGTGAGGCCGTGGCGTCCGATGCGGGCGGCGCGGACGTGCCGGTGTGTTCGCTGGCCGATTGGCTGGCGGCCGGGCAAGGCCAGGAGGGCGCTTTTGTGCCGCCGTCCGGGGACGACCTGGCCGCCATCGTCTATACCTCGGGCACCACCGGCAAACCCAAGGGCGTGATGCTCACGCACCGCAACGTGGTGGCCAATGTGCAGGCCATCCTGGCGCGCGTGGTGCCCACGCTGGACGATGTGTTCCTCTCGTTTTTGCCGCTGTCCCACACCTTCGAACGCACCGCGGGTTACTACCTGCCGATGGCGTCCGGCAGCTGCGTGGCCTACGCGCGTTCGGTGTCACTGCTGGCCGAAGACCTCAAAACCGTGCGCCCCACGGTGCTGATCTCGGTGCCGCGCATCTACGAGCGGGTGTTTGCCAAATTGCAGGAAACACTGGCCGCCTCGCCGTTGAAGACGCGCCTGTTCGAGGCGACCCAGGCCGTGGGCTGGCGGCGTTTTTGCCGGGCGCAGGGCCTGCCGCTCGCCGCGGGCGAGGGGAGTAGCTGGGCCTGGCTGGACCCGCTGGTGTGGCCCTTGCTGGACCGCCTGGTGGCACGCACCCTGCGTGCGCAGTTTGGCGGGCGTGTGCGGGTGGCCGTCAGCGGCGGTGCGCCGCTGTCACACGCGGTGGCCCGCTGCTTTCTGGGGCTGGGCCTGCCCCTGCTGCAGGGCTACGGCATGACGGAAACCTCGCCGGTGGTGGCGGCCAACGGCGTGGAAGACAACGACCCGGCCACCGTGGGCCGCGCCTTGCCGGGGGTGGAGGTGCGCCTGGGCGAGAACCGCGAACTGCAGGTGCGCGGCCCGTCGGTGATGCGGGGTTACTGGAAACGGCCCGAAGACACGGCGCGTGTGCTGACGCCCGACGGCTGGCTGTCCACCGGCGACCAGGCGGACATGCCGGGCGGGCGCATCCGCATCATGGGGCGCATCAAGGAAATCATCGTCACCTCGACCGGCGAGAAGGTGCCGCCGGGCGATCTGGAGCTGGCCATTGCGGTCGATCCGCTGTTCGCACAGGTGTTTGTGGTGGGTGAGAACCATCCCTTCATCGCCTGCGTGGCCGTGGTGAACCCGGCGGAATGGCGACGGCTGGCCGAGGCGCTCGGGGTCAACCCCGATGACGCTGCCGCCCTGAACCTGCCGGCGGTGCACCAGGCCGCGCTCAAGCGCATGGCGGCCCAGACCGCGAATTTTGCGCGTTATGCCATGCCGCGCGCCGTGCTGCTGACGACGGAGCCGTGGACGGTCGAAAACGCGCTGATGACCCCGACGCTCAAGCTCAAGCGCAACAACCTGATGAAGCGTTTTGCGCAGGAGATCGAGGCCATGTACCAGCCGCAGGCGCGCCGGGGTGGCGGGTCCGCATAAACCCTGTTTCCCGGAATTGATAAGTAAGCTTATTATTACGGGATGAACTACAGACCGGACAGCCGGTCGGGAAGATGCTTGCATGATGGCTGATCAATCCCTTTCCCGCTGGAGCGAACCGGGCTCCAGCCGTGTCCCCTTCTGGGCCTACACCGACGCGCAGTTGTACCAGCGCGAACTGGAAAAGATCTTCTACGGCCCGCACTGGTGTTATGTCGGGCTTGAAGTCGAGATTCCCAACCTCGGTGACTTCAAATTAAGCCATGTCGGCGAACGCCAGGTCGTGATGGTGCGCGACCGCGTGGCACCGAAAGACCGTGACACCGACCACGGCATCCGTGTGGTCGAAAACCGCTGTGCCCACCGCGGTGTGCGCTTTTGCCAGAACGGGCAGGGCAATGCCCGCAGCTTTGTCTGCCCCTACCACCAGTGGACCTACAAGCTCAACGGCGACCTCGCCGGGTTGCCCTTCAAGGATGGTGTCAAGGAGGGCGACTGCATCAATGGCGGCATGCCCGAAGGCTTTGAGCTGAAAGACCACGGCCTGACCAAGCTGCGCGTGGCCGTGCTGCACGGCCTGGTGTTTGCGACCTTCAGTGAGTCGACCGAGCCGCTGGAAGATTACCTGGGCCCCCAGGTGATGCCCTGGCTGGACCGCATCTTCAAGGGCCGGCAACTCACCTTGCTGGGCTACAACCGCCAGCGCATTCCGGGCAACTGGAAGCTGATGATGGAAAACATCAAGGACCCTTACCATCCGGGCCTGCTGCATACCTGGTTTGTCACCTTCGGCCTGTGGCGCGCCGACCAGAAAAGCCGCATGGTGATGGATGAGCACGGCCGCCACGCGGTGATGATCTCGCGGCGCAATGAAGGCGGGCAGAACGCCGCGGTGACCGAAGGCGTGACTTCCTTCAAGGCCAACATGGCGCTGCACGACGACCGCCTGCTCGACGTGGCGCCCGAAGCCTGGTGGAAGGTCGATGATCCCTCGAATCCCGGCACCGACATCACGCCGACCGTGACCATGATCACGCTGTTTCCCAGCCTCATCATCCAGCAGCAGGTCAACTCGCTGAGCACACGCCACATCGTGCCGCGCGGCGAGGGGGAGTTTGATTTTGTCTGGACCCATTTCGGTTTTGCCGACGACACGCCCGAGATGACGCGGCGGCGTCTGCGCCAGGCCAACCTGTTCGGGCCGGCGGGCTTTGTCAGCGCCGACGACGGCGAGGTCATCGAGTTCAGCCAGGACGGTTTCCGCCAGGGCGGGGAAGGGCGTTCGACGCTGTGCGAGCTGGGTGGCACGGGCACCGAGGCGACCGAACACATGGTCACCGAAACCCTGATCCGCAGCATGTATGCCTACTGGAAGAAAGTGATGGCGGTATGAGCGCACTTGGCGAGGGGCCCCACAAAGTGCGGATCGACACAGCGCGAATGCCGCCGGCCGCCGACACCTGGGTGTTTGCAGACGTTGTGATGACGGAGGCGGCGCCATGAGCAGTACGACGCTGGAACGGCTGGTGCTTCAGTTCGAGATCGACCAGCTTTATGCGGCCTATGCGGCCGTGCTGGACGAGAAACGTTTTGATGCCTGGCCGGAATTTTTCCTCGAGGGCGGTCGTTACACCGTGCAGGCGCGCGAGAATTTCGACCGCGGCCTGCCGCTGGCCCTGATGGACCTGGAAAGCCGCGGCATGATGAAAGACCGCGTCTACGGCATCACGCAGACGATTTACCACGGGCCGTACTACATGCGGCATGTCGTCTCTGCGGCGCAGGTCCTGTCGGCCGACGGCGATGTCATCACCGCGCAGGCGAACTACGCGGTGTTTCGCACCAAGCCGGCGGGGGTCAGCGAGGTCTACAACGTGGGGCGTTATGTCGACGAGATCGTGCGGACAGGCGAGGGCCTGAAGTTCAGGCGCCGCCTGTGTGTGTACGACAGCGAGATGATTCTCAACTCGCTGATCTATCCGGTGTGATTGCCAGCGGCGCCTGGCCGCTTGGTTTCAAGCTTGGGCGCACGCACCGTTCGGGCTGAGCTTGTCGAAGCCTTTGCAAGCTTGCGTTTCAGCGGGTTTTCAAGCAAGCCGGGACTCGCCCCGGCGGGCGACTCACTTTCTCTTGCGTCGCCAAGAGAAAGTAAGCAAAGAGAAGGCGACCCGATGGTCTGGGTCCCTCCGCTTCGCTGCGGGCAACCTGTGGTGCTCGCCAAAAGCGGGGTCTGGCTAAACTCGCCTGCGGCTCAAACAACGCCAGCCCTGATCCGCTTTTGACTGCGCTCCTCGGCCCAGCCCGACGGGTGGGGGAAGAAATGCGGGTTCGGGTGCGGGGAGACATGACGCGCGTAGCGCTCATGTCGGCGCCAAGCGGCCGTCATGTTTGCACGCGAGCGCAACACACGCGGCCAAATGAAGCTCCCCGCCATCGCCCAGCGGGGCGAGGGAGGGGCGGGGGGGTGGGAGTGGGGAGTCCAACCTACTGTCCATCGCGGACCGTAGCGGTAGCAAGACGCTTGATGTCTGCTCAGGGCTATCTGAACCGTCGCTCGCGCGATCGCGCGGGGCGTGTCCGCGTCTACAGCGGACGGTTGCGCGCCAGTGGCGGGTTTTTGGCGAAGTAGCTGCTGATGCCGCGCATCAGCGCGTCGGCCAGTTGCACCTGGTAGGCCTCGCTGCGAAGCTTGGCCTCTTCGTCGGGGTTGCTGATGAAGGCGGTTTCCACCAGCACGCTCGGAATGTCGGGCGCCTTGAGCACGGCAAAGCCGGCCTGTTCGACCCGCGGCTTGTGCAGCTTGCCGACGCTGCCGATTTCGCCCAGCATGGCGCCGCCGAGCTTGAGGCTGTCGTTGATCTGCGCGGTCGTGCTCATGTCGAGCAGGGCGCGTTGCACCTGCGCGTCCTTGGCCTTCACATTGACGCCGCCCACCAGGTCGGCGGAGTTTTCCTTGTCTGCCATCCAGCGCGCCGAGCTGCTGGTCGCGCCTTTTTCGCTGAGCGCAAACACGCTGGCGCCCTGCGGTCGGGGCGTGAAGAAGGCGTCGGCATGGATGCTGATGAACAGGTCGGCCTGCACACGGCGGGCTTTTTGCACACGCACGTGCAGCGGCACAAAAAAGTCGGCATCCCGCGTGAGGAAGGCGCGCATGTTCGGGATCTTGTTGATGCGTTCGCGCAGGCGCAGGGCGATCTGCAGCACCACGTCTTTCTCGCGCGTGCCGCCGGGGCCGATGGCGCCCGGGTCTTCGCCGCCGTGGCCGGGGTCCAGCGCCACGATGATGAGGCGGTCGGTCTTGTTGCGGCTACCCGCACCCGCGCCCACGCTTTCAGACGGTGCCTGGGCGACGGGGGGGCTGGCGCTGGCTGCCCGGTCCTTGTCCGCACCTGCGGTCGGAGCTGCGGGGGCGGGCGCCGGATTGTCGGCAGCGGGCTTGCCGGCCGCGGGCCGGGCCGTCTGCCGCGCCAGCAGTTCACCGATGGCGTCGGACGCGGCACCCTGATCCGGCTTGTCCTTGAGCCGCTCGGCAATCAGGGCCTCCAGCGGGTCCAGCACCTGGGTCGGGTAGAGGTCGAACACCAGCCGGTGCTGGTAAGCGGCGACCGGCGGCAGGGTGAACACCTGCGGCAGCATGTGCTGCTTGAGGTCGATGACCAGGCGCACCACGCCGGGCGCGTTTTGCCCGACACGTATGCCGGAGATGTTCGGGTCGTCGGGCTTGACCTTGGCCACCAGCTCGCGCAGCGCCGGGATCAGGTCGATGCCTTCGATGTCCACCGCCAGGCGCGGCGGCTCGGCAATAAAGTAGGTTTTGGTTTTCAGGCCCGTGTCGGACTCGATGGTGACGCGGCTGTAGTCCTTGGCCGGCCAGACCCGCACCGCCAGAATCGTCGCGCCGCGGGCGATCTGCTGCACGCCCAGCAGCAGGACCAGGCTGCCCATCTGCAGCGCGCTGCGCCGGCTGAGAGTGGCGGAAGGCTTGCCGCTCATGGCAGCAGCGCCGCGCCGGCGTCCGTGTGGGCGGTGAGCGTGACGGCGCGCGTCTCGCTGGCCAGCATCTCGATGTCGATGTCCAGATCCGCCGGGGGCAGGTGGCTGCCGGCTTTTTCAGGCCACTCGACGAGTTTCAGGCCGGGGCTGGCGAAGATGTCGCGAAAACCGGCTTCTTCCCACTCATCGGGATCGTTGAAGCGGAAAAAATCAAAGTGCCAGATGGACAGCACGCCGCCCGCTGCGGCCGGGTCGGCCACGCTGTAGGGCTCCACCACCGCATAGGTCGGGCTTTTGACGCGGCCCGTCACGCCCAGGGCCTTGAGCAGATGCCGGGCCAGGGTGGTTTTTCCGGCGCCCAGATCACCATGCAGCTGGATCAGCGCGTTGGCGCCCGTGGCACTGGCGCGCAGTTTCCCGGCCAGTGCTTCGGCAAAGGCCTGGGTCTGGGCTTCGCTGTCCCAGGCCATCCTTTTTACAATGTGTCGGTGATCTTCAATAGCCATCAATTCGTTTCTCACATTCAAACATGGGCGCGCGAGCTTGGATTTTCGCAAATTGGCATTGCGGGTGTGGACCTGTCATCGGCTGAACCGGGCTTGTCGGCCTGGCTGGCTGCGGGTTTTCATGGTGACATGAATTACATGGCGGCGCACGGCCTCAAGCGGGCCCGGCCGGCCGAACTCGTGCCCGGCACGGTCAGCGTGATCACCGCGCGCATGGACTACCTGCCGGCTTCCACGCCCGCGCAGCCGGGGCAGTGGCAGGCTGCGGAGCTGGCGCGCCTGCAGCGGCCCGGCGAAGCCATCGTATCGGTGTATGCGCGGGGACGCGACTATCACAAGATCATGCGGGCGCGCCTGCAAAAACTCAGCGAGCGCATCGAAGCCGAGGTGCACGCGCTGGGTCACCGCGTGTTCACCGACTCGGCGCCGGTGCTCGAGGCCGAACTCGCCGCGCGCAGCGGCCAGGGCTGGCGCGGAAAACACACGCTGCTGCTCAACCGCGAGGCCGGGTCCATGTTTTTTCTCGGCGAGATCTATGTCGATCTGGCCCTGCCGCCCAGCGCGCCCGTCAGCGACCATTGCGGCAGTTGCAGCGCCTGCATCGCGATTTGCCCGACGCAGGCCATTGTGGCGCCGCACAAGCTCGATGCACGGCGTTGCATCTCTTACCTGACGATTGAACATGCGGGCCCGATTCCACTGGAACTGCGGCCACTGATCGCCAACCGCATCTACGGCTGCGACGATTGCCAGCTGGTCTGCCCCTGGAACAAGTTTGCGCAGCGCAGTGCCTTGCCCGACTTCGACGAGCGCCAGGGCCTGACCGGCCAGCAGCTGACGACGCTGTTTGCCTGGACCGAAGAAGAGTTTTTGCGTTACACCGAGGGCAGCGCCATCCGCCGCATCGGCCACGAGCGCTGGCTGCGCAATATCGCGGTGGCGCTCGGCAATGCCCTGCGCGCCGGTGCGGACGACAGCCTGCGCAGCGCCTTGCTGGCGCGGCGCGAACATGGCAGCGAGGTGGTCAGGGAACATGTGGCGTGGGCGCTTGATCAGGCGCCCCTCCTGGAGATGTCCATAAAATAGGCATCCGGCCCTTGACGGGCGGGCTCAAGCAGCTATTCATTTTGTAGCAGTATAGGCGGGGTGAAGCCCCGCAGTCCAGCCCCGCCGGCAAAACCCCGCCGGCGGCGGTCCTTATAATCCTGCTGTGCACAACACCCCGTCCTGTCGCCCGCTGTGGGCCCGCTTCGCCGCGTGGCTGGGGTTTCTGGCTGTCTTCTCGGCGCTGCTGGCGCCCGTGTCCATGCTGGCCGAGGACATGCGGACCGGCAAGCTGGGCGGTCTTTGCACCGTGGCCAGCGGCGCATCGTCCGCTGCGGCCGGGGACCTGTCGGGCGGTGACGAGTCTTCACCGGCTGCCGCGCATTGCGACCTCTGCGGCTCGACTGGGCCCGGTTTGCCGCCGCCGTACCAGGCCGGCGTTTTTTCTGCACCCATCACCGCGATGGTTGCCGTCTTCCAGGATGCCGACCGCCCGGCGTCTTTGCCGGGGCTGCCCTTCAGCCGCGGCCCGCCTGCACTTTGAACTGAAACGCCTCTGACGAGGTTTTCCGCGTGTGGGCCTGACCGCCCGTGTGCTTGTGTTCATTTCAATGTGTGGTTTCCATGAAATTTTCATCAACTATCAAAAAGATAGCACTCCGCGCAGCCGTGACGGGCGCTGCGTCCGATTTCCCCCATATTTCCCTGGCCGAGGGGTTGGCCCCGGCCAGATAGCACCACCACTGACACTGACCACATTTTTTCGACTCATCCTCATTTTTTTAACGAAAGCTAATCATGAAAACAAAAGTTATTGCCGCCCTGTTGGTACTTTCCGCCGGCGCTGTGTTTGCCCAAACGGTCGAGGTCAAGGACGCCTGGGTGCGCGCCGCCGTGCCCGGCCAGTCGGGCACCGGCGCCTTCATGAACATCACGGCCAAAGACGGCGCCAAGCTGGTGGGCGCGTCCTCCCCGGTGGCCGGCGTGACAGAAGTGCATGAAATGAAGATGGACAACGACATCATGCGCATGCGCGCCATCCCCGCGCTGGATTTGCCGGCCGGCAAAACCGTGGCGCTCAAGCCCGGTGGCTACCACGTGATGCTGATGGAGCTGAAGCAGGCCCTGCCACCAGGCGGCACGGTACCGCTGACCCTGATACTGCGCGACGCCAAAGGGCAGGAAAGCAAGGTGGAACTGAAGCTGCCGGTGGCCGCTTCTATGCCGGGTGCGGGCATGCCGGCATCGGGCATGCCCGGTGCCATGCAGCACAAGCACTGATTATTTGGATTTGCCGCCCAGGCGGCGGTAGACCGTGGCGCGGCTGATGCCCAGCGCCCGCGCCGCTTTCATGACGTTGCCCCGGGCTTCGTTGACCGCCTTGCGGATCAGCGCTGTTTCGACGTCCTTGAGCGGAAGGGCCGGCCCCGACGCCGCCCGGCCGCCGAACCGGCCCGGGGCGGCCGCACGGCCACGCAGCAGCGGCAGGACGTGCAGGCGCAGTCCGGACCACAAGGGCACTTCCATGGGCTGGGGGCTGCCCGCGGCGTCGCTCCTGGCGGCGTCGAACAGCATCTCGTAGGGCAGGGCAAACAGCTCGCTGCAGTGAACGGCCGCCGGGCTGCCGGCCTGCAGCGCCGGCACCATCTGCCGCGCCGCCGGGTTGGCGCCGCTGACCCAGCCGTCCGGGTCCAGGCTGACCATCCCGTCGCTGTCCTCTCCCAGGCTGTGGCTGGACCAGTTCAGCCTGATCAGCAGATCGTGCGGCCGGCTCTGGATCAGGGCGTTTTCGATGTTGCGCGCCGACTGCACCACCAGGTGTTTGAGTTCAGGGCGCTCGACCGCGTCCACTCCGGTCAGGTCCAGCATGCCGGCGCAGCGGCCGTCCGGCCCGAACAGCGGCGCGCCGGCGCAGCTGTAGGCCGAGTTGGCATTGAAAAAATGCTCGCCGCGGTGCAGCCAGACGGGCTGCAGCTCGGTCAGCGCCGCACCGATGGCGGTGGTGCCCACACTTTGTTCGGACAGGTCCACGCCGATGCGCGTGATCAGGTCGGCGCGCCGGTCACGCCGGTCGATGGCGCCGTTGACGTCGACCACCACGCCCTGCGCGTTGGTCAGGATGGCGAAATAACGCGTGCTGGCAATCGCCGCACCCAGCTTTTCCAGCACCGGGCGTGCCGCCTGCACCAGCACATGGTTGGCTTCTTCGGTACGGCGCAGCGCCTGGGCGGACAACACGTCGAAACCGACCTCCTGCTCGGGTCTTTTGCCGCTGGCCAGGCAGCGCTGCCAGGAACGTTCTATCCACGATTCTGCCAGCAGGCCGGGCTGGCTCCGGCCGTCCCGCAGCACGGCCTGGCGCGCTTGCGCAATCTGTAACAGGCGCTGTTCAGGGGAGGAGGGAAGGACGGTCAGCATGGGTAGTCAATGCCCGTGAAAGGCGGCTGTCTGCGGGAGGATGCCCGCGGTGGCAGCAGCGTACCAGACCTCGCGCCGACACGCTGGCGGCCTGTCAGCAACTGTTCCATTTTGAGAATTTAACCGGGCTTTGGCAAGCTCCTAGGGTTTAACCTAGGCTCCCGCGGGGTCGCCACTTCAACAATGACCCTTGTTCCGCCCGTAGCCCAACCCGTCGTCAAAAAACAGCCCACTGGAGACAAGCTCATGCAAGTTCAATTCAAAGTCAACGGAAAAGCCAAAAGTGTGGAGACCCCGCCCAACACCCTGCTGGTGCAGGTGCTGCGCGAGCAGCTCAAGATGACCGGCACCCATGTCGGCTGCGACACCGCCCAGTGCGGCGCCTGCACGGTCATCATGAACGGGCGCGCGGTGAAGTCCTGCAACATCCTGGCCGCCCAGGCCGAGGGCAGCGAGATCACCACCATCGAGGGCCTGGCCGCCGCCGACGGAACCATGCACCCGATGCAGGCCGCCTTCAAGGAATGCCACGGCCTGCAATGCGGCTTCTGCACCACCGGCATGGTCATGAGTGCGGTGGACCTGTGCAAGCACCACCCCAAGGCCAGCGAGGGCGAAATCCGCGAGCTGCTCGAGGGCAACATCTGCCGCTGCACCGGCTACCAGAACATCGTCAAGGCAGTGCAGCAGGGCGCTGCCGCCATGGCGACCTGAACTGCTGCGCTGACCCCTTTTTCGGCACCGCCATCGGGAGAGCCGCCGGCAACCCGGGCAACCGTTCCTTTCCAAATTTTTCAGGAGTACACACATGGGTGCATCCGACTTCGTCAACCTGCCAAACATTGGCACCTCCGTCCGCCGCAAGGAAGACTACCGCTTTCTCACCGGTGGCGGGCAATACACCGATGACATCACGTTGGCCAATCAGAGCTACGCGGTGTTTGTGCGTTCGCCGCACGCCCACGCCAAAATCAACAGCATCAACACCGCCGCCGCCAAGGCCGCACCGGGTGTGCTCGATGTGTTTGTCGGCGAGGACGTGGCGGCCGACAAGATCAACGGCCTGCCTTGCGGCTGGCTGATCACCAGCACGGACGGCAACCCGATGAAAGAGCCACCGCACCCCATCCTGGCTCAGGGCAAGGTGCGTTATGTCGGTGACCATGTCGCCATGGTCGTGGCCGAAACGCTGGAGCAGGCCAAAAACGCCGCCGAGCTGGTCGAGGTGGATTACGAGGTGCTGAGCGCCGTGGTCCGCGTGACCGATGCCGCCAAGGCCACCGCCCTGCATGAAGCCGCCCCCGACAACCATTGCTACAAATGGGCCATCGGCGACAAGGGCCAGGTCGATGCGGTCTTTGCCACGGCCGCCCACGTGACCAAGCTGGACCTGACCAACAACCGGCTGATTCCCAACGCCATGGAGCCGCGCGCCGTGATCGGCTCCTATAGCCGTGCGACCGATGAATACGTGCTTTATGTCTCCAACCAGAACCCGCACGTCGAGCGCCTGCTGTTGACGGCGTTTGTGATGGGCCTGCCCGAGCACAAGGTGCGGGTCATCGCGCCCGACGTCGGCGGCGGCTTCGGCTCCAAGATCTATTTGTACGCCGAAGACGTGTGCCTGACCTGGGCGTCCAAAAAACTCAACCGCAACATCAAATGGACGGCCGACCGCAGCGAGGCTTTTGTCAGCGATGCGCATGGGCGCGATCATTCCAGCCACGCCGAGATGGCGCTGGACAAGGACGGCAAGTTCCTGGCCATGCGTGTGCACACCGACGCGAACATGGGCGCCTACCTTTCGACCTTTGCGCCGGCGGTGCCAACCATCCTGTACGCGACCCTGCTGGCCGGCCAGTACACCTGCCCGCAGATTTATGTGGAGGTCGATGCCTGGTTCACCAACACCGCGCCGGTCGATGCCTACCGCGGCGCAGGTCGCCCTGAGGCGACCTACCTGCTGGAGAGGCTGGTTTCGCGCGCCGGCTGGGAGCTGGGTCTGGCACAGGACGAAATTCGCCGCCGAAACTTCGTGAAAGACTTTCCCTACCAGACGCCGGTGGCGCTGCAGTACGACGTGGGCGACTTCCATGCCCTGCTCAAGCGCGGCAACGAGCTGGCGGACGTGGCAGGCTTTGAGAAACGCAAAACCGCCTCGGCGGCCAAAGGCCTGCTGCGCGGCATGGGTTACTCCTGCTACATCGAGGCCTGCGGCCTGGCGCCCAGCAACATCGCGGGCGCGCTCGGGGCGCGTGCCGGTCTGTTCGAGTGCGGCGAGGTGCGGGTGCACCCGACCGGCAGCGTGACCGTGTTCACCGGCTCGCACAGTCACGGCCAGGGCCATGAGACCACCTTTGCGCAGGTGGTGGCCGCGCGGCTCGGCATTTCGGTGGACCAGGTCGATGTGGTTCACGGCGACACCGGGCGTGTGCCTTTCGGCATGGGCACCTATGGTTCACGTTCGCTGTCAGTCGGCGGCACGGCCATCATGAAGGCGCTCGACAAGATCGAGACCAAGGCCAAGAAGATTGCCGCGCACCTGATGGAGGCCAGCGATGCCGACGTGGAGTTTGCCAACGGCGAGTTCACCATCAAGGGCACCGACAAGAAGGTGACCTTCGGCCAAGTGGCGCTCACGGCTTACGTGCCGCACAACTACCCGCTCGACAAGCTCGAGCCCGGCCTGAACGAAACCGCGTTTTACGACCCGACCAACTTCACCTTCCCGGCCGGCACCTACATCTGCGAGGTCGAGGTGGACCCGGCCACCGGCCAGGTGCGTGTGGACCGTTTCACCGCGGTGGACGATTTCGGCAACATCATCAACCCGATGATTGTCGAAGGCCAGGTGCATGGCGGGCTGGTGCAGGGGATCGGCCAGGCGTTGCTGGAGAACTGCGTGTACGACCCCGAGTCGGGCCAGCTGCTGACCGGCTCGATGATGGACTACGCGCTGCCGCGTGCCGACGACATGCCCAGCTTCACGCTGGACACCTTGTGCACGCCGTGCAGCCACAACCCGCTGGGCGCCAAGGGCTGTGGCGAGGCCGGTGCCATCGGTTCGCCGCCGGCGGTGATCAATGCCGTGCTCGACGCCCTCAGGCCGCTCGGCGTGACGGACTTCGACATGCCGGCCTCCCCCAGCCGCGTCTGGGAAGCCATTCAGTCGGCCAAAAAATAAACAGCTATCCAAGGAGAAACCCACCATGTATCCATTCACCCTGGAACGTCCCACCTCCCTGGCTGCCGCCGCGCAGCTCACGGCCGGCGGCGCCAAAGCCCTGGCCGGCGGCCAGACCCTGCTGGCGTCGATGAAACTGCGCCTGTCCAGCCCCGACCAGCTGGTGGACCTCAGCGGCATCAAGGAGCTGACCAGCATCAAGCGCGAGGGCAATGCCTTTGTGATCGGCGCCATGACGCGCCACGCCGATGTGGCGACCAACGCCGAACTCAAGGCAGCGCTGCCGGCGCTGGCCGACCTGGCCGCCAACATCGGCGACCGCCAGGTTCGCGCCATGGGCACGCTGGGCGGTTCGGTCGCCAACAACGACCCTTCGGCCTGCTACCCGAGTGCGGTGCTGGCGCTGGGCGCGACCATCCACACCACCAAGCGCAAGATTGCCGCGGACGACTTTTTCCTCGGCATGTTCGCCACGGCGCTGGAAGAGGGCGAGCTGATCACCGCGATCAGCTTCCCCATTCCCAAGCGCGCGGCCTACATGAAGTTCAAGCAGTCGGCCTCGCGTTTTGCGCTGGTCGGCGTGTTTGTGGCGCAGTTCGATGCCGGCGTGCGCGTGGCTGTCACCGGCGCCTCCAGCGGCGTGTTCCGCCACGCGGGGCTGGAAGCGGCGCTGGACAAGAGCTTCACACCCGAAGCGGCCGCGGCGGTGAAAATCGACGCGACGGACCTCAACAGCGACATCCATGCGACGGCGGCTTACCGCGCCAACCTGATCAGCGTGCAGGCCCAGCGCGGCGTGGCGAAGGCGCTGGCCTGACAGTGCCATGACTTGTCATTGCGGGCTTGACCCGCAATCCATGCCTGCGCTCTGCTTCCCGCTGAAGATGGAAGATGCGACATGGAGCCCCCCGGATCGGAGTCCGGGGCAGGCTCCTCAGGTCCGGGATGACATCCGCGGCAGCATGTTGAATAAATAGGCCTCCCGCCCTTGATGGGCGGGCGCAAGTAGCTATTGAATAGATAGCAACAGGTACACTGATCCGATGACACCTTTTCCCACGATTGATGCGCTGACCCAGGCGCTGCAGGGTGCCGGCTACTTTGCCGACCGGCGGCTGGCCACGGCGGTGTTTCTGGCGCTCAAGCTGCAGCGCCCGCTGCTGCTCGAAGGCGAGCCCGGCGTCGGCAAGACAGAGCTGGCCAAGGCGCTGTCATTGGCGCTGCAGCGCCAGCTGATCCGCCTGCAGTGTTACGACGGGTTGGAGCAGCGCGAAGCCCTCTACGAGTGGAACTACGCGGCGCAATTGCTGCATATGCGCGCAGTCGAGGGCCGCAATGACGCTGCAGACGTGGAACGCGAGGTTTATCAGGACCGCTACCTGATACGAAGGCCGCTGCTGCAGGCGTTGCAGGCCCCGGCGCCAGGCGCGGTGCTGTTGATCGACGAGGTGGACCGCGCCGACGAACCTTTTGAGGCCTTTCTGCTTGAGTACCTCGGCGAGTACCAGGTCAGCATTCCGGAAATCGGCACGGTACGCGCGCAGGTCACGCCGGTGACCATATTGACCAGCAACCGTACGCGTGAACTCAACGACGCGGTCAAGCGGCGATGCCTGTACCACTGGCTCGATTACCCCGACCGTGACCGTGAACTGGCGATTATTCGCGCCCAGGTGCCGGAGGCGGGCGAACAGCTCTCGGCCCAGGTGGCCGGTTTTGTGGACCGGCTGCGCCGCTCGCCGTTTGGCAACGCCTTCCAGCGCGCGCCCGGCATTGCCGAAAGTGTCGAGTGGGCCAAGGCGCTGGTGGCGCTGGATACCCTGGTCGTGGACCCCGAGGTGGTGGCCGATACCGCGGGCATTTTGTTCAAGCAGCGGGAGGACGTGGCGGCGCTTACGCATGAGCTGGCCGTCGAATTGTTGAAGCCCGCTGAGACGGTGGAGCCTGCATGAACCCGCTCAACGGCGGGCAGCCCTCACCCCAACCCTCTCCCAGGGGGAGAGGGAGCAGGTCGGGCAATTCATCCTCTCTGCCAGAGGAGCAGATCTGGCAATTCATCCCCTTTGCCGGAGGGAGCAGGTCGGGCAATTCATCCTCTCTGCCGGAGGGAGCAGGTCGGGCAATTCATCCTCTCTGCCAGAGGGAGCAGGTCGGGCAACTCATTCCCTTTGCCGGAGGGAGCAGGTCGGGCAATTCATCCTCTCTGCCGGAGGGAGAGGGGGCAAGTCCAGTCTTTTTCCCTCTCCCCCTGGGAGAGGGTTAGGGTGAGGGCTCTCCATGCTCTTAGGTGACGCACGCAGCGGCAAACTCGCCGACAACATTGCCGGTTTCGGCCGCGCCCTGCGCCGCGCCGGTGTCAAGGTGGACAGCCAGCGCATTGCCCTGGCCAAGGAAGCCGCACTCGCTGTCGGCATCAGCGAAAGGGAAGACCTGAGTGCCGCCTTCGAAGCCGTGATGGTCAGCCGCGAGCAGGACAGGCTGGTGTTCCGCGAGCTGTTCGACGTGTATTTCCAGGACCCGAAAGTCGCCAACAAGCTGCTCGCGCAACTGCTGCCCAGTGCCGAAGGCCAGGCCGAGCCCAGCAAGCGCCGGCCGCGCGTGCGCGAGGCGCTGGCGCCGCAAAAGGCGTTCGGTCAGCAGGCCAAACCGACGACTGAAGACCAGAAGGTCGAGTTCGACGCCGCCATGACCGCCAGCGACATAGCCCGTCTGCAGCATGCCGACTTCAACGCGCTGTCGGCCACCGAGTACCGGCTGGTCGAGCGCCTGGCGCGCGACATCAAGCTGCCCCTGCCGATGTTTGCCTCGCGGCGCAGCCGGCCGGCCGCCAGTGGCGCGCGCATGCACTGGCCGGGCGTGATGCACCAGGCCGCACGCACCGGCGGCGAGCTGATGCACCTGCCGCGCCTGCAGCGGCGCCAGCAGGCCCTGCCGCTGCTGGTGCTGGTCGATGTGTCGGGTTCGATGGAGCGTTATGCGCGCCTGCTGCTGGCCTTTTTGCATGCCGCCACGCGGCGCCATCCGCACCGCGACGTGTTTGCCTTCGGCATGCACCTGACCGATCTGACGCAGGCTTTCCGCCAGGCCGACACCGACGAGATGCTGGCCCACGCCAGCCTGGCGATTGAAGACTTTGCCGGCGGCACCCAGCTCGGGGCGTCGCTGGCCACCTTGCGCGAGCACCATGCCCGCCGCCTGGTCGGCCGGCGCACCATCGTGCTGGTCATCACCGACGGGCTGGACACCGGCGAGCCGGCCGACCTGGCCCGCGAACTGGCCTGGTTGCGCCGGCGCAGCCGCCGCCTGCTGTGGCTCAACCCCTTG
This sequence comes from Polaromonas sp., assembly GCF_029945925.1. Classification (GTDB taxonomy): domain Bacteria; phylum Pseudomonadota; class Gammaproteobacteria; order Burkholderiales; family Burkholderiaceae_C; genus Polaromonas. Next base: position 142,214 of record NZ_JAQSDN010000036.1, on the reverse strand, counting down.
CTGCGTTTTGACGGCTACGCGCCGCTGGCACGCGGCGCGGCGGTGCTGCATGCCCATGCGCACGGCATGCTGGCAGTTCACAATCTGGCCAAGCTCGAGGAACTGGCAACCAGCCTGGCGGCTCTGATGAGAAAGTAACATGACAAAACACTGTTTGTCATTGCGGGCTTGACCCGCAATCCATGCCGCGTCAACCCGGCAATTCTGAAAAGTGCCGGCATGGATCCCGGATCGAGTCCGGGATGACAAGTCCCAAAAAGTTAGATAAAAGGAAAAAAACATGGACATGCAAGGAAGCCGCCAACTGGCCGTGACGCAACAACAGGCCTGGGACGCGCTGAACGACCCGGCCGTGCTCAAGGCCTGCATCCCGGGCTGCGACAAGGTGGAGCCCACCGGCGAGAACCAGTACGCCATCGGCATGGCGCTGAAGATCGGCCCGGTCTCGGCCAAGTTCACCGGCAAGATCACGCTCACCGACATCAACCCGCCGGCCAGCTACAAGCTGTCGTTCGACGGGCAGGGCGGCGTGGCCGGCTTTGGCAAGGGCAGTGCCGCGGTGACACTGACGCCCAATGCCGACGGCTGCGAACTCTCCTACACCGTGCATGCCTCGGTCGGCGGCAAGATCGCACAGCTCGGCCAACGCCTGATTGACGGCGCGGCCAAGTCCATGGCCGAAGATTTTTTCAAGCGTTTTGACGAGGAAATGCAGCGCCAGCACCCCGAAAGTTACGCCGCCAAAATGGTCATGGGCTATGTCTCGGCGGAGCCGGCCGTTGGTCGAGGCATCCCGGTGTGGGTATGGGTCGTGGGTGCCGCCGTGCTGATCGCCGGCGCGGTCTGGCTGGCGCGTTAGGCCTGCCCAGGTCCGAAAGATCAGAAGGTCAGAAAGGAAACAGGCCATGGAAAACCTCGATGTGATGGTTCTGCGCACCCTGCGCGACTGGCGCACGGCGGGCAAACGCGCCTTGCTGGCCACCGTGGTGCGCACCTGGGGCTCGTCACCGCGCCCGGTCGGCTCCATCATGGCGCTGTGTGAAGACGGCGCGGTGGTCGGCTCGGTCTCCGGCGGCTGTATTGAAGACGACCTGATCTACCGCCACACCCAGGCCTACGCATCGGCGTCGGCGTCCGCGCAGGGCGGCGGCAACACCATTCCCTCGGGGCCGCCGACCTTTGTCAAATACGGCATCACCGCCGACGAAGCCCACCGCTTCGGCCTGCCTTGCGGCGGCACGCTGGAGTTGCTGCTCGAATACGACCCCGACGCCGCGGCACTGACGCAGCTGGTGCAGGCGCTCGAGGCCGGGCAACTGATGCAGCGCACGGTGCGCCTGACCGACGGCGCGGTCACCCTGGCCACGGCCAGGGCTCCGGCCGAACTCAGTGTCTCGTCAGTCGAGCTGGTCAACACCTTCGGGCCCGAGTACCGCATGTTGCTCATCGGCGCGGGCCAGCTGACCGAATACCTCGCGACCATGGCCCTGTTCAGCGGTTTTGCCGTCACCGTGTGCGACCCGCGCGAGGAGTACCGCAGCGCCTGGTCGGTCGCGGGCGCCAAAGTGCTCAGCGAGATGCCGGACGACGTGGTGGTCGCATTCAAGCCGGACCGGCGCAGCTGCGTGATCGCGCTCACCCATGACCCCAAGCTCGACGACCTGGCGCTGCTCGAAGCGCTGGCCACCGACGCGTTTTACGTAGGCGCCATCGGCTCGCGCCGCAACAACGAGGCGCGCCACCAGCGCATGGCCGAACACTTCGGCCTCAACGAAGCCGCGCTGGCGCGCCTGCGCGGTCCCATCGGCATCTACATCGGCAGCAAGACGCCGCCCGAAATCGCCGTCAGCGTGATGGCCGAGGTGCTGGCCGTGAAAAACGGCGTGGTCCTGCCGCGCGACATGGAAGTGGCGCAGGCCAAGAACGAACGTGCGGTGCTGGCCAATGAGCCGGGCGATCTGGTGTGTGGGGTGGCGCGGAGTTCTTGAGTAGGGCGGGCGGCTTGGGTGGCTGCAATGCAGCGGAAGCCGACATTTCGAGAACTCCTCCAATTGGGGGATGGGCAAGCACTGACAGGACCATCACAATCGACTGCAACAGACTGCGGTGTTTGTCGTGATTTTTATACTGTATAAATCCTTGAAAACCGCAGAAAGCAAGGCTGTTAGCCACTTTCAGGAGGAAGTCATGTTCAGAATATCGAGCACGGGGCAGTTTATCGAGCATGTTTCGCCCTATACATTACGTTAGCCCGCATGGCACATCGCACCGTTTCCCGCGTCGAAGCTGAAGACGAGTTTGCCTTTATAGATAGTGACGAAGAGCTCGAGGCATTCCTAGAGCAAGTGGCTCCACACATCGGGTGGATAGTTGTCTACTTCAACTCCCTGGAGGACCACATTGGTGATTTCATTCGCCAGCTAATTCTTCGGGACCCGTACCAAGACGAGCGGCTTGAGGTATTTCTATCTGACATGATGTACGCGGCCAAGTCCCGAGCATTGCTGCATCTGTACGGACAGGTCATAGCTGATACGTCCGTGAAGGTGACCCTAGAGGAACTGAGAGAGCTTGAGCAGTTGCTCAACGAATGCGCGATTCGTCGGAACGAGTATGCCCACGCCGATTGGATAGGTGTTCGGAAGGAAGGCTTTCTTCGTGTCAAGTCTCAATCCAAGAAGACTGGAGTAGTGCACCGGTACAAACGGGTGGACCTGGAACAACTTAAAGAAGATGTCGCTTTCATCCGTGCTGCCCGACACACGCTGGTCGATTTCGACGATGTAATTCAGGGTCAGCTATGGGAGCGGGCTCGATGACGGCTAACAAGCCCGTCAACGCGGATAACATGCGGCGTCCCGCCGCTGCGCAGCTGTTTACTGCATGTTGCCGGTTACTTGAACGTTAAAGACGGCCTTAGAGCAAACTGAAAGTCCGCAAACAGTCTGATGCCGACCACGAACCACGCCAGCATGTTGCTCGGCGCTCAGCATTGGTAGCTCTTCTAGATGCGAAATAAGCCTCCAGCCCTTATGCAGCAAGCGCAAGCAGCTATTAAAAAAGGAGCAACCCGACTGATTCAACCTGGCCGCTCAAGCAGGCATGAGGTGCGGCCCGCCCCCGGCGACCACCCCTAAAGTTACCCCCACCCCCTGTTGCCTAAGCTGTGGATAAGGCCTTGAACAACCCGCAAATGCCGCGCCAGTGCTGGCGATACGGGGCATGCTCAAGAAACAGGCAGGCGCAGCGGTGAGCCGTCGGCGGCGAGTGTCTCGCCCTTGCGCTCGACGATCAGGCCGTAGGCATGAGGCTGGCGGTGCAGGTCGAAGTTGAAGGTGGTGCGTTTGTAGACGGCGCAAAAATCCAGGTCGCAGCGGGCGATGGCCATCTCGTCGTCCTTGGTCAGACAGCGTGCCACCACCTCACCAGACGGGGCGACGATGCAACTGCCGCCTATGCTGTCCACGCCTTCTTCCAGACCGGCCTTGGCCACGCCCACCACCCAGGTGCCGTTCTGGTAGGCGCCGGCCTGCATGGACAGCTGGTTGTGGAACAGCGACAGGTCGTCATGCTGCGGCGCCGGCGCGTTGTGCACCGGGGTGTTGTAGCCGATCAGCACCATCTCCACACCTTGCAGGCCCATCACGCGGTAGGTCTCGGCCCAGCGCCTGTCGTTGCACAGGGCCATGCCCATGACGCCGCCAAAGGCCTGCGTCACACCCCACCCGGGGCCGGGGGTGAAGTAGCGTTTTTCCAGGTGCTGGAAGCGCCGCCAGGGTTCATGTTCCTTATGGCCCGGCAGGTGCACCTTGCGGTACTTGGCCACGATGGTCCCGCTGCGGTCCACCAGGATGGAGGTGTTGTAGCGCACCGCGCCCATGGCCTCTTGCGCCAGCTCGGCGTAACCCAGGTAGAAGCCCATGCCGAGTTCCCGCGACAGGTCGAACAGCGGCTGGGTGGCGGCGTTGGGCATGGACTGCTCGAAGAAGCTGTTGATCTCGGCTTCGTCCTCGATGTACCAGCGCGGGAAGAAAGTGGTCAGCGCCAGTTCGGGAAAAACGATGAGCTGCGCGCCCACGGCGTGGGCCTGGCGCATGAGGTCACACAGGCGGGCCACCACCTGGGGGCGGGAGTCGGCGCGTTGAATGGGGCCGAGCTGGCCGAGGGCGACGTTGAGATGGCGTGGCATAAAAGTAGAAGGGCAGAAGTTAGGAAGGGCGATTGGCCAGCGCCAGCACCACTTGCAGCAGCAGCTGTGCGCCGCGCTGCAGGTCGGCCGGTTCGGTGTGTTCGCGCACGTTGTGGCTCAGGCCGCCCACGCTGGGCACAAAAATCATGGCGCTGGGGCAGACGCGGGCCAGCATTTGCGCATCGTGCCCGGCACCGCTGGGCATGCGCTGGTGGCTGCAGCCCAGGGCCTGCGCCTGCTGCTCCACCAGGTTGACCACCATGGGGTCGAAGTCCACCGGCTCAAAACGGGCCAGTGCGCGCGAGCTGATGCGCGCGCCCTCGGCCTGGGCCGCTTGTTGTGCATAGGCATGCAGGTCCGCCTCGGCCTGCGCCAGCGCGGCGCTGTCGGTGTTGCGCAGGTCCACGGTGAACACGGCTTTTTGCGCGATCACGTTGACCAGATTCGGGCTGAGCCGCAGCGCGCCCACGGTGGCCAACTGGCGGCCGCCCATGCGTCTACTCAGTTCACGCACAAACACCGCCACTTGCGCCGCCACCAGCGCGGCGTCGTGGCGCAGGGCCATGGGGGTGGTGCCGGCGTGGTTGGACTGGCCTTCCACCGTGAACTCGGTCCACGAGATGCCTTGCACACCTTCGACCACGCCGATCTGCAGGCCCATCTGTTCCAGCACCGGGCCTTGCTCGATGTGCAGTTCCACAAAGCTGTCCACCACCGGCGTGCCCACCGGGGTCGCGCCCTGGTAGCCGATGCGCTGCAGCTCGGCCTGCACCGACACGCCGTCGGCATCACAGGTGGCCAGCGCCTCCTGCAGCGGCTGGCCACCGACATAGACCAGGCTGCCCATCATGTCGGGCTGGAAGCGCGCGCCTTCTTCGTTGGTGAACACCGCCACGGCCAGCGGGCGGCGGGTTGGCAGGCCCGCCTCGCGCAGCGTGGCCGCCACTTCCAGACCGGCCAGCACGCCGTAGTTGCCGTCATACAAACCACCGGTGCGCACGGTGTCGATGTGGGAGCCCATCATCACCGGGGGCAGATCTTCGGTGCCCGGGAACGTGCCAATGATGTTGCCAATCGCATCCACTTCCACGCGCATGCCCAGCGCACGCATGCGCGCCACCGTCCAGTCACGCCCCTGCCGGTCGGCATCGGTCAAGGCCAGGCGGTTAACGCCGCCACCGGGCAGCGCGCCGATCTGCCCCAGCGCCTGCAGGCTCTCCAGCAGGCGCGGGCCGTTGATCTGTGGGGCGGTCATGCGGCCGCTCCGTCCTGCAGCACCTGGGCGGCGCTGCGGCCCACCAGTTGCTGGTACAGGGCCGGGTCGGTATCGCCCTCGCTGCCGAACAGCAACACGCGGCTGTCCGGCCCCAAACCCAGCGAGGCGCGGGCGGCGGGGTCTTGCGCCGCAAGCAGCGCAGAGGCCAGGCCCGCCACGGCGGACTCGCCGGCCACGATGACCGGGTCACCGCCCTGCGGGCTGGCCAGCAGGCGCATGCCGTCCACAGCGGCAGCATCGGGAATCGTGCAAAAGGCGTTGGCGCCGGTGGCTAGAAAGTCCCAGGCCAGCAGGGAGACTTCGCCGCAGGCCAGGCCGGCCATTAGGGTGTCCAGATCACCCTTGACCGCGACCACGGCGCCGGCGCGCGCGCTTTGCAGCAGGCAGTCGGCACGCTCGGGCTCCACCACCACAAACACCGGGCGTTGCGCGGTGTCGCGCTCCCAGAAATACGCACACACCGCCGCCGCAAAACCACCCACGCCCGCCTGCACAAACACGTGGGTGGGCCACTGCGGCAGGGCGCTGACGGCCTCGTGCACCATGAGCTGGTAGCCCTGCATCACGTCGCGCGGAATGTCCATGTAGCCGGGGTAAGAGGTGTCGGAAATCACAAACCAGCCCTTGGCCCTGGCATCGCGGTCGGCCTGCTGCACCGCATCGTCGTAATTGCCGCTGGTGCGCACCACCTGCGCGCCGTAGCGGGCAATCGCTGCTTTGCGCCCTTCGCTGACAGTGGCGTGAATGTAGATGACACAGCGGCAGCCCAGCATCTGCGCGCCCCAGGCGACCGAGCGGCCGTGGTTGCCGTCGGTGGCGCAGGTGACGGTGATGTCGGCACAGGCCTGGCGCAGCGCGGGCTCGCTCTGCAGCTGCGCGTGGCTGACACTGCGGCCCAGGCGCAGGCCCAGTTCGCGGCACAGCAGACGCGCCACGGCATAGGCCCCGCCCAGCGCCTTGAAGCTGCCCAGACCAAAGCGCGAACCTTCGTCCTTGTAGTGGATGCTGGCCACACAGGCGGAGTGGGCGAGGCCGGACAGGGAACACAAGGGCGTGACCGCGTAGCCGGGCCAGGACGTGATGACGGCGCTGGCTTGCTCCAGGGCCGCCGCGCTGAGCAGCGTGCTGCGGTGCGCACCATAAGGCTCGCCGGGGGCAAAGCGGGGATTGGGCAGCAGGGTGAAAGGGTGTTGGGTGAAGGCGGTCATGAGGTGGGAGGGTTCAGAGAGGATCGGAGAGGAGGTTCGAGGTCGGCCAGTTGCGCATGGACTTGTTCGATGGCGGCCATGCGGGCGCGGGCTTTTTTGGGCAACTGGGCCAGCGTGGCGGTGGCCAGGAAATTGATGAGGCTGATGGCGCTCACATAGGAGTCAAAGATCGGCTCGTCCAGTGGCGGGCAGATGAACAGGGCCTGCGCCCGCGCCGCCAGCGCCGACACACGGGCATCGCTCACCAGCACCAGTGCGGCGCCGGCATCACAGGCAATGCCCACCACCTGGGACAGGCGGCGGGTGCGACGGCGAAAGTCCATGGCCAGCAGCACGTCGCGCGGCTGGATTTCGGCCAGCAGTTCGGCGTCTTCACCCGTGCCTTCATTGAGCAGATGAACCTCGGCGCGCAACTGCGACAGCAGGGCCTGCGCATAAAAGGCGGCCATGTAGCCGTTGCGGTAACCCACCACCCAGACGCGGCGCGCGCCTGCCAGCAGCGTGGCCGCCTGTTGCACGCCCTGGCCGGTCACGCTGTCGGCCAGGGCCTGCAATTGCTGGACGTCTTGCGCCATGTGGTGTTGCAGCGGGCTGGCGCTGGTGCCTTGCTGCACCATGCGGTACAGCGGCGAGGGCTGCAGCGCCCCGTCACGCTGGTGCTGCCGGAAGGCCTGGAAGTCGGCAAAGCCCAGGCGTTTGAAAAAACGCGCCGTGCTGGCCTTGGAGACACCGGCCAGCGCAGCCAGCTCGGTGGCGCTGTAGGCCAGCAGGTCTTTTTCACGGGCCAGCACCAGGTCGGCCAGTTTGCGGTCCACCAGGGACAACGCAGCGTACTGAACCTGAATTCGCTCGCGCAGGGTGATGGTTTTGGACTTGGTCATGGCAGGGTGGCTGAGAGGTTTTGGTGCCAATGACCCCAAAACAGAGCATGCGCACCATTGTGAAACATATTTTTCATGGATTTATGTTCAAGAAACAGGTATTTCATATTCTCCTGCATCTGTTTGCAAGGGCAATGCCATGCGAAACAGGTGGCACACATTTTGCGGAAGGGTTGTCGTCTCCCCAACATCTTTACAGGAACCCCTCCATGAAATTCAAAGCACTCTCCACTCTGGCTGGCCTGTTTGCCAGCGCCGTCCTGGCCGTGGCCACGCCGGCCCACGCGGCTGATGAATCACTCTCGGCCGTACTGGCCAAGAAGTCGATTGCCCTGGGCGTCGCCTCCGACTTTCCGCCTTACGGCTACATGGGCTCGGACTTCAAACTCACCGGCGTGGACGTGGCCACGGCGCAGCTGATCGCCGACAAGCTGGGCGTGAAAGCCGAGTTTGTGCCGGTCAGCACCCCCAACCGCATTCCCTATCTGCAGACCAGGAAGATCGACCTGATCGTCTCGGCCCTGGGCAAGAACCCCGAGCGCGAGAAAGTGATCGACTTCACCGTGGCCTACGCCCCGTTCTTCCAGGCCGTGTTCGGCCCCAAGGCGCTGAGCATCAAGAGTTTTGACGACCTGGCCGGCAAGAGCATTGCCGTGACCCGCGGCACCATCCAGGACGACGTGCTGCAGAAGGTGGCCCCGCCCACGCTGAAGATCCAGCGCTTTGAAGACGATTCCACCACCGTGGCCGCCTTCATCTCGCAGCAAACCCAGTTGCTGGCCACCGGCGCCGCCGTGGCCGCGGCGGCCGTGCAGAAGAACCCGCAAGTGCAGGCCGAATACAAGCTGCTGCTGAAAGACTCGCCCAACTTCATCGGCGTGCGCAAGGGCGAAACCGCGCTGCTGAACAAGGTCAACGAGATCCTGCGCGCCGCCAAGGCCGACGGTACGCTGGAGCAGTACTCGCAAAAATGGCTGGGCCGCGGCACCGGCGTGTTGCCTGATTAAGGCTGTTGAGCGCTTCCAAACCTTTACCCAACATCCGTTCGCCCTGAGCCTGTCGAAGGGCCCTTCGTCAAGCTCAGGACAGGCTTCGACAAGCTCAGCCCGAACGGAGCGGGGCCATCACTTCGGCAGCATTCCTGACTCATCATGATTGAATTCAACTTTCTCACCGTGCTGGCCCAGTGGCCCATGCTGTTGCGTGGGCTGGGCCTGACGGTGGCGCTCACCGCCGTTTCGGCGGTGCTCGGTGTCGTGGTGGGTACGGCGTGTGCCTGGGCCCGGCTGCATGGCGGCTCGGTTCTGAAACGGGGGGTGGGTGCTTATGTGGAGCTGATGCGCAACACGCCCTTCATCATCCAGCTGTTTTTCATATTTTTCGGTCTGCCCTCGCTGGGTGTGCGCCTGTCGGTGGAAATGGCAAGCGTGCTGGCCATGGTGTTGAACCTGGGGGCCTATGCCTGCGAGATCGTCCGCGCGGGCTTGCAGACCACGCCACGCGGCCAACTGGAAGCCGCCATGAGCCTGGCGCTGACGCCCTGGCAGATCTTTTCACGCGTGGTGCTGCCGCCGGCACTGGCGCGCATCTGGCCGGCGCTGGTGAGCCAGATCATCATCGTGATGTTGGGCTCCGCGGTATGCGGGCAGATCTCGGCAGAAGAACTCTCGCAGGCGGCCAACCTGATTTCCAGCCGGACTTTTCGCAGTTTTGAGGCTTACATCATCGTCACCGCGGTCTATCTGCTGCTGGCGATTGGCGTGCGGCAGTTGCTGTACTGGGTGGGGCCGCGCTTCATCTTTTCCAGTCGTTAACGGGAGCCACCATGGTTCAGTTTTCTCTCTGGGACATCTTCACCTTTTTGCTCGGCGCCCTGCGCTGGACGGTGGCGCTCTCGCTGATTGCCTTTGTCGGTGGTGGGCTGGTCGGTATGGGCCTGCTTTTGCTGCGGTTTGCCAGGGTGCGTGGCGCGGCCACGGCGGTGGCCTGGTACGTGCAGATTTTTCAGGGCACGCCCCTGCTGATGCAACTGTTTCTGGTGTACTTTGGCCTGGCCCTGCTGGGCATGGACACCTCGCCGCTGGTGTCCGCGGCGATTTGCCTGACCCTGTATGCGAGTGCCTACCTGACCGAAATCTGGCGCGGTTGTGTCAACGCCATTCCGAAAGGCCAGTGGGAAGCCTCCACCACCCTGGCGCTGAGCTTCACGCAGCAGATGCGCCATGTGATTTTGCCGCAGGCGCTGCGCGTGGCCATTGCGCCCACGGTGGGTTTTCTGGTGCAGATCATCAAGGGCACGGCGCTGGCCTCGGTCATCGGGTTTGTCGAGCTGACCAAGGCCGGCCAGATGATCTCCAACGCCACCTACCAGCCCTTTCTTGCCTACACCTTTGTGGGCCTTTTGTACTTTGCCCTGTGTTACCCGCTGTCGTGGTGGAGCCAGCGGCTGGAAAACCGCCGTCTGGCCTGATTTATGACCCAACCCTCACCCAACCCCCCGTTTGCGCTGGTCGACATCCGTGGCCTGCACAAGAGTTTTGGCGCCACCGAAGTGCTCAAGGGCATCGACCTGCAGGTCAGGCGCAAGGAAGTGGTCTGCATCATCGGCAAGAGCGGCTCGGGCAAGAGCACCTTGCTGCGCTGCATCAACGGTCTGGAAACCTTCGAGCGCGGCAGCCTCGCCGTCGATGGCCAGGCCCTGCAACACGGCGATACCAACGCCATGCGTGCGCTGCGCCAGCAGGTCGGCATGATTTTCCAGAGCTTCAACCTTTTCCCGCACCTGAGCGCCGGGCGCAACGTGATGCTGGCGCCGACGCTGGTCAAGGGCCTGCCCAAGGAAGAAGCACGCACGCGCGCCCAGGCGCTGCTGGAGCGTGTGGGACTGGGCAGCCTGTTTGACCGCATGCCCGATCAACTTTCGGGCGGGCAGCAGCAGCGCGTGGCCATTGCCCGTGCGCTGGCCATGGACCCCACGGTGCTGCTGTGTGATGAGATCACGTCAGCGCTTGACCCGGAGCTGGTCGGCGAGGTGCTACAGGTGGTGGAGATGCTGGCCAACGAAGGCATGACGCTGATCCTGGTCACCCACGAAATGGCTTTTGCCCGCAAGGTGAGCGACCGCGTGGTGTTCATGCACCAGGGGCTGATTCACGAAGCGGGCACGCCGGACGAAATTTTCAACCGCCCTCAGACGCCCGAGCTGCGGCAGTTTCTGGCTGTCTTGCACGACTGATCGCGGAAAGCCCCGGTGGGAGGGGCTGGTGTTGCGCGAAACTTGGCGTCCGAGGCTGGTTATATAGGAAAAAGGCCTCCAGCCCTTATGCTGTAAGCGCAAGCAGCTATCAAAACAGGAGCATTTCGGCTGGTCAATCCGGCCGGCAGCGCAGGCTGGCGGTGCAAGCCCGCACCCGGCGAGCACCTTCAAGTTACCCCCACGCTCTGTTGCTTAGGCTGTGGATAAGAGCCTGAACAACTCGCGAATGCCGCGCCAGTGCTGGTGATGCGGGGCTTGCTCAAGAAAGAGGCAGTGGGGGCGGCGGCGAAGTTTTCGCCAGTTGTGTCATCACACCGTTCGTCCTGAGCCTGTCGAAGGGCTTTTTGTCAAGCGCGGACCAGGCTTCGACGGGCTCAGCCCGAACGGCCGTTGGTGTTCAGGTCCGGCACCAGGGCAGCCAGCTTTTCATAATCGAGTTCGAGGCTGCCAGGCTGCAGCAGCGACTGCATCTGTTTTCTGATCGGTTCGGCCAGGGCATCGGCCGCGGCGGAGGGCGCGCGTCCTTGTGCCCTCAGCAGAAACACCTCGCGCACGATGCCGGGTGCGGCCAGCGGCTTGATGGCGAGCTGGCTGCTGGTGAAGTGGGACAGCGTCAGGCTGGGCACCAGGCTGATGCCGACCCCGCTTTCCACCAGGCCCCGCACCGCCTCCAGCCGTTCGACTTCCAGCACCGTGTTTGGTTTGTGCGGCCGCAAGGCCGCGTCGATCTGGTGGCGCAGTCGGGTGGTCGTTGTGAAGTGGATAAACGGATGCTGAACCAGCTCTTCAATCGTGATGGCCGCGTTGCCGGCGAGCACGTGGTCTTTTCTGCAGACGACGTAGAAGCGGTCCAGGCACAGCAGTTCCTTGTGGATGTCGGCGTCTTTCGCGTCGATGGTGGACAGGGCCAGGTCCACCTTGCCTTCCCGCACCAGGTCCACACAGGGCTGGGGCAGCGCATCGACCACCTCGATATCAATGGCCGGGTGTTTGCGCCGGTAGTCGGCCACCACCACCGGCAGGAAGCGGGCGCACAGCGAGGGAATGCCGGCCACCGCCACGCGGTCCACGATGCTGAGGTCGCGGCAGACGGCGCCCATGACATCGTCGAAGTGCGAGACCACCTCGCGTGCGGCGCGCTCAAAGCGCCGGCCGGCCGCGGTCAGGTCGACGTTGCGCGTGTCCCGGTCAAACAGCCTGGCAGCCAGCGTGTCTTCGAGTGAACGAATCAGGGAACTGAACGCGGGCTGGGACAAATGCATCTGCCCGGCGGCACGTGTGAAGCTGCGCAGGTCAGCCAGTGCCAGGAAAGCACGCAGTTGACGTGTGGACAGGTTCATCCGTGCGGATGATACCCAAGGATGCCGATGGCCCGCCCCGAGGCGCCGGCCCGCCGGGCCGATTGATCCGGATTGATCCGGTTTTCCTTTGAGTCTCATCCGGAATTTCGAATTCACAGGCGGCCCAGCTTGCCCCATAGTCCGTCTGGCGTGACCAGTCACACCTTGCTTCAACATCGCGTTTCCTGTGAAAGCCCCTTCATGAAGACCATCCGCATCGGTGCCGGCGCCGGCTACTCGGGGGACCGCATTCCGCCCGCCGTGGAACTGGCAGAAAAAGGGGACCTCGACTACCTGGTGTTCGAATGCCTGGCCGAGCGCACCATCGCCCTGGCCCAGCTCGAGCGCAGCAAGGACGCGCGTCTGGGCTTTGACCCCTTGCTGCGGGACCGCATGGAGGCGGTGCTGCTGGCCTGCGCCGGCCGGGGGGTGAAGATCATCACCAACATGGGGGCCGCCAACCCGCAGGCGGCCGGACAGGAAGTCATCCGCATCGCGCGCGAGCTGGGGTTGGACCGCCTGAAGGTGGCGGTGGTTCAGGGCGACGACGTGTTGGCCGGCCTCCATGACCAGGACCTGACCCTGCTGGAAAGCGGCGCGCCGCTGCAGTCGCTGGGCAGCGCCGTGTTGTCGGCGAATGCCTATCTCGGCGCCGAGGCGCTGGTGCGGGCGCTTCGGCTGGGTGCGGACGTGGTCATCACCGGGCGTGTCGCTGATCCGGCGCTGTTTCTTGCGCCGCTCATCCACGAGTTCGACTGGTCCATGGCGGACTGGCAGAAGATGGGCCAGGGCACGGTGGTGGGCCATCTGCTGGAGTGTGCCGGGCAGGTCACCGGCGGGTATTTTGCCGACCCCGGTTACCGCGATGTGCCCGACCTGGCCAAGCTGGGTTTTCCGCTGGCCGAAGTGTCGGCCGACGGGAGCGCCATCCTCACCAAGGTGGCCGGTTCGGGCGGCTGCGTCACCACCGCCACCTGCACCGCGCAACTGCTGTATGAAGTTGAAAACCCCGCCAGCTACCTGCAGCCCGATGTGGTGGCGGACTTTTCCAAAGTCACGCTGACCCAGGTGGGCCCCGACCGGGTGCGCATCGACGGCGCCCAGGGCCACCAGCGCTCGGCGACGCTGAAGGTGACCGTGGGTTACCGCGACGGCTTCATCGGGGAAGGGCAGATTTCCTACGCCGGCCTGGGGGCCGAGGCGCGGGGCCGGCTGGCGCTGGACGTCCTGAAGCAGCGGCTGGAGGCGTCGGACATCCATGCGCTCGACAGCCGTTATGAACTCATCGGGGTCAACGCCATGCATGGCGAGGCCCTGTCCGTGGGCCACACGCCTTACGAAGTCCGGGCGCGTGTGGCCCTGCGTGTTGCCACCCTGAAAGAGGCGGAGCGGGTGGCCAATGAGGTCGAGGCCATGTACCTCAACGGGCCGGCCGGGGGCGGCGGTGTCACCAAGTCGGTCCGCGAGGTGATCGCCGCGGCGTCCACGCTGGTGCCGCGCGACGTGGTTCAGACCTCGGTCACCATGATGGAGATTTAAATGCTGCTGCGCGACATTGCCCACACCCGCACCGGCGACAAGGGAAACCGGTCCATCATTTCCGTCATTGCCTACGACCTCAAGGACTTCCCGGCGATCGAGCGCGCCCTCACCGCGGAACGGGTGCGTGCGTATTACGCGGACACCGTCAAGGGCGAGGTCGAGCGTTACGTGGTGCCGCATCTGGGCGCCCTGAACTTCGTGCTGCACGACGCGCTGGGCGGGGGCGTGACCCGGTCCCTGGCGCTGGACGCACATGGCAAGTGCCTGAGCTCCGCCATTCTGGGTATGGTCATCGAATAAGCTAGGCATGTTGCCGGACGTATTCAACAATTTTTTAACAGGAGATCTCCACATGAAATACAAGTCGATTCTTTTCGCGGCTGCGGCCAGTTTTTCCCTGGCCGCGTTCGGCCAGGCGTATCCGAACAAGCCGATCAAGGCCATCGTGCCCTTTGCGGCTGGCAGTGCCACGGACCAGATCGGGCGCGCTTTCGCGGCCAAGATGTCGGAGACGCTGGGGCAGACCATCGTGGTCGAGAACAAGGCCGGCGTCAACGGCATGCTGGGGGCCGATGCTGTCGCCAAGTCGGCACCCGACGGCTACACCTTCCTGATCGGAACCAACAGCACCAACGCTGCGCTCAAGAGCCTGATGAAAAAGCTCCCCTACGACCAGGACACGGCCTTTGCACCGCTGGGCTACATGGGTTCGGTGCCGCTGATCGTGGCCGTCAACAACGACGTGCCGGCCAAAAACCTGCGTGAATTCGTGGACCTCGCCAAGGCCAAACCGGGCCATGTCACCTTTGCCAGTGCCAGCACCTCGCAGCTGGTGTCGTCTGAAATGATGGCCGGCATGACGGGCATCCAGATGACCAACGTGCCCTACAAAAGCGGCCCCGCGGCCATGACCGACCTCATCGGCGGCCAGGTGATGATGTTCACCGCCGACTTCGCCGTCATGCTGCCGCAGGTCAAGGGCGGCAAGGTCCGCGGCCTGGCGGTGACTTCCAGCAAACGCTCACCCGCGGTGCCGGAACTGCCAACGGTCAACGAAGCCCTGGGCCTGAAGGACTATGAGCTGATCGCCTACTTCGCCATGTTCGCGCCGGCCGGCACGCCGCCCGACATCATTGCCAAACTGAACCAGGCCATCAACGCCGCGGCACAGAGCAAGGACCTGCAGGAGAAATTCGCACCGATCGGCTTCCTGGTCGAGCCCGGAACGCCCGAAGCCCTGGCCCAGCGCAGCAAGCTGGAAACGGCCAAGTGGGCCAAGGCGATTCGCGACGCGAAGATCGAGCCGCAATAAGCAGTCGAACCGACACAATCAGGCCCGCCTGTGCCGCATGATCGCGGTCAGCGTGGGCCCGGTGGATGTGGCCGGGCTGGCGCTCCGGCAGTCGGATAATTAGCTTCCAGCCCTTGTCTGGCGGGCGCAAGCAGCTATAAAAAATATAGCGAATGGAGGGCTGATCTGTGCGCGCTCGGCGACTTTGCCGTTTTCAATAGCGCTGTTCACTTGCACCGGTCGCTGGGGTAAGCTCCCGAAAGTATGAAGATTTTCGAAAATGCTTCAGCCACTTTGTTTTGCCGGTCGCCATGTGATTCTGCGGTTTTGCGGGATATATCAAAGTTAGGTGGCTTATGTCACGTCGTTTGCAATCCGTCTTCGCCATGCTCATGGCTGTTCTGCCAGCGCTTGCTGCGCCTCAGTCGGCCCCAGACTATCGGTGCCGGATCGAACGCATCACCATGCCGGGTATTCCAAAGGCTTCGGTGGAGTACTGGCAAAAGCTGTATGAGGGCAAAGAATTTACTGTCGATCGACAGACCGGCATCATGGCTGGCACTCTCAAGAACTTGTTCACCACGAAGCCCGTCGTGATCGACATCGGTTCAGACCAGAATTCTTTCAAAGTGGTGACCACGATGAGACGAGATCAGGGAGCTGGCGTTGGTTCCAACGTCTACGTGTTGGTCGTTCGTGAGTTCGAAAAAGCTCCACGAAAGCCGTTTTTGTTCCTGGATAACGAAGACACGTTCATAGGAACATGCGAGCACTTCTAGTCCCGCCACCTAACAGGTCCTTTGACACGGACGCGCAAGTGCGTCCGTGCGCGTTGCGCACTCGCCTCGTGTGCGCCGGTCAAATCCGACCTTAACCGTCAGGAGCCGCCATGCAGCTGCCCTTCACCAATGAGCAGTTCTTTGGCGTCTTCCGGCTGTACAACAGCACCGTCTGGCCGGCGCAGGTTCTTCTCGTCCTGCTTGCGGTGCTGGCCATCGTCTTCATTGCGCTTCGGCGCCCCTGGTCCGGCGCGGCAGTGTCAGCCATTCTGGCTTTGCTCTGGATCTGGCTTGGCGCCGCCTACCACCTGGCGTTCTTTGCGCGCATCAATCCTGTGGCCTACGGGTTCGGCGCGCTGTCCATCGCCCGAGGTCTTCTGTTCGCCTGGCACGGCGTGATCTGCCGCCGCTTCGAGTTTGCTTTTGACAGGAGCGTTCGTACGGGTCTCGGGGTAACCCTGCTCGCCTTCGCACTCGTCGTTTATCCCGTCTGGGCCACGCTGGCAGGGCATGGGTATCCTGAACTGCCCACCTTTGGTCTGCCGTGCCCCACCACCATCTTCACGATCGGTGTGCTCGCGCTCGCGTCGGGCGCACGCCTGCGCGCAGTCCTCGCTGTGCCCATCCTTTGGTCCTTGGTGGGTGGTCAGGCCGCCTTCCTCCTGGACGTCAAACCCGACCTCGGTCTGCTCGTGGCCGGTGTCGCAGCGGTGGGGCTATTTATCTGGCCTGTTCGCGTCGGTAAGGCCTCGTCCACCAGCGCGCGAAACTGAGGGCTATCCCGTCAGGCAAGCGGACAGGCACCGGCGAACGCCGCGAACCGCTCCCTCTTCACCGTCCGATGTGGCGAATGGGCTGAAAAACGGCCCGGCAGGCCGCAAGTTCCGACGTCAGCGACCCGCGCTGGGCCAGTGGGGGTGCTGGTCATCGACCACGAAAGCATGCGCATGACGCACCCGATCACCGTTGTCGACAGCACCCTGGGTGTGCGTGTGCCCGGCCGGCAAGTCCGGGTGTTCGTGCTCGATGATGTCGGGATCCTGAGATGGCCAGACCATCGTGGTGACCCAGACGGCCACTGCGCCTGCACAGCCCAGCATCACGAACGTCGCTGTCATCCCAAAGCGGGTACCGAGCCAGCCGGCCAAGGGATAGAAGAACAACCAGCAGGCGTGAGAAAGCGCGAACTGTGCGGCAAACAACGCAGGGCGATCCTCGGGGTTCGAGGATCGCCGCAACAAGCGCCCGGAGGGTGTCTGGGCAGTGGAGTAGCCCAGACCAAGCACGAACCACAAGACCATCAGCGAAGCGTGTCCATTCACCAAGGTTCCCGCAAACAGGCCCGCGACCATCACCCCGATGCCGCCGAGCATCACACTGCGATCAGTCAGTTTCTCCAACAGGCGTGGCAAGACCAGTGCGGCCACCATGGAGCCGGCGCCGAAACTGGCCAACGCCAAGGCCACCGCGCTCTGGGTCAGGCCCAAGCCGGCCTGAACAATCACCACCGTGTTGACAAACACCATGGAGCCTGCCGCAGCCACGGCCGCATTGACGGCCAGCAGCCCGCGCAACCGGGGCGTGGCCAGGTAGATGCGCAGCCCGCGCGTGGTCCGGTCGTAGATGCCACGGCGCTGCGGGGCAGGGTGCGCAGGCAACACCACCGACACCACCAGCGCTGCCGATGCCAGGAAGCCCACTACCGTGCCGGCAAACAGATCGTGAAACCCGATCACAGTAAGCAGCGCAGCAGCCAGCATGGGGCTGACCAGACTCTCCATGTCGTACGCAAGGCGTGAGAGCGACAAGGCCTTGGTGTAGTCCTTTTCCTCTGGCAACACGTCGGGAATGGTGGCCTGGAAAGTGGGCGTGAAGGCAGCCGACGCCGACTGCAGCACGAAAATCAGCACGTACACCTCCCAGATCTGGGAGACAAACGGCAGCAGCAGCGCCACACCTGCCCGCACCAGGTCCAGCGTGACCAGCATGGTGCGCCTTGGCAGACGCTCCGCAAATGCCGCTGCAACCGGAGCCACGCCAACGTAGGCGATCATCTTGATGGCCAGCGCCGTGCCCAGCACCATGCCCGCGTTGTCGCCGGCCAGGTCGAATGCCAGCAGCCCGAGTGCCACCGTGGCCAGCCCGGTTCCGATCAAGGCAATCACCTGAGCGGCAAACAAATGGCGATAGGTGCGGTGGAAAAGAATGTCAAGCATGTTGTGTCTCGGGGCCGATGCGCTCGGGAGCAGTGGGAGCCCGTGGCTCAGAGGTAGCGTGTGATTTCCCTGAATTCGTCCAGGGAGTGGCGCTGGCCGACACCCAGAGGGCCCACGAGATCTTCAAGACAGTGGTCCAGATGGCTCTGGATCAGGGCTTTCTTGGCTTGCTGAATCGCTTTCTCCACCGCCTGCAGCTGTTGCGCGACATCGAGACAGGTTCGTCCCTGCTCCAGCATGTCCATGGTGCTGCTCAAGTGCCCACTGGCTCTGCGAAGGCGCTTGATGATGGCTGGATGGGATGCATGTGTATGCGGTTGTTTCATGACAGATTTTATCCTCCCGGGGGGGTTACTATAATCCCCATCTTTGGCCTTAAAACTCAATTGCACCCATGACCTTGCTTGTCTCATGCTCCTTGCGCCCCAACGGGGCAGCGCTGGGCGTGCGATGGCTGGTTCTGGTGGTGATCCTGTTCGGGACGATCATCTCCTCGATTGGGAGCACGGGTTCCCATGGCCTCGCAGTCATCGCAGCAGCGCTCCACGTCGCTCCGTCCTCCTCGGCCGAGTCGCACGGACATGTGCACGAGGACAGAGGCGGCGAATTGGCCATGGAGAATCAGAGCGCAGGTGCCGACCATCCCCACCACGGGGCGGATCACTCGCACGACAAAGCCCACGCCTTGCCCGTTGCCTGGAGTTCTGCGGCACCGCAGCTTCCCGGTTGGTGGGGGCTGGTGCGACCGTGGATTGAAATGGTTCAGGCGTCCCGGCTCGAACGCCCGCCCATGGGCTGAGACGCGTCCCGTCCTCGCGCTGCTCCTCGCAGCGCTTCCCTTTCTTTCAGACCATCGGAGTCTTCATGCACAGCTATGTTCACGACAGGCTGCCACGTTCGCCATGGGCGATCTGGCAATCCCGTCTCTTGCTTCTTTCGGCATTCTTCATCTGTCTTTTCGTGGGCGGCACAGAGGCCTTGGCCCACGCAGTCACCGCAGGCGACAAGGGCTATATCCAGGAAATTTCGGGCGTCAATCTGCTGCCCTTCATGTACCTGGGCGCCAAACACATGATGACGGGCTACGACCACATCCTGTTTCTGTTCGGCGTGATCTTCTTCCTCTACCGGATCCAGCACATCGGCATCTATGTGAGCCTGTTTGCGTTGGGTCATTCCACCACCATGATCCTGGGCGTTTACTTCAACGTCGGAATCAACAGCTACCTGATCGACGCGATCATCGGTCTGTCCGTCGTCTACAAGGCCCTGGACAACATCGGTTCCTTCCAGCGATGGTTCGGGTTCCAGCCCAACACCAAGATCGCGACCTTGGTGTTTGGCCTGTTTCACGGCTTTGGTTTGGCTACCAAGATCCAGGAGTACGAGATCTCACCCGACGGACTGCTACCCAACCTGCTGGCCTTCAACGTGGGAGTGGAAATCGGACAGCTGCTGGCATTGGCGGTCATCCTGATCGGCATGAGCTATTGGCGCCGCACACCCAGCTTCATCCGCCACGCCTACACCGCCAACGTCGCCATGATGAGCGCGGGCTTCATTCTGGTGGGCATGCAGCTCACCGGCTACTTCGTGTCCTGAACACCCAAGGAATATTTAACATGTACAACAGCGATACCCCCCTGCGCGCCGAACTGCCTTCTTCCAGGCAGCTCCTGCGCTCCACCATCCTGGCCGCCATTTCGGCGCTGGTGCTGCTGGTTGCCGTCGTGCTTCCGGCCGAATACGGCATCGATCCCACCGGTATCGGTCGAGTCCTGCGCATGACTGAAATGGGCGACGTCAAGCAACAGCTGGCGGCACAGGCCGCAGCCGATGCTGCCACCGCGACGTCGGCAACACAGTCACCGGCAGCCGTAGCAACGCAGGGCGTGGTTACAGCCAATGCGGCCGAATCACTCGCAAGGTCGGCGGCGGCAACTGCCCCGAAGGAGACGACTCAGGCTGCCGCGCCCAAGATGGAATGGCGCGACGAGATGCCCGTTACTCTGACTCCAGGAGAGGGCACGGAAATCAAGCTGAAGATGGTCCAAGGCGCCAAAGCTCAATATTCGTGGGTCGTCGAGGGCGGCGTGGTCAACTTTGACACCCACGGTGATGCGCCCGGCAAGTCGATCAGCTACGAGAAAGGCCGCGCGGTGGCGTCAGATGAAGGCGTGCTGGAAGCCGCATTCACGGGCAACCACGGCTGGTACTGGCGCAATCGGGGCAAGTCAAACGTCAAGGTCATCCTGCGCACGCGCGGTGACTATACCGATATCAAAAAAATGATGTGAATGCAGGGCGCTGCGACTTGTGTCGCGGCGCCCGCTGCATGCACGCTCTCTGAAATTTTCTCACCTCAATATCTCCATGAAAACTCTAAAAACTGTTGTCTCCGCCTTTCTGATGGTCTTTTTCCTGGCCTCGCTCGCCGGATGCAACAAGGTCGGCTCACATGGAAATGGCGGTCACGGCCACAGCCACGAGTGACGCCGGAAAGCCCGTGAGCTTTCCGGTTACCCGAAACGCCCCGTCCACTAATCCCAATTAAAGCTACACTTACATATATATGTGTCGCTTGTTCGTTCTCCTCGTTTGCGCACACTTTTTACTGTCCGGCGGACAGGTCGCGTCCCTACACACATTGGACGCAACACAACAGCACGCCAAACATGCTCAAACTCAAATCCTCAGCGATGCATTGTCGCTAACGGATAGCGGGATGGGCGGCGACATTGATTTGGATAACACTGATCCGCTTCTGGTTGACTTACCCCCTGAAGTGACGGAGTTTTTCAATAGCGTGATCGTTGCAGGGTCTGCCGATATCACTGCTGGGGCCTATTCAGCTCTTGATCTTCCGGCGCCATCACCGCCTTTCCTTGAGGGGCCGCAGCGCCCCCCACGTTTCCCCAGCTCCCTCAGCTGAGCGCTGACGCGGGCTTTCCGCGTCTTCATACCCTTCAGGAACCAGCGCGGGATCGCGCCCGCAGAACCGCCTTCTGCAGAAATTGAGCTATGGACTTTCTTCTAGACCCGAATCTCTGGGTCGCCTTTGCGATGTTGACTGCCTTGAAATCGTTCTGGGCATCGACAACATCATCTTCATTTCCATTCTTGTCGGCCGGCTGCCGCCGGAGGTGGGCGATAAAGCGCGACGCCTCGGCCTTGGTTTCGCAATGATCTCCCGACTGCTGCTCCTTTTCACGCTCAGCTGGGTGATGGGCCTCACGGCCGACCTCTTCAACGTTGCCGGGCAAGGAATCAGTGGTCGCGACCTGGTACTGCTCTTCGGAGGGCTTTTCCTGCTCTACAAAGCCTCGCATGAGATCTTCGTGGAAGTCGGAGCACGAGAACAGGCTCCCGTTGCTGACACGGTGGAACTCAAAGCGACAGGCAGAAAGCTGTTTTGGGTCATCATTGGCCAGATCGCAGTGATCGACATCGTCTTCTCGCTCGATTCGGTGATCACTGCAGTCGGTATGGTCGATGAGATTGGCGTAATAGTCGCTGCGGTCGTCATTTCTGTTGGCGTGATGCTCCTGGCAGCCAAGCGGTACCGAAGGGCTGCATCTATGCCGCTATGGCTTTTTCCCTCGCTGTCGAGGCACTGAACATACGGGCACGCAGCAAACGTCAAGCGGCCAGGAATGCAGTCGAAAACTCCTGAACGCCGCTGAACCGTCCCGCCTCCTTCTTAACTTAATTAACGAGAGCACTCTCATGAATCAAACCCTCCCCACCTTCCCCACCGGATCTGTCGATCAGGCTGCCTTCGTTGAGCGCAACCGGGTTCTGCGCAACACCTACTGGCTGCTCGCGCTGTCGATGGTGCCCACCGTCCTGGGGGCCTGGATTGGCGTTAGCACAGGAATTGCCAGCGCCATGTCGCCCGGCATCGGCTTGATGGTATTTCTGGGCGGAGCCTTTGGCTTCATGTTCGCGATCGAGAAGACCAAGAACTCGGCGGCTGGGGTACCGGTGTTGCTGGCGTTCACCTTTTTCATGGGCGTGATGTTGTCGCGCCTGGTAGGCTCAGTGCTGGGCCTGTCCAACGGGGCAAGCCTGATCATGACGGCTTTCGCCGGAACAGGTGCCATTTTCCTGGGCATGGCGTCCTTGTCTTCAATCATCAAGCGTGATCTGAGTTCGATGGGCAAGTTTCTGTTCATCGGGGCCATCATGTTGCTGGTAGTCGGCATCGCGAACTTCTTTATTCAATCCAGCGCCCTGATGATCACACTCTCGGTCTTGGCCATCGGCATCTTCTCGGCTTTTATCCTGTACGACCTGAAGCGTGTGCAGGACGGGCAGGAGACGAACTACATCACGGCCACGCTGGGCGTTTACCTGAGCGTTTACAACGTGTTCCAGTCATTGTTGGCTCTGCTCGGCATCGCCGGGTCCCGCGACGAATGAGCTTACCCCCGCGTTTCTCAAGCCTCGAGCGGCGTCCGCCAAACTTCAAGTGAGACCGACCACGCTTAACGAGCCGGCTGAGCGCAAGGCACGGGTCTTGTGAGTACCGCCGTACAGTGGGCCGAGGCCGCCCTTCTCGGCATCGTGCAGGGACTGACGGAGTTCCTGCCGATCTCGTCAAGTGCGCATTTGCGTATCATCGGGCCGCTGCTGCCTTCGGGCGGTGATCCGGGCGCAGCATTCACTGCCATAACCCAGATCGGCACCGAAGCGGCCGTTCTTCTGTACTTCAGGCATGACATCGCACGCATGGCGAAAGCCTGGTGGAGGTCACTGACTCAGCCGCGCCAACACAGCGATCCAGACGCGCGCATGGCCTGGTTGATCGTCATTGGCACGCTGCCGATCGCCCTTCTCGGCCTGCTGTTCAAGGACGCCATCGAGAGCTCGTTGCGCAATCTCTACATCAC
The DNA here is from genome assembly GCF_029945925.1 of Polaromonas sp. Classification (GTDB taxonomy): domain Bacteria; phylum Pseudomonadota; class Gammaproteobacteria; order Burkholderiales; family Burkholderiaceae_C; genus Polaromonas. The sequence continues at coordinate 119,344 of NZ_JAQSDN010000036.1, read as the reverse complement.
CGCCGCCATGTTGATCGCTTTCGCAGCCGTTCTCGCCGTTGCCGACCGGGTGGGCACGAAGCAGCGCGGGCTGGCGCAAATGGGTTGGGGACACGGTCTGTTGTTCGGACTGGCTCAAGCGATGGCGCTGATCCCCGGCGTCTCGCGTTCTGGCGGCACCATCACGGCGGGGCTTTTGATGGGCTACACGCGTGAGGCCGCGGCGCGTTATTCATTCTTGCTGGCCATTCCCGCAGTATTGGCTTCGGGTTTTTATCAACTTTACCGGAGCCTGGGACACACCACGCCGATCGCGGCTGGCCCCACAGCGCTAGCGACGCTGGTGGCGTTTGTCGTCGGCTACGGCGTCATCGTGCTGTTCCTCAAATTTGTCTCTACCCGCAGCTATATGCCTTTTGTGTACTACCGCGTCGTTCTGGGAACGATCGTTCTTGCCTTTCTCTACAGCGGACTGCTCAAACCGCTCTGAGCGATACAGCACCTCCAAGCACTGGCAATTCGCACGCCCCTCCTCACTACTCACTACTCACTATCTGACACTCTTTATGGAAATCGCCATCCTCTTTGCCCTGATCCTGCTCAACGGCTTGTTCGCCATGTCCGAGATCGCACTTGTCACAGCACGAAAGGCCCGGCTGCAGAAGCTTGTGGATGAGGGAGACAGCTCCGCTGCCGCGGCGGTCAAGCTCGGCGAGGACCCCACCCGGTTTCTGTCCACTATTCAGATCGGCATCACTTCCATCGGCGTACTGAACGGCATCGTCGGCGAAGCCGCGCTGGCGGCGCCGTTGGCGCTATGGCTGGCGTCTCTGGGCGTGCCTCCAACCTACAGCACCTACGGCGCCACGGGGCTGGTGGTTCTGGTCATCACCTACTTCTCCATCGTCGTCGGTGAGTTGGTGCCCAAACGCATCGGCCAGTCGCACCCAGAGACCCTGGCCCGCCTCGTAGCGCGCCCGATCAACTGGCTGGCCATCGGCACAAAGCCTTTTGTACTGTTGCTTTCCATGTCCACACGGGGCCTGCTCCGGCTTCTGGGGGTGAAGGAAAGCAGCGGTGGTGCTGTCACGGAAGCGGAAATTCACGCCATGCTGGCCGAAGGCACCACTGCCGGCGTGATTGAAATGCATGAGCACAACATGGTACGCAACGTTTTCAGGCTCGACGATCGCCAGATCGGTTCGCTGATGGTGCCGCGCGGGGATGTTGTTGTACTCGATGTCGGTCTTTCGTTCGAGGACAACCTTGCGCGCGTCGAGCAATCGGACCACGCCCGTTTTCCCGTGGTGCGTGATGGACTGGACAACGTGCTCGGCATCGTCAACGCTCGCCAATGGTTATCGCAGGCATTGCGCGGGGAAAAACGCGACTTGACCCACCAGCCGCTCCAGACGCCGCTTTATGTACCGGAAACGCTTACGGGCATGGAATTGCTGGACAACTTCCGCACGTCGGATGTTCACATGGCCTTTGTCATAGATGAATACGGCGAAGTGCAAGGGATTGTCACGCTGCAGGACCTGATCGAGGCCATTACCGGTGAATTCAGGCCACGAGATCCCAAGACATCCTGGGCCGTGCAGCGTGACGATGGCAGTTGGCTGCTCGACGGACATATTCCGGTGCCTGAGCTGAAGGATCGCCTGAATCTGGACGCAGTTCCCGAGGAAGACCGCGGGCGTTATCACACGCTCAGCGGCATGCTGATGCTATTGACTGGCCGCCTGCCGAAGGAGGCCGACACAGTCACCTGGGAAGGTTGGCACTTGGAGATTGTGGATATGGACGGAAAGACCATCGACAAGGTATTGGCAAGTCGTACAGATGCCAAGTCCCCGAGGGACAGTGAAGAAGCTGCCAGTTAACAATGTTTGGCGTTGTATCTGCTTTGCTCTTTGAGTTTCCGCGTAGAGTGTTCGGTGGCATTTGGCGTACAGTTGCACTGCTCGGTTGCATATCTCTAGTCGCAGCTTGTTCGGATGGATATCCGGTTGAAGACGCCCCCTTGCTCAGCTCATCCGAAATGAGCATGGATCAGCTCTTGATCACGATGAATGCGGTAGGAAAAAAGACCCATCACCCATACCGCCGGCGCTATGCCCTGGAACCGGGATGCGTTCTTGAAGTGAAGGTACGACGCCCTGGCTTGAGTCCCCAGACAATGCTCGTCCCACTTGATGGTGCAGATATTGAGATGGCGCCAGGAAGTACAGACGAAACTTTTAACATCCAGTTGAAACCCAGTGGCAACACCCCGACGAAGGTTCCGGTGCTGGAGGGTGGAAAGTGGGCTGATGCTATCCAGATGAGATCATTGCTGATGCACTTGCAGCGCAACTGCCACATCACAACAACCTCTTGGAACAGGCCGTGAACCTGCCCTCGTTGATGGAGTTCTTCGCGAGCCGCTGGCGCGGGGAGGTGCCGCTTCCGGTGCTGTTTTGGCGCGACATGCTGGTAGTTGGCAGTTTGATCAATCTGACTGCCAGTTTTGCAACCTTAATGCTGATTGCACAAGGCGCAAGCCCAAGCGCCGCCTTATTGGTGCACTTTGCGCCGCTACCCTACAACCTTTTTCTGTATGCAGCTGTTTGGCGATTACCCCAACATACCTCACGAGTGAAATGGATCGGAACGATCTGGTTCCTGGCGGTAGTCTTTTTTTGATGAATGCCCATTTGAGTCGTCCAAATCGGACCGGCCACTGGTGCTGCCGCCAAACAAGAAAAGTGCCACGGGCCCTTGTCTACTGGGCGCGGGAGGCTATCAAAAACAGAGCAGTTTTGATGCCGATCACAGTCATGAGCAGCGAGCCCAGCACATGCAGCGCGGCCGTGCCCAGCGCCAGGCCGTAGCGCTCTTCCAGCAGGAAAGTGACAACTTCGGCTGAAAAGGATGAAAAAGTGGTGAGCCCGCCCAGAAAGCCGGTCACCAGCATCAGGCGCCAGACCGGGTCGAGTTGCGGCAGGGACTGGAAAATGGCCAGGCAGATGCCGATCAGGTAGCCGCCAATCAGGTTGGCGGCCAGCGTGCCCCAGGGAATGAGGCCGCCGGGCGTCAGCCACAGCGCCAGGCCCCAGCGGGCCAGTGCGCCGGCGCTGGCACCCAGACAGATGGCGATGACTGCATGCATGGTGCGCCCGATCGTGAATAAAGTTAAAGCTTACCCTGATCCGGCGCCCGGGCCGACGTAGCGGCCGGCGGCACCGCACCGCCCTTCTGCCGTTCGCGGAACAGCGCGGCGCGCATCAGGAAGATCGTCGTGACGGGCGCCGTCAGGGCCACAAACAGCGTGATCAGCAGGGCGTGCAGGAACAGGCTGCCGCCCTGGATTGAAAAATAGATGATGGTCGCCAGGGTGATGCACCACACGCCGACCGTCGCGCCCAGGGTGGGCGTGTGGATGCGGCGGAAAAAGGTCGGCAGCCGCACCAGCCCGAAGGAGCCGATGGCCGCAAAGGCGGCACCGAGAACGGCGAACACGGCGGTGAGGACTTCGGCCCACAGCGGCAACGCGGTACTCACTCGATCACCTCGCCGCGCAGCAGAAACTTGGCCAGGACGGTGGAGCCGACAAAACCGCACAGCGCAATCAGCATGGCGGCTTCAAAGTAGACATTGCTGGCGTACACAATGCCCAGCACCAGCATCATCAGCATGCCGTTGATGTAGAGGCAGTCCAGCGCCATCACGCGGTCCTGCGCGGTCGGGCCGATCAGCAGCCGGGCGACTGCACACAACATGGCGACGGCTAGAAGGAAGAGGGCGAGTTTGAGCCCCCAGAAAAGAAAGTCGCTCATGATTCGAAAATCTCCATCAACGGGGTTTCATAGCGCGTCTTGATCAGCGTGATGAAAGCCGCCTCGTCTTTCACGTCAAACACGTGCAGCAGCAGCCTGGACCGGTCAAACGACAGTTCTCCCCAGGCGGTGCCGGGTGTCAGGCAGCAGATCATGGCCAGCACCGCGAGTGCATTGGGGTCGCGCAGCTGCAGGGGGATCTCCACGAAGCGGGCCTCGATGTCCGCCGTGCGCCGCGTCAGCAGCAGCCGGGCGACCGTCAGTGCCGAATGCAGCAGGTCGCGCATCACCCGCACGCCCAGGCGCAGGGCGATGCCGGGTTTGCGCAGGCGCACGGTGGCGGGGCGCAGGCTGCGGGTCAGCAGCGGCACGACCACGGCAAGAAACGCTGCCATCAGCAAGGTGGCGGCATCGAGGGCCTGGTTCAGCAGCAGCCAGACGACGAACAGCGCCAGCGACAGCGGCGGCGAAGGCAACCAGCGCCGCATCATGGCGAGACCTTCAGGGCGGGCGGATTGGGCACCTGCCGGGCGCCCATCACGGCCTTGCGGTAGGCGGCTGGCCTGAACAGGTTTTGCGCCATTGCGTTGGCGTGCTGCATGACCGGGCCGGCCTCGACGCTCAGGGCGACGCTGGCGGCCAGCAGCGCGGCGACCGGCAAGACCTCGAGGGCGCGCAAGGCCGGCATACTGCTCACGGGCTGCGTCCAGAAGTAGCGGATGCCGGCGCGGCTCAACGCGACCAGCGTCAGAAAGCCGGACAGCAGCAGCAGCGCCAGAAAACTCCAGTTCGCCGGTGAAATCACCGGCGTGTCCAGCAGGGCCGACAGCATGGCGAACTTGCCGACAAAGCCTGACAGCGGCGGCAGGCCGGCCAGCAGCAGCGTGCAGACCACGAAAGACAGGCCGAGGAAGGCAATGCCGGCCGGTATGGCACGGCCGTAGAGCGCCTGCTGTTCGTCGTCGAGGTTCACGTTGTTGATGGCGGTCAGGTCTTCCGACAGAAAGGGCGCATTGCCTGCCTTTTCGTGGGGGGCGATGCTGGCGCCCGCATTGCGCCAGCGTTCGATCATGTCGATCAGCAGAAAGAAGGCGCTGGCGGCCAGCGTCGAGCTGAGCAGGTAATACAGTGCGCCGGCCCACACCGCCGGCTGCCCCAGGCCGATGGCGGTCAGCAGCGTGCCGGCCGAGATCAGCACGGCGTACCCGGCCAGGTGCGACAGGCGCTGCGTGCCGATGATGCCCAGCGCGCTGATAAACAGCGTGGACAGGCCGATGGCCAGCAGCACCTCCTGGCCAAACTGCGCCGACTCGCCGGTGTCCGGCGCGAACAGCACGGTCCACAGGCGCAGCACGGTGTAAATGCCCAGCTTGGTCAACAGCGCAAAGACCGCACTGACGGGCGCCACCGCCGCGCTATAGGCCGGTACCAGCCAGAAGTTCAGTGGCCAGGCGCCGGCCTTGGCAAAAAAGGCGGTGGCCAGAATGGCCGCGGCCGCATGCACCAGACCGCGGTCGGCCGCATCGAGGTTGGCAATGCGCAGGCCCAGGTCGGCCATGTTGAGCGTGCCGGTCACGCCGTAGAGCAGCGCCGCACCCACGAGAAACAGGAACGAGGCTGCCAGGTTGATGGCGATGTAGTGCAGGCCGGCGCCCACCCGCAAGCGCCCCGAGCCGTGCAGCAGCAGGCCGTAGGAGGCCGCCAGCATGACCTCGAAAAAGACGAACAGGTTGAACAGGTCGCCGGTCAGGAAGGCCCCGTTGAGCCCCATGAGCTGCAGCTGCAGCAGCGGGTGAAAATGCACCCCCGCACGGTCCCAGCGCGAGGTCGAATAAATCGACACGGCGAAGGCGATCACGCCGGTCAGCGCCACCATCAGCGTGGACAGGCGGTCGGCCACCAGCACGATGCCGAAGGGCGCGCGCCAGTTGCCCGGCAGGTAGACGCCAATGGAACCGGGCCCGGTGCCGGTGTCCACCGCATTGACCCAGCGCAGCAGCGCCAGCGCGGCCAGCAGGCCGATCAGGCCGGACACCACGGTCAGCGCTGCCTTGGTGCGGCGCCGGTGTTCACCCAGCAGCAGCATCAGCGCGGCGGTGAGCATGGGAACCAGAATGGGCACGGCCACCAGGTGCGGCATGGTGGCCTCGAGCAGGCGGTCCAGCCAGTGCAGGAGTTCGCTCATTCCGGCGCTCCCTTCACATGCACGCTGGTGTCATCTGCCGCGTCGTCCTGGCCGTCCACATGGTCGGTGCCGGCCAGGCCGCGCGAGGCCAGCATCACCACCAGGAACAGGGCCGTCATCGCGAAACCGATGACGATGGCTGTGAGCGTCAGCGATTGCGGCATCGGGTCAGCCGTGTTGGCCAGCGTGGCGGCGATGCCCGATACCAGCACCGGCTCGCTGTCGACCTTGAGGCGACCCATGCTGAAGATGAAGAGGTTGACCGCGTAAGAGATCAGGATCAGGCCCATGATCACCTGGAAGGTGCGCGGGCGCAGCAGCAGGTAGACGCCCGAGCTGGTGAGCACGCCGATGCCGAGGGCGAGGACAATTTCCATCAGGTCTTCTCCGCCGGATCGGTGTTTTTTTCGCCAGTGACATCGCGGATCCGGCTTTGCCGGTCCGCAGGTGTCGCCCCCTGCAGGGGGGAGGCGGCTACACGAAGTGAGCCCGCAGGGGGGGGGAGCGGTGGCTCCCGGCTTTGCCGGTCCGCAGGTGTCGCCCCCTGCAGGGGGGAGGCGGCTACACGCAGTGAGTCCGCAACGGGGGGGCGCCTTTTTTCGGCTTGTTCTTCGGCCCACCGGTGGCTGCGCACCGACTGGTGGGCCAGCGCCGTGAGGATCAGCATGGTGGAGCCCAGCACGATAGAAAACACGCCCAGGTCGAAAAACAGCGCGCTGGGCACATCGATGCTGCCGAGCAGCGGCAGGTGCAGGTGGGCGGTGTGGGTGGTCATGAAGGGGTAACCGAGCACCACCGCGCCGCCGCCGGTGGCCAGCGCAAGCAGCAGGCCGATGGCGATCCAGCGGCGCGGGTAGATGCGCAGGTGTTCTTCCACCCAATCGGTGCCGGAGACGATGTACTGCAGCAGCAGCGCGATCGACATCACCAGGCCGGCGACAAAACCGCCGCCCGGTGCGTTGTGGCCGCGCATGAAGAAATACGCGGACACCAGCACCGAGACCGGCAGCAGCAGGCGCACCAGCACAGCTGGCACCATCAGGTAGCCGACCGCGGTGTTCACCGCGCGGCGCGGGTTCAGCAGGTCGCTGCTGCCGTCGTCGACCTGCGCGCGCTGCTGCACCGGCAGGGCCATGGACTCGATCGCGGGCCGGAAGCGGCGCAGCAGCGCGTACACCGTGAGCGCCACCACGCCGAGCACGGTGATTTCGCCGAAAGTGTCAAAGCCGCGGAAGTCCACCAGCATGACGTTGACCACATTGGTGCCGCCGCCCTCGGTGAGCGCGCGCTTGAGAAAGAAGGGGGAAATGCTTTCCGGAAAACGCCGCGTCATCACCGTCCATGACAGGGCTGCCATGCCGGCGCCGGCCATGACGGCGATGGCCAGGTCGCGCCCGCGCCGGCCCCACAGCCGCAGGCGTGCCCGCATGGGCTGGATGGCCGCCTTGTTGCGCATGGGGAGCCAGCGCAGGCCCAGCAGCAGCAGCACGGTGGTGACGGTTTCCACGAGCAGCTGGGTCAGCGCCAGGTCGGGTGCGGAAAACCAGATGTAGGTGATGCAGCACACCAGGCCGGCGCCCGAGGCCAGCATCAGCGCGGCCAGGCGGTGGAACTTGGCCTGCCAGGCGGCGGCGACGGCACAGGCTGCGCCTATGACCCAGGTCATGGCAAACATCGGTGAGAAAGCCAGCAGCTCGCGCTGGCCGCGTTCGGTAGGCGTCAGCCACAACGAAGCCGCGGCACCAGCCAGCGCGATGACCAGCAGGAGCAGCAACTGCGACTGCAGGCGCCGCGTGCCCAGCAGGTAGCGGCTGCGCCGGCCGGCCTCGCTGACGCGCGCCAAGACGTTCTCGAAAATGCGCTGGCCGTCAAAGCGGTGCAGCAGCGGTGTGTGCGCCAGTTGGCCAAGCGCGCGGCCGCGGCGCTGCAGCAGGTAGAGCGCGGCGCCGCCGGCCATCGCGATAAAACTCATCAGCAGCGGCAGGTTGAAGCCGTGCCAGACCGCGAGGCTGTAGGCCGGCAGTGTGCCGCCAACCACCGGCCGGGCTGCTTCGTCCAGCAGCGGGCCCACCGACCAGTGCGGTGCCACACCCACAACCAGGCAGACCAGCACCAGCAGCTCCACCGGCACACGCATCCAGTGCGGCGGCTCGTGCGGTGTGCGCGGCACCCCGGGTCCGCAGGGCGGACCGAAAAACACGTCGAAAACAAAACGCGCCGAATAGGCCACGCTGAACATGCCCGCCACGGTCGCGATGATGGGCAGGCCCCAGTTGAGCCACCCTGTGGACTGGATGTAGACGGTTTCCGCAAAAAACATTTCCTTGGACAGAAAGCCGTTGAGCAGCGGCACGCCCGCCATCGAGGCGCTGGCAATCACCGCGAGCGTGCCGGTGATGGGCATCAGCCGCATCAGGCCGCTGAGCTTGCGGATGTCGCGCGTGCCGGTTTCGTGGTCGATGATGCCGGCCGCCATGAACAGCGAGGCCTTGAAGGTCGCATGGTTCATGATGTGGAAGACCGCGGCGACCGCGGCCAGCGGACTGTTCAGCCCCAGCAGCAGGGTGATGAGTCCGAGGTGCGAAATGGTCGAATACGCCAGCAAGGACTTGAGGTCGCGCTGGAACATGGCGATGAAGCCACCCAGCAGCAGCGTGATGGCGCCGGCGCCGCCGACCAGCCAGAACCATTCGCTGGTGCCGGAGAGCACCGGCCACAGGCGTGCCATCAGGAACACCCCGAGCTTGACCATGGTGGCCGAGTGCAGGTAGGCCGACACCGGCGTTGGTGCGGCCATCGCGCGCGGCAACCAGAAGTGAAACGGGAACTGCGCACTTTTGGTGAAGGCGCCCAGCAGCACCAGCACCAGCACCATGGTGTACAGCGGATGCGCCCGGATCTCGTCGCCCGAGGCCAGCACCAGGTCCAGGTCGTAGGTGCCGGTGATACGCCCTAGCACCAGCACACCGGCCAGCAGGCACAGGCCGCCTGCGCCGGTGACCGTCAGCGCCATGCGGGCACCGCGCCGCGCGTCGCGCCGGTGGTGCCAGTAACCGATGAGCAGGAAAGAAAACAGGCTGGTCAGTTCCCAGAACATCACCATCTGCACCAGGTTGCCGGACAACACCACGCCGATCATGGAGCCCATGAAGGCCAGGAAGAAGGAGAAAAAGCGGGGTACCGGGTCCGATGCCGACATGTAGTAACGCGCGTACAGCACGACCAGCGCACCGATGCCCAGCACCAGCATGCAGAACAGCCAGGCAAAACCGTCCATGCGCAGCACGAGGTTCAGGCCCAGCGCCGGCACCCACTCGATTTCCTCCCGGATCACATTGCCGCCGGCCAGCTGCGGGAACAGCCAGGCCGCCTGCAAGGCGCAGCCGAGCGCGACCAGCCCTGCCAGCGTCGATTCACGGTTGCGGGCGTTGGCGGGTAACAGGGCGGCCAGTACGCTGGCAATAAAGGGAAGGGCGAGGAGCAGGACGAGGGACATCGCGGCTGATTCTATAGAGCGGCCCCGGCGCAGGCCGCTGGCAAACCTCTGCGCTGTCCAAGGCCTTTGGCAGGCCAGCGTCCTATCGGCTCATCTGCTGCGGTAGCCAGGTGGCGATGCCCGGAAAGACATAGACCAGGGCAACGGCCGCGCTCATCAGGAAAAACATCGGCAAGGTGACCTTGGCAATCCAGGGCAACTCGCGGCCGGTCATGCCCTGCAGCACAAACAGGTTGAAGCCGACCGGCGGCGTGATCTGCGCCATCTCGACGACCAGCACGATGAAGATGCCGAACCAGATCGGGTCGATGCCGGCTTTCTGGATGGTGGGCATCAGCACGCCCATGGTCAGCACCACCATGGAGATGCCGTCGAGAAAGCAGCCGAGTACGATGAAGAAGAAGGTCAGCGCCAGGATCAGCTGGCCCTGGCTCAGGCCCAGCGAGGCAATCCATTCGGCCAGGTGGCGCGGCAGGCCGATGTAGCCCATGGACAGTGTCAGAAAGGCCGCACCGGCCAGGATCAGCGCGATCATGCAGTACAGCCGCGTGGCGCCCATCAGGGCTTCGCGGAAGGTGGTCCAGCTCATGGAACCTTGCAGCGCGGAGATGACCAGGGCGCCCACCACGCCGATGGCCGCCGCCTCGGTGGCGGTGGCAATGCCGGAGTAGATGGAGCCCAGCACCGAGGCGATCAGCACCACCACGGGAATCAGTGCGCGTGAGGCCGAGAGTTTTTGCAGAAAAGTCGTCTTGGCATCGGCCGGGGGGATCTGGCCGGGATTGCGCAGGGCCCAGACCACGATGTAGCCCGAAAACAGCAGGGCCAGCATCAGCCCGGGGAACACACCGGCGATGAACAGGCTGGCAATCGACACCTCGGCCGAGACGCCATACACAATCATGATGATGGACGGCGGGATCAAGAGGCCCAGGGTGCTGGCGCCGGCCAGCGTGCCGACAATCATGTGTTCGGGGTAACCGCGGCGCTTGAGTTCGGGCAAGGTCATCTTGCCGATGGTGGCGCAGGTCGCCGCGCTTGAGCCCGACACCGCTGCGAAAATGGTGCAACCCACCACGTTGGTGTGCAGCAAGCGCCCGGGCAGGGCCTGCATCCAGGGCGCCAGGCCCTTGAACATGTCCTGTGAGAGCCGGGTGCGAAACAGGATTTCGCCCATCCAGATGAACAGGGGCAGGGCGGTCAGCGTCCAGCTCGAAGCCGACCCCCAGATGGTGACGGCCATGGCGTCGCCGGCCACACGCGTGGTGAACAGCTGCATGCCTATCCAGGCCACGCCCGACAGGGTCAGGCCAATCCAGACGCCGGTGCCCAGGATGAAGAAGAGGGAGAGCACCAGCAGGGCCATGATAGTCAGGTCGTTCATGGGGTCCTTATTCGTTGCGCAGCGCTTCGCTGCTGGTCACGGCGGTTCGGCGGCCCCGGATCTCGAGCACCAGCTCGTCGATGAAGGCCATCACCAGGATGACCGCGCCAAAAGCCATGGCCAGTTGCGGAATCCACAGCGGCGTGGCGTCGCTGCCGGTGGAGATGTCGTTGAACACACGCGACTGCCAGGCCAGTTTGCAGCTGTAGGCGGCAAACAGCAGGGCCAGCAGCGTGGCCAGGCCCAGGGCCCAGAGCTCCAATGCCTTTTTCCAGCGGCCGCTGAGGGCGTTGACCAGCAGGGTGACGCGGATGTGTTCGCCGCGCTTGAGGGTATGCGCCAGTGCGAGGAAGCCGCTGGCGGCCATCAGGTAACCGGCGTAGGCATCGGTGCCCGGCACATGGAAATGCAGCTGCCGGCTCACGATGGACAGCAGCACCATGACCAGCAGGCCGATCAAAAAAAGCGCCGCCAGGGCGGCGGCGCTGTCGTAAATGCCGTCTAGCAGCTTGCGCATGTCGGCGGTTTACTTGCGGTAGGTATCTACGATGGCCTGGCCTTCAGGGCCGGCCTTGTCCAGCCACTCCTTGAGCATCACGTCGCCGACTTTTTTCATGTCGGCCTTGAGCGCGGCGGACGGCGGCAACACCTGCATGCCGTTGGTCTTGAGGGTTTCCAGCGTCTTGGTGTTGACGGCCTGGCTGGCTGCCCAGCCGCGGGTTTCGGCGTCTGCCGCTGCCTTGAGCACCGCCTGTTTGGTCGGGCTGTCCAGGGCGTCGAAAGCCGCCTTGTTGACGATCACCGCATTCTTGGGCAGCCAGGCCTGGGTGTCGTAGTAATACTTGAGGTGTTCATACAGTTTGCTGTCCACGCCGGTGGCACCGGAGGTCATGGTGGACTCGACCACGCCGGTCGCCAGCGCCTGAGAGAACTCGGCGGCCTGCACCGTCACGGGCTGGGCACCGACCAGTTCGGCGATACGTGCGGTGGCCGGGCTGTAGGCGCGCCACTTGATGCCCTTCAGGTCGGCAGCCGAGGCCACGGGCTTTTTGGAGTAGATACCCTGGGGTGGCCAGGCCACCGCATACAGCAACTGGATCCCCTGCTCGCCCAGTTTCTTTTGCAGCGCCGGCTTCTGGGCCTGGTAGAGCTTCATGGCGCTGGGGTAGCCGTCGGCCAGGAAGGGCAGGCCGTCCGTGCCGAAGATTGCCCACTCGTTCTGGAAGTTGGCCAGCAGGATTTCACCGGCCTGGGCCTGACCGCCCTGCACGGCGCGCTTGATCTCGGGCGCCTTGAACAGCGAGGCATTGGCATGCACCGTGATCTTGAGCTTGCCGCCGCTGGCCTTGTCCACGTCGTTGGCGAACTGCACCAGGTTTTCACTGTGGAAGTTGGTGGCCGGGTAGGCCGCGGGCAGGTCCCACTTGGTCTGGGCAAACGAGACGCCGGTGGCAAGGGCCAGGCTGGTGGCAAGGGTCAAGAGGCGAAGCTTCATGGTGACTCCATTGGTTGAATTGATGGAAAGGACTTTACGCGGCTAAACAGGGGATGGTGATGGGTGTTTCCCCTAAGTGTCAACAATTCGTTGATAAATTGTCATTCATCTGCCTACAATCTGCTGCATGCAACATCAATGCCAACAGGAGTGGTGCCATGTCAAAAAAGCCGCTGGATAAGGCTGCGGGCCCGGAGCGCTCGCCCATCGTTTCTTCTGCGCATCTGGTATCGCCACACAGCTCGGAGATGAGTGAGTTTGAATTCGGGCTGATCGTGGCGGGCAACGCCTTTCACCGGTGGATCGTGCACTGTATGAGTGCCGCCGGCCTCAAGGACCTGACGCCGCTCGATGTTCTGGTGCTCCACCATGTGACGCACCGTGCGAGAGACAAGCGGCTGGCGGACATCTGTTTCATCATGAACGTCGAAGACACGCACCTGATCAACTATTCGCTCAAGAAGCTGCTCAACCTGGGGGTGGTGGAGTCCAGCAAAAACGGCAAGGAGGTCACCTATGCCTCAACGGAAGCCGGCCGTTCCCATGTGCAGCGCTACCGCGAGATCCGTGAGTCCTGCCTGATTGATGCGATGAATGCAGATGACGGATTGAACCGCGATATTGGCGAGCTGGCGCGTCTGCTGCGCGTGCTCTCCGGCATGTATGACCAGGCGGCGCGGGCGGCAGCCTCCCTTTAAGAAACCCTCAAGGCAACGAACATGGCAACCGAAACGGCAACGGCAATGGAAAAGAAGCGCTGGCAGTTCTGGATAGACCGCGGCGGTACATTCACCGACATCGTGGCCAAACGCCCCGATGGTTCGCTGGTCACACACAAGCTGCTGTCGGAGAACCCCGAGCAGTACCGCGACGCGGCGGTCGCCGGTATCCGGCATCTGCTGGGGCTGAAGGCGGGCGAGGCCATTCGCGCCGACGTGGTGGACTGCGTGAAGATGGGCACCACGGTGGCCACCAATGCCTTGCTTGAACGCAAGGGTGAGCCGACGCTGCTGGTGACGACGCGCGGGTTTCGCGACGCCTTGCGCATTGCCTACCAGAACCGGCCGCGCCTGTTTGACCGCCACATCGTGCTGCCCGAGCTGCTCTATAGCGCCGTGGTCGAGGCCCAGGAGCGTATCGGCGCGCAGGGCGAGGTGCTGCAGGCGCTGGACGAAACGCTATTAGAACAGGAGCTGGTGGCGCACTACCAGAAAGGGCTGCGCAGTGTTGCCATCGTGTTCATGCATGGCTACCGCTATACCGCGCATGAAGCGGCCGCCAGCCGCATCGCCCGCGAGCTCGGCTTCACGCAGGTCAGCAGCTCGCATGAAACCAGCCCGATGATGAAGTTTGTCAGCCGCGGCGACACCACGGTGGTGGATGCCTACCTGTCGCCGATTTTGCGCCGTTATGTGGAACAGGTCGCCGGCGAGATGCCGGGCGTCAAGCTGTTTTTCATGCAGTCTTCGGGCGGCCTGACCGATGCCCATGTGTTCCAGGGCAAGGACGCGATTTTGAGCGGACCGGCCGGCGGCATCGTCGGCATGGCCCGCACCGCGGCGATTGCGGGGCACGCCAAGGTGATCGGCTTCGACATGGGCGGCACGTCCACCGACGTCTCGCACTACGCCGGTGAGTTCGAGCGCGAGTTTGAAACCCAGGTCGCCGGCGTTCGCATGCGTGCGCCCATGATGAGCATCCACACCGTCGCGGCCGGCGGCGGCTCCATCCTCAAGTTCGACGGTGAACGTTTTCGCGTCGGGCCGCAGAGCGCGGGCGCCAACCCCGGCCCAGCCAGCTACCGCCGTGGTGGACCGCTGGCCGTGACCGACGCCAATGTGATGGTGGGCAAGGTGCAGCCGCGTTATTTTCCCAGGGTGTTCGGTCCGAACGCCGACCAAGCCCTGAGCCACGAGGTGGTGCAGCACAAGTTCAATGCGCTGGCAGCGGAAACCGGACGCAGCGCAGAGGTCGTGGCCGAGGGTTTCATCAACATCGCGGTGCAGCAGATGGCCAATGCCATCAAGAAGATCTCGGTGGCGCGCGGCTACGATGTGACGCGTTACACGCTGCAGTGTTTCGGCGGCGCCGGCGGGCAGCACGCCTGCCTGGTGGCCGACGCGCTGGGCATGACCAAGGTGTTTGTGCACCCGCTGGCCGGTGTGCTGAGCGCCTACGGCATGGGCCTGGCCGACCAGAACGTGATTCGCGAGCAGGCGGTGGAGCTCAAGCTGTCGCCGGCGGCCCTGCTGGACGTGGCCGGCAAGCTCGACGCACTGGCTGCCACCGCGCAGGCCGAACTGCAGCGCCAGCAGGTCAGCACCGGCACCATCACCATGCACCGCCGTGTGCATGTTCGCTACGAGGGCAGCGACTCGGCGCTGGTCGTTCCCTTCGGTACGCTGGACCAGATCGAGGCCAGTTTTGAGTCCGCCTACCGCCAGCGTTTTGCCTTCCTGATGCAGGGCAAGGGCCTGGTGGTGGAGGCCGTGTCGGTCGAGGCCGTTGTTGCTGGAGATGCGCCGGCCGAGCCGCGCCACCCCACCCACGAGCCCCGCGAAGTGCCGCGCCGGGAAACGGTACGCATGTATTCGGGCGGCCAGTGGCACGACGCGGCGCTGGTGGTGCGGGAAGACCTGCAGCCCGGCGACATCATTACCGGCCCGGCCATCATTGCCGAGAAAAACGCGACCACGGTGGTTGAACCCGGCTGGGAGGCCGCGCTGACGGCACTGGACCACCTGGTGCTGGACCGGCGGGCGGAGCGTGCGATCAGGTTTGCAGCGGGTACCACCGTGGACCCGGTGCTGCTCGAAGTGTTCAACAACCTGTTCATGAACATCGCCGAGCAGATGGGGCTGCAGCTGCAGAACACCGCTTACTCGGTCAACATCAAGGAGCGGCTGGACTTCAGCTGCGCGCTGTTCGACACCGAAGGCAACCTGATTGCCAATGCGCCGCACATGCCGGTGCATCTGGGTTCCATGGGCGAAAGCATCAAGACGGTGATCCGCGAGAACACCGGAAAAATGCAGCCGGGCGACGTGTATGTGCTCAACGACCCCTACCACGGCGGCACGCACCTGCCCGACATCACGGTGATCACGCCGGTCTACCTGGGCGGGCAGCCCTCACCCCAACCCTCTCCCGGCGGGAGAGGGAGTAACCCGGATTCACTCCCTCCCCCGCTGGGGGAGGGCCGGGGTGAGGGCGGACCCCGTCCCCTCTTCTACGTGGGTTCCAGAGGCCACCACGCCGACATCGGCGGCACGACACCTGGCTCCATGCCGCCGTTTTCGACACGCATCGAGGAAGAGGGTGTGCAGATCAACAACGTCAAGCTGGTCGAACGCGGTGTGCTGCGCGAAGCCGAGATGGTCGCGCTGCTGAGCAGCGGCCAATACCCTTCGAGGAACCCGCAGCAGAACATGGCCGACCTGAAGGCGCAGATCGCCGCCAATGAAAAAGGCGTGCAGGAGCTGCGCAAGATGGTGGACACCTTCAGCCTGGAGGTGGTGCTGGCCTACATGCGCCATGTGCAGGACAACGCCGAGGAGTCGGTGCGCCGCGTGATCACGCAGCTCAAAGACGGCGCCTTCACGCTGCCGCTGGACAACGGTGCGCAGATCCAGGTGGCGATCCGCGTGGACACGAAAAAACGCAGCGCCGAGATCGACTTCACCGGCACCTCGCCCCAGCAGAGCAACAACTTCAACGCACCGACGGCGGTGTGCATGGCGGCGGTGCTGTATGTGTTCCGCACGCTGGTGGACGACGATATTCCACTCAACGCCGGATGCCTCAAACCGCTCAAGGTCATCATCCCGGCCGGCTCCATGCTGAACCCGAACCCGCCGGCCTCGGTGGTGGCAGGCAATGTGGAGACCTCCACCTGCATCACCAACGCACTGTACGGCGCACTCGGCGTGATGGCGGCCAGCCAGTGCACCATGAACAACTTCACCTTCGGCAACGCGCGGCACCAGTATTACGAAACCATTTCGGGCGGCAGCGGTGCCGGCGAGGGCTTCGACGGCACCTCGGTCGTGCAGACGCACATGACCAATTCGCGCCTGACCGATCCCGAGGTGCTGGAGTTCCGCTTCCCGGTGCGGCTGGAAAGTTACGAAATCCGCCAGGGTTCGGGCGGCGCCGGGCGCTGGACAGGTGGCAACGGCGGTGTGCGGCGTGTGCGTTTCCTCGAAGCCATGACCGCGAGCATTCTGTCGAACGGCCGCAAACACGGCGCCTTTGGCATGGCCGGCGGTGAGCCGGGCCAGGTCGGCCGCAATCTGGTGCTGCGCGCCAACGGGCAGACCGAGGCGCTGGACCACATCGGCCAGGCCGAGATGCGGCCTGGCGACGTGTTCGAGATCCACACGCCGGGCGGCGGGGGCTTCGGCAAGCCGTGAGGCGGTGCCCCCTTCACTGATCTGTGGTAAAAAACTCTTCCAGCCCTTATTCCACGGGCGCAAGCAGCTATCAATTCAGGAGCGATTGACATGGGCGCAGCATTCTCCGACAACTACCGCTTCCTGGCAAAGTACAACCGCTGGATGAACCAGCGCCTGTACGCGGCCTGCGACACGCTCGGCGACGAAGAACGCAAACGCGAGCGCGGCGCTTTTTTCGGCTCCCTTCACCGCACGCTCAACCACCTGGTGGTGGCTGACCAGATCTGGCTGCGGCGTTTTGCGCAGTGCGGCCTGGACCATGGCGTCACACTTACCAGCCTGAACGGGGCCGTGCTGGACCTGCCGCCGGGCAGCCAGCTGGACACCGTGCTGTTTGACGACTGGCCGGCCTTGCATGCCAAGCGCGAGCAGCTCGACGCCGCGATGGAGGCCTGGGTGGTGGACATGCCCGAGGGCTACCCGCAGTTCACCATGACCTACAGCAACACCAAGGGCGTGCAACGCGCCCACCCGGTCTGGCAGGCGATGACACATTTCTTTAACCACCAGACGCACCACCGCGGGCAGGCGACCACGCTGCTGACGCAGGCCGGTGTGGATGTGGGGGTGACGGACTTGATTGCGCTGGTGTAAGGAGGGACTCCTTCCACGTTGATGGCGTCTGCCGTCGTTCCCTGTGCTTTCGTGGCTTTCTGAAGTGGCGTTGTCCCGTCCGGGATTTTCTTCACGGGGTGGCCGGACCCCCTCAAATCGCCCGCGTCAAATACACCGCTTCGCGCCCGACAATCGGCTCCCGGGTCGGCATGAACACCGTGCAGCCGTCGCACGGCGAACGCACTTCTTCAGCGCTGCCGTCGGTGGCGATCAGCTCGCCCTTGTGAAAGGTCTCAAAACCGAGCAGGGGCTTGACGAAGCGGAACTCGCTCGTCAGCACCATGCGGGTTTGCAGCAGCTCGAAGCGGCGTTGCGCGGGCAACGCAGACGGCGCTGGGGTGGGTTCGATCAGGCCAAAATGGGCCAGAAAATCCAGCGTCACCTGGGTCGCCACATCGGCTGAACTTTGGGCGAAGTGCTGGCCGCATTCAACCACGAGCGCCGCGCCGGCGTTGCTGCCCGGTTGGCCATGGCGGCCGTGCTGGATCAGGGGTGTGCCTGAGCCCAAACCGTCCGGCATCACCAGGTGGACGACAGGCCGGCCTATGGCTTGCGCGACGGCCGCGTTACGTTCAAAGGCGGGGTAGACCCAGAAGGGCTCAACGGCGTGAGAGGTCGAGTGGATGTCCAGGATGTGGTCGGCCGCTGCAATCACCGGTCGCAACTCGCGTGCGCGGCGCAGCTCGGGGCTGTCTTCGGGGCCGTCCAGCCACTCGTCCGACCAGACGCGGTTGAGGTTGTGAACGACCTGGCGGTTGTCGTAGGGCTGGTCGGGGTTGAACGCGTTGTAGGCCTCGATATGCGCAAAGCTGACGGTGAGCGTGCCGATCAGCGGCCTGATGCCGGCATCCAGCAGATGCGTGGCCGCGACCATGCCGCAGATCTCGTTGCCGTGGGTCAGCGCGTTGACCAGCAGGTGCGGGCCCGGCCGGCCTGAGGTGAAGCGGTGAACGTAGTCGACGCCGGTGTTGCCCGCCCGGTAGGCGGACAGGTCGCGTGGAAGCACTTCGAGGGGCAGTTCAGAGGTCAATGGAGTCCTTGGGTGGTGGAGGTGGCTGGCGCTTTGCGGCGATAAATGCTACATAAATAATAGCTGAATATCGCGTATGGGCTGGCGCGACGGGGCTGCTTTTTTCATCAGGAATGGCTTGTTGCGCAGGCCCCGTGCGACCGCCGGGGTGTTCCTCGGCATGGGTGCAAACACCTCGGGGCAGGCGCCTGCAGGACTGTCGTTGCCGAGGTCAGAAACAGGGCGACGGCGATCAGCAGGTTCCCGTGGCTTGAAGCAAATCAGCAGCAGCCCGCCGGCCCGCAAACACCGGTATTGCCGGCCGACGCGCCGTCGAAAGGCAAGCTGGTGCCGCAGCCTTCAAAAATGCCGTAATGCGTGTCGAAGTTGCCGATGAAGCTGAAGTGCGGCGCCAGCCGCGTGCCCTGCAGCATGTGCCAGGTGTTGCCGCAGACCGGGAACACCTTACCGGTCTGGATGTCGTGGTGTTTGTCGAGCACAAAGCGGCCGGCCTGGCCGGGGATGCTGCCCAGGTAGATCACGGCCTGGCCGTAGTCCTCGCAGGCCGACTCCAGCGCGGCCAGCTTGAAGAGCCGCCAGGTGGCCGAATAAAAACGCAGGTTGCCGGTGCGCGCCGCGAGTTGCGGGTCGGTGATGTCCAGCGGGCGGTCTTCCACCAGGCGCGGGTCGGCAAAGCCGTGGCCTTGCGCCAGGCGTTCGAAGTCTTTCCAGTACAGCGCCCCGCCCAGGCATTCGCCATACAGCACCGGGTCGTTTTTCACCGCGGCCGGCACGCGTCTGTCCGCATACACATCGGAAAAATAGAACTCGCCACCGGGCTTGAGCAAGCGCTGCACGCCGGCCAGCACCGCGTCCTTGTCGGGCGAGAGGTTGACCACGCAGTTGGAGACGATCACGTCGAAGCTGCCGGGCGCCAGCCCGAGCTCGTCCAGCCGCTCGATGTAGCCGTGCAGGAACGCCACGTTGCTGTAGCCGAACAGCTCTGCATGATGGGCCTGGTGCGCGCGTGCCACGGCCAGCTGTTCATCGGTCATGTCCACGCCGACCACCGAGCCGCTGGGCCCGACCAGCTGCGCCAGCGCATAGACGTCGCGGCCCGAGCCGCAGCCGAGGTCCAGCACGCGGCAGCCTTCCAGCAGCGGCGGGCAGACCAGGCCGCAGCCGTAATAACGCGACAGCACCTCGGGGTGGATGCGCGCCAGCAGCGGCTTGAGCCACTCGGGCATGCTGCTGACGTCGCAGCAGGCGCTGGTCTTGAGGTCTGCCGTGCCCTGCAGCTGGCGGCCGTAGTAGTCGGTGACGATGTCGTAGGTATTGCTGTTGCTGTTGTTATCGGTGCTCATGGGGCATTTTTCCGGAAGTGAGTTGCTATGGAATCAGGAGCTGCTGGCGCTTGTTCTGATTGGGCTGGAGGCTGATTTGGCTTGATGTTTCGCGGTCATGAAGCTGGCCGGCAGGTGGGCCAGGTCCGCCGCTTCGTCGATGTCATGCAGCATCGGCCCCTGCCACACGCGCAGGCCCAGCGCGGCCAGGCGGTGCAGCGTTTCGGCGGCGACCGCCGAAGTGCTCCACGCCATGTGCGTAAAGAGTGCGGGGCAGGGCGCCTGCAGGCCGATCAGCACATAACCGCCGTCGGCCACGGGCAGCAGCACGGCGTCGTGTTGCGCCAGTTGCCGGGCCGCCTCGCGCAGGTGGTCGCTGCCCAGGGCCGGACAGTCGGTGCCGATCAGCAGCACCGGGCCCGGGTGCAGGGTGAGGGCGCGCTGCATCGCGCGGTCCATGCGTTCACCGAGGTCGCCCTCGCCCTGCGCCGTGTAGTCCACCCCTGCAGGCAGTGCCACGCTGCGCCAGGCCGGGTCACCGGGCGCCGGGCTCAAACACAGCTCCACCGCGTCCAGGCCGGCCGCCAGGGCCTGTTGCAGCGTGTGCGCCAGCATCGCGCGTGCCAGCGCCGCCGCGCCGTCCGCACCGAGCGCGGGAATCAGCCGGGTCTTGACGGCGCCGGGCTGCGGCGCCTTGGCAAAAATCACGAGACGGGTCATGGCGTGTTCACCGGTACAACTCGGCCAGCCGTTCCGGCGACGCGCCGCGCCAGTAGGCAAAACGCAAGCGCCACATCAGCAGCACGGTGCGCCAGACACCGCGGCTTTCCCAGCGCCGGCCCGAAGTCTGCACCTTGGCTTTGAGGCAGGCCGGGCGCGACAGCTTCAGCAGGCGCCGGGACATTTCGATGTCTTCCATCAACGGCTGGACCGGAAACCCACCGACGGCCTCGAACGCCGCGCGGGTCATGAACATCGCCTGGTCGCCGGTGGCGATGCCGGTCCGGCGCGAGCGCAGGTTCATCAGGGCGGCAATCAGTTTGAGCATGGCGGGGCGGCCCGTGATAAGCACGTCAAAACGGCCCCAGACCCGCGAACCGCCGGCCAGGGCTTCGCTGACCAGCGCGTCGGCGCTCGCGGGCAGCACGGTGTCGGCATGCAGAAACAGCAACACATCGCCGCGGGCCTGCGCGGCCCCGGTGTTCATTTGCAGCGCCCGGCCGCGCGGCGCGTTGACGACTTGCGCGCCGCCGGCCTGGGCCAGTGCGGCGCTGTGGTCGCTGCTGCCGCCGTCGGCCACGATGAGTTCAGCGCCGCGTGCCAGCAACGGTGCCAGCGCCTGCAGGGCCGCGCCCAGGCCCGCGGCTTCGTTGAGCACGGGCATGACGATGGAAAGTCGGTGTGCCGCCATGGGCCAGTTGCTCAGTGCTCCAGCGCGCCGCCGCAGCTGCTGCCCTGACCGGCGGTGCAGCCATAACAGTGGCCCGCCACGCGGATGGACTGCTCATCGATGCCGCTGCTGAGCAAGTCACGCAGATGGCGCTGCAGGCCCGAGGTGCCCAGCGGCAGGCCGAGCTGCTGGTTGAAGTCGCAGTCCGACAGCCAGCCCTGCCAGTCCACACTGACCGTGTTGCGGCACATCACGCCGGGCAGGTTTTGGGGCTGGAAGCTGCCCTTGAGCAAATCCATGTAGCTGTCAAACGTGCCTTTGGACACCAGGGTCGAGCCAAAACGCTGGATCGGCATGTTGGTCAGCGCGTACAGCTCGTTGAAGACAATGCTGAAATGCGCCAGCAGCTCGCGCTTGTAGTCGGCCTGCAGCGCCTGCTGGTCGGGCGGCAGCGACGCGCCCTGCGGGTTGTAGACCAGGTTCAGTGACAGGCCGGAGTCGTTCTGGCCGTAGCCGAGCTGGTTGAGTTTTTGCAGGGCCGCGATGCTGAGGTCGAACACGCCCTCGCCGCGCTGCTTGTCGACATTGGCGGCCGAGTAGCAGGGCATGGAGGCCACGATGTCCACGCCTTGCGCTGCCAGAAATTCGGCCAGCCCCTCCTGCCCGGGCTCGAACAGGATGGTCAGGTTGCAGCGGTCGATCACACGCACACCCTGCGCCCGCGCGGTACGCACCAGCGCGCGAAAGCCCTCATGCAGTTCGGGGGCGCCGCCGGTCAGGTCCAGCGTGCCCAAGCCGCGCGCGGCCAGCACCTGCGGGATCAGCGCCAGGGTGTCCGCGTCCATCATTTCGGTGCGGTTCGGTCCGGCGTTGACATGGCAATGCAGGCAGCTCTGGTTGCATTTGTAGCCGAGGTTGACCTGCAAGGTGTCGAGCCGCGCACGGCGGATGGCCGGGAAGTGCGTTTTTTTCAGCAGGGGAAGGGTGTCGTGCATGAATGGGGTCCGTGGGGGTTCAGGGCAGGAGCGCGGCCAGGCGCGCGCGCACCTCGGGGGCCATGGCGTCGGGCTGGGTGACCAGCGCGTTGTGCAGCGCGGTGTGGGCCTCGCTGGCCGGTTGTTCGGCGCCCAGCAGGCGTATCGCCTCAGCCACCACCTGCTGGGCGCGGCCCGCGTTTTTGAGCAGGTTGGCCAGCGCCATGTTGGCGTTGACCTGGGCCTCGCGCGGGTGCCAGCAATCGAAGTCGGTCACCATGGCCAGTGTGGTGTAGGCGATCTGCGCCTCGCGCGCGAGTTTGGCCTCGGGCATGTTGGTCATGCCGATCACGCCGGCGCCCATGCTGCGGTACCAATGGGATTCGGCCAAGCTGGAAAACTGCGGGCCCTCGATACACACATAGGTGCCGCCTTCGTGCAGGCTGACGCCGAGGCCCGAGGCATCGGCGGCCAGCACGCTGCGCACCGCACGCGCCAGCACGGCGGCGGCGGCGGGGCAGACCGGCTGCGCCATGGAGACATGGGCGACCGCGCCACTGCCGAAAAAAGTGCTGTCGCGGCGTTTGGTCAGGTCGATGAACTGGTCGGGCAGCACCATGTCCAGCGGTTTGAAGTCCTCGCGCAGCGAACCCACCGCCGACACCGAGACGATGTAACGCACGCCGAGCTGCTTCATGGCGTGGATGTTGGCGCGGTAGGGCACCTCGAAGGGCAGCAGGCGGTGGCCGCGCGCATGACGGGCCAGAAACACGGCGGGAACGCCGTGGACGCTGCCGCTGACCAGCACGTCGGAGGGAGCGCCGAAGGGCGTGTCCATCACATGCTCCTGTGCGTTGTCGAGCGCATCCATCTGGTAGAGGCCGCTGCCTCCGATGATGCCTACCAGTGCCTGGGTCATGCTTGCGGGTTCCTTGTTGATTTAGACTGCTTGCGGGCTGCGGCTCAAGACCATCTGCCCCATTGATCGATTTTGAGCGAGTTTTGCAGCCGGCGGTATTAGCCCGGTGTTAAGACCTTCTGACAGCTTGGTCGCCGCCGGGCGGGATTTCTTACACCGCCGGCCCCTGTTTTTGTAAGAACCTGGCTTTTTGTCCGACTGATGGCCTAGAACAACAACAAAGGACAGCCGTGAATTCACGCAAACTTTTTATCGCCGCGCTGCTGCTGGCGGGCATAAGCGCCTTTTTTGCGCTGGATCTGGGCTCTTATTTGAGCCTGGCCTTCCTCAAGGAGAGCCAGTCCTCTTTTCAGGCGGTTTTTGAGCAGAAGCCGGTGTGGGTGACGCTGGTGTTTTTTGCCGTTTACGTTGCCGTCACCGGCTTGTCGCTGCCCGGCGCTGTCATCATGACGCTGGCGGCCGGCGCCGGCTTTGGCCTGGTGCTGGGGACCATCGTGGTGTCTTTCGCCTCGACCCTGGGGGCGACGCTGGCCATGCTGGCGGCGCGTTACCTGCTGCAGGGCAGCATCCAGGCCCGTTTCGGCAAGCGGCTGGACGAGATCAACAAGGGCATTGAAAAGGAGGGCGCTTTTTACCTGTTCTCGCTGCGGCTGATTCCGGTCGTGCCGTTTTTTGCGCTCAACCTGCTGATGGGGCTGACCCGCATCAGGACCTGGACCTACTTCTGGGTCAGCCAGCTCGGCATGTTGGCCGGCACCGTGGTCTATGTGAATGCCGGCACGCAGATCGCGAAGATCGATTCGCTGCAGTCGATTGCCTCGCCGGCGCTGATCGGCTCCTTTGTGCTGCTCGGCGTGTTGCCGCTGGCGGTCAACAAGCTGCTGCAGTTTCTCAAGCGCCGCAAGGTCTACGCGCGCTGGGCCAAGGTGCGCCCGGCGCGGTTTGACCGCAACCTCATCGTGATCGGCGCCGGCGCCGGCGGTCTGGTCTCGGCCTACATCGCCGCGGTGGTCAAGGCCAAGGTCACGCTGGTGGAAGCCCACAAGATGGGCGGCGACTGCCTGAACTACGGTTGTGTGCCGTCCAAGGCGCTGATCCGCAGCGCCAAGCTGGCGCACCAGATGAGCCATGGCGCGAGTTATGGCCTGAGCAACAATACGCCGGTGTTCAGTTTCAAGGCAGTGATGCAAAGGATTCAGGCGGTCATCCGCGCCATTGAACCGCATGACAGCTTCGAACGTTACACCGGCCTGGGGGTGGAGGTGCTGCAGGGCCATGCGCGCATCGTCAACCCCTGGACGGTGGAAATCACCCTCAACGAAGGCGGCACCCAGACCCTGACGACACGCAGCATCGTGATCGCGGCGGGCGCGCGTCCCCTGGTGCCGCCACTGCCGGGGTTGGACGACACCGGCTACATGACCAGCGACACCCTGTGGGAGACCTTCGCGCAACTCGATGAGGTGCCGCGGCGTCTGGTGATCCTCGGCGGCGGCCCGATCGGCTGTGAACTGGCGCAGGCCTTCGCCCGGCTCGGTTCGCAGGTCACGCAGGTCGAGATGGCGCCGCGCGTGATGCTGCGTGAAGATGTGGAGGTGTCGGAACTGGCGCGCCAGGCGCTGGCCGCCGATGGCGTGCGGGTGCTGACCGGCCACAAGGCGCTGCGCTGCGAAACATCCGGTGGCGTGAAAACGCTGGTCGTCGAACACGGCGGCAGCGAACAGCGCCTTGATTTTGACCAGCTGATCTGCGCCGTCGGGCGGGTCGCGCGGCTGGAGGGTTATGGGCTGGAAGAACTCGGCATCCCGGTGCAGCGCACGGTGGACACCAACGACTACCTGCAGACGATGTACCCCAACATCTATGCGGCGGGCGACGTGGCCGGACCCTACCAGCTTACCCATGTGGCGGCGCACCAGGCCTGGTACGCCGCGGTCAACGCGCTGTTTGGCGAGTTCAGGCTGTTCAAGGCCGACTATTCGGTGATTCCCTGGACCACCTTCATCGACCCGGAGGTGGCGCGTGTCGGCCTGAACGAACAGGAAGCGCGGGAGAAAAACATCGCCTTTGAAGTGACCCGTTATGGCATGGACGACCTGGACCGGGCCATTGCCGACAGCGAGGCGCGCGGTTTCGTCAAGGTGCTGACCGTGCCGGGCAAGGACACGATTCTGGGCGTGACCATCGTCGGCACGCATGCGGGCGACCTGCTGGCCGAGTATGTGCTGGCCATGCGGCACGGTCTGGGGCTGAACAAGATCCTCTCCACCATCCACACCTACCCCACACTGGCCGAGGCCAACAAATACGCGGCCGGCGAATGGAAACGCGCGCACCAGCCCAAACGCCTGCTCGAATGGGTGCGCCGTTACCACGACTGGAAGCGGGGTTGACATGAAGCCTGTGATGCCCATGACCAAACGGCTTGGGGCGGGGCTGGCCGTTCTGTTGTGCGCGGGGGCTCCCGCCACGCAGGCGCAGACGTCTGGCCCGGCTCTCACCGCATTTTCATCGGCCCCCGGAGTGCAGCCGCCGGCGCCCTGGCGCGTGGTGGGCGTGCCGGGCGGCAAGATCCCGCTGACCCGTTACGCCCTGGTCGAACTCGATGGGCGCAAGGTGCTGCGGGTCGAGGCGGACAAGTCTTATGGCAATCTGGTGCATGACCTGCCTGCGGCTGTGCCCGAGGCCGGGCTGCGGCTGCGCTGGCGCTGGCGGCTGGACGAAGCGCTGCGCGGGGGCGACCTGCGCCGCCGTGAGGGCGACGACAGCCCGCTCAAGGTGTGTGCGCTGTTTGACATGCCGCTGGCCAGGCTCGGCCTGATCGAACGCAACCTGCTGCGCCTGGCGCGTGCGGCCAGCGGCGAGAAGCTGCCGTCCGCCACCCTGTGTTACGTCTGGGACGGCACGCTGGCGCCGGGGACCCTGCTGCCCAATGCCTACAGCGCACGCGTGCGTTTCATCGTGCTGGACAGCGGCGAGCAGCGGCTGGGCCAGTGGGTCGCCCATTCGCGCGACCTGGGCGCTGATTTTCGCCGCGCCTTTGGCGAGGAAAGTGATACGGTGCCGCCGCTGCAGGCCGTGCTGGTGGGCGCCGATGCCGACAACACCGGCGGCCGCAGCCTGGGCCATGTCGGGGATGTCACACTGTCCCCATGACTTCCACTTCGAATACACGCCCGGGCCTGAAACACCTGGTGCTGCTGGGCGCCGGCCATGCCCATGTGCATGTGCTGCACAGCCTGGCGCAAAACCGGCCGGCGGACCTCAACATCACCGTGATTGCCCCGTATCCGCGGCAGCTGTATTCCGGCATGGTGCCGGGTTTTGTGGCCGGACATTACGCGCTCGATCAGTGCGTCATTCCGCTGGCGGGCCTGTTGGCGGGCTGTGGTGCGCGTTACATCGAGGGCAGCGGCGTGGCCCTCGATGCCGAGGCGAAGACCGTGACGCTGGCCGGCGGTGAAACCGTGGCCTGGGACTGGCTGAGCCTCAATACCGGCCCCGTGATGGACCGCGAAAGCATGGAGGCGCAGATGCCCGGCGCGCGCGAACACGCCCTGTTTGTGCGGCCCATCGAAGCCTTCGGCCAGTTGTGGCCCCAGGTGGCGGCGCTGGGCCGCAGCCGGCCGATTCATCTGGCGGTGGTGGGGGCGGGCGCGGCGGGGCTGGAACTGGCCATGGCCGCAGCCCATGCGCTTCGGAGCGCCGACTACCCGCCGGGCGGCCGCGTGAGCCTGGTCACCGGTGGCCCGCCCCCGGCCTGGAACTACCCGGCTGGTGTGCAGCGCCGGGTGGTGCAGGCCCTGCGGCGCCTGCAGATCACGGTGCTGCCCGATGCCTGCGTGGGCATGTCGGCCGGGGAAATCCAGCTGGCCGGCGGCGCGCGCCTGGCCTGCGACGCTCCCTTGCTGGCCATCGGTGCCCAGGCGCCGGGCTGGCTGGCCGGCAGCGGGCTGGCACTGGACGACGCCGGGTTCGTGGCCGTCAACCGCTTTCAGCAAAGCACCAGCCATGCCCATGTGTTTGCCGCCGGCGATGTGGCCAGCCGTGTCGATGCGCCGCATCCGCGCAGTGGTGTCTATGCGGTGCGTGCCGGGCCGCCCCTGCTGGCCAACCTGCGCGCTGCATGGCAGGGCCAGCCGCTTCTGCCTTACGCGCCGCCCGGACGCACGCTGAACCTGATTTCCTGTGGCGGACGTTACGCGATTGCCGCCTGGGGCAGCCTGCACGTGGAAGGGCGCTGGGTGTGGTACCTGAAAGACCGCATCGACCGCGGCTTTGTGGCCCGGTACACCGCGCCGGCCTGACCCGGAGCATTCGCTGAGTTGCTATATTTTCGATAGCTGCGTGCGCTTGTGGGATAAGGGCTGAAGGCCGAAAAGGCATGAAAAAACCCGCGCAAGGCGGGTTGATGCGCAAGCGGAGGGTGCTTACTTTTTGGCAGGTTCGGTTTTGGCGCCGGCCTTCACATCTGCCTTGACTTCTGCCTTGGTGTCGGCTTTGGGGGTCACGGCGGCCTTGACGTCCCTGGCGGTCTCTTTGGCCGCGTCCTTGGTGGCAATGGCCGCACCCTTGACGGCGTCTTTGGTGGCGACCGCGGCATCCCTGGCTTTTTCAGTGACCGGCTTGTCGGCCTTGACCTCGGCTTTGCCGCTGGCCTTGTAGCTGGTGCCGTTGACGGTCAGGCCATCGGCGGAAAACTTGGCGGCGCTGTCGGTGCCCACACCTTTGACGCGGGTCACAAAGTCATTCCAGTCCTTGAACGGCGCCTTTTTGCGCTCGGAGATGATCAGCGCCGACTTCACCGGGCCAATGCCCTTGATGGCGTCGAGTTCCGCCGAAGTGGCGGTGTTGACGTCGACGGCAGCAAAGGCCATGGCGACATACATGGTGGCGACAAAGGCCAGCAGTTTCTTGAACATCAGGAAGCTCCTCAAATGGGATGGTTGAAGCAGGTGATCCCTCCCGTGCACCGGGATGTCCTGCGTTTAACGGCTGTTGCAGCCGCCAGGTTG
Organism: Polaromonas sp.; assembly: GCF_029945925.1. GTDB lineage: Bacteria > Pseudomonadota > Gammaproteobacteria > Burkholderiales > Burkholderiaceae_C > Polaromonas. The sequence continues at coordinate 91,265 of NZ_JAQSDN010000036.1, read as the reverse complement.
ACCTGCCCGTGTAGTTGCGCTGGATCAACGCTGCAGGCGCCGGGAAAGGCATAAGCTGCAGTATCGCCACAAAGAAGCCTCCAGGCGGCGAAAAGGAGTTGAAGATGCCTACTCGTTTGAAAGATTTTGCAACCGCCGTGGTGGCTGTGGTCGAGCCCGAGACCTCGGCTTTTGTGGCTGCCCAGCTGATGCGCAAGCACCATGTCGGCGCGCTCGTTGTTGTTGATGCTGCGCAAAAGAGCCGACCGGTCGGCATCCTGACCGACAGGGACCTGGTGCTGGCCCTGATGGCCGAGGGGCTGGACCCCGAGGTGTTCACCGCCGGAGACATCATGTCCGTCGAGCTTGTCCTGGCGACCCCCGGGATGGATGCGGTGGACGCGGTGGCACTGATGCGCAGGCACCGGCTGCGCCGGCTGGTCATCGTCGATGAGGCGGGCCGGCTGACGGGTGTCGTGACGATGGAGGACATCCTGGAGCTGTTGACGCGGGAACTGGCCGATCTGGCAGCCGGGGTGATCGGCGCCAGGGACAGGGAGTTCGAGCAGCGCGCTTGAGGAGAACCCCATGATGAGTAAAAAGTGGCTTGTCGCTCTTGTAATTGTTCTTTGGGGCCATGCCGGGCCTGTGGTTGCCCGGACCAAGACCGATGCCCTGCGCGGGGAACTGCTGTATTCGACACATTGCATCGCTTGTCACAACGCCCAGCTTCACTGGCGCGACAGGAAGGCGGCCAGAAACTGGGCCAGCCTCAAGGCCGAAGTCGAGCGCTGGCAGACAACCACGGGGCTGGGCTGGCGGGAGGAGGATGTCACCGACGTGGCGCGTTACCTCAATGCCCTGTATTACCGTTTTCCCGAGCCGCAGGCCGATGCCGCGTCGACGGCAGACGCCAGCGCGCCGGCACCTCCCCGCTGACGGGGCGCCGGTTGCGAGGCCGGTCAGGCTTTTGCGGCTTCGCCCAGGGTCAAGGCACGCATGTAGGCCGCCACACCGGTCTGCACATCGGCAAAGGCATGCTCGCAGCCGGCCGCGCGCAAGGCCGTCAGGTCCGCTTGGGTGTAGCTCTGGTATTTGCCAACCAGCGCGGCCGGGATGTCGATGTAGTCAATCAGGCTGCCGTGCGCGGCTTCTTCCAGGGTCAGCGGCGCATCGCCCTGCTGCTGGCGCAGGGTGTTGACGACGGCCAGCGCCACATCGTTGAAGGGCTGGGCGCGGCCGGTGCCGAGGTTGAAGAGGCCGGACTTTCCGGGGTTGTCGAAAAACCAGAGATTGACGGCCACGACGTCATCGATGAACACGAAGTCGCGCATCTGCCCGCCACGGCCGTAACCGCCGTACTCGCCGAACAGCTTGACCTTGCCTTCGGCGCGGAACTGGTTGAACTGGTGAAAGGCGACACTGGCCATGCGCCCCTTGTGCTGCTCGCGCGGGCCGTACACATTGAAGTAGCGAAAGCCCGCGACCTGGGTGGCCGTGCCGGAAAAACCGGGCCCCAGTTCACGCCGCAGCCGCTGGTCGAACAGCAGCTTGGAGTAGCCGTAGACATTGAGCGGCTTCTCGAACTCGGGCGACTCGCGGAAGGTGCTTGAACCGCCATAGGTCGCGGCCGAGGAGGCGTAAAGCAGCCGGGTGCGTTGCTCCTGGCAGGCCGCAAACAAGTCGCAGGACAGCGCGTAGTTGTTGTCCATCATGTACTTGCCGTCGCTCTCCATGGTGTCGCTGCAGGCACCCTCGTGGAAAACCGCCTCGACATTGCCAAAGGCGGCGTCGGCAAACAGTTCATAGAAATCGTCGGCGTCGATGTAGTCGGCGATCTGCAGGTCGGCCAGGTTGCGGAACTTGTCGCCGTCGGTCAGGTCATCGACGGCAATGATGTCGTCGATGCCGCGGGCATTGAGCCCCTTGATGAGGTTGGAGCCGATAAACCCCGCTGCGCCGGTAACCACGATTTTCATGTTTGTTCCTTGTCTTTCAGGGCGCGGCAAACAGCTCGCCGTAGCTGACCGTCGCCGTACCGAATTTGCCGACCACGATGCCGCCGGCGCGGTTGGCCACCGGGACGGCGTCGCGCAGGCTCAGGCCGGCGGCGGCCATCGCGGCCAGGGTGCCGATCACCGTGTCGCCGGCCCCGGTCACGTCGAAAACTTCGCGCGCCAGCGCCGGCACATGCAGCTGGCCCTGGGCGTCAAACAGCGTCATGCCTTCTTCACTGCGCGTCAGCAGCAGGGCCTGCAGCTTGAGCGCCTCGCGCAGGTTCTGCGCCTTGCGCTGCAGGTCGGCTTCATCATGCCAGGGGCCGATGACCTGCTCGAGTTCGGCACGGTTCGGGGTGATGGCCGTGGCGTTCTGGTAGCGCGAATAGTCCGAGCCTTTGGGATCGACCAGCACCACCTTGCCGGCGGCGCGGGCCTGCGCAATCATCAGGCCGATGTGCGCCAGCCCACCCTTGCCATAGTCGGAAAACAGCACCGTGTCATGCGCTGGCAGCAGCTTTTCGAACTCGGCCGACTGCGAGGCCAGCACTTCGTTCTCGGGCGTGTTCTCGAAATCCAGGCGCAGCAGCTGCTGCTGGCGGCCGATCACACGCAGCTTGACCGTGGTCTTGAGCTGCGGGTCGCGGCCGAAGCAGGGCGTGATGCCCGAGCCGGCCACCAGGGCCTCGAGCTGGTGGCTGGCTTCGTCGTCGCCGACTACGCTCAGCAGCGAGGCGCGCGCGCCCACGGTCACGATGTTGTAGGCCACGTTGGCAGCGCCGCCCATGCGTTCTTCCTGGCGCGTGACACGCACCACGGGTACAGGCGCTTCCGGCGAGATGCGGTCCACCGCACCGTACCAGTAACGGTCCAGCATGGCGTCGCCGACCACCAGCACGCGGGCTTGGGCGAGTTGCTCAGCGGATGGCGTTAAAGATGTGCTCATTCTGGTGACTCTCTATTCATCAGAGACGCCGCGGAACTGGCTTTGCCAGGCCGCAGGTGTCTGCCCCCTGCAAGGGGGAGGGAGGCGAAGCCTCCACGGGGGTATTCATAGTTCTTCGATCCGGCGTGCAGGGTAGCTGTCCCAGGCCTGACAGCCGGGGCAGTGCCAGAAGTGCTGCGTTGCTTCGAAGCCGCAGGCGGCGCAGCGGTAACGCATCAGGGGTTTGGTGGCCTGGTCGAGCGCGCGCTGCACCATGCTGTGCTCGTGCTCGCTGCCCAGTTTTTCGCCGGCAATCCATTTGGCCGCAGCCACCAGCGAGGCCTCGCGCTCCAGGTGCTGGCCGTACCACCGGCGCGGGTCGGCGGAGGCTGTATCGAGTTTGACGATGGCCTCGACCACGTCAATCGACGGCAACTGGGCGTAGTTGGTCTTCAGCAGGTCCAGCGCGGCCGCTTGCTGGCCGCTTTGCTGCGCAATATTGACCAGCAGGCTTGCCGCCAGCGGCAAGGCCTGCGGCGCGGTTTGCTCCAGCCTGCGCAGGGTTGCAAAGGCGTCCGCATGTTGACCCAGCTGGGCCTGGAGCTTGGCTAGGTCGATCAGCGGACGCGGGGAGGCCGGCGCCATGGCTGCTGCCTGTTGCAGGCTGTCGAGCGCCTGGCCGGTATCGCCGGAGGCCGCAGCCGACACCGCCTGTTCGCACAGGTAGTGGGCCTTGCGGGTGCTGAAGCTTCCGTGGCTGGCACTGTCGAGCTTGGCGGCAATCTCGCTGGCGTGCGTCCAGTCGCGTGAGCGTTCGTAGATTGAGAGCAGGGCCAGCCTGGCTTCCTCCTCGTAGCCCGTGCCTTCAAGTTTGCGCAGCGCTGTTTCTGCCCGGTCCAGCAGGCCGGCCTTGAGAAAATCAAGTGCCAGCGCATGCTGCGCACGGTCGCGCTCGGTCTGGGTCAGATCGCCGCGCGACATCAGGTGCTCGTGCACACGCACGGCCCGCTCGTACTCGCCGCGCCGGCGGAACAGGTTGCCCAGCGCGAAGTGCAGCTCGGAGGTGTCGGGGTCATTCTGGACGGCTTCGATGAAGGCATCAATCGCCTGGTCCTGCTGCTCGTTGAGCAGGAAATTGAGGCCGCGGAAGTAGGCTTTGGGCGCCTGCCGGTTTTCGATCCGGAGCTGTCTCAGGTCCAGCCGTGACGCCAGCCAGCCCAGCGTGAAGGCAATCGGAAACCCGAGCAGAACCCAGGTGAAATCAAAGTCCATGGTGCATGGTGGAAGGGTTCTCGCTGAGCTGGCTCTGCTGGCTGGCGCGCACGTTTTTGCGTTTTTTCCACCAGCGCGGCATCATCATCAGGATGCCGGTGGCCAGCCCGCAGGCAAAGGTGGCCAGCACAACCAGCACCAGGGGCGCCTGCCACAGCGTGCCGAAAAAGAAATACACGGAAACGGCTTGCTGGTTGTTCAGCGCGAACGCAAAAAGCGTAAAAAAAATGGCTGCCTTGAGCAGCCACATGAGGTATTTCACTACAGGTCCCCTTGTGGTCCGGCAATTGTAGCCAGCACCAGGCGGGACGCCGCTATTTGGCCGGAGGGGCCAGCATTTCTTCGGTCCGGGCATCCACCGCTTCGCGCAGGGCCTTGCCCGGTTTGAAATGGGGAACGCGTTTTTCCGGAATGGCAACGCTTTCGCCAGAGCGCGGGTTGCGGCCCATGCGCGGCGGACGCCGGTTGATCGAAAAACTGCCAAAACCACGAATCTCTATGCGGTGCCCACGCACCAGCGCATCGCTCATGGCGTCAAGAATCGTCTTGACGGCATATTCGGCATCGCGGTGGGTCAGCTGGCTGAAACGTGCAGCCAGTTCCTCGACAAGATCGCTTCGGGTCATAAAAATGGGGGGACAGAGAAATGGCGTGCCGTTCCGGGGAGCGGGCACGCCATGTCTCAGGAGTCCGGTTTACTTCTCGTTGTTGTCCAGCTTGGCGCGCAGCAGGGCACCCAGGTTGGTCAGGCCGGCGCTTTCACGCGAGGACTGCTGGCTCAGGGTCGCCATGGCTTCCTGCTGGTCCACGTTGTCCTTGGCTTTGACCGACAGCTGGATGTTGCGGGTCTTGCGATCCACGTTCACCACGACTGCGGAGACTTCGTCGCCTTCCTTGAGCACGTTGCGCGCGTCTTCGACGCGGTCACGGCTGATTTCGCTGGCGCGCAGGTAACCGATGATGTCTTCGCCCAGATCGATCTCGGCGCCCTTGGCATCAACCGTCTTGACCTTGCCGGTCACAACCGCGCCCTTGTCGTTGATCGACACGAAGGTGGTGAACGGGTCGGAATCGAGCTGTTTGATGCCCAGGGAGATACGCTCGCGGTCCACGTCAACGGCCAACACGATGGCTTCGACTTCCTGGCCCTTCTTGTAGTTGCGAACGGCGGCTTCGCCGGGTTCGTTCCACGAGAGGTCGGACAGGTGCACGAGGCCGTCGATGCCGGCAGCCAGGCCCACAAAGACGCCGAAGTCGGTGATCGACTTGATCGGGCCCTTGACGCGGTCACCGCGCTTGGTGTCCTGGGCAAATTCCTGCCACGGGTTGGCCTTGCACTGCTTCATGCCCAGGCTGATGCGGCGCTTGTCTTCGTCGATTTCCAGAACCATGACTTCGACTTCGTCGCCGAGGTTGACGAGCTTGCTCGGGGCCACGTTCTTGTTGGTCCAGTCCATTTCGGACACGTGGACCAGGCCTTCGATGCCCGGCTCGAGTTCCACAAACGCGCCGTAGTCGGCGATGTTGGTGATCTTGCCGAACAGGCGGGTGCTTTGCGGGTAGCGGCGGTTCACGCCCATCCATGGGTCGTCGCCCATCTGCTTCAGACCGAGGGACACGCGGTTTTTCTCGGTGTCGAACTTCAGGATCTTGGCCACGATTTCCTGGCCAGCCGTCACCACTTCGCTCGGGTGACGCACGCGGCGCCATGCCATGTCAGTGATGTGCAGCAGGCCGTCAATGCCGCCCAGGTCAACGAAAGCACCGTATTCGGTGATGTTCTTGACGATGCCCTTGACGGCAGAGCCTTCTTTCAGGGTTTCCATCAGCTTGGCGCGCTCTTCGCCCATGCTGGCTTCGACCACGGCGCGGCGGCTCAGCACCACGTTGTTGCGCTTGCGGTCGAGCTTGATGACCTTGAATTCCATGGTCTTGTTCTCGTACGGAGACAAGTCCTTGACGGGGCGGGTGTCGATCAGCGAGCCGGGCAGGAAGGCACGGATGCCGTTGACCAGAACGGTCAGGCCGCCCTTGACCTTGCCGCTGGTCTGGCCGGTGACGAACTCGCCGGATTCCAGGGCTTTTTCCAGGCTCATCCACGAGGCCAGGCGCTTGGCCTTGTCGCGGCTCAGCAGGGTGTCGCCGTAACCGTTTTCGACCGAGTCGATGGCCACGGAGACAAAGTCGCCGACCTGGACTTCGAGCTCGCCCTGGTCGTTCTTGAATTCTTCGAGGGGGACATAAGCCTCGGATTTGAGTCCTGCATTCACAACCACGTGGTTGTGATCAATACGCACTACCTCGGCGGTAATGACTTCGCCGGTACGCATTTCGGAGCGTTTCAGCGATTCTTCAAAGAGGGCGGCAAAAGATTCGGACATTGATTTTCCTAGTCCACAGAGCAGGTTTCCGACGGCACGATTGCTATCGTTTTTAGGGCTGACTGCGGCGGTTGTGTGCGGGTGACCCGCGGGTTAAGTTAAATGTTCCTGCTGACCGGACACTGGCGTGTCTACACGAAGGTACGGGGGTCAGAAGGGCCGGGTGCCTTGCCACCAGTTCAACACCTGGGCCACCGATTCTTCAATCGACAGCTCGGAGTTGTCCAGTGGCCTGGCGTCATCAGCGGGCTTCAAAGGGGCGGATTGCCGTGACATGTCACGTGTGTCCCTCGCCTCCAAATCCTGCTCAATCGCGGCTATTGTAGCCGGAATTCCCTTTGAAATCAATTGCTTATGGCGTCGTTCCGCCCGATGCCGGGCGCTCGCCGTCAGGAAGATTTTCAGCGCGGCGTCCGGGAAAATCACGGTGCCCATGTCCCGCCCGTCGGCCACCAGCCCCGGCAACTGCCGGAAACCCCGCTGCAACTCGGTCAAGGCGTCGCGCACGGCAGGATGCACCGATACCCGGGAGGCGGCCATGCCGGCGGCTTCGCTGCGGATGGCGTCCGACACGTCTTCCTGGCCCAGGAACACCCGCTCGCCCTGAAAGCGCACCGGCAGGGTGCGCGCGACGGCGGCGACGCCGGCTTCGTCATCGAGCGCCACGCCGGCACGGCCGGCGGCAAAGGCCGTCAGCCGGTACAGCGCGCCCGAGTCCAGGTAGTGGTAGCCGAGGCGGTGCGCCACCAGGGCGGCCAGCGTGCCTTTGCCCGACGCGGTGGGGCCGTCGACACAGATCACCGGGATCAGCCGGCGCTCGGTCACCGACACCGAAAACAGGGCCTCGAAGTAGTCCGGAAAGGTCTTGGCGACACATTTTGGATCCAGAATGCGCACCGGCAGGCGCGCCGGGTTGAAGGCCGCCAGCGAAAAACACATGGCCACGCGGTGGTCGTCGTAGGTATGGATGGCGGCGGTCTGCCACTTGAGCGGCGGCGTGATGCGAATGTAATCGGCGCCTTCCTCCACGCTGGCTCCCAGCTTGCGCAACTCGCAGGCCATCGCGGCGATGCGGTCGGTTTCCTTGACGCGCCAGCTGGCGATGTTGCTCAGCGTGGTGGTGCCGTCCGCGTACAGCGCCATCACGGCCAGCGTCATGGCCGCATCGGGGATGTGGTTGCAGTCCAGGGTGATGGCCTTGAGCGGCCAGGCGCCGCGCGAGATACGCAAGGTATTGGGCGTGCTGTCGATATGTGCGCCCATCATCCGCGCGGCTTCCACAAAACGGATGTCGCCCTGGATGGAGTCCGCGCCCACACCCTGAATCTCTATGCCATTTTGGCCTGTAGCCGCCGCCGATATTGCGCCAAGCGCTATGAAATAGCTAGCAGACGAGGCATCCCCTTCGACATGTATCTCGCCGGGCGAGCGGTAGCGGCTGCCGGCCGGAATGGTGAAACGCTGCCAGCCCTCGCGTTGGACCTGGATGCCGAAGCGCGCCAGCAGGTTCAGCGTGATTTCTATATACGGCTTGGAAATCAGCTCGCCCACCACGTCCAGTGTGATGTCCCGGGTTGCCACCAGCGGCAGGGCCAGCAGCAGGGCGGTCAGGAACTGGCTGGAGACATCGCCGCGTACCCGGATGGGCGCATCCAGGGTGAGCTGGCCGGTACGGATGCGCAGCGGCGGAAAACCGTCTTCGCCCAGGTAATCAATGGCGCAACCCAGGCCGCGCAGGGCATCGACGAGGTCGCCGATCGGGCGCTCATGCATGCGCGGCACGCCCGACAGTTCAAAGTCGCCACCCAGCAGCGCCAGCGCCGCCGTCAGCGGCCGCATGGCGGTGCCCGCGTTGCCGAGATACAGCCTGGCCTGCCTTTGCGCCAGTTGGCCGCCCAGGCCGTCGATGACGGCGCTGCTGCCGCTTTGCGCCACCGCGCAGCCGAGCTGCCGCAGCGCGGCCAGCATCACGGCGGTGTCGTCGGAAGCGAGCAGGTCATGCACCGTGGTGCGGCCTTCGCTCAGCGCCGCGAGCAGCAGGACCCGGTTGGAAATGCTTTTGGAGCCGGGCAGGCGTACGCTGCCGCCGGCACCCGTCAGTGCTGGAATGTCCAGGAACTTGGTATCGAACATGGCCCCGCGCCTATTTGAGGACTTTGGGGGGGGTGATCCGCCAGTTGGCGCGGGTATGGCTGGCATGGTCGATGCCTGCTTCCAGTGCATCGCCGTCGCCGCTGCTGATCAGCTTTTCAAGCGAATGCAGGGTGGCCTGGAAAATCTTCGACTGCTCCAGCAACTCTTCCCGGTTGGCAATCAGGATGTCCCGCCACATTTTCGGGTCGCTCGCCGCAATGCGGGTGAAGTCGCGAAACCCCGGGCCGGCCAGCGACAGGTAGTCCTTGCCCTGGGCCTGGCCGGAGATGCTGTTGATCAGCGCAAACGCGATCAGGTGCGGCAGATGGCTGACGGCGGCATACGCGGCGTCATGCGACTGGGGGGACATCTTGACGACGTTGCAGCCCAGCGCCGTCCAGACATCCACGGCTTTCTGGAGCTGGACCGTGAAGGTGCGTTCGATCGGCGTCAGGATGACCTGCTTTCCGGTGTACAGGTCCGCATCGGCATGTTCGACGCCCGAGACTTCCTTGCCGGTGATCGGATGGGCGGGCACAAAACAGCCGAGGTGGTCGCGCAGTACCCGGCGCGCGGCGTCCACGACATCGCGCTTGGTCGAGCCGACGTCCATGATCAGCGTCGTGGGGGTCACCAGGTGGCGGATGGCCTTGAAAGTGGCCTCGGTGGCGGACACCGGCACGGCCAGCAGCACGATGTCGGCACCGGAGACCGCCAGCAATGCCGAAGGCGCCTCCACGTCGATCACCCCCATCTGGCGCGCGCGCTCGGTCGTGGACGGCGACTTGCTGTAACCCACCACCCGTTTGACCAGACCTGCGCGTTTGAGCGCCAGCGCAAAGGAGCCACCCATCAGGCCGCAGCCTATCAATCCCAGTTGTTCAAACATGTCGGGGGGCTGTGGTTGCTTGCAATTGCGTCATGGTTTCAGTCGCTGACAGGGTAGGTGCCCAGCACTTTGTAGAACGCACAAAGCTGCTGCAGATCTTTCAGGGCCGCTGCCACGTTGGGCTGCGAAGGGTGACCCTGCAAGTCGATGTAGAAAAAGTACTCCCACTGGCCCGAGCGGGCAGGGCGTGACTCGAAACGTGTCATCGACACACCGTGGGTTTTCAGGGGAACCAGGATGTCGTGCACAGCGCCCGGCTTGTTGGGGACCGACACGATCAGGCTGACGCAGTCCTTGCCCGACGCCTGCGGCGCACCCAGCACCTGCGGCAGGCAGATCACGGCGAAGCGGGTGCGGTTGAAGGCGTCGTCCTGGATCGCATGGGCCGCAATGTGCAGGCCGAATTCGGCACCCGCGCGTTCGCTGGCGATGCCGGCCCACGCGGGGTTGCTGGCCGCCAGACGGGCGCCTTCGGCATTGCTGGAGACCGCGCGCCGCTCGGCATGGGGCAGATGCGTGGCGAGCCAGCCCTGGCACTGCGCCAGCGCCTGTGCGTGGGCCAGCACGACCTCGATGCCGTCGAGCGACGCCGTCAGGCGCAGCAGGTTGTGGCGCACCAGCAGGCTGGTTTCGCCCACCACATGCACGGGCGAATTCAGGAACAGGTCCAGCGTGCGCGTCACCACGCCTTCGGTGTTGTTCTCCACCGGGACCACCCCGAACTGCGCGGTGCCGGCCGTCGCGGCGCGAAACACCTCGTCAAAACTGGCGCAAGGCACGTGTTCGATGCTGGAGCCGAAAAACTGCACGGCGGCCTGCTCGCTGAAGGTGCCGGCGGGGCCGAGGTAGGCCACGCGCTGGGGCGCCTCGAGCGCGCGGCAGGCCGACATGACTTCGCGCCAGATGTGGGCGATGTTGTCCCCTTTGAGCGGGCCGGGGTTGCCCGCCTGCAGCCCCTGGATGACCTGGGCCTCACGTTCCGGCCTGAAGACCGGCGAGCCGTCCTGGCGTTTGATCTCGCCGACCTCGTTGGCCAGCGCGGCCCGCTGGTTCAGGAGCGCCAGCAGTTGCTGGTCGACAGAATCGATTTTTACGCGAAGTTGCTGAAGACTTTGGGTCATGGATAAGGCGTCTCAAGCCCGGCGGGCGTCGCACAAGTGGAAGGTTAGGCGACGGCGCGCCGGCTTGGGGAAACAGCCCCGCGTCATTTCTTCGCGGGTTTGGCCGCTGGTGCGGCGCCTGCAGGTTTGGCTGCCGGTGCGGCGCCGACGATTTTGGTGGCGGTTTCGTTGAACTGCTTGGCGCGGGCCTGGATCTCGATTCTGGAGGACTCCACCAGTTTGTTCACGAAGACATTGACCAGATCGGGCGTGGTTGCCTTGTATTTTTTCACGGCGGGAGACTCAAAAAAGGCGGTGAGTTGCTTGAGTTCGTCCAGAGTAAAGCGGTCCATGTAGGCCGGTACCAGGGCATCCCTGTTGGCCTGACTGACCTTGCTGCCGATGATCTTGTTGGCATCTGCGGCGAACTTGGCAAGCTCGGCGTTGAGGTCCTCGGTGGCCTTGGCCTGTTTGGCTTTGGGAACGGAGGTTTCCAGCCTGGATTCCCAGCCGGAGATCAGGTCCTGGGTGGCGCTGCCGGCCAGTTGTTCAACCAGGCTGTCCAGGTCGGGGCCCTGCTGCAGGGCGACGAGCCGGGTGGCCCACTCGAGCTTGGGATCGGTCGTTTGGGCCTGACTCGCGGCCGAGAAGGCGCAGCCAGCAATCAGAAGGGTGGTGAGCAGCTTTTTCATCAATTGGTTTCCGGGTTGGAGGCAGGTGTGCCTGTGTCAGTGTCGGTTTCATTGTCGTCCAGGCTGGCGTCGTTTTCCACGATGCGCTGCAGGCCGCTGAGTTGAGAGCCATCGTCGAGGCCGATCAGCGTGACGCCCTGGGTGGCCCGGCCCATCTCCCGGATCTCGCTGACACGGGTACGAACCAGCACACCCTTGTCGGTGATCAGCATGATTTCATCGTCGGTGTGAACCAGGGTAGCAGCGACGACCTTGCCGTTGCGCTCGCTTTGCTGGATGGCAATCATGCCTTTGGTACCACGGCCGTGGCGCGTGTATTCCTGGATGGAGGTTCGTTTGCCGTAGCCGTTCTGGGTGGCCGTCAGAACACTTTGTTCTTCATCTTCCGCGACCAGCATGGCGATCACGCCCTGGCCGTCGTCGAGCATCATGCCGCGCACACCGCGGGCATTGCGGCCCATCGGACGCACGTCGTTTTCATCGAAACGCACCGCCTTGCCGCCGTCCGAGAACAGCATCACATCGTGCTTGCCATCGGTCAGCGCAGCGCCTATCAGGTAGTCGCCGTCGTCGAGGTCCACGGCAATAATGCCGGCCTTGCGCGGGTTGCTGAAGTCTTCGAGCGGGGTTTTCTTGACCGTGCCCATGCTGGTGGCCATGAACACATACTGGTCCGCCGGGAAGCTGCGTTTTTCGCCGGTCAGTGGCAGCACCACCGTGATTTTTTCGCCTTCCTGCAGCGGGAACATGTTGACGATGGGACGGCCCCGCGAGCCACGCGAGCCGGCCGGCACTTCCCACACCTTGAGCCAGTAGAGCCGGCCGCGGTTGGAGAAACACAGGATGTAGTCGTGCGTGTTGGCGATGAAGAGCTGGTCGACCCAGTCGTCTTCCTTGGTGGCCGTGGCGAGCTTGCCGCGGCCGCCGCGCTTCTGCGCGCGGTATTCGGACAGCGGCTGGCTCTTGATGTAGCCGGTGTGCGAGAGCGTCACCACCATGTCCGTCGGCGTGATCAGGTCTTCGGTGCTCAGGTCGAACGAGCTGTGCTCGACCTGGCTGCGGCGCAGGCCCAGCTTGGACTGGCCGAACTCCAGGCGGATGACAGCGAGTTCTTCGCCGATGATGGTCGAGACACGTTCCGGGCGCGCCAGGATGTCGAGCAGGTCGTCGATTTCCGCCATGACTTCCTTGTACTCGGCGACGATCTTGTCCTGCTCCAGGCCGGTCAGGCGTTGCAGGCGCATCTGCAGGATTTCCTGGGCCTGGGTTTCGGACAGGCGGTACAGGCCGTCGCTGCCCATGCCGAAGTCCTTCTCCAGCCCGTCCGGGCGGTAGTCGTCGGCATTGACCACGCCGCCGTCCGCGCGGGTGCGTGTCAGCATCTCGCGCACCAGGCGGCTGTCCCACGGGCGCAGCATCAGCTCGGCCTTGGCGACCGGCGGTGTCGGCGCGTTGCGGATGATCGCAATGAAATCGTCGATGTTCGCCAGAGCGACGGCCAGACCCTCGAGCACATGGCCGCGCTCGCGCGCCTTGCGCAGTGTGTATACCGTGCGCCGCGTGACCACCTCGCGGCGGTGCGACAGAAACACCTGGATCAGGTCTTTGAGGTTGCACAACTTGGGTTGGCCGTTGACCAGCGCCACCATGTTGATGCCGAAGGTGTCCTGCAGCTGCGTCTGCTTGTACAGGTTGTTCAGCACCACCTCGGGCACTTCGCCGCGCTTGAGCTCGATGACCAGGCGCATGCCGGACTTGTCGCTTTCGTCCTGGATGTGGCTGATACCCTCGATTTTTTTCTCGTGGACCAGCTCGGCCATGCGTTCCTGCAGCGTTTTCTTGTTGACTTGGTAAGGCAGCTCGTCAACGATGATGGACTGGCGCTGGCCCTTGTCGATGTCCTCGAAGTGGCAGCGCGCGCGCATGACCACCTTGCCGCGGCCGGTGCGGTAACCGTCCTTGACCCCGTTGATGCCGTAAATGATGCCGGCGGTGGGGAAGTCGGGCGCCGGGATGATTTCCATCAACTCGTCGATGCTGGCCTGGGGGTTCTTCAGCAGGTGCAGACAGGCATCAACGACCTCGTTGATGTTGTGCGGCGGGATGTTGGTGGCCATGCCCACGGCAATGCCGCCGGAGCCATTGATCAGCAGGTTGGGAATGCGTGAAGGGAGAACCAGCGGCTCTTTTTCGCTGCCGTCATAGTTGGGCCCGAAATCGACGGTTTCCTTGTCGATGTCGGTCAGCATCTCCTGGGCGATCTTGGACAGGCGCACCTCGGTGTAACGCATGGCCGCGGCGCTGTCGCCGTCCACCGAGCCGAAGTTGCCCTGGCCGTCCACCAGCATGTGGCGCATGGAAAAGTCCTGGGCCATCCGGACAATCGCGTCATAAACCGACTGGTCGCCATGCGGGTGGTACTTGCCGATCACGTCGCCGACGATACGGGCCGATTTCTTGTAAGGACGGTTCCAGTCGTTGTTGAGCTCATGCATCGCAAACAGCACGCGCCTGTGCACCGGCTTGAGGCCATCGCGCGCATCGGGCAGGGCGCGACCCACGATCACGCTCATCGCGTAATCCAGGTAGCTGCGCCGCATCTCCTCTTCAAGACTGATGGGCAGGGTTTCTTTGGCAAACTGGGTCATGAGAGGCCTGAAAAGGATATTGCAACGCGCAGGGAGATAAGCCTGCTGATTTTAAGGCCTGAGCCGGGCTTGATCGGGGTGTGGCAAGTCCGCAACAAAAAACAAAGAATCTCGATTCTCTGTCGGACGAAGCCGATAGGGCGCTTGAACGGTCAATGAGCTATGGCACAATAACTGTAACGCTTTGAGTGATGGTCACTTACGGCGTGTATCCAATCGCAGCAAGTCTGCGGCTTTTCTCTAGAGGAGAACCATGAAGAAACTCAACAAAGTGGCAATGTTGTTTGCTTCCGCAGCGCTTGCAACCGCCGCTGGTGCACAAACAATTGACAACTGGAAAAACGGCACCAATGAGCTGGTCTGGAAAAACGGCACCAACGAATACTGCTGGCGTGATGCCAACTGGACCCCGGCTACTGCCGCTCCAGGGTGCGACGGCGCTATCGTTCCTGTAGCAGTTCCTGCTCCGGCTCCCGTCGCCGCAGTTCCTGCCAAGCCAGCTGCTCCCAAGCCGGTAGCTCCTCCTGCAGCGACCAAGGTCACTTACGCTGCTGACGCGTTCTTCGACTTCGACAAGTCTGTGCTCAAGCCTGAAGGCAAAGCCAAGCTTGACGACCTGGTCGGCAAGATCAAGGGCATCAACCTGGAAGTCATCATTGCTGTCGGTCACACCGATGCAGTGGGTAGCGACTCCTACAACCAGAAGCTGTCGGTTCGCCGCTCGGAGTCTGTCAAGTCTTATCTGGTGTCCAAGGGCATCGAGAAAAACCGCGTCTACACCGAAGGCAAAGGCGAGAAACAGCCAGTTGCTGACAACAAGACCAGCGAAGGCCGCGCCAAGAACCGTCGCGTGGAAATCGAAGTGGTTGGTACCCGCGCCAACAAGTAATCCTTCAAGGATCGCTTAAAAAACCGCGCTACGGCGCGGTTTTTTTATGGGCGGGCGATAATCAGATTCATGCACACCACTGAAAACGCAGACCCGGCCGAGTTGGCCAAATTTTCCGATCTGGCCCACCGCTGGTGGGACACCGAGAGCGAGTTCCGCCCCCTGCACCAGATCAATCCCTTGAGGCTTGGCTGGATCGAGGGCCTGGCGCCGCTCCAGGGCAAGCGCGTCCTCGATATCGGCTGCGGTGGCGGCATTCTTGCCGATGCCATGGCCCGCCGGGGCGCCCAGGTTCTGGGCATCGACCTGGCGACCAAGGCGCTGAAAGTGGCGCAGCTTCATGCGCTCGAGGCCAATACCCAGGGCGTCGAATACCGGGAGATCAGTGCTGAAGCACTGGCAGCCGAACAGCCGGGGCGCTTTGATGTGGTCACCTGCATGGAAATGCTCGAGCATGTGCCCGACCCGTCCTCCGTGGTGCGGGCCTGCGCGACGCTGGTCAAGCCCGGTGGCCAGGTGTTCTTTTCCACGATCAACCGCAATGCCAAAGCCTTTCTGTTTGCCATCGTCGGCGCGGAGTACCTGCTGAGCCTGCTGCCGCGCGGCACCCACGAATACGCCAAGTTCATCAAACCCAGCGAACTGGCTGCTTATTGCCGCCGTGCCGGGCTCGATCTGCAGCAGACCAAAGGTATGGAGTACAACCCGCTGACCGGGCATTACTGGCTCAGCGCCGACACCAGCGTCAATTACATGCTGGCCACGCAGAAACCCTGAGGTGATGGGGCCGATGTTCAACGATATTGAGGCTGTGCTGTTCGATCTGGACGGCACGCTGATCGACAGTGCGCCCGACCTGGGCGCTGCCGTCGACAAGATGCGCACCGACCGCGGCCTGGCGTCACTGCCGCTGGCCGACTACCGGCCCATGGCCGGTGCGGGTGCGCGCGGCATGATTGGTATTGCTTTTGGGCTGACGCCTGACGATGACGGTTTCGGCGACCTGAGAGAAGAGTTTTTTGCCAATTACGAAGCCTGCATGACCGAGCGCACCTATGCCTTCGACGGCGTGGCCGAGCTGATCGCGCGAATTGACCGGTCCGGCCTCAAATGGGGTGTGGTAACCAACAAATCGGCGCGCTTTACCCTGCCGCTGACGCGCAGGATGCCGCTGTTTGGCTCCGCGCAGACCATCATCAGCGGCGACACCACCCCGCACGCCAAGCCGCATCCGGCGCCGCTGCTGGAAGCCGCCCGCCAGCTCCAGCTCCATCCGGGGCGTTGTGTCTATGTCGGCGATGACGAGCGGGACATCGTCGCCGGGCGCGCCGCTGGCATGCCGACAGTGGCCGCAGCCTACGGTTACCTCGGTGCGCTGGCCGATACCCGGGGCTGGAAAGCCGACGCCACCATTGTTTATCCGGCAGCCCTCTTGAATTTGCTGCGAATGGCTTAAACTACTTGGCTTGGGGCTGCATTGGTTTCGACGTGGGTTCGGACGCGGTGTGGTGCATGTCGAGCTGAGTGTGCTCGTAAAACTGATTCAAACAAACTAACTGCAAACGACGAACGTTTCGCACTCGCTGCTTAATTGCCAGTGAGCTTTACAACAGCAGGCCGATGGGCTGGGCAAGGGGTGTTTAGCGCAAGTTGAACGCTCCCGGCTGTAAAGATAATTTCATCGGCTGGCTCCGGGCTGGGTACCTTAACCCGGGGCAAGAAAATAGGGTGCTGGCGTCCTGTGTAGCGTGCGACTGCGCGACACAGGTGGCGAGACTCAAATCAGACCGCTAAACATGTAGATCTGCCCGAACAAGGCTTGCGGACGGGGGTTCAAATCCCCCCAGCTCCACCACCATAACGTCCAAGGCCGTTTGCTGACATCCAGCAAACGGCTTTTTTCCTTGTAAAATCAATAACATACGTCCAATGATGTCCGAGCTCAGGTGATGGCATCCTAGCGATAACCGGGGAACAAACCGGGGAACAATCTGGACAAATGCTGGTAAATTCTGAGTTGTTCCCCGGTATCGTCTGGGAATCTGTTCCCCGGCCCTGGAGTTCCCCATGTTGACTGACAAGCATTGCAAAAATGCCGTCTGCCCCCCAGACAAAAAGCGCGCACGTTTCACCGACTCCGGTGGCCTCTATCTGGAAGTGAGCCCCGCAGGTTCAAAGCGGTGGTTCTGGAAGCTGTACGCCAATGGCAAAGAAGGACGCATGGCTTTGGGTAGCTACCCAGTCATGGGGCTGGCTGACGCTCGCAAGACCAGGGATACCGTCAGGCTGCAAAAGGCAGGAGGGTGTGACCCTGTGCAAGCCCGCAAGGTGGAAAAGCTCAAGGCTAGCAATCCAGATGGCGACACCTTTCAGGTGGTTGCTTTGGAGTGGTACGTCAAGCAGGCCCCGCAGTGGAGTCCCGCACATGCCGATCGCTCGTTGCGTCAGTTCGAGCGCGATCTTTTTCCTTGGATTGGTGCGCGACGTATGAGCGAAATTGAGCCCGTGGAACTTCTGGCCACGCTTCGCAAGGTGGAGGAACGGGGGGCCGTGGAGACAGCGGACCGCGGTCTAATGCTCGCCCGCCAAGTGTGGCGTTACGGCGTAGCAACCGGCAGAGTTCACCGTGACATTACAACCGACCTTAAAGGCGCCTTGTCACCCTATCGAGGCAAGCACTTCGCGGCGATTACAGACCCGGTAAAGCTTGGTGAGCTGCTGCGGGCGATCATGGCTTATCGTGGCGGACCGGTGGTCAGAGCGGCGTTACAGCTAGCGCCGTTGCTGTTCCAGCGCCCTGGTGAGTTGCGAGGTGCGGCATGGACAGAAATTGACTTTGAGGCGGCGCTGTGGACTATTCCAGCAGCCCGAATGAAACGAGGCAAAGACGGCAAAGAGAACGGTGACCCGCACCTGGTTCCGTTATCTGTTCAGGCCGTAGAGATACTGCGAAACATCCACCCGCTGACCGGACATGGCACATTGGTTTTCCCTGGTGAGCGGAATCACGACCGTCCAATCTCCGAAAACTCTGTGCGCACCGCTTTAATCACACTGGGCTACACGTCAGAGTTGCATACCTGGCACGGTTTCAGAGCAACAGCCCGCACGATGTTGGCCGAACGTCTGGACTGCGATCCATTGGTAATCGAGGCACAACTGGCCCACGCGGTGAAGGACGCCAATGGACGTGCGTACAACCGAACTCAGTACTTGAAACACCGCACTGAGATGATGCAACGTTGGGCGGATTACTTAGACAAACTGCGAAGGGGGGTAGACGTGCTTGAGTTTCCCCAGCAAGTAGCGTAGCTGTAAGTGGAACTGGCCCCTTCCATGGGCAATCCTGATTAATCGCTGCAGCGCAGCTTCTGCTCAAACCTGTCCAAATGTGTACAAGGCAATGTTCGTCAGAATAGGCGGTGGCCTTACGGAACGTCCGGAGGAAAGCCAAGCGATTAAGATCCCCCTCACCGAAGGGCACAGAGGAGGGAGGCAGGCTTAGATTCGCCAGTTCCTTCAACGCCATACTCCACCTTTTCAGACATACAACTCGCAGGGAATTCATGGCAGAGCCACCATTCACCAAGTTCTGGAAGAACTGGCAAGCGCTGCCACAGACAACTGGGATAGGTGCAGGCCGCTGACATATGTCACTTGAAGCCTTTAATACTTTCGACGAATTTTCGGAAAGTGCCGCAAGTGGCAGATTTGCGGGCCAGGGCATTTCAACGAGCAATTTTTTGCTTGGCCCGATGGCTGAGTTAGTGATTTTTCTGAACCCGCTTCACCCTCGAAAAAACCCAATTCAAATTCGGTATGACTGTGAGCAAGGCGAGCTTTTCAGTCGGTGCCTATCTTCTACAAAATCGATATATTGCTCTGCCGCCAGTATGGGGATCCTTCGGCTAGACCCTGTAGAAATTGAAGCAGACTTACTCGCTACCAACTCATTCATATTGAGCTTGCGTCAGCTTCTGGGGCAGGCGCTGATGCCATCTGCAGCTGCGCAAACCTTATCTGGCGTAGCGGGAGAGTTAATCGACAATATCGCGGTGCATGCCGGCCGACCTAAGTTGAGTTTTGCGGCGTTCAACATTCGACGCGGTGATGCCTGGATCACGGTCGCGGATGCTGGGCACGGGGTCGTAGGCGGTTATGCAATGGACCGTAACCTTCCACAACCTGAGGATGCGCAGGAGGCCCTGCAATGGGCTGTGATTGAACATCGGTCCCGATTTTCCGATTCAAAGCGGGGACTAGGTTACAGGAGGGCGCTATCCGCGTTGAGGTCGCTGGACGCGAGTATGCGCGTACGAAGCGACAGTGCTGGACTTGAAACGCGGGGAGGGGTAAATCTTGATGACTGGTTACTGCGGGAACAGGTGTATTTGGGGGGATTCGTAGTCAGCGTCCATGTGTCCTGGTGACACTTCAACTCGTTCTTCGGACGACCTAGAGAAATCTAGGCTACGTTGAGGGGATGCCATCCGGATCGAGTCGCGATCCACTGAAGCCCGCTGGATCAAGTCATTGTTTTTGAACAACGCGGCGACTTGGTTCATTGAGGTAGTGACTACGGGTTGCCACCGAACTCGTCCAACGTCATCCACAACGGCTTGACGGCGATGTATTGACCGCTGGTAAGCCGTTGAATCGATGGACGTTACTTTATGAAAGAACGGCCGCAACTCAGCTGCAATGGCTGAAGAACCTCTCATGACAAGCGAAAGCTTTCGACCTACGGCTGCTGAAAATGCTTCGAGACGCCGGATATAGCGCTCCCTATCAAGGATCGGCTCTGCGCCCGTGGTGAATTCGAAAGCGACTGCCTGCACAGCAGGTTGCCTTCGGACAAATTCTGCCCATCGTTCGAAGTCGCGGTCCGTTCTTCCGTTGATGTGCAGGGCAGTCGAAATTCCTGCTTGTTGCATGAAATACCACATCCAAGCAATGCGCTTCATTGCGTGCAGGTTGTCGTGGCGGGGGACGTCCGCATAGAGACTGTAGTTGGGTGTTGTCGCGAAGACTACACCGGCGTTACTCATGTCTTGAAGTATTCGCGGAAGATGGTCAAGCCCCCAGATCCTCTCAATAGGTCCGTCGTCATCAGTTCCTGACAATATCCAACCTAAACGCGGTCGAATGCCGGTAACTTCAATCAATTCTTTGGCCGTGCGCGCGCGTGTTTTACTGCCTCGACCTATCAGAGCCCGTGACATGGGGATGGCCAAATAGTCCATCTGCTCTTTGTGTTTGCGAACTCCTTTCCCATGTAGAAGCGGCACGTAATTTCCCAACAGGGGTAGAGAGCGCTTCTTCGCTTTAGGAACATTGTTCAGATCAAAGGAGCGAACTTCTTGCACTCGCTTGACAAACTCCGAAGGACGTTTTTGACAAACGACATCGCAGGCTGCTATATCACTCGCTGTTTGGCACGTACAGTGAGCTAAACACGAATCCACAGCGCCAGCAGGCAGATGCAGACCGCCGCACATCTCGAAATCCAAGCAATTGCTGCATCCCAAAAGAGACTGGCCTCCGCCAACGTCTTTAAGGAAGATGACTTGCTGATGTGCGTTGCGGGAAAGCATGTCAGTCCAGCTTCAAATCAACCAAGGACGAATCCGAAAAGACAATATGAACCGTGGCCGAGGCAACCCCGGAATTGCGTTTTAGATGCCTGAGCACCCGTTCCGATGGGTTGGCGAGAAACCCAATAGGCTTGGCGTCTTTGCTAACCAACACCTCACCGGTAACGACGTGCCTCAACAGTACCGCTTCACCGGCAGCGACTTTTTCTGAGGCATACGTTTGCGCTCGACAGACCTGTTTGATCGGCTTGTCGGCCAAAGAAACCCAGTCCTGGCTGGCGCGGCGCGCCTCAGCGCTGTATGCCTTCCGATGTTTGGTGACCGTATTACGGATGAAATCAATGCCCATAAGTCATTCCCTTCAAAATAGGAAAGTAAAACTTCGTCTTGCTCACTTTGCGCCGCGCTAGAAGACCAAGGTCTTCAAGCGCGGCCAAGCGGTTATTCCACACAGTGACTTGGGTGTTGTCCCTTGCTAACTGGTGGACCGCCTTGGCATCGGCTTCGCCGCTGTCTAGGACAAGCCGGAGCGTCAATGCCATTTTTTCTTCGAGTTGCCCATAAACGATGGGATCTTTGAGGTTATTTTTTAGAAGCCGTGCGCAGATAAACGGCTGCTTGCTGGTATCGGCCACAAGCCTTATCTCATCGAGCGTCACCTCGTCTACGTTGCCCACAATTCCAACGCAGCCACTTTCCCGCAGCCATTTCCACATTGGGACTAGCAGTTCGCGGATTGCGCTCGCGGTACAGATTTGCATTTGACTGAAATCCACCACGACGAGTTGGCCAGGAGACAGGGCCGGAATTGCAGCCCTCAATAACAGGAATGCGGCTTCGCCTCCTTTTGCCCCCGCAAGAATGGGCATAGGTAGGACGGTTGAAAGCTGGACTTGAATTATTTGTTCATTCATATTTGTGAGTGAATATAAGGCATGGGCGCGGGGCTGTCAACACCCGGCCTGGTCAGACACAAAAAAGGCATGCAGTGGCTGGCAAGTGGTAATCCATTTTTTTTCAACCACATATGACGTAGATGTGTCAGTGCCTCACATCTCGGCTATTCCCCTGTGTTGGCCGGAGCAACTGTCCGTAGCCGGCTCTTTGGCGCGTCGCACCATTGCAATGGTTGGTGACCGCAACGCCTGAGCGCATGAATGATGTCCGGCTTGGCTCATAGCCGAGTCGGGCTTTATGCCGTAGACGCCTGCTCACCAGTAGTAACTTTCCATCCAAAAGGGCCTTTCCTTAACTATTAAACAAGGAGCAATCATGACCCCTAACAACTCTCCCCTTGAGTTCCTCTGCGCTTTTGCCATCGTCTTTGCAGCCGGTGTTGTGTCCGTTCTGGGGATGGCCCGTTACATCGACAAAGTCAGAAGGGAGGCCCAACGCTGACCTCCAGCACCGAAATTCCACTCTTTCAATCCGCTTTCTTTAACCTTCATAAAGGAAATCAAAGTGACATTTCTTCAATGTCCACAATGTCAATCGACACGCATCAAGACCAAAAACACTGCAAAAAAAGCCGGCGGCACCCTTGGCGCGCTTGCCGGCGCAGCCAGTGGAGCCGCTGGAGCACTCAGAGGCGCCAGCCTGGGATTGGCGGTCGGTACTCTGGCCGGTCCAGCGGGCTCCCTGTTCGGAACGATTGCTGGCGCTACTTTAGGCGCTCTCTTTGGAGCGGCCTTCGGCTGTGAAATTGGCGCCGCCGTTGGCGAGGTGGTGGACCGCAATATCTTGGACAACTGCTGCTGCAGCGATTGCGGACACACCTTCAGCGAGAAACGCCCTTAGGGGCTGAACCTTTCGCTTCCTTCATCCGGTCTGCCCCCAGCAGATCAAGCCGCTGATCCATCACCGGCATCCCATTCCCCTTTAGTTTTATCCATCAACTCGGGCCAGCCCGCTTTCTGCTTTTCGACGCAGAGGCGCTGTCACGCCCAAACCAACTGAAAGAAATCATCACATGGCACACCAACTTGAAAAAATAGCCTACACCGGCGAAACCCCCTGGCACCAGCTCGGCAACAAACTCCCAGCCAAACAGCCCATTGAGATCTGGGCAGAAAAAGCCGGCATGGACTGGACCATCTGCGAAACACCGGTCCGCTACATGACCGAGCAGGCCGGCTCACTCGGCTCCATCATGTCGTTCGACGACCAAAAGGTGCTGTACCGCAGCGATACCAGGGCGCCACTTTCCGTGGTCGGCGGGCGCTACCAGGTGGTCCAACCCAAAGCAGTTCTGGAGTTCTACCGCGATCTGACCGAAGTTTCAGGCTTCGAGCTCGAAACCGCTGGCGTTCTCAAAGAAGGCAAGAAGTTCTGGGCCCTGGCCCGTACCGGTAAACAGGCGGTGCTGAAAGGCAACGACGTTGTGAAGGGGTACATCCTGCTGGCTACGTCCTGCGACGGCACGCTCGCCACGACGGCAACCCCGACAACCGTTCGGGTGGTCTGCAACAACACCCTGGCCATTGCCCTGAACGGCGCCAGCAGCGCCATCAAGGTGCCGCACAGCACCAGCTTTGATGCCCAAGCGGTCAAAAAGCAACTGGGCATTGCCGTGAGCCAGTGGGACAGCTTCATGTACAGCATGAAAACCCTGTCGGAGCGCAAAGTCAAAACCCATGAGTCCATGAACTACTTCCTCAAGGTCCTGTGCCAGACCGACGGCCACGTCGATCCGGCACTGGGCCTGACGAATGAGCGGGCCTTGAAAAAGGTGCAGGCGCTCTACGACGGCCATGGGCGGGGCGCAGAACTGTCTGCCGCCAGCGGCACGGCCTGGGGATTGCTCAGCGCGGTTACTGAGTTTGTGGACCACGAGAAACGAGCCCGGAGCCAGGAGTACCGACTCGACAGCGCCTGGTTCGGTCAAGGGGCCAACCTCAAGCAACGCGCACTTGACTACGCGCTGCAACTGGCAGCCTGAACAGGCAATTTGCTGACCTCTGTCCATCGGCGAACGCCAGCATAAACCCCGGTTCCTCTTCGGAGGACCGGGGTTTTGTTTTGGGCGAGCCATCAACCAAACGAAAGGAGTTGCCATGAGCAACGTAGCGACGGCTGACAAGCCTATCAAGTCGCGGCCAGCTTTGAAGCTGGTCAAGACCAACGAACTCAGCCGGGATGACTGGCTGACGGTTCGCAAGGGCGGTATCGGCAGCTCTGATGCTGGTGCAGCGGTGGGCCTGAACCCCTACAAATCCCCGCTTGAGCTGTGGATGGAAAAAACCGGTAGAGATGCCGGTTTACCCAAGACAGACCCCAACGACGAAACCAGCCCGATGTACTGGGGCACCTTGCTGGAGCCCATCGTGGCGGCGCATTACACCAAGCGCACCGGG
Source organism: Polaromonas sp. (assembly GCF_029945925.1). GTDB lineage: Bacteria > Pseudomonadota > Gammaproteobacteria > Burkholderiales > Burkholderiaceae_C > Polaromonas. The sequence continues at coordinate 67,413 of NZ_JAQSDN010000036.1, read as the reverse complement.
AACAGGGTCAGGCGGGTCAACGCGGTCCTGCAGCACCCCAGTGAGCCCTGGATGCGTGCCAACCTGGATCGGGAGATCGTGGGGGCTTCTGACGTTCAGATCCTGGAGTGCAAGACGGCAGGGATGAATGGCGCCCGGCTCTGGAAAGAGGGCGTCCCTGAGTACGTCCAGCTCCAGGTCATGCACCAGCTCGCCGTGACGGGCAAGCAGGCGGCTGACGTGGCGGTCCTCATCTGTGGCCAGGAGCTGCAGGTGCACCGGATTGAGCGGGACGACACCATGATCGCCCAGCTGATCGATCTGGAGCGTCATTTCTGGCGCTTCGTCGAACTGGATATCGCACCTCCCGCTGACGGCTCGGATTCTGCAGATGTGGCCCTACGGACGCTGTATCCGAACGACACCGGGCAGAGCCTGGATCTGACCGATGACCTGGAGCTGTCGGCAGTGTTCTCGGACCTGCTGGCTGTCAGGCAATCGCTGACGACCCAAACCCGGCTGGAAGCCCAACTCAAGCAGCGCATCCAGCAACGCATGGGGGAGGCCACCAAGGCTGCGTTCGACGGCGGGGAGGTGAGTTGGAAACGCAGCAAGGACAGCGTCGTGCTGGACCTTGAAACGCTGTTGAAAGACCAGCCTGACTTGCCGCAGCGCTATCCCCAATCCAAGCCGGGTTCACGGCGATTTCTTGTGAACGTGTAAACCCGCGCCCCATTCCGCTGGGGCTTTTATGGCCTGCCCCTATGCGGAGGGAAGGGGGCAGGCCTTGGACAAATCAAACCAACCAAATCAACCCACCAGAAGGAAACAATATGCTTAAAGGATTGGCTCTCACGCCACCGGTCGTCGGCCGGATATCAATCGGCAAGGTCGTAGAAAGGGACGGCCGCCGTCTTCCAGAAAAGGACGATGAATTCACCGTCACCAGCCAGGTGCAAAACCCGGATGGATGGGTGAACCATCCAGTAGATCAAACCTTGCGAAAAGCACCCGACGCAAAGCTTCGCTGCATACCGGTCAGGTTGTTGTTCAACGACCCGGACCTCAATCTGCGTGCCAACTACAGCATGTTCGACCGTAAGACTGGTCGGCCGCTGTGTGTCGGTAACGGAGAGACTTGTCGTCGGGTAACTTCAAAAGGCATGGAAACACTGCCTTGCTTTTCACCGGACGGCTGCGAGCTGGCCGTAGGGGGAAATTGCAAGCCCTGCGGACGGCTGAATGTGCGTATCGGTGATGAGGACGAACTGGGAAGCTTCATCTTCCGCACCACGGGCTACAACAGCATTCGCACGCTCTCGACCAGGCTCAAGTATTTCCACGCAGTATCGGGCGGCTTGCTGTCCACACTGCCGCTGGAACTGCGCCTGCGGGGTAAGTCCACGACTCAATCGCATAGGGCACCCATCTACTACGTCGATTTGACGGTGCGAACCGGCATGACGCTAGCGGAGGCGATTGCCGGTGCCAGGGCTGAAGACGGACACCGCAAGGGTGCTGGTTTTGATCAGGCGGCGTTAGAAGACGCTGCCCGGCAGGGGTTTGCCAATGGTGCCTTCGAGGAATCGGAGGAGGAGGGTGTGGATCTGATGGAGGAGTTCTATCCAGATGAATGGGGTAATAGCCAACAAGGTAATTCGATGGAGCGAAGGAAAAAGCCCGACTTGGTGGAAAAGTTGCATAACAAGGTGGCAAACCTCAACGGGGCTGAAGGAACAGCCACTGCGTTCTGATCGAACCCAAGCAGATCTTTGCATCTATCTGCTGGCATCTTACGGTAGAGATCGACGGGAAAAAGATCGACCGCTACGGTCGTCTGGTGGGAAAAGTTTTGGTAGGTGGGCGTGATGCCAATCTAAGTCAAATAGAAGCAGGAATGGCTTGGCATTACAAGCAATACCAACGCGAACAGTCTGTGGCAGACCGAGTAATATATTCCGAGGCTGAAACGAAAGCTGCAAGCAGCAAGCAAGGTCTTTGGATAGAAAATAACCCTGTCGCTCCTTGGGACTGGCGCAAAGATCGCAGCGATAAAAGTAAGCCTGGGCAAACCAGATGGATCCGCCTGAATCCCCGACTGTGCAACTTGTGGGAGCAGAAGCCGTCGTGTCGGTCACGGACAACGGAATCGGCATCCCGACGCATATGCTCTCACATGTCTTTGAGATGTTCACGCAGGTTGACGGCGTGCAGATAGTCCGGCCAAAGTTCAAACTGAACCATCACCGCTGCTGGACGGGAATAGTCGGCTATCAAAAAAGGAGCTATTCAAAAGCTAGGCGGCCTCGCCCTCCGGAACGGCCAACCGCCCGGCCACTTCGTCTTTGGTCAGTACAGAAGGAACCGCCGAACCCGTGTGGGACAGTTGATGTTGTCGAGGCGCAGTTCTAGGCGGGCGCGCCGCCCAGCGTGAAATAAAACGTGGCGCCCTGGTGCGGGGCGGACTCGGCCCAGACCTTGCCGCCGTGGCGCGTTATGATTCTGTACACGGTGGCCAGGCCAATGCCTGTTCCTTCAAACTCCGAGGCGGTGTGAAAGCGCTGGAAAGCGCTAAAAAGCTTCTCTGAATAGGCCATGTCAAAGCCGGCGCCGTTGTCCCGCACGGCATAAACCCACGCACCATCGGTACCCATTTCCCGCTTGAACGAGACCAGGGGTTGCTTCTGTTTGCCACTGAACTTCCAGGCATTGCCCAGCAGATTGTCAAGAACCTGCCGCAGCAGGCGCGGGTCACCCTGGACCACCAGTCCCGGCTGAATAGCCAGTTGCGCCACCCGGTCGGGATCGCGCTCCCGGTAAGCGTTGAGTACCGTTTCGGCCATCGCGCTGAGATCAACGCTTTCCCAGCCCAAGCTGGTCCGCGAAACCTGGGCCAGCGACAACAAGGCGTCAATCAACTCGCCCATCTGCACGACCCCGGCGCGGATACGGGCGAGGTAGTGTTTGCCGCGGTCACTCACCGCACAAGCATCGATTTCTTTGCTTAGCAGGTCGCCAAATCCGTTGATGGTGCTGAGGGGCGAGCGCAGGTCGTGTGACACGGAGTAGGAAAAAGCCTCCAGTTCCTGGTTGGCCATTTGCAGCTGCGCCGTACGGCGACGTACACGATCTTCAAGTTCAGTATTAAGGCGCACAATTTCTTCCTGGGCCTGCTTGCGTTCGGTGATGTCGCGCGTGATACCCAATAGGGCGGCGACTTCGCCGCGCTCGTCGCGCAGCGGCACGGCATGTGTGTCAAGTGTGTGCCGGGTGCCCTTTAATCCGATGATGTCAAACTCCAGCATGCCGGATTCGCCTTGAAAGGTTTTTCGCAACAAGGCGCTGAACGCAGCCCGGTGCTCCTCAACGATGACGCTGTTGATTCCCTCGTTTTGCACCTGCAGGAACGAGTCTGCCTCGATCATCCGCAGGCCGGCGGGGTTCATTTCCAGGATCAGGCCGTCCTTGTCGACCACCTTCACGCATTCCGGCTCATTGTCGATAATGGCGCGCAGCCGGGCCTCGCGCTCGCGCAAGGCGGCCTCGGACTGCAGGCGCTCGGTGATGTCGCGGCCGATGCCCTGCACTTCGATGCGGCCGCCGCTGAGCTCGCTGGAGAAGCCCGTGAACTCGACATCTCGGAATCCTCCCGCGACCGTCCGCACGCGCAGCACGAAGGTCGGCGCGGGCTCCCCGCCCAGCACCAGTCGGAATAGCTCGCCGGCGAGGGTCTGGTCGTCCGGATGGAGGAGATCTTTAAACGGCCGCCCGAGCCACTGGGCCCGCGGCCAGCCGGTGATCGTTTCGAACCCGCGGTTGAGCGTCACGATGGCGCCCATCGGCGCGAGCGAAAAAATGACGTCGGGTGCGCGCTCGAATAGCAGGCGGTAACGCTCCTCGCTCGCGCGCAGCGCTTCAGTTTGCGTCTGGAGTTCCGTGTTCTTCTCCTCCAGCTTGGACACCAGCCGCTCGCTGTACTCCATGAGCACCTCGGCTTCCTTCATCGCCTTGGGTTGCGGCGCGGCATGACCCATGGCTTTGACCTCGTGCACTGCGGCGACGATGGTTTCAAGGGAGACGGGCCTCCTAAGGTATTTGTCCGCGCGCACGTCGCGCACCAGTTTCTCGTCTTCAACAGAGGTGTAGGTGGACGTGCAGAGGATGATTGGCAGGTCGTGCAGGCGCGCGTGCTTGCGGATTTCGTAGCAGAGGCGGTAGCCGTCCATTTCCGGCATGAAGATGTCGGAGATGAGCACGTCCACGCGCTGACGCTCCAGCAGAGCGAGCGCGTCCACGCCGTTGGGGGCCTCGAAGACCGCGTAGCCTTCGGCTTCGAGCTGCGCACGGAGCAGCTTCAGGTTTATGGGGTTGTCGTCAACGATGAGGATGTTCATGGTGCGTCTCTCTCGCCTGCTAGCTGACCGGGTCGCCTCCCTCGGCGACGGCTGTGAGTTGGCCGGACAATTCACGTGTGTCGAGCGGCTTCAGAAGGTAGGCATCGCACCCGGCAGCCAGGGCGGCGGCCTTCGGATATTGTTCGGGATAGCAGGTGACAGCGACGACGGAGATGTCGCGAGTGTCAGGGTCGGCCTCGAGCTTGCCGACCAGCGCAAGACCGTCCATGCCCGGTAGATCGAGGTCGAGGAGGATGGGCTGCGGACGGTCTTGTTTGATTGCGCTGAGGGCCTGCTCGGCAGCCTCGACCGCACTGACATCATGCCCTGCGGTGCTCAGAACAGAACGACATTCGCGAGCCAGAAATCCGGCCACCTGGTCGGGCAGCTTGCGCGTTTCAATGGGCTTGGTGATGTAGCCGTCGCAACCGGCGTCGAACGCCTTCTGGTCGTCGCCTTTCATGGCGAAGGCCGTGAGCGCGACGATGCGGATGCCGCGGGTGCGCTCCTCGGCCTTGAGTTTTCGCGTGAGCGTGAGTCCGTCCATGCCAGGCAGCGCGATGTCCATAAGGATGAGGTCGGGCAGGGTGGCGGCGAGGACGACCTGCGCCTCCTCGGCATCCACCGCCTTGAGGATATCGTAGCCCTCGAACTCGAGCACATCGGAGACGAGCTTGAGATTGGTGGGGTTGTCGTCCACGACGAGGATTTTTGCGCTCATGCCGTCTCCTGTCCCATCATCACCGGCAGGACGACGGTGAACACACTGCCCTTGCCCTGCTCGCTCTCTACGCCGATGTGCCCGCCCTGAAACTCGACGATCTTCTTGGTCAGCGCCAGGCCAAGTCCCGTGCCCTCAAAGCGCCGCGCGATGCCGGAATCCAGTTGCTCGAACTCGGCGAAGAGCCGGTTGATGTCCTCCGCCTTGATGCCGATGCCGGTGTCGCGAACTTGCACTTCGAGCCGGTACGGTTCTAGGCGGCGCACGTGGATGTCCACCTGGCCGCCTTCGTCCGAAAACTTCACCGCGTTGGACAGCAGGTTGTAGAGCACCTGCTTGAACTTGTGCTGGTCGAGCGTAACGGCGTCGAGTCCGTCGCTCACCTCAATGCCCACAGCAATACGCTTCTTTTGGGCGATGCTTTTGATGACCGTGGCGACTTCCTCGACGGCCTTGCGCACGGGAAAGGTCTCTGGGTGCAGCTCCATCTTGCCGGCCTCGACCTTGGCGATGTCGAGCACGTCGTTGATGAGCTGGAGCAGGTGGCGCGCGCTGTTGAGCACATCGCCCAGATACTCCTTCTGCTTGGGGCGGAGCGGGCCAGGCTTTTCGTCAATCAGGAACTCGGTGAAGCCGATGATGCCGTTGAGCGGTGTGCGCAGCTCGTGCGACATGTTGGCGAGGAACTCGCTCTTCATGCGGCTGGCATACTCCAGCTCTATGGCCTGCTTGCGCGCGGTGTTGTCGGTGCCGATCAGCAGATAACCGATAATTACGTTTTGAGCATCGCGCAGTGCCGTGACCGACACGAGCGCCGGAAAGCGACTTCCGTCTTTGCGGAAGTAAGTCAGCTCGTAAATATCTTCGATGCCGCGCGCGGCTTTGAAGACCAGCGCCTCAAAGCCCGGTGTAATCTGGGTTTTGAGCTCGACGCTCAACGCCTTGGCCCGCGCGATCACTTCCTGCGGATCGGAGATGTCGGCCGGCGTGATCTTGTTCATCACTTCGGCGGCCGTGTAGCCCAGCATGCGCTCGGCGCCGACGTTGAAAATTTGAATGACGCCCTTTGCGTCGGTGGCGATACTTGAGAAGTTGGCGCTGTTGAAAATCGCGCTCTGTAGGGCGCCTGCCTGAAGCAGCGCCTCTTCCGCCTGCTGGCGCGCGGTGTTGTCAGTGCCGATCAGCAGATAGCCGATGATGGCGTCCTGCGCGTCCCGCAGTGCCGTCACCGACACCACCGCCCCAAAGCGGCTGCCGTCCTTGCGGATATAGGTCAGCTCGTAGATGTCCTCGATCCCGCGCGAGGCCTTGAACACCAATGCCTCGAAGCCTGGTGTAATGGGGGTGCCGAGCTCGAGGCTCAAGTCCGCTGCCCGCGCGATCAATTCTTTCGGATCGGAAATATCGGCCGGGGTGATCTTGTTCATCACTTCGGCGGCCGTGTAGCCCAGCATGCGCTCGGCGCCGACGTTGAAAATTTGAATGACGCCCTTTGCGTCGGTGGCGATACTTGAGAAGTTGGCGCTGTTGAAAATCGCGCTCTGCAGAGCACCCGTCTTGAGCAGTGTTTCTTGGCGCCGAAATTCCGTGACGCCGTCAGGGCCACCCTGCTTTTCGGTAGTGTCATCACCAGAATGGGTTGTTGGCATTAGCTCTTTCGTTCGAACAATCACGCCAGTGGGTAGCGCCCCGACTCTGTTTCACAAAGACATCACTAGAAACTTATGCTTACATATTAGCGCATTGGCCTTGCCTTGCCTTGCATCGCAAACCCTTCCCTTTTACAAGCGTACCTCAGGATGAACGCTTGGACGCCGGGCGAGTGCTATGAGCGGAGATTTCCTGAAGTTGGGCAGCTTTATCTTCCGCACCACGGGTTACAACAGCATTCGCACGCTTTCGACCAGGCTCAAGTATTTCCACGCGGTATCGGGCGGCTTGCTGTCCACACTGCCGCTGGAACTGCGCCTGCGGGGGAAGTCCACCACCCAGTCGCACAGGGCGCCTATCTACTACGTCGATTTAACCGTGCAATCCGGCATGACGCTGGCAGAGGCGATTGCCGGTGCCAGGGCTGAAGACGGACACCGCAAAGGTGCGGGCTTTGATCAGGTGGCTCTGGAAGACGCTGCTCGACAGGGTTTTGCCAATGGCGCCTTCGAGGAATCGGAGGAGGAGGGCGCGGATCTGGTGGACGAGTTCTACCCGGCAGGAGAGGGGGACCCGGCAGCTGCCAAATCGGCCGCAACCGTCAAGACGATGCGTTTGCAGGACAAGCTGGGTCAGAAAGCGGCGGAAATGGCTTAATCCCAGGTGCCTAAGCCCGTCCCTTTGACTTGCGTGCTGAGGTGTACGGGCGGATCGTTCTGGGCGCGCGAGTAAGGGTTATGTCCAAACCGCGCTGCTCAGGAAGGCCTGGGTGCATCAGCTCGTGGGCTGGTAGTCCCAAAGCCTTTGCAATCAAATCGATGTTGTCTACGGAAATGTTGCGTAGGCCGCGCTCCAGCGTGCCAACGAAAGTTCGGTCCAGGCCAGCTTCGGCTGCCAAGCGTTCCTGGGACATCCCCGCATCAATACGCATCAGCCGAATGTTGCGGGCAAACACCAGGCGAAGGGACTTTGGAACTGCTTTGGGCATGCCTCCTATGTTCGAAAGAAGAGGTGTTTAATACCACGGTGTTTGAAGCTCTTTAACTCTAGAATTGGAATTCCGTGCGAGCTGGACCTAGGTCAGGCTGATGGTCCCTTTCTGCCTCTCAATGGATTTACAACTAGTGTTTTTTATAAAAGGAGCATCAAACACATCTTCATAAATCTCAAGATGGCGTATTGGCCCGTAAAGGCCTGCGACGCTGACCGTACTTACCAACCAACAAAAACAGATGAAAAACGTATTCCTAACAGCTACCGGCGCTGTCGCCATCCTCGTCGGGCTCATCGCGCCGACATTCGCCCATGCCGTCGAGGGGCGATGGATCGAAAGTTTCGGTCAGGGAAATTATGAGTTCTTTGTCGACAAGCAAGGCCTGCGCCTGTACCTGGGCTGTGGCACTGAAGAGGGCTCCAGTTCTTACGTCGCACTCATTCAAATCGACCGCGGGCTTGAAATTCCGCGCTTCATGATCAAGGTCGATGGATTGACTTTCGATGCGCCTTTCGAGACCGCATCGCGCGTAGGGTCCAACAACTACCACGCGCTACTCCAGGCACTGCGCAGGGCACCGGCTACTGTCATTTATCAGGGCAAGACCGTTGTGTTCCCAGTCACAGGCGCAGCCAAGGCCATTCCCGCAGGGGTCAAGGCCACGATCTGCCGAACGTTTTGACTCCCGCAAACATTTTCCTTGCTACCGACCTCTCAGATTTTCTTTAACTTCATACCTCTATCCAACCCCATGAAAACAATTCCCAAGTTCATTCTCGCCATCTTGACCTTCGCCGCCGCTTCAATGGCCATGGCCTTTCCCACCACTGTGCGTCTCACCGCCAATCCTCAGTTCGTTAATGAAGGTCAGGAGGTCGTGATCCGTACCAATAAGGGCTCGGTGACTGCATCAACCGGCCCCGAGGGCAACCAGATCTACCAAGCGTTTACCCAAAAGGGCGCCGTCAAAGGCGCGTGCTTTATCTTGGAAACGGAAAGGGAAACTGACGTGGAATTCAACCTTAAAACTGACAAAAGCGGCGCCAGTAGCGCAAAGAAAGTGAACTGCACATCCGCCAAGCGCTAAGCGTCACGCTTGACCATTGTCGTGTGCAGTGCGACCTGATGGGCGCACTGCATTCGCCACCCCTAAACAGACGCCCAACAACACTCACTACCATGACCTCAACAGAAAATATCGCTCGCGCCTTGCCAATGGCCGTGGCCATCGCGGCGGCGCTGCTGCTGGCCGGGTGCTCCAGCAACGACAGCAAAATCTACGATTCCTTCAAATGCGCACGCGTCGCCGTCATGATGAATCGCCCTGCCGAGGCCAAGGTGGCTGCAGCGAAGGCAGAGCCCTACCTTGCCCAAATCAAGACGAGCGAGAGCCAGTACAGGTTGCTGCTGTCCCAGAAATTCACCGACGACTTGGAGCTTCACCGCTACGACAGGAACGTCGCAGCAAAGATCATCGCCAAAGCCTACGAGTCTGGCACCTGCCAAGCTCTTTACAACTGAGCCCCACATGACGAGCCGAACTCCTCACGATGTGCTTGGCGTGCGTCCAAATGCCTCTGGCGCAGAGATTGAACTGGCCTATAAGGGCAGAAGGACTCAGTACCATCCTGACAAGTACCAGGGGAGCGATGCCGAAACCCTTCAGTGGGCGACTGAGCAAATGCAGCAGGTCAATGCAGCCTATGCTGCGCTGTCTGGCAGCAAGGAGGAGGAGTTGGCATCGCGCCAGCAGCAGCAGCAGCAGACGGCAGCATCTTCCTATCGCCCAAATGCTGCTTCGGACGAGCAGCCGACCCTAGCTGAGGCGTTGCAGAAGTTCTGCTCCCGCTACACAACCTCGTCACGGGCGTATTTTGCGCCCAACATTCCGACAAAGAAGCTCAACGGTGCCCTGCAAAGCTATGGCGTAGGACTCCATCCGTCAGAGGTACTGTTGGTGATCGACACCACGGTATTCGGCGGGGCAAAGGAGGGGATGTTGGTGACTGAACAAGGCCTGAGGGTCAAGGAATTGGCCTCATCCTGCAGCTCCATCAAGTGGCAGCAAGTCCAACAGATCGAAGTCAACGGCAGTGACTTTTACATCAATGGCCGCAAGTTCGGGGATTGCACCATGGCCGACCCAGACGAGTTGGTGCGATTATTTTTTTGCATTCAGGATTATCTTGACCGTTTGCGGGCCATTAAAGAAGCGTCACCTGAAAACGCGAATCCAACGTCGCAACCGGTTGAAAAGGATGGAGAGTCCTCAGTAACGCTGAGAGAGTGCACCGAGATGTTCAGCATGGCCAAAGCACAACTTCTGGACCTTTGCGAAACGATCGTGCCGCTTGAGCAGCGGTTAGGCCAGGATCTCATCGATCGAGACGACGCAGTCAATTATTTCGGGGTTTTGGAGGAATGTATGCGCGATCCTGGCGGCATCCATTTCGCCTTCGTGACGCTGGGCGAGATTGCGATGTTGAGCCAATGCGCCGTGTCTTACCAAAACGATCCCAAAGGCGAGGTTCCAGCTGTCCTGCTGCAAGACAAAGACGATGATTCCCGCCTCGTTGCAGAGTTACGGGTGGTTTTGCAGACCATGGTGGAGGCCCGCGCAGGTGCGACACAGCAGGCCCGAACCAGTGACTTTTTTAAGCGCTGATGCGGGCGAACAGCGGGCTAACTGGTGGATGCATGCGCCGGTCAAGTTGACCACCCAGGGCCGGTAATTGATGACCATAAGGAAGGATATATCTGGTATTGTCAAAATGTCTAGGTTGGATGTGGGCATGCAACAGACTTTGCGCTGATCGCTATAAAGATCCCCGCTTTGCTGCGATTGCGGCAGTTGCACCACGACGAAAGCAGGCGTTTGATACGTCGCCCAGGATCAGGTTTAACGTAGAGGCGACCGCCGCCTTACGCCAAAAACGCGTGTAGCGTGTGGAGGTCGCAAGGTCCGTGATTACGATACTTTAGCCCTTATTCCAGTCCTCCCTTCCAGCACTCCTTCGAGGGATTCGATCACCAGCCATGACTCCAGCGGATAGCTGCTTCAACGCTGCATTAGGAAATGAGAGCAGAGCCTTGCCGATGCCAGATCGGTGCTTGTACTTCTCGAAAACCAGATTCCCCGGACCGTTGAACACCTCTTCAAAACGACCATCCCTATACAACTTGAATCCCAGCAAAAAGTCCGGTGTACCTTTGAACGTGAGACTATCGGCAAAAGTCGCCTTGATCTGAACTCGACGTCCAAGACTGGTGCCGTCATACAACGGCTGGGATACCACGTCTAGTTCAATGTCGTACTCCAACGCAGCAATGACTTCGCCAATGTCCCCGACTAATCGGCCATCGATTGTAAATCTGCGATTCGGGAACTGTTCCTTGAGGCCTTCGATGCCTTGGAAGATCAGTGCCAACGACTCCTTAATCGCTTGGTGCTTCGACATGAGCGCTCTCGTTTGAGTTCTGCGGTCTGCCAAAGGCAGTCCGTAGGAATTACGGGTTGGACTTACTTGACGACCCCGTCGATAAATGTATTCCGAGCCACGTTTCCGATGATATTGGTGGTCGAGGCATCTATAGTTCCTCCGATTATTCCTCCAAGGATAGGAACCATTTTCCCCATGTTCACCACACCCTTTTCACCGAACTTGGTTAGTAGCCGGAAACCAATCTTCTGGTTTATCGCGACGATTGTTTTGCCAGCTATATTTTCTATCGCTTTTGCTCCGATCTTCATTCCAACAACTAGCCCTGCGTCCTTCAAAATATCCTTAATTGCGTTTCCAGTGAGGCACGCATAGACGAGCGACCTGACTCGATCATCCTTGACGTTGTGTCCGCCCATGATCGCTATTGCGGCGATCATCCGAACTTGCACATACATCACTGAAGCGACGTTTGCAGGAATCGTGACGGGAAGCACGATCAACCCGCCAAGTCCAGATAAAAACCCCGAGGTACCTGCCTTTGTTACCTGCCATCGAATGAGGGAATTCACTTGTTCATTCAGAGTATCCGTACCCCTTGTGTACTCCGATGCCATTTCCTCTGCGGAATCGAGACCAGGAAAGCCCATAAGTGTCTTCTCATAGGCCCAGTTCAGTGCGGTAAGCACCTTTCCCTGGGGAGTTGCTTCTGGGGGTTCCTCGGCAGTCATGCATATTCCTAGTGTTGAAAATGGGGGGCAGGTCTTTTGTGAGGTCAACTATAAATCGATCTACCTATAAAAAATCCGACAAACGACGCGAGGAGTTTCACGGAGTCTAGACAAGCATGCGGTGCTCGAATATCCTAAAAATTGGTGATTTGCCAACTATTCACGGCGCCAACGACATCTATCGAGGAACGCCGTGACTGCCGCAATCATGCTGGTAAATGACGGTTTTCGTGCGTGTTGATTTTGACGCATCGAGTCTCTCAATTGACTAAAGGTCCCGGTCATCATCGACCGGATCAAACCCACTCGCCGCGGCAACGGCAAGCCTACGTACGCTACGCTCCTTCAGCTTCTGCGCATTCAAGACCGCCGGTGCACCAACGTGCTTGATCACCCAGCGGACTGAAAAGTGATTCACCTTGGACTTGCTCGCGCTTGGGCGCTCAGCCGACGTGACAGTTCCCTCTATCGTCATTCCCAAGCTGTTCATTGCGACAAGCCGCACATACTGCATGGCAGGTAGTAGCTCCTCTTGGGTGCCGGGTCGGTACAACGCAGCCACGATCCCCCTGTCCCTGCCAGTAGGCGTGAGGATGAGTTCACCCGTACTTGCCCCAGCACTGAGCGAGTCCACGGGGTCACCTAGAAAAACATAGACATCAAAAAGCACTGGATAAGCATACAGTGTTTCTGTTAAGATTTCCTCCATGGAAACGCTGTTACCTTCTCAATGGGTCGCCCAATGCGCAGTAAAGCTTCACGAGCGCTGGACCACAGTCGATCAGGCGACGTTAGAAGAAGTCGCGATGGAGCTGTGGAAAAACACGGAGTACCGGGTAATGGAACCTGTCGAAGCGGCGTCCATATGGTTGACTCCTATTGCCGCCCCAATCAGCCAAGCCCAATCGGCGGGGTGATGAATTACTCAGCGAACAAGTCGGGCACTGCAGTTTGAATTTGGCCTTGGGCGGCTGGTCCGGGCAATGGCAAGTTTTTGGCGGGATCGCCTGCCCCATGGCGGAAGATGTCCATCGGCGGTAGCTGAATCAGAGCCTCTGCCTGCTCAACACTTCCATGCAGCCATTCGTCCCACCGATCCCGCTCCAGCGGCACCACGGCTCGCTTGTCCTGCTCAGTGGCCGGCAACAATTGCCCTGTCTTGTCGACCTCGGGGCGGTGCATCAGCGACATGAGGGGATGGCTGTCGCAGTTCTGCGTGATCATGGAATAGTTCGGCAGCACCTCGCCGGTGACAGGGTCGATCCACTCCGACCATATGCCCGCCAACGCCCAAGGTTCTCCGTCGGCCCGCGCAAACCGCCAACTGATGCTCTTGGCCTTTGGATCATGGCCGGGGTAATAAGGCTCGGTGAAGTCCTCTGCCGGTATCAGGCAGCGCATGCCGTTCAGCCAGGACGGTGCGTAGGTCTTCTTGCTGGACAGCGATTCGCGCCGGGCATTGTTGGTGGCGCCGAAAGGCTTGCTGAGCTTACTGCCGGGTGGGATCATTCCCCATTGCCCAACCTTCACCTCGCCCGCTTGCTTGATGTACGGGCCCAGCTTGAGCGGCGCTACGTAGGCAAGCCAAGTTTGAACCATCTCCTTGCCGAGCTGGGCGTTCAAGCGATGAGCGGAAACAGGGGTGTAAAGATTACACATGCCGGATATTTTGCCGTGAGTGAGGAAGCACGATGACACCTGCAGAAAAGGCCGCGGATCACGTAACCGACGCAAGGCAGGGCAGGGCAGGGCAGGGCAGGGCAGGGCAGGGCAGGGCAGGGGTGGCAAATCCCGCTAAGCAAACAGTCGGTCATGAACTATGTCGAATTCATGCCCGTTCCGGTCAGCCGCACGCTGTAGTTTCGTTGGCCTTGATGGCGACTACGGCATAGTGGAGTAAATGCTCAAACCGCTCATCCTTTTTTTTGCGCTGGCGCTTCCCATGGGGTGCGCCGTACAGTCGCAGTCTGGTTCGAACACTTCCAATATAGAGGTAGCGTTTTCTCCTGAGGGGGGTTCGGAAGCACTCATTCTTAAGGTAATTGGCGCCGCGCGCCGGTCCGTGAGGATTGCAGCTTATTCGTTCACCTCGCCCGCAGTGGTGCGGAGTCTGATGGATGCCAAACGGAGGGGCGTGGACGTGAAGGTACTCGTGGACGACCGAGGAAATCGAAGTCAATCGAGCATCGCAGCCATGAGTTTATTGGCTGGAGCGGAAATTCCTCTGCGAGTCATATCCGCTTATGCCATTCACCATGACAAATACATCGTGGTTGATGAGCGTCATGTGCAAACAGGTTCATTCAACTACAGCCGGGCGGCTGCGAATACGAATTCAGAAAATGTGATTGCCATCTGGGACAACCCGGCTATAGCAGTGAAATATTTGGATCACTGGGAGAATCGGTGGGAACAAGGCAGGACGTTTGATCAGAAATACTAGCATGTCCAGCCTCAACAGGCAGTAGTTGCCGTAAAAATGCGTCAATCCCGCGCAAGGCTTCGAGAGAGCCTGTGGCGATCCCAATGTCCATCGAACTTGGCACTTTGGATTCACTCGGATTGATACGAATGATGCGTGCACCAAATTCATGACTCATTCGGTGGCTGAAGTGTCGAACCGAGGGGATTGCCGTGCCAGCACCTATTTCAACAACCACGACACGAGCTTGTGAGTCCGCCACAGAATCCAGCCATTTGGTTTCGCGACGCGCTTGCGATTCGCTACGCTGAGGCAGCCAGTTCCAATCGCTGAACATCAAAACATTGGGTCGAGCCAGATTTGCACAGTGTGGGCACTGAGGCGGCGAACTCATCAATCGGCATGTTTCTGTATCCACAACGGGTGCAAACCCATCGGCTGACCAAAAGTCAGACTTGCACTGGTTAACGCACTGCAGGTGGTGAATCGAACCATGGCACTCGTGAATCTGTTCTTCTGAAAACCCGGCCTTCTGAAATTGCCCGTCCACGTTGCTGGTGAATACCCAGGCGCCAAGCAGCATGCGCTCCCCCCACTGACGCAGGATGTCAAAGCCCTGCTGTGGAACAGTGTCGCGGTACAAGGCCAGCCGATGCCCGTAAAAGCCCCAGGCAAGTCCTGGATCTTCTTCAAAGGCCCGCGGGCTGGCTATGTCGCTAAAGTCGAGCTTGGCCCTGGAAAGCGCCGGGTAGGCTTGCCAAAACCCTTCATTGCCTCTGAAGTCTGGCAGGCCGGAGTCCACCCCTATTCCGGCGCCGGCAGCGATCGCCAAGGCGTCAGCCCCGGCAATCAACTCGGCTGCATGAAGGAAGTGGGTCTCAATATCTTTCATCGATTAAAACTCGCATTCGCTTCTGGAGAGACGACAACCAGATTGATGATCTTGGCTGGCTCAGGAAAATCCTGGTCAAGCTGCTCGCCCAGATGGTCCCACAGGGTCACGCACTCGTGCACACACTGACGATGCAAGGTGGATCGAACGCTGGGTGGCATGGCCTCCAGCCATTGGCCATCCCGGGCTTGTTGGGCGACCAGGCGAGATGCGTCGGCAGGATCGGGCCAGTTTTTGAGTTGCGGTACATCAACTTCATAAATAGACCAGAGTGCGGTCAGACGCATCCTGTTGTCCAGCAAACGATCTGTAAGCTGCGTCCGTTTCAGTTGGTTGAGTATCTGGCCCATAGCCGCCAACATGTCGTAGGTATCCCATACGGGCAATTCGCCCACTTCTACCGGGGCGCCCTCCTGAGCCGGGTGTACACCAGCATCCCACCACGCGACCATCAGCTTGGTCGTGCCATCAGAGCGGGTGCGCAGTAGTTCCTGGGCTGCAGTAGTCAGACTTAGTGCCTCTTCAAACAAATGGGCTGCCCTGACATGAATGAACTCCCAGAAGACCTTTTTGTCTTCGTCACTCCAATCGGCTGAAAACTTCTCATGCTGGCTTAAACGGTATCCGCTCGACACTGCTTCCAAGCCGGGTGGTCGAGGCAAGGATTTTTCGAGAAAGTCACTGTCTTTTTGTTCTGGGCCTACCGGCGCTTTTGGCACGAGCCACAGTACGTCCGTATAGGGATAAATATCGGCTTGAGCGCGAATTGCGAGAACCTTCTGCACCTTCAACGGGCTGTCGGCGTCATTTAGCAACTCGTCTCTAATGTTGATCTGGATAGCCACCTGACGGCCACTGGGTAGCATGGGCATGGGTAATCCTTGGGCAAAAGAGGAAGGAGCCGATGGTCACACGCAGCTTCCGCAACGACATCCAAACTACCCGCCAGCATAAAGGAGCGCAGGCAAGTAGGATGAACTTGGTTGGCAGTGGTGCATATATTTCAGCCCCAGGCAGGAAACCCAGTCGACAAAATTGCCTGCCGCATCTCTCCTGACAACCTGACGCCATGCACTGCGTACAGCAGCTCATGGGCTCCGTCCGGCACAAACTGCCTGGCGTCTTCAAGCGTAGGAGCCGTACCCAACAGCTCATTTTCCGCTGTGTAAACCTCGTACCCGTCCTCGGATTGCTTGATGCTGAAATTGGCGGGTACAAATACCCCGAGTTCTTCGCAAACAACGCCGAATGGCTTGATCATCCGGTTGACCTCCCGTGGCAATATCTGGTCATAAAGCTGCTTCAGGCCCTTTGCGCCAAGGCCTTTGTAGCGAAAAGCTTGATGCGCTCCCCGCGTCCAAGCGACGGCATCGAGCCCTTGATGCGCAGCATGCAAAAGCACCAACTTCATGGTCAATGCGGCCCACTCTCGCCAAAACGGAGGGAACTGGGGATGCTCCTCGTCTACCTCAAGGAGGTCGATGGCTTGGCGCAAACTCTTGGCCCAGTCGCTTTGTACTTCCTGAATCAGCAGCACGCGTTCACCGTCAGCCCCATCGCGCACGTCGCAGCGAACATGTGCCAGCACGTTGCGTACCGTGAAATGGTTCGAGAAATAGCTCTCCGGGTAGTACGGAAGGGTAATCAGCCACTCGCAATAGTCCTTCCCGCCTGACCAGGCCAAATGACTCCAACGCCCCAAGGTTAGGCGCTTGGGGAAGCGTAGTTTGGCGTCGCTTGCGGCTAGTGCCGCCGCAGATTCAGCCGTGGCCAGCAGATTGCGATTAGTGACGTTATTGACCACTCGACCATCGTGCGATACAGCTTGCCAGTGACTCTCCGTACCCCACAGGGCTTGGTGTTGGATCTTTTCAAGGCGGTAACCCAATACGGGGTCGGTTTCGACCACAGTGCGCGTTTGCCCTGACTGCGCGTTGGGCAGCTTCTTCGCCCGCTTTAAGGGGCGTGTGGTGGCGGGAGTAAACCGCAATTGCCGCTGCGCGTCATTGACCACCGGTATCACTGACAGCCGCATCGGTGCAAAACTGCACATCTCCACAATCTCGTCGGCAGTCGCTTGGTGGCCGTCAAAATCCAGCGCCAACAACTCAGGCACTACGCCGGAACGATTTAACTCGTCTGCGCGCAGTCCCTTTTTCTCAAAATTTTTAATCGTGGCTATCCACTGCTCCCCTTTTGCCTTGGTTTTTCCGAGAGCTTTTAGGCAACGCTGCAAGGTGCTGTGGACAAATGGAAGTCCAAAGGCATCGCCCGCCTTGGCTGCTGGTAGAAACTGGTGGTTCTGATTGCGTGTGGCCTGCCGCATCCCGCAAAGATCAAGATGGCTCGCGACCTCACGGACGAACTCCAGTACAGCCGGGGATTGCGCGCTGCTGAGGTCTAATACAAAGTCCCCAGCATCCGCATGTCTCACAGTCTTTCCCGCCTTCCATTCGGCCAAGGTCACACCTACTAGTGATAGGCCCGAGGCGTACATCAAGGCTACATCGATAAAAACCTCAGGTTCGTTGCCACCTCGCCTCGCTCGAATAGGCGCCCCGAAAACGTTGATTTGGCCCAGCTCGGTGTGCTCCCATAAGCGACGCGCAGACAGGCCGTAGGCGCAGTCCCCGAACCTCAGCTCTAATTTTTTTTGACTTAAAGTCATCATGTCACGCTGATATGCGCTGGGCCAAAAGGATATTCCCGGTCGAGCGATTGTCAAGATAGCCCGACCAAATTTGCATCAATTTGCAGGTTGCCCAGTGGGGAGCCTATCTGCTGCACTCTCAAATTGCCGCATGCGAACAATCTGAACCAGCAATGACGCCGGCAGGCACTCTGAAAACTTGATGGGCTTCGCGAGATCTTCGATCTCACCCGCCGAAAACTGAATTTCCGCCGCCAGGAGTTCAGCGCTCAGCTCGCTTGGGTCGATGGGGGTTTTCAGATCAATACCCATAGCATCAATGCGTTTGACCTCCACCAGCGACTGAATCTGTTTGGCGATGGTGCGATTGGCGCGGGTGCCGGCAAAGGTCCATAGACGTGACACCACCGAGTCGGTCCTGGTGACTGATAGAGCCCCATTGTTTTCAGCGTCCGGTACGTCTTCAATGATCTGTTCAATTTCAAGGCGGGCACGTTTTGAAATGACCGTGTGTTCACCCGTTCCATGCCTCAACGCGCGCAGAATGCCTTGGGCTATCTCGCGACTCAGCGACCGCCCACTACCTATCCAACGCGCCTTGCCACCTTCTTTCACTGGTTCCAGCCAAACCGTTTGCCGTTTCCAGTCAACGTCAGCGATACGCCAGCTCTTCCCCGCCAGCAATATCAAGCGATTTTCCTTTTTTCCGGCCAGCATTGTGGGGTCGATGTAGCCCACTTCGACGCTGCCGAAGCGACCCAACAGCAGTTGGTTCGCTGAAAAGGAAGCCAGCAAGTCCATGTAGTGCGCTCGACCAAATTGCTTTTCAGTGGTGGGACCAATTTGAAGGATGTTCTCTGTTTCCATCAAGTGACCTGTATCCACCATGTGCCCAATCACATTGCAGATGCCTTGTTTATCTGATTCAGGAAATGCTCCACCGAGTAGCGAAACCAGTTCTTGTCGTGGCCATTGACCGCGTTCCAGAGTTGCCGCCATGGCTTGCTGGGCCACGAGAGCCCAAGGAGCGGGGGGTGGGTAGGCCGCTTCAACCCAAGCTTCGCCCCACAGCCGACAAATACCCATGGCCAACATCAACGAATCGTCATTGGTGCACAGGAACAGGCAACTGCGCTTTGCGCCGGGCCTGCGGCCAGTGCGCCCCATTCGCTGTAGGAACGAGGACACGGTCGCCGGTGCGTCGATCTGAATCACATGATCCAGATCCCCCACGTCGATGCCAAGTTCCAGAGTAGAGGTGGCCACAATCACGCAATCCTTTTCTTCAGCAAAGGCCGTTTCAGCAAGCTTTCTCTCAGAGTGGCTGAGCGAGGCGTGGCTTAGAAAGGCGCGCACATCCTGGCCACGCAGCATGCTGGTCAGTTGCTCCGCACTGCTGCGTGAATCGCAAAAAACCAGGCGCTTACTGCCGCGGTGAAGTCGGGCTATGACCGTACCTGCGTTTACCAGCGAGCCAACGAAATCCACGGTGACGTCAGCATCGGTACTCACGGAAGCGCTACCTACAACCTGTTTTGTTCCCGTGGGTGCAAACCATTCCAGCAGTTCGTCAGGATTGCTCACAGTTGCAGAAAGACCCAGCCTCTGCATTTCGTGGGGTACATATTGCTGCAGGCGGTGCAACACAGCCCGCATATGCCAACCACGGTCATCGGCTGCAAACGCATGCAGCTCATCTGCAATTAGCACCCGCAAATTCCCAAACCAGGCCATGCGGTCGATGCGGGTGGAAACCAGCATGCCTTCGAGTGACTCTGGGGTAGTCAAGAGTATGTCTGGGGCATCCTTAAGGGCATGCCCTTTTTTGGATTGGGAAACATCCCCGTGCCACACCGCCACACGCCGGCCAACGAGACCTGCGTAGTAGGACAAACGTTGTTCAAGGTTGTTCAACAGGGCCTTGATCGGGCATACGTAGATCACGCTCACGCCGGGCCAAGCATGAGTCATCATCCGAGACAAAACGGGAATGATGGCGGCCTCGGTCTTACCCCCTGCTGTGGGCGCCAGCAAAAGACAGTGCATGCCGGACAGGATGGGTTCTATCGCCTGCAGCTGGGTGGGTCGCAGGCTACTCCAGCCCAGCGAATTGACCACATGGTATTGCAGCGCCGGGTGAAGTTTTTCGAATTCGCTCACAGCTCTATGTCGTCCACACTGGTGGCGCCAGCTGCGGCACGCTCATTGGCTGTCATCTCATTTTCATTGAGCGTGAGGCTGTAATGCAGCCGCGGGTCAAAGCTCTCATGCAAGTCGACACGGTCAAGGACATCGGCCACGAGTTTCTTCAGAAACAAGCGTGGTGCCACGCCTACTTTGCCACCAAGACCACCCGCAACGGAACGGGCCAAGACCTCGATGTAAGAATCATCGACCACGCTGCGCAGTCGAGCCTCATTCGGCTGTGTCTGCGCATAGATGTCCCGTACTCGCTTGCCCACGGCCAACAGTGATCCTTGGTCGAAAGGGGCGAGACGGATCTGAACAGCTCGGGGATTGTCAAATTTCCGGTCGGTGCCAAAGTCCACATGTAGCCGTTGTGCCAGCGGTGCGAGTCGCTGGACCCCTTGGGCACCGTCATAGAAGGCCGGGGTGCCTGTAATAACCAAGTACAGGCCTGGGAATCTCCCGGCATCTATTTCATCGATCAACTGGCGTAGCGCATTCAAGCCACGTTCCCGCGTGTCAGCCCGCATGCGCTGCAGCGTTTCCACTTCATCCAGCACGAGTACCAGGCCGGGAAAGCCACTGTCACGCAGAATTGTCAGCAATCCGATCAGGAAGTTGACAGCGCCGAAATGGTCCAGTTCGCCTTTGATGCCTGCCGCACGCTTCACGCTCGCTGCAACATTGGGCTGACCAGCCAGCCAACTGATCAAGCCCTCAGCAAGCTGGTTGTCGCCATCCGCCAAGGCTCGCCGGTAAGTTCGTAGCACCGCAGAGAAGGCAGGCGCGGTTTTGCTGATCGCCGTCAGCTTGGTTTCCATGAGCGTGGCTGTACGCTCCAGCAGCGCTGTTGCGTCACTGGAGTCAAACGAATTGTCTGCCAGTACATCCTGTTCTAGTGCAAAAAACCAGCCATCGATCACGCCGCGAAATGCGCCGATGCTGCTGTCTACTGTGCCCAGGCGCTCGATCAGGCGGCGATAAATGGTCTCTAGGCGGTGCAGGGGTGTTTCCGTCTCATTGATTTGCACTTCGCTGGAGGCAAAGCCTCTCGTCCGTGCTCGCTCCTGGAGCCAGCGACCAAAAAACGTCTTCCCAGTGCCGTACTCACCACGCACCGCCTTGAAGCCACCACGCCCTGACGAAACTGTAGCCAGCTCTTCGTACAGCGTGGGTGCGAATGACTCGATTCCCACTGCCAACGCGTCTAATCCAGAGCTCGGGACGGTGCCGCGCCTTAAAGCGCCAATAATGTCATCACGGCGTGCAGCGCTGATCATCGGCTACCTCCTGCGAGCGTGATGCGAAATTGCTGCAACAGCAACATCCGGTTCAGCTCCACGGTGCCAGCGGCTTCATCCAGCAGCAGTACCGTAGCCTGGTCCACATTCAAGATTCGCCGCGCTGCGCTCAGCATGCCGTTCAATCGAAGTTCGGGTACTGACAGCCTCTGGGCCAATGCGGCCCGTGACAGCTTTCCGCCTCTGTTCGCGAGTGCTGTTAGCAACTTGCGCATCTGTTCATCGGGTGGTGCCACGCGCGCCGCCAACGAACGCTGAGCGGCATACACTTGGCTTCGCAGCAGGGATTCGATCCAGTCCTCGGCTTGAGTTTGCAAAGCCCCCGGAATTGCTGTCGCAGGGGCGTCAAACAACTGGTCTTGCGCAGGCGGCGGTATCGCTGCTCGGCGCGCGGTCGCGCGAGCCGTCGGCAAGACTTCGGGCAAAGCGGGCGGCTGCGATACAACGTTGGGCAAATCCCACCATTCCGGTTGGGCGGGCAGTGCAGGTTGCCAGTCGGGCAAATTCGTGCCGAACGGCACTAAAACGCTCAGCGGCACGGTCACCTCTTGCAGTGACACCCCACCGTGGTAACCGTTTTTTCGACCCGCGTACCTAAAACTTTCGCTCCACAAACAGGCTACTGCTGTAGCCCCGTTGGCAGTCCTAACGCGTCCAGCGGTCAAAACAACTTCGCTACTGTTCCCAGCATTGGTGGTATCAACGCTATTTCTCCACCGATCACTCTCACCGCCGCTGATTTGCGTTGTGCCATCTTCTAGGAGATGCCCATGATCCGCGGTGATGATGACGACGCGGCGCGCGTCTTTCGCTTCCCGCAAAATGGGGAGAATCAAACGCAAATCTTCCAGCGCCCAACGCTGATTAAGCTGGTCGGGACCGCTCAAATGGTCATCGACGGCGTTGTAAACCAGGCCGACGACGCGCTGATGCGGGTTGGCAATTGCCGTCCGCACTTCATTTGAGAGATTCGTGGAGTCACTCAAATCACCCTTGTGAAACAACTTTGGCGGGGCGTCTGCGCGCGAATGGGCCAGCAAGGCCGTGTGAGTCGAGAACCCCGTCTTTTCCATAGAAGATGTGCCGGTGGTGAGCTTGCCGCACAACAGGGTTGCACGGCTCACCTCAGTGACGGTCGGAAATGCAGCCACGCCGGCCATCGGCCTGGCCAAAGTGGCCGGCACCATCTCAGCCCAACCCAAGCGCTCGGGCCGGACAAATAGTTCCCTAAAAATGCTGGTACTCAGGCCATCAATCACCAGCAAGAGGACTGGTTGAAGTGCTGCAAGCGGAGCTACCACCCGCTCCAGCACATATTCCAGGGGAACGACTCGGCCCTCAGAAGCTGGTGCTTGTGTGTTCCAGCGCTGCAAACTTTGCGCAAACTGCTGTCCGGAGGCGTTTCGCCGCGCGATGACTGCTTTGCGCACAGCTTCGTAGGCTTGAGACACTTCCAGTAGTTCATCACCCCCCAGTAATCTGAAACGTGCCCAGTCCACAAACGAACCTTCATCGGCCTGCCAACATACCAGGTCAGCCACGGTAGCCGCGCCTGTTGCAGGTCGCACCAGCCAGCGGGCCATGCGCCTTGCCATTTCCACCCGGTCGGCTCGCTGTGCTTGGGTGGCTGCTAGTACGTGGCCCAAGACGCGATTGGCAGCATCTTCCACGTCTGCCAGCGTTTCTTCAGTGAGGGTTTGAACGTGGTCGGTGAGTTTCTGCGCAAAGGCGCGCAGGCGTTGGTCAAATCCCAACGGCAAAACATCGCTCAGATGAGCGAATTCAGCCACACGCAATTCATTCAACAATGAGTCCGCCCGATCTAGGGCTGCACGGTAAACATCTGGTCCGCTGTCGCGAACCAACTGCTGTGCCGCCTGCGCCCAAGCGCGACCATCCGTAACACCGACATGCGTTTCGTTCACAAACCGCTCTAGCCTGATGGCTGCGTGACCCAAGGCGGCCTGGCCTTCGCCGGCGTTAGCGTAGAGCACGCCACACACCAGCCCCAATGCCACGGCGTCACCCGTTCGCCCCGCTTCAACGCAGGCCAGCACCATATGCCCTGCCGTTCCCGCAGATTCTCCTAGCCAGGCAAGTGCATCAGGCCGCGCAATGGCGGGCAGCAAGCTGAGCGAGGCATCGGCGGTGGGTTGCATCGTCCATCGCAGCAGTGCGGTGGCATCAGGCCGAGCCGTATCCAACTGCAGGAAGCGCCGCAACAGTTCCTTCCAAGCTGTTTCAAGATCAAGAAAACCGTTTGCAACAGGGGTGTATGCGCCTTGGGCAGTTCCATCCACCAAGACTTGTGGCATCCAACTGAAACGCCCCAGACGGGCATCGATTTCTTTCGCACCAAAGAGCTGTCGCACGATTTGCCAGCCCTCAGGCTGGAAGATACGGCCTCGTGCCAGTCGCGCCGCGATGTCCTCCGCTATCTCGTGGGTCCCCAACGGCGTCAGCACCACCAGGCCGGTATCCGCTGGAGTGGCGTGTTCGATATCGCTCAAGGCCTCGCGCATGGCTAGCATCGAGTCACACCAACGTAGTGAAAACTGGCGCCCGCGCTGGGTAACAATGTCCGGCCAGGCCAGCTTGGTCTCAGACCGAATCGCGATCGCGAATGCGTTTGGCTCACGCGCCAGCACCGACTCCAGTTGCGCAGCAATTTGCGGCACCGAAAGAGTCATGGTCAAGAACTCCGGCGCTGAAGGCGCCAGCTCAAACTCAGTTCAAGCTCATGGTCACCCTGGAGCTTATCTTGCAGGGTCTTCAACACCGCCGCTGCAGCATCGGTGTGCAAGTTGACCTCTTGGGCCTCTTCCACCAGCACGGGGGTTGCAGGCTGAGCTTCTGTGCCTGAGGAAGGGGGGGGCGCAGGTATCACAGGCATCGGCAGTGGCGCCCGACCTGGCGGGGTGGGTGAGGGCGGAGGCGCAATGACAGTCAGCAAGCGCACAGCGTCTCGGTCGAGCTCCTCCAGTTTTGATTTCAGCGGGATGACGTGCTCTTCGCTTTCAAGCGCTTCGATCAAGCGGGTCAGAATGGATGCTGCCGCGGTCTGACGATGATCTTGCAGGTCGCGCATCGCATCAAAAATGTTCCACTTTGTGCTGTTCAAGGCGTCGGCCACAGTTTGGGCTTGCCCCATGCAACGGCTAACCGCCGCTTCCGAGGTCTCGATGGAGGCACCGGCCAGGGCCTGTACTAATTCGGCGTCCGTTGCTGCCTGCAAGGTTGCGAGCAGAGCCTGTGCTGATTCGCTGGTGCGCACGCGCCCGGCAGTTGACGCACCGTAGCGGGTTGCGCGGTCGCGCAAGGTCACAACCAACTTGCCTACGGCTTCTCGTTTTCCACCGGCCTCGCGGCGCACATCATCCACCAGGCGCCCCACATTGCCCGCGTTCAAGGTCTGCGGCACTGTCAGCCCAAACAGACTTGCCGCACGGTTCACCGCCTTGGACCACTCGTCAGTCGGAGGGAGTGACTGTTCACGCAGCTCAAGTTCATCGGCCAGGTTGTCAACCGTAGGTTCCACCGGGCCACCGCGTTGGATAAAGCGGCGGTTGGTTAGGGCTGCAAAACTCAGAATGATCAAGTTCTGCAATTCCAGGGGCAAACCCATTGGGTTGGGCAAGTCGATCCAGCGGCGCAATTGCGCAACGGTCATGGGGCCTCCGCCATCGCGCGCATGGCTTTGTGCAAAACGGGAGCGCCAATGGTCTTCCACCAGCAAATGCGTCTCTCCCATCTGCCCCAACTGGCACGGGTTCACGATGGAGCGTACCAGTCGGCGCGTGGCGGAGTCTTGCACCAAGCCTCGTCGGTCCGTCGCTTCAATGGCGCGTTGTACCTCAGGCCAGATTTTGCGAATGACCGCGGGTTTGATGTCCGTGTCAAACTCTGGATGGGCCGGATATTGGTGCGCAAAAAGCTGGCCCAATAGTGCCTCAAAAGCCTCCTTGAATGTGGCCCCCACCGGTGGCCGGGGCGACAAGGTGGGGTCCAGAGACTGAAACTGCTGGTCCGCGGTGAGTGCGTTGGTCACTGCGTCCCGCGGCTCAGTGCTGATGCCAAAAGCCACTTCCAGCTGGCTGCGCAGCTTGCTACGCAACGAATCGAGTTGATTCCTGGCCAGGGCTTTGGCCTGCACCCGGTCCACAAAACTAAGGTGTGAGGCGTAGCTCTCAAACCGGTCGCCTGAAAGAATATGGTCCAACACGACCAAGCGTCTAAGGTCGGCCAGCGCCTTGCCGCTAAAAAATGATGGTAGCCACACCAGGGTTTTGGTGTCGCCGCCGCGGTAGGCCGCTAGCCGGGCAATGTCGTCGGCAGGGCTCCGGTTGGGTTCGTCGAACGGGAAATCCAGCACCACGGTCCACGCGCCAGATCGGCCGCGCAGCCGCTCGTCGGTCATTTCACGAACGTTTTCGTAAAGCAATTCCACCTCGCGGCGGGTGCCACGCCAGGTGAATTCGTAGGTGGTGAACAGGGCACCGTCATCGGGGATGCCCAACTCCGCAAACAACGATTCCCTGATCTTCTTGCGCCGATTACCGGCGTTGTCATTAGCTTCGGCGGCTCGCAGGATGGGCTCAATGTCCACGCCCGTGACCTGTATCGATACCACCGGGTTTTGGTCTTCGGTGATTTTGATCTCGCCAATTTCTGATGCCCAGTCCCGGCATTTACGCAGGACGTCTTGTGCTTCCCGGCCGGGGATGGGGGATTTGAAGGTGCCGTGGTTCAAAGCAGCCAGGCGCTGCGCTGTCAACCCCTTGAGGGATTCCACTTCTGGCACGAGCGCGCCCAGCAACAGCGTTTTGAGCAAGCGTCCATCGTTTCGCAGATTTTTTGCCGCAGTGGCGTCAGCCTGACCTAGCTTGATAGCCTCCCAGGTCACGTTGTGTTGGCGCTCCAGCATGGGCAGTAGGCGCTGGGTGTAAAGGCGTTTGGCATTGTCAAAGTGGAGACGCATGCCTTCTGAGAACGGCTCATCCCCTTCGCTGATCGCATCGTATAAATCGCCCACCGGGATCAGTTGGCCCAGCTCAAGGTCCGCACGGCGGTCCACCAGCAACTGCATCATCAACTTGAGAGCGGTCCTCTCGCGCTGTAGCGCGGCTGACACAGCTATCAAGGTTTGCACTAACGCTGGTGAAAACGGATAAACCTTCTGGAACATGTCCCGGTCAGCCGACGTGGTCAGCAGCGTGTCCAGTACATCCTTGCGCACCCGCAAAACCTCCTCAAATGCAGTCTGTAAGGTTTGGCGCGCGGCCTCGTCGATGGGGCGCAGAACCCGCTTTTCTGCGATGGCGGGCAGGTTTCGATCTTCCAGCGTGATTCGGTGAAAACGTGCTTCCCAGTGGCGCAGCACATCGCTGAATTGCGCCTGCACTGATCCAGCCAGGTTTTCGCCCACCAAGTCGCGCAAGTCACGCTGTCGAGCCACAAAGCTCACCAGGGGAATCGGCCGGTCTGCATTGGTGGCTTCCACCAGTTTTACCAGTTTGGTGCCCTCGCGGCTCACGAAGCTCACGTCGGCGGCATGGCTGGCCAGCCATAACACCAGCTCATCCAGAAAAAGGATCACTGCGTCATAACCCAGTGCCTGTGCATGCCGGGTCATGATGCTCAGGCCATCGTCCAGTGACACATACGACTCCCCACCACCTGCCAGAGCCCGGTAGGCAGAAAAGAATTTACTGATCAGGTCACCTACCAAGCGTGATCGCTCTTCGCCATTGGGTGCTTCCAAAGTGGCGGTGTCAAAGCTCGTGGCATCCCAGCCTGCGTCCATATCCCCCCAGCCACCACCTCCGGTACTGCTGCTGCCGTCTGTGGCTTCTGGTCCTTCATTGAGTTTGGCAAAAAAGGCTGCATCGCCCATTTGCTCGCGCATGCGTTGTGCATCGGCAAACAAACCTTCGGCCAAGTAAAAACCTGGCACCGGTGCGGTGGGGTGCAGTTTGCGAACAAACTCTGCGTACTGTCCCAGGATGGCGCTTTCCATATCTCTGGCGCCGATCATGTGGTACGGCACCAGAAGAAACTTCTTGCCGTGCGTCCAACCATGCCGCGCGACCACGCTGGCCAGTTCGGGGATGGAGCGTGCCTGCGTATTGCCTGCCAGCACCAGGTTCAATACAGCCATGAAATGGCTTTTACCCGAGCCAAAACTGCCATGCAGATAAGCAGCTTTGCTGCCGCTGGATTCCACCGATTGCTTGATGAAGCCTAAGGCATTGTCAAAAGCGTCCACCAGCTGTGGCGTCACCACGTAGTCGCGCAAGGTGGCATCCGCGTGGGTCACGCCCTCGGAAAGCTTTAGTACAAAGTCACCCTGGTGCACACGTTCCGGGATGTTGATCAGGTCTCTTAGAAAAGTCATGCTTTTACTTCTTTGTGGTTGCTGGCCAGAGGCGGGCGAGGAGACTGTCGAGTGACTGGTTGCGTCTAAACATGGATTAGCCCTTGGATTGCCGAGTCAGGAACTCGAACATTGATGGTGGCAGGCCCTCATCTTTGACGATTCCGTCTGAAGCTGGTCTGAACAGGGCCTGAAGAATGAGTTGTCGATCTTCGCCCCCTGAAAGGCGGTTGCCTTCCAAAAGGGAAAGATACGTCCGCACCATCACTACCCTTTCAGCAGCATCGGTGGACAGATGCAGGTTGCTCAGAAACATGCGCACCAACAGGCGCACGCCCCAAACGGTGAAAAGACCGATCAGCACTAGCATCGCGACTTTCCAGGATTCTGGTGCAGTACCTTGAGGCGTTTTACCCAGTAGATCGTGAACGAAAAAGCCCAATCCGATTGCTGCTCCTGCGATTGATGCAAATGACAAGCCGCCGGTAATGCGGCCCATCAGCTCGTGGCCTCGGCGCTTGGTCTCCCAGTATTCAGCGGGCGCACGCAGCGCGATCTCTTCACGGAAAGTTTTTCGCAGCTGCTCCATTTCCTCTTTGTGCTCAGTGACCAGTTTCTGAAAATCTGTATCGCGCTGAGTTTGCGCATCACTGAAATGGATGACCTGCTCACTAGCAGCAGCTTCAATGTCATTTGCCAATTTTTCGTAGTCACGGTGGAGCGCGTCGACGGTTGTTGTCTTTTCACCCAGGAGCGCCTCCGTCTTGGCTCTCAGCAGCTCAAACGACTGGTCCGCAGCCTGCTTGCGTCCTTTTTGTGGCGCATTGGCAATGTTGAAGCGATCAATCAAGCCTTCTATCAACCCGCGCCATGCGGGCAAGTTTTGCGGCTGAAAGTGATGTCCTTGCTGTGGGGGTAAGAAAACCGAAGCGAAAAAACTGCCAGCTTGGTCATCGGTACTTTGGCGATAGTTGTCGATTCGCTTAGCGAGCGGAGTCGAACTGTGTGGCAACTTGCGGTCAAGAAATACATCTCTCAACTGCCTTTCAATCGTCTGAACCTGGTGTTGGAATTCCTGCGGGTTGGATGCCTGGTATTGCTGGGCCTGGTTGATGTTGCTGATGGACTGGATCAACAATTGATACGACTGCTTCACCCCTTGATCCTGATTTCCAAATTGCCCGGATTGAATCCACGACCAAAAACTTTGCTCCCGCTCGATCCATGATCTCGCTTCTTCGAGTGTTGTTGGCGCAAAAAGGCCGCCATTCTCGGCAAGATCAAGTTGAAACAACGGTTCTGACGGCGCCGTGCGTGTAGGTGCGTCCTCGGTCATGAAGGTCCTTTTCTTTGCTTTTCTAGCTTTAAGCTGGCACCTTGCGCCGGCCGCGAGTTGCCGTTGTCGCAGCAGGCTTCCAGGCGCGCAAGTCATCCTGCGTGAAGACCTGGGCACGGGCTTCTTCTGTGACGAAGCCCTTGTAGTAGTGGTCCATGCGCTCTCCGTAGACGGGGTCAACTTCGTTGTGCCATTGTTCCAGCCAGGGCACCAGTTCCAGCAGACCCGCCAACAGGGGTTGAAGGCGCTCGGGTGCCCAGCCCTCGTTGTCCTTCATGTCCAGGTAGTAACTGGCGATGGCAGTGGCTTGTTGCAGGTGGTCCCAACCGGCCCAGGCGATGGGCAGGCTACCGTCGGCACCGCGTTCGCAGCCGGGGTAGCTGATCCAGCGCTCCTTGGGCACGTCCAGCCCGCCGCGCAGTTGCCAGACCGGGGCTTTGAGGTAGTCGGCGCTTTTGTATTTGGGCGGCACGGGGATGCTGCCTACGTCCTCGCCCGCGTCCTCGCGGCGCTGCAAGGCCCAGGTGGCTTCCCACTGTTCGCGTTTGCGCAGACCCGCCTCGGTGTAGCGCAGCACCGGCAGAAACGGTGCGGCCTCGGCGGTGACCAGGGTGGCGACGAGCTGGCTCACGTCAAAGTCGGCATGGCCCGCATAGAGCGCTGCCATGTGCATGAAATCGGCATCGCGCAGGGCGGCATCGGCCAGGCGGGAGGTAGAGGTGAGTTGGGGTGACTGGTCGGCGCTGGTGGGCCAATAGGCGGGCGACTCCAGCCGGGCCAGCAGCCAGTCGCGCAGGGCGGCTTGCTCTTGCACTTTCCATTGCGGGGTATTCCAGCGGCGCTTGTACTCGGGCCGCTCGATCAGGCCGATGTTGCGGTCGGACTCAATCAGGTCAATGCGGCGCTGCACCACCTGGCGGTAATCTTCGGGCCAGTGGCTGGGGATGTCGGTGATGGGCGTGGAGCCGTGGCGCTCGAACCAAGTGGTGGTCTCGGTGCCAGCGGCCAAGCGGCGGGCCAGCACGATCTCGAAGGCGCGCTCTCCCAGGGCGACTTCGGGCGGATTTAGGCATAAAAACGGGCTGTAGCCCCCGTCAGATGTGCGCAACAGGCTATAGAGTTCATAGCAATGCCAATCCAGTTCTTCTTGCGTAGCAATCATCTGGCGGCGCAGACTGGCGGCTTGGGCGCGGGCGGCGTCCAGACTGGCGCGGGTAGGCAGGGGTAAGGTTGTAAGGGCCGTTTCTGCATCAAATTGGCTTGTAGCCCCCGTAGAACGTGCGTGAGTAGCTACTGAATTGATGGCAAATAATGCGGCGGGCAAGGTGGCGGTGAGATATTGGGACTGGGTGTCAATGCGAGTGGCGAGGTCGATGGGGCGTTGGTCGATAAGTGGAAATTCGGCTACAACAGTAGAGTTGTGGACATAGAACTTTTCCCACAGCTCGGCAGCAATACCCCCACCTATTCCACCGCTACCTTTGCAGTGGCCAAACTGCTTCAACCAAAAACACGCAACCGACGAGTTGAGCAACCCAAGTAGTCCCAAATGCGCGTCTTCGCTGGCCCCAGCCGGTAGCTTGATTACTGGAGCCGTCTGTTTGAAAGCCTTGCCGCCCCGGTCGAGGACGAAGTGGTTGTGGGTGGCGATTTCGGCGAAGGTGATGGCATATGGATATTGCAGTCGGCTCACGCTGATTTGGTGCCAACTCCACCAAGGGCGACCTTCTTCAAAGTATGTCACGTTGCCGAAGGCTGCCCGGTTTCCCAAAATAGTCCGAGTGGGCCACAGCCAGCGGTGGGCCGCAGGCATTTCGTCAATGTGCCGAATCCCGTTGGATGAGTAAGGTGTCAGGATTGCATCGCTGGCTGCTATTTCCCAATCCCGCACTTGATCGCCTTCAACCAACGGGAATAAATCTGATTTTTCAACTTGTTTGCGCTTGAAAGCGACTGAGGGAGCAACCAGCACGTCGTCCGCGCTTGTACGTCCGGTGCCGCTGAAAACCTCGGACAACTGTCCAAGGCGTTGGGATGAGGCTGCAGAAATAGCATCCGCAATGTCAGTTGCGCCGCCGCCGCCAATGCTCCAAGGGTGCCTTGCAAACGTAGTGCGCGGAATGTCCGTTACGCTTATGAATTCGCTTTGCGATCCAACCCGTGCAACCTGCGCCAAAATAGCTGACCACACCAGTCCGTGCGCCGGGTCAGCTGGTGCGCTGGGTTCGCCCTTGATGCCCATGACCGTACGAATCGGCTCGTCCTCCGACACCGGTGGCCGGTGCCGCCCAAACAAAATCACCGTGGGTGTGCCGTGGCCGGGGATGTAGGCCCCCGAGGTGTCAATCACATGCGTCAAGTCCAGCCGGGGCAGCACCTGCTCAATCAGCTTGCTGCCGAACTCACGTTTCATGAATGAGTTGGCGGTGATCTCACCCACAAAACCTGCTGCCTGGTCCGAGCGCCCAGTGATGGCCAGCTCAAAGAAACGCTCGGTAAACGGTGCGCCCAGCGAGTATTGACGGTGGCAACTGGCGTATTGCGCCCGGTACGCTGCATTCAGCGCTGCATCCTTCACCACGATGTAAGGTGGGTTGCCCACTACTGCGTGGTACTGCCGCCCCAAAATCTGCTGCACCTGGGCCAGGTCCTCGCTGGCGTAGGCGTGGGCCAGGCCGGTGTCTGCATGGCTTTGGCCTGCGTCAAACAGTTCATCGGACTGGATGCCAGACTGCCCCGACAGACCAAAGCGCTGACCGTGCAGCAAGCTGTCGCCAATGGCGACGTGGATTTTGAAATCAGGCGCTTCGCTCAGGCGATGCACATCGCTGGCTTGCAGCGCAGCCAGTAGTAGGCGAAAGCGCGAGATGGCTACGGCAAAGGGGTTCAGGTCCACACCCGCCACCGCATCTAGCGCTTTCTGAGCTACGTCACGCCGGTTGCGGTTGGGCTCGTTGCGTGACCACTCGTCCACCATGCGGTGAAAGCCACCCAATAAAAAGTGACCCGACCCGCAGGTGGGGTCGATCATGCGAACGACTTGGTAGCCAAACTCGCGGATGGCTGGGGTGAGCGTGCGGTCGAGGATGAACTCTTCCACAAACTCGGGCGTTTGCAGCAGAGCGTAACGCTTGCGAGTAGCCTCGCTCAGGTCTTGGTACAAGTCGCCCAGAAAGCGGGTGTTCCAGGTAGGGTCGGTGAAGTCGTGCAACAGAGCGCCAGTGTTGGGGTCTTGCTGTTGCCAGAACTGGCGCAGGCCCATGGCGGCGTCGCCGCTGATGCCCAGCCTGAACACGGGGTTGTGGGCGGCATCGAAAAAGGTGTGCAGGCCGGGTAAGCTCCCCGCCTCGGTGAAGCAGGCCAGCAGGTATTCGCGGTCGCTCTCCAGTGGGTTGGCTCGAAAGTAGGCTTCATGTCTGTCGCGCGCCAGGGCAAGGCGGCCGCTGTCAGGCGTGCCACCAATCCAGGGGCGGTCTACCAGCGAATTGTCTTCAATGAAGCGCAAGAAAACGCAGCTCAGGAGCCAGTGCACCCCTGCCTGGGTAATGACCTGGTCGCTCCAGCTTTCAAACGTCTCTGCCGTGCGCTTGGCATCCCGGGCAGTTTGCCATTCGGCCTGCAGGCTGGCTTTGAGGTCAGGCAGGGCGTTGATGCGTTCGCGCAGGTCGACTTCAAGCGCTGCAAGGCGGCGTTTGAGGTCGGCTAGCAGCTGGGGGGCGTCGATCATGTCTGTGATTCCCTGAGATTCTTTTTATTAATGCTATTTTTTTAATAGCTAGCTATGTTTAATGACGTGGGATACAGGCATATTTGGCATGTGAATCAAGACGCAACTGCCGCGCGGTGCTTGTTTTCGATCCAGGCTTGCGGCAGCCCAAAAGCCTGCGTGCTATTCACCAAAGGCACGGATTCACCATCGATAACCGGCAGGCCCTGATTGTGGGAGGGCAGCAGCAACCACAGCGATGGGGTGTGACCCGGTCGACCGGCAGAGGCGTCAATCTCGGTAACCAGCGCCATGAGTTTGTATCGTGCGAGCAGGCCCACGTTAGTCAGCAGCAGCGGGGCCGGGCTGTTAAGTAGCAGGGGTCTGATGGTGCTGAGGGTCCGTTGCACCAGACGCTGCAGATTGGCCCAATCGCGGCTGCCGGGTTCTGCGGCATCGGCACTGAGCACCTTGCTCCAGTCCACTTTGGCGGCGGTGGCCTCTGTTCGCAAGGCTTTGAGCAAAAGGGAATCAAAGCTTGTTCGTTGCAGTGCGGGGCTTGTCGCTGAGTCGGGGGCAAAACGGCGCAGTAATTCGGTTTCGGCGCGCTGTGCCTGGCGTGGCTGCACCGTCAACACCAAGAGTCCACCTGATTTGAGGGAGCGTTGCAAGCGATCTTCGGTGTTACGAGCGTCCGAAATCAGCGCATCCCCATCGACTTCCGGTGGGTTCACCCGGTAGCCGCTGGCCGCTGTGCCCAAGAATGTGGATTGCCGTGAAAAAAATGTCGTGGTGCCAGCCGTGGGGTTGCTGCCCAAAGAGGCGCTCAGGTAAGCGCCTGCTCCCTCGGAAGCGGTAGCGCTCCATTGCAAGGGCGCGCCGACTTCTTCAAGCAACCGATCCAGCTCGGGCCGGCCGGGCAGGGGGGTTGCCTCGGGGTAGCGGCCGCGCACACGGTCTTGCAGCTCGCGGGTGCGTAAGGTGGGTGCGCCGACAAGCGCTCCTAAGGACTGGCGCAGAGCCTGCAAGGCTGGCATGCCACGGCTGTAAATTTCTTGTCGGCTGGACAGCGCGGCATTGCGCGAAGCAGATGTGGCCAAGCGAAGCAGCCTGGTGCTGGCCATAGGGGCTGAGCTTGCGTCCTGGCCTGGGCCGCCACCCATGGCACTTTCGGCTGGTTTGACGGCTTCAAGCGCTTCCAGGACCCTTGAAGGCGGCATTAGGGGTTCGGCCAAGGCGCAGGTGTCTGCAACGGTGCCCAGCTGGCGGGCGTAGTCGGCCCAAGCCGAGCTGGTGGCGATCAGAGGTGAAGGTTGATGGTCGAAGTATTCAAAGCGGGGCTGGTCTAGGTGGGATTCCGCCTCCAATGCCGCGCGTAGTACGGCGCTTGAAAGCTGGATCCGTTCAGCATCGTCTTGAATAGCGCAGCCGCGCAGGGCGAGCAGGGCCAAAGCTGCTTCATTGGCGGTCATGACTTGGCCCTGGCTGCGCACAAGCTTGTCAAGTTGCAACCGGACTTCGGTGAACGCCGGATTCTTTAGCCAGCGTTCTCTGGCTTTGATTAAAGCTGCAGTGAGGGTGCCGCGATCAACGCCAGCTGCATGTGCTGAATCGCCGAGGGTGGGCCATTGGCTGGCCTGGCTTGATATGTCAGTTGGCGCTACGTTGTCATCTAGTCCCAGGTCAAGCCCGAGGTAATGTGCCAAGGCGGTTTCTTCAGGCCGGTCGTCTCCAGCGGGTCTGCGTGGAAGGAGTTGTACCGCCAATTCGTTAACACTGATGGCACCCCCGGTCGCTGCGTCGTCTTCAGAGTCGTGCAGCGTTGTGCGGCCTCGGGTGAGGTCTGGCCGCAAGCGGGCAAGCTCTTTAGCGGTGAGCCTGATCTCTTTGCGAATTTTGTCTCCGACGCCCTTTAAGTACCGGAAACGAACGCGATCAACCTCAAGCAGTTCCCGGGCGTTGTGGACCGCCATACGCTCCAAAACATCTTGCGCCTCCAGGGTGTAGCCCAACTCTGCCATGGTGGTCGTGGGCGTGGCGGTAAGGGCTATGGCCTCAAAGCCCTGGGCCTGGGGCGGATGCACCGTCTGCCGGGCAGCAAATATGGCGCGCCAGGCACGGAGCATTTCTTCAGCGTTGTCAAAGCGCGCCTTGAAATCTCGACGCAGTGCCTTGGTGAAAAATGCAGTGAAACCTTCCCGCGTGACGGGGTCGAAAACATCGCTGGCGATGGTCACCTCGACTTCCAGCATGGCTGGCGATGTCTGGCCATCGCCCCAAACGGGTGGTTTGCCAATGGCCATCTCGTACAAAGTGATCGCCAAGGCGAACCGCTCTGCATACAAATCCCAGCGAGGTGGCTTGCGCAGACTCAGGAAAGGGTCAAGGTAGGGGTGTGTGCCTGCGGTAATGTTGTCGGTTGAGGTGCGGCACAAGGAGAAATCGAACAGTACCAGCTGCAATTTGCGGGAGCTGGCCTCGCGGATGCCAATGTTTTCAGGTTTGAGGTCGCGATGGGCAACCCCGTGGTCTTCCAAATGGATGACCACTTCGATCAGTTCCTC
Source organism: Polaromonas sp. (assembly GCF_029945925.1). Classification (GTDB taxonomy): domain Bacteria; phylum Pseudomonadota; class Gammaproteobacteria; order Burkholderiales; family Burkholderiaceae_C; genus Polaromonas. Next base: position 32,073 of record NZ_JAQSDN010000036.1, on the reverse strand, counting down.
CCCAAAACGCTGCAACAGGTCAAGAGACAGGCGACCGTCGTCCTTGATCTTCTGCGCCAATGTCTTGGGCCCGGCGCTGCGCATCAACAGGGCGGTACGACCTGCCACAGACAGCGTGCGACGGTGCTCTACGATATTTTGGTGGCGCAGGTTAGCCAGAACGTCACCTTCTGCCACCAAGCGGTCGTTGTGCGCCAAATCACAGGCTACTTTGAGAATCAGGTCCTCTTGCGCGCCGTCTTCGCGCACCAAAAGAACATCGCTTGATGAGCCCCTTCCCATCCGTTTAGCAACCGTGAAGCCGCCATCGAGACGATCACCTTGAACTGCAATACTCGGGTCTACCGTGGCTTCTGGATCGGGCGAGGTAAGTTCTTCTTCAACTTTGACCAAGTCATCCAAGAAGCCTTGCACCACGTCATAGCGGGCCATGACATCGGGGCTGGTTGCGAATTGAATCAGCTCCTGCAGACGCATGCCACAGCCGTCCATGACGTCGGACAACCGTAGGCCTTGGCCAAGACGCAACTTTTCAGCCAGCTCCAACACCGACTCGGCCGGCGCCTGGCCGGAAAACACGTGATACGCAATGGCGCCCAGCGAGAACACATCAAGGCTGGGTCCGTGGGTAGGATCAGCGCGGGTGGTCTCTGGCGCCAGGTAGACCAAGCCGGGGTCTTCGACATAGTCCTCCACATGCCGGGTACCCGTGGTGCGATGTGCGGTGTCAGGATTGCTTGCCTCGCGCGACGCAGTTTGCCAATTCATCAGCCGGGGTGCCAGTGCAGTGCCGTCTGCCCCGTAAATCATGATGCTTTGCGGCCCCAATGCCCGGTGGTACAAGCGCTTGGAATGGGCGAATTTCAGTGTTTCTGCAATGTCACGGACGAGCTGCAGGCGTTGGTCTACAGTAAGCTGAGCGCCGCGGTCGCGGAGTAAGTGATCAAGGCGTTGGGCCTTGGTGTCATGGTCAAACACCAGCGCTGGACCCATGTCGGTCTCTGTGTAGATGTTCGCTTTGAGGATGCCTGGGTGGCTGATGCCTTGTAAAACCTCAAATTCGCGTCGAGCCAGACGAACCCGGGCGGCACGCACCTCTGGGCTGGAAGCGTTCGCCAAGGTATATATACGAACTCGTCCTTGAGTGCTTTCAATGCTGACGTGTTGACCCTGCCAGTCCTGGAAGCTTGCGCCTTCGGCAATCAGCTTGATGAGCTTGTAGTCGCCGACCTGCCGATGTTTGTTTGAAGGGCGGACGCCTGCTTCTGCGAGGCCGCGCGCAATGGCTCTGGCTTGCTGCCCGTCCACTACGTGGGCGGGGTTGGCATTTATGCCGTTGATAAGAGCGGCAATGATGCCTTCGTCACCCGGTGATCCGGGCTGACCCCGCAGAAAGGTGGCCGTTTTTGCTGTCCCTTGCAAACGGCTTTTTAGACTGGTCGATGAGAGAAAGATCGCTGGCTCTACAAATGGGAGACGAATCTTGGCTTTCGTGATGGCCGGTTGCCGTCGCAGCAGGCTGGCCAAACGCTTGGATTTGCGGTTGGTCAGTATGAGGGGGTTGTCATAGGTGTACTCGCGCCCGTCGGTCGTCCAGGTCCAGGTGTGCGTATCACCATCAACCGTGCCGGGGCGGCTTTTGATTTCGACGAGGAATAAGCCGGCAGGCGACAGCACCAACGCGTCAACTTCGCTGATTTTTCCTTCGTCATCAATAAACTCGAAGTTGGTCCAGACATTCCAGGGATCCCGGTCTGGCAGCTGGGCGCGGAGCCACTCCAGTGCCTCTCGCTCCCAGGGGAAATTTGACTCTGCAATGACATGCCAACGGTTGCTGCCCATGCTCATTGGCGGACCTCAGGTTTAGATAGGACGATTTCAAATAGCTCCCCCACTTGGCACTGGAAAAGCTCGCACAAGCTCTCTACCGCAGGAAGGTCAACCCTGGTGGCCGTTTCGTTGTAAAGCGCTGTGACCGTGCTTCGATTTAACCCAGTGCTCTTCGCAACATCAGAGATGCGAAGTTTTTCCCGGCCCATAAGAGTTGATAGATGGCAGCGGATCATTTTCGTGAGTTTTGTCTAAGGGTGTTGCGCAGCGTAGCAAAAATATGTGCTGCGCGCAACCCCTTGAGTAATCTGGAGCCAAGCGGTTCAAGTTCACTGCTGTATGAGTGTCTGTGAGGTAGAGCACAAGCTGACGACTTGAGGGAACTGTTCAAGTCAAGACTAATTGGTAGGCAGGTCGGTCTGGTGTAGTGGTCTTCAAATATGCAAGTAGTTACGCGAACTGTAGCTACCAGGATAGTCATCTGCCATGGCTGGCAGTGATGCTCTGCTTATTTTTTATCACCATACCTACATGTATTGGAGGATGGCAGTCGACTACTAACTTACGTGGTAGGAGAGGATAAAAGCAGACGTGCACTTACCCTTTCTCCTATCTCTAGGGAGGCGGAACTATCCTCCAAGCAAATTCGCCCCTGGGGTGACCACTATTTAAGTAATGGAGAAAAATCATGGCATTAATGCACATTGAAATAAAGAGCGGCAAGCCTGGAAAAGCGGCAGATCACGCTCAATACATTTTGCGAGAAGGAAGTCATAGAAAGGGTATCAAAGCCAAAGATATTGTCGCCAGAGGCCATGGAAACCTTCCCGTTGGAATTCAGGACCCGCTCACATTTTGGAAAGCTGCCGACAAGGGCGAGCGAGTGAATGGAGCAGCCTATCGAGAGATAGTCATCGCACTGCCATGCGAGCTCACACCTGCACAACGCCGTGGATTGGTGGAGGAATTCATTGACAGGGAGGTGCGCGAAAAGCCCTACGAATTTGCCCTTCACTGTCCGAATGCCGCATTAGGCGAGGGGGAACAGCCTCATGCACATGTCATGTTTTCTGACCGCATACCGGACGGAATTTTGCGTAAACCTGAGTGCTTTTTCCATCGCTACAACGCCCGACACCCTGAAAAGGGCGGCTGCAGAAAAGACAGTGGGGGAAAGGATCCCGTCACATTCCGCCAAGAGGTCGTGAGGCAGCGCGAGAGCTGGGCGTCGCTGCTAAACGAGTATCTTGTCAAATACGGACACGAGTCAAAAGTCGATGCCCGGAGCAATCGCGACCGTGGAATAGCTCGGGAGCCTGAACGTCACCTGGGACCTGCTCGAATACGAGCGCTGACGGTCGCGGAAAAAGATGAAATCCAACAGGCCCGTAGCGCTTAAGCAGGCACAAAAAAAGTCCCCTGACGGTGTCGACCAATCAGGGGACTTGGGGTTGCTTTTTCCGCTAATTTAGCTACCAGTAGCGAAATTAGCTAAATTTGCAAGGTGCTCAGACCGATTAAGCGCTAATTCAGCTCAGGGGTGGCGGCTGCTGAGGGTGATGCGGTGGGATGTAGCCGCATTGGTTCACTGCCGGAAAAAAGTACGGGTTCAGCGCTACCAAGATCGTTTTTTTGTCAATATGTACGGTAATTTTTCCTTGCTCCCAAAGCACTTGGAGTGCGAGATCCAAGCGAGCTTTTTTGCGGACGGCATTGGGTCCGTGGGTAAACAAATACTTCTTTGGTACCCACTGCTGCCCTGGCCGAGCGGCAGAAAAGCTGGCGATGCACCTCTCCAACGCCATGGCATCCTGTAATTCCAATGGCGTTTCTGGCGATTCCGCGAAAAGTCGCTTGAACTCAAGCATGTGCCAGGTACAAATCTCCACAGCCCGCCTGAGGGTGTCACCGCTGATCGGCCCTTCATTGCCTTCATAGTAGTGAAACAGACCTCCCAATCGAATTGCGTGTTCCGCTACTTTAGAGGCGAAGTCCTTAATATCTGACAGAAACCGCCCCGGCGCAATATCTGCCTCTACTTGATCAGAGAAGATTTTCAATGCCACTTGAGCATCCAAAGACAGTGTCAAAACTTTGCGTACTAGGCTGACCCCATCCTCGGGAATTCCGCGCATCAGAATTTCGAGCAAACGCGACTGCAACGCCTCGTGGTTCTCCCAGGATCCAGTTGCAAAAGCCCCAAAACGGGTTCCTTCCAAAGGAGTTGGATAACAAACCAGAAACCGTGCCAGAAATCCGTTGTCTCGGGAAAGGCTTCCTTGCGTCGACAAAAATTTGGCAAAGGTTTTTTCTTGCACCATCAGTGAGATGGTCAGCCGAGGGCCTGTGACGACATAGCTTTCAGAACTCGCCCTGTCTATTCGCAGGTCATCCCCGTCCCAGAGGCTGCTAAAAAATCCCAGATTAGACATCGTACGACCTCCCAGCAGCGCCCCCGCTTCGCTGGTATTCAGCAATGCTGAACGCCAAGCGCTAAGGCCTTTTGCGATAGCTTCTGGGGTAGCATCCCGATATAGAATTTTAGGAATTGGTGACTGTTTCGGCTCATTAAGTAATAGTGTTTCGAGTTCGAACTGAATTTCTTCGGCACACATGTCATGGTCGGGATCACCTTTTAGTTTTTTTTTCAGCCGTTCAAGGTCAAATTCCCAAACTAGCCGTTTTGCCTTTTCGGCGGCTAGCTGCGGCTTCATTTTTTCAAGTGCTGCTTTCTCAAAAACAGAGAAAACTTTCATCAACATTCTGTCGATAGTGGTCTTGCGTGATCCGGACCCTCCGACCACCCAAGTATTAACCGAACAGGGCACGCGAGATCCCGGTATTCGTTCCACGTCTACCTTGTCCTGTATCGCTGCAGAAAGGGCGCCGATCACGCTTGCCGCGATAGTTGGGAATGGCGCTTCGTTGTTGTTCCACTGCTCCAAAATAGCGGCCTGAAGCTTTGGCGGAAATGCCCACGTTGGATAGGCGGAACTCTGACTATTCATCAGGGTGCCTCCACCGAAGGCAGTCGTTCGCGAACGTGTAATCGCGCTAGCTTTAAAATATTTCATTTCATTCACCATTTCTAAATGGATGGATCTAAATGTGTCCATCCGGGATTAATCTCCGGCATAAAACCGGGGCAAAAATAAGCGTGCATGGCTGCAGAATGCTGGCCACGCTTGTGTTGTGTTTGTCAGCTCTGCTGAGCTAGTAAGTGGCAACTGCCTGTGCGATTGCTAGACGCTGACGCTGGATACGCGAAAAACGTAGCCGTTGCCAGGTAAGTAGGCTGGGACTTTTACACCAGAACTGATGATGTCGGCGCGGCTAGCGCATAAGGCTTCATCGGGACGTTAGAGTCGCAAGCGGTACGGCTTGGACCCCATTGATAGCGACATTGAGTATGTCGGTACAGTACGCAGCTGCGTTCGGATGTGAATCCTAGCGTGCCGGATTGGCGATCTGTCCAGAGTACTGGGGGATCGCTAGTAGTGGCGATCACCACAGGGCTGAGTGATCGCGAGTAGCGCCGATTCTATGCCAAATTGAATTGACCTGGCGTGACTTGCAAATCTTGTCGTGTAGAGCGAGTAATGCCTCCCAGCTCCGACTACTTAAATTTCTGCGTTCGAGTGAGGAAGTTTTTCCCCCGGCTGTTGATCCATATAAGTACGCCGCCTTTCGATTTGGAGCTTGGTTGCTCGTAAAATTCAAACAAGCGTTCAATCTGCTCTTGGACAAAGACGTCCGGATTGGCGTATGAGTAGCCCAGTTCCGTTGCAAGCCGGAAAAATCCGTCACTAGGCCGACTGTTCCCGTTCAAACTCTCTTGGACGAGCACGCCAAAGAGCCCTTTTCCTTCGAGATGAGATTTTCTGGTGACACGCTCCAAAATTTGCTCAACTTGAACGCGGTCCTTCGGCAAATCTGGCCAGAGCCTAACCGGGTCCATAACCTGCTTATACGGCATAAAAGTGCCAGTTTTGGCGTGCCTTTCGAGCAGATCGTAGACTACCGCGACATCAGAACTTCTTGCACTATCTGTTTGCGTCGACTTCTGCGTGGAGGTTGCCGGGGCTTCTTGCAATTCCGGTTTTGGTGGGGCGTGGTCTTGCACGGAAGCTGGTAACGACCGGTTGGCATGGATTCGCGTCAATATCCAGCTGTCCAACGCAGATTCCTCCCAACCGATTGCGCTAAGGCCAAGCTTTACCCTGGGTGGAAAGGTCCGATCATGGCGCGGTGACTTCGGGTCCATCTTGTCGTAAATCGTTGACCTAGACAGCCCTGTCCGATCAATAACCTCGTCTAGACGAACGATTCTGTTGCTGTCAGGATTCTGGCGTTTTTCCGGCATCGTGGTCTATTCAAGATGAGCTATGAGTTCTCTTGATCGTACATTGTCCGAAGGCGTCCAATTCGGATCCAACGGGCTCCGATGCCGTCCATATCTCTCAACTGGATCTCAGCTTGAGAAACAGGGAGGGGCACCGATAATGACCGGACTTCTGAATCGGCGGAGTGCTTTATATGTATTCTTCTATCATTAGTGGACGGCTCGCTCAGCTGTGTCAGTGAATCGATTCGGAGTGGACTATCCGGCCATGGTCGGGCAAGACGTTAATTGGTACTTTCAGGTGTCTGTATGCAGCGGTCCCCGGACCGGGGAACAAACCGGGGAACAAAATAAAGATTGAATTGAGAAATCTTATATTTCATGCGGCTTGCAGGGGATCATTAAGTAGACCCCAGCCCACCATATGCCGATACAAAGGCCGCTTACTAGAAATAGTCAGCGGCCTTTTCTTTGGAAAATCAACTGCTTGTCGTGCTGCGCGGTTGGCCTGGGTCCTGTCGGCGGCCCGTTCAAGCAGCCGAGCCATCCGCCAGACCGGCCTTTTGCTGGTCCAGAAAGCGCCCGAGCTGCCGGTCTGTTCCGGTGGTGTGGTTGATGAACCAGTCGACCAGGCACAGATTGGCGCGGAAAGTGACGAGCAAGGGGTCGTGTTGTCCCTGTTCAAAGTCGGTCTTGAAGCGCTCCAGCACTTCCGCATAGCGCGCGTGCTCCAGCTTGTGTTGCCGGCGTAGCGGGTAGCCGGACTGGTCCATCAGCGCTTCCTCCTCGGCGAAGTGCCATTCGATGTAGCTGCGCAGGTAATCGAACAGTTCTGGCAGGCCTTGCTGCTGCCCGGACTGCAGGCGCTCAAACAGGGCCGCAAGGCGCTTGCACCATTCCTGATGCTGCTCATCCATCTCGTCCACGCCGGTGTCATAGTCGTGGCTCCATTCGATCTCGCGGCTGATCTCGCCCGTGCCGTGGTGTTGCCCGGTTTCACCGAAGGCTTGGCAGCGCTCCAGGTAGACTTGGGCCGGCCGGTCGTCCGGGCATTGGGCGCACAGGCGCGCAAAAATCGCGCGCGCCTGATCGACTTTCAGTAGCTGGTAATAGGCCACGGCGCGCTCGAACTCGGCACGCGTCGCCATCTTGAGGGTGCTGGCCGCGTCGGTGTCGGGGCTGAAAACCTCGTAGATGGAAACCGGCCGCATCTTGCCCTTGACGCGGATGCGGTCAACAAAGCGGCTGGCAGGCGCTTGCGGGTGATTGAGCGCGTACAGGACGTTTTCGCTCACCAGAATCTGCGCCCCGTACTCGCGGGTGGTCGATTCCAGCCGCGCCGCCAGGTTGACCGAATCGCCAATCACGGTGATTTCAAGGCGCTGCTCGGTTCCGATGGCGCCGATAGTGACCAGACCGGTATGAATGCCTATCCCGATGCGTATGGGCTGCCTGCCCTGCGCCGCGCGACTGGCATTGAAATTGTCCAGCGCCACGGCAAGCTCAAGCGCGCAATGGACCGCGTCGTCGGCATCTTCAGGGAACAGCGCCATGATCGCGTCGCCGATGAACTTGTCAACGACACCGCCATTGCGCTGCACCACCGGCTCCATGGCGCCGAGGTAGCTGTTGATGAACTCGAAGCTCGCGGTGGAGCTGTGGTCTTCCGCGAGCGTGGTGTAGCCCTGGATGTCGGTGAACAGGATGTGGATCTGGCGCTCCACATGTTGCCCGGACCGGACCTGCTCGATGCTGTCGGCGCCAATCAGCTGCAGCATGCGTTGCGGCACAAAGCGGTCGCATGCGGCAAGAAGCTGGTCGAGGTCGGGCTGGTTCATGACATGGGAATAGAGTTCACGTCATTATCGGGTCAGCGAAGCTCAAGACATCAGTCCATCAAAGTAACGGAGGCAGGGCGCAGGGGGTGTATGAACTCGCGCAGGCGGTTTTGTCGTGCCCGCCAGCAACCCGCCCGCTTCTGCTGCTTCTGTCAAAGCTGGGACTCCAGCAGCAGAGCCAGCCGTTCCATGAATTTTTCCTTCAGGGGGCGGCGGGCCCATTCCTCGTAGGTGATCTGCCGGGAGCGCTTCAGGTCGTCCTCAAACACCCGGGTCTGCCGTGCGGCAAAGGTTTCGTCGTAGACATTGAGGTTGGCTTCGTCGTTGAGGCGGAAGGAGCGGTTGTCGAAGTTGGTCGAGCCGACCGAGACCAGAAACTGGTCCACGATCATGACCTTGCAGTGGTACATGGTGGGCTGGTACTCGTGGATCTGCGCGCCGGCCTGCAGCAGCGGCCCCCAGCTGCCGCGCGACGCCGCACGCACGGTGTCGGTGTCGATGATTTCTCCCGGCGTGATGATGCGGATCTTCACGCCGCGTTTCAACGCATCGGTCAGCGCCCGGGTGGTGAGCTCGTCGGGGACAAAGTAGGCGCTCGACAGGTCGATGCTGCGCGCGGCCGCGGTGATGGACAGCTGGTACATCAGTTGCATGCTTTCGCTGCCGTCCGAGGGTGAGCTTGAGAACACCTGGGCGTCGCTGCTGCCGACCGCCTGAAGGGCCGGGAAGTAGGCTTCGCCGTGCATCACCTTGCCCGTGACCTTGAGCCAGTTGTCCATGAACACCGCCTGCATCTGGGCGACGGCCGGGCCCTCGATCTGGAAATGGGAGTCGCGCCAGTGGTCGGCGTCCTGGCCGGCGCCTGTCCACTTGGGCGCAATGCCCACGCCGCCGGTGAAGCCGGTTGTGCCGTCAACGACCAGCAGCTTGCGGTGGGTGCGGTTGTTCATGCGCGCCAGGTTGTACCAGTGCGGTTTGTGAAACTTGCGGATCTCCACGCCGGCCGCTTCCATTTCCTGCAAAAACGACGCGTCGATCTTGCTGCTGCCGACCCAGTCCAGCAGCACATGTACCTTCACGCCGGCCCGGGCGCGTTCTGCCAGCGCGTCGGCAAACTGCTTGCCAATCTCGCCTGACCAGTAGATGTAGGTTTCAAAGGTGATGCTGCGCTGCGCGCCGTGGATGGCCTGCAGCATGGCGGGGAAGATCTGGTCGCCGTTGAGCAGCTCCCGGGCCCGGTTGCCGCCCACCAGGGCGGGGCCGAGCAGGGCGCCCATGGCGCGGCGGAACTGGGGATCCTGCGTGGCATACAGGCGGGGCAGCTCGCGGTTGACCTTTGTTTCCCCGGTGCTGAAATTCAGGATGAGCAGCACGCCAGCCACGGTGATCAGGAAGGTGAGCAGAATGGTCAGCACAGGGCGGTATTTTTTCATCATGGGTCGGAAAACGGGGCCGTGATGCGGCGGACGGCGCGGCCAGGCGTGCCAGAGTCCCTTGCATCGATCAGCAAAAGCTTAGCCAGACGTCCTAGCGACCCCTGAAAGCCGATGGGCTGTTGCGCGGTAGGCCGGGACCGTGTCCGCCCGGGCGACAATAGGCGCATGGCAAAAAACATGCAAATGCAGGACATTCTTTTCTCCCAGGGTTTTGGCACGCGGCGCGTCTGCGCCGGCCTGATTCAACAGGGTTTTGTAGCCGTAGCCGGCGTCCCCTGTACGGTGCCAGCTATGGATTTTGTAGCGGAGGGGCTGAAGTTCACGGTGCAGGGCGTGGACTGGGAATACCACGAGAAGGCCTACCTGATGCTGCACAAGCCGGCCGGCTACGAGTGTTCGCAAAAACCCAGCACCTACCCGAGCATCTACACCCTGCTGCCGGCGCAGATTCGCCAGCGCGGCGGCGGCGCGGCGGCCGGTGTGCAGGCGGTCGGGCGGCTGGACCAGGACACCACCGGCCTGCTGCTGCTGTCGGACGACGGCAAGTTCATCCACCGCATGAGTTCACCCAAGCACCATGTGCCCAAGGTGTACGAGGTCACGGCCAAACACCCGGTGGATGACAAACAGGTCCAGAAACTGCTGGGGGGCGTGGTGCTGGACGACGACCCCAAGCCGGTGCGGGCCGCGGCCTGCGAAAAAACCGGCGAGCAGACCTTGCGCCTGACGATCACCGAGGGCAAGTACCACCAGGTCAAACGCATGATTGCGGCGGTGGGCAACCGGGTCGAAGACGTGGCGGGCCTGCACCGCTCGCGCATCGGGTCGCTGGATCTGCCGGCCGATCTGAAACCCGGCCAGTGGCGCTGGCTGACGGCGCAGGACCTGGCGGCCATTGCTGGCTGAGTGCCAAAAACCCCGTGTCTGATGGTGGAAACTGCCTTTAGCCCTTATCTGACGGGCGCTTGTAGCTATTGAAACGATAGCGTCACGGCAGCGGCTGCAGGAAAGCGGCAAGCGCTTCCAGCGTCCGGTCGGGCTGGTCGCGTTGCGGCGAATGGCCGCAAGCTGACAGCCGCAACTGCACGGTCTGCGGCGCGGCCAGGGCCAGCTCATCGAGCTGCGCCATGCTGCCGTATTCGTCGCCCAGCCCCTGGATGGCCAGCAGCGGCGCGCTGATGCGGCGGCAGTCGGGCCGGATGTCAAAGCTGCGAAAGCCGGTCGACAGCCAGACGTCGTTCCACTGCCAGAAGGCGCTGTCCACATCGGCATGGTGGCGGGCCAGTTTTTCCCGCAATCCTCCGGACTCAAAGGCAGCCGTTGCTTCGCCAATCGCCTGCACGGCGATGTCCTCGACCATCAGGTGCGGCGCCATGACGATGACGGCGCTCACCGGGTGCCGGCTCGCATGGAGCAGGGCGAGGCTCGCGCCGTCCGAGTGGCCCAGCAGCACGGGCTGGTGGATGCCCTGGCTGGCGAGCAGGGCCGGCAACACCTCCCAGGCCTCGCGGTGCATGTAGTCGGGCGCCAGGCGGCCGGTGCCGCGCACATCGGGCACGGGGTCGGACCGGCCGTAGCCGCGCCGCGAATACACCAGGCCGGCACGGCCGGCGGCCTGGCAGACTGCTTCGGGCCAGTTGCGCCCGCGCTGGGTCCACAGGCTGACCGAGCCCAGGCCTTCGTGCAGAAAAACAATAGGCGCCAGGCCTGCCGATCCGGCGATGGACTGCACTTCAAGCCGTGTGCCGGCGATCTCAACAAAACTCATCACCTCATCGTAAGGGATGTAAGCGGACCGGGCCCCTGGCGCGTTGATAAAGGCCTGCCAGTAAACTTGCTGGTTGTCCGAAGAAAGCCGCTGCGTGAATTTCCCCTTCCGTTTGTTTGCCGCCGTCCTGTGCACCTGTCTGGGCGCAGCCGCTGTCCCGGCCGTGGCCCAGACCATGCCCCTGCTGGTGCTCAATTCGCTCAGTGACAGCGTCAGCGTCATCAATCCGGTCGACTGGACGGAAACCCGGCGCATTCCCACCGGCAAGCAGCCGCACCACCTGTACCTCACGCCTGACGAAAAATCGGTGATCGTGGCCAACGCCCTGTCCGACACGCTGACCTTCATAGACCCCCGGACCGCCGACGTCCAGCGGGTGGTGCGCGGCATCATCGACCCTTACCACCTGCGTTTTTCGCCCGACATGAAGTGGTTTGTCACGGCGGCCAACCGGCTCAACCACATCGACATCTACCGATGGGATGGCACCGATGTCACCCTGGTCAAGCGTATCCCCACCGGCAAGACACCCAGCCATTTGTGGATAGACAGCAAAAGCACCACGGTGTATTCGTCGATGCAGGACAGCGACGAGCTGATCGCGATCGACCTGGCCACCCAGACTGTCAAGTGGCGCACGCCGACGGGTCTGACGCCCGCCGACGTGTTCGGCACGGCCGACGACAAATTCCTGCTGGTCGGACTGACCGGCAGCGACTCGGTCGAGGTCTACGACGTGAGCGGCAAGCAGCCGCAGCGCACCCGCCTCATCAAGACCGGTGCGGGCGCCCATGCCTTTCGCGCGCTGGGCGACGGCCGCCATGTGCTCGTCAGCAACCGGGTGGGCAACAGCATCAGCAAGATCGACCTGCAGACCATGGCCGTGGTGGATGTTTACCCGGCGCCCGGCGGGCCCGACTGCATGGATGTCTCGCGCGACGGAAAATTCATTTATGTCACCTCGCGCTGGGCGCGCAAACTCACGGTGATCGACATGGCCAGCCGCAAGGTGGTGCGCCAGGTCAATGTTGGAAAGAGCCCTCATGGTGTCTGGACGCTGGATCACGCCGCTAGACAGTGAGCCCCCACGGTCGCTCACTGCGTGTAGCTCCCGAGGCCTTGCAGGCCGCCGCTCGCCGGAGGCTTCGCTTCTGTCGCCTGTCCAAAGCTGCGCAGGCAGCTTTAGAGCCGCAGGCTCCAGCCCCTCGGGGGCCGCTGCGCCTGCGGGCTGGCGAAGCCAGACCCGCGGCCCCTGCTTGAATGGGAGAACAGCTCGGTCGCTCGTTGCGCTCTTGATTGCTATAGTTTTCATAGCTGCTAGCGTCCGTCCCGTAAGGGCTGAAGGCTGTTTTGATGCGCAAGACAAGCCCGGCAAACCGGTGTACCTGACGCTGGACACCGGCCACATGGACGTGGCGCCGCTGATCGCGGACATTCTCAACAAACACCAGGTCAAGGTCACTTTTTTTGCCGCCAACGAGCGGACAAAAACCGGGGACGGCAGCCTGGGCGCGGCCTGGGCGCCTTGGTGGAAGGCGCGCGGCGCCGAGGGCCATGAATTCGCTTCCCACACCTGGGAGCACAGCTACTGGCGCGCCGACGTACGGCCGGCGGCGGGCGGGCCGACACAATTCCGCATCAAACCCTCGGCCGGTCCGTCCGAAGGCCGGGAGTTCACCTGGACGGCCGCGCAGTACTGCGAGGAGATCGGCCGTGCCGGCGCGCGGCTGGAGGCCATCACCGGCAAGAAGCCGCTGCCGCTGTTCCGGGCACCGGGCGGCAAGACCTCGCCGGCCTTGCTGGCGGCGGCCAAGGCCTGCGGTTATGAGCATGTGGGCTGGTCGCCCGCCGGTTTTCTGGGTGACGAATTGCCCAGCGGCCCCTACCCCAATGACCTGCTGCTGAAAAAGGCGCTGCGGGACATTCGGCCGGGCGACATTTTGCTGGCCCACCTGGGCATCTGGTCGCGCCAGGACCCCTGGGCTCCCGCCGTACTGGAGCCGCTGATCGTCGGGCTGAAGGAACGCGGCTTCTGTTTTGCGACGCTGCGCGAGCACCCGCGCTACAAGAGCTGGGTGGCTGCCAGCGGGCCGGCCACGGCGCCCGCGGCAAAATAGCAGCATGGACAGCTTGATCAACGCGGTGAGCAACGGCTTTTCTGCCGTGCAGCAATGGCTGTTCGAGGCCGTGGTGCAGCCGGCCCTGTTCGCGCTGGGCCTGGCCAACTTTCTGGAGGACGCCTTTGTGGGGACGGCCTGGTTCATGGTCGGCGCCATCCAGATCCTGGTGCTGCTGGCGGTGTTCGGCCCGCTGCAGCGCTGGCGACCGGTGGAGCCGGTGCGGGACCGCGCGACCGTGCGCACCGATATCCTCTACACCCTGATCCACCGGCTGGGCCTGTTCCGCATTGCCTTGTTTCTGACGCTGGAGCCGGTCTTTGACGAACTGTTCGGTGTTCTGCGCACCGCCGGCTACGGCACTTTTCACCTGGACCAGCTCTGGCCCGGCGTCACCGATGGCGCGGTGGCCAGCTTCCTGATTTACCTGGTGGCGTTTGACTTCCTGGGCTACTGGATCCACCGCGGCCAGCACCAGTGGGGTGTCTGGTGGCGCTTGCACTCGCTGCACCATGCGCAGCGCCAGATGACGATGTGGAGCGACAACCGCAACCACCTGCTCGACGACATCGCGGTCGACTGCCTGCTGGTGCTGGCCGCGCAGCTGATCGGCGTGGCACCCGGCCAGTTCATCGCCATCGTGGCCCTGACCCAGCTCAGCGAAAGCCTGCAGCATGCCAATGTGCGGCTCTGGTTTGGGCAGGTGGGCGAGCGCCTGTGGGTCAGCCCGCGTTTTCACCGGATGCACCACAGCATAGGCATCGGCCATGAGGCGGCGGGCAAAAACACGGCCCGAGGCCACAACTTCGGGGTCTTGCTGCCCTGCTGGGACGTGCTTTTCGGCACCGCCAACTTCGAGCAGCGTTACGACCCGACCGGCATACGCGACCAGGTCGAGCAGTCGCGCGACTACGGCCACGGTTTCTGGTCGCAGCAATGGCTGGGGCTGAAGCGCTTGATCGGCAAAGCCTGATCCATTCGCTCGACCACGGATTCCATGCCAGCAGGGGCCGCGGAACCGGCTTTGCCGGGCCGCAGGCGCAGCGGCCCCCTCGGGGGGCTGATGCCTGCGGCTCCGAACCTGCTTGAGCCGGTTTGGACAGGCATCAGAAGAGAAGCCTCTGGCGAGCGGCGGCCTGCAAGGTGCAGGGAGCTACACGCAGTGAGCGACCGTGGGGGCTTTTATACAGCGTGGGGGCTACACTTCCTTCATGAACAAGCTTCTTGATTCGTTCTGGCGCGCAACCATGTACTGCCTGCACCCCCGGGTGATTGCGCTGTCATTTTTGCCGCTGATCATCATGGTCGTCATCTCGCTCGGGGTGGGCTACTTCTTCTGGGAAGACGCCCTGGCCGCCGTGCGCAGCGGCCTGGAAAGTTATGAGCTGCTAAGCACTATGGCGCGCTGGCTGGAGGGCTTGGGGCTGGGCAACCTGCGGGTGGTGCTGGCGCCGGCGCTGCTGCTTTTCATGGCGATTCCGGTGATCGTGATTGCCGCGCTGCTGTTTGTCGCGCTGCTGATGACGCCGGCCATGGTGGCGCTGGTGGCCGAGCGCCGCTTTCCGCTGCTGGAGCGGAAAAAAGGCGGCTCATTCGTGGCGAGCGCGCTCTGGTCGCTCAGCTCGACCCTGCTGGCCGCTATCGCGCTGGTCGTCTCGATGCCGCTGTGGCTGGTTCCGCCGCTGATACTGATCCTGCCGCCGCTGATCTGGGGCTGGCTGACCTACCGCGTGATGGCCTACGACGCGCTGGTCGATCATGCGAGTGCCGAGGAACGGCGCGAGCTTTTTCGCCGCTACCGCGGCAGCCTGCTGGGCATCGGCGTGCTCAGCGGCTACCTGGGCGCCGCGCCCAGCCTGATCTGGGCCTCGGGGGCGATGTTTGTCGCCATGGCGCCCATCCTCGTGCCGGTGGCGATCTGGATCTACACCCTGGTGTTTGCCTTTTCATCCCTCTGGTTTTCCCACTACTGCCTGGCGGCGCTGGAGCAGCTTCGCAAGCAGAACAATGCCCCAGCTCCCGACCCTCTTGCGCAAGATGCTATTGAAACGATAGCGGATGAACTCCTGCCCCAAGGCCCCGCGGGGCCTGCGCCGACACTCGGTGCGCCGGATGGCCGGCCCGGTTCCCTGCCATGACGTTCCTGTTTTTCCCATGACCACACACTTCGGACTCATCATCGTCGGCGACGAAATCCTGTCGGGCAAACGCGCCGACAAACACCTGCCCAAGGTCATCGAGCTGCTGGCGGCACGTGGCCTGCCGCTCAGTTATGCCGACTACGTGGGCGACGACCCCGAACGCATCACGGCCACGCTGGCGCGCGCCTTCGCCGCCGCCCGCGCCACGGGTGATGTGGTCTTCTGCACCGGCGGCATTGGCGCCACGCCGGACGACCATACCCGCCAGTGCGCCGCGCGGGCGCTGGGTGTGGAGCTGGCGCTGCTCCCCGAGGCCGAGCGCCTGATCCGGGAGCGCATGCAGGACATCGCCAGAGAGCAGGGCGTGCCCTATGAGCCGGACCGGCACGACAACATCCACCGCCTGAACATGGGCATGTTTCCGGCAGGCGCCGCCATCATTCCCAATCCCTATAACAAGATCCCCGGCTTCAGCTGCTTTGTGGATTCTTTAATTCAGCCGGGGCCGCGGAACGGGCTTAGCCCGGCCGCAGGCGCAGCGGCCCCCTCGGGGGGCAGCGACCCACACGCAGTGGGGGAGCGTGGGGGTCTTCATTTCATGCCAGGGTTTCCGGTCATGGCCTGGCCCATGGTCGAATGGCTGCTGGACACGCACTATGCCGGCTTGCACCAAAAATTGGCCTACGCGGAAAAGTCGGTGATCGTGATGGGGTCCATGGAGGCTGCGTTGACACCACTGATGCTGGCCATAGAGGCCCGCCACAGCGGGGTCAAGGTGTTCAGCCTGCCGAGTGTGGACCACCCCGAGTACGGCCGGCACATCGAGCTCGGCGTCAAGGGCGCGCCCGATGCCGTCAACGCGGCCTACCCGGCGCTGCTCGCGGGTCTGCACACTTTTAATGCCAAGTTGGGCCCTGAATTGGTGCGATAAGTTATTGCACCGATAAGGTGCAAACCTGTTTTGCACTTATTTGGTGCGTTAATTTCTCGCTGCTTTTGCGGTTTTGCCGGCCCGGCGCTGCCCAAACGGGGGCCGGATGACGGCACAATCAGGGGCTTGGCTTTAAATCACCCGCAAACACCCGCCAGGGAGGTTTGGCACAAAAAGTGCATTCGACCACGCCGAAACAATTTTTTAACCACCATCCAGCAACAGGAGATTCTGATGGCAAAGACCGTCGCAGACGTCATGAAAATGGTCAAGGAAAACGAAGTCAAGTTTGTTGACTTCCGTTTTACCGACACCCGGGGCAAAGAGCAGCACGTGACCGTGCCCGTGTCCCACTTTGACGAAGACAAATTCATTTCGGGCCATGCCTTTGACGGCTCTTCTGTGGCAGGCTGGAAAGGCATTGAAGCTTCCGACATGCAGTTGATGCCTGACCCGAAAACGGCCAACATCGACCCCTTCTTCGAAGAAACCACGCTGTTCATGAGCTGCGACGTGCTCGAACCCAGCGACGGCAAGGCCTATGACCGCGACCCGCGCTCCATCGCGCAGCGCGCCGAGGCCTACCTCAAGGCGTCCGGTCTGGGCGACACCGCCTATTTCGGTCCCGAGCCTGAATTTTTCATCTTCGACGACGTGCGCTGGAACACCGACATGTCGGGCACCTTCTTCAAGATCGAAGAGTACGAAGCCCCCTGGAATTCGGGCGCCAAGCTCGAAGGCGGCAACCGCGGCCACCGTCCTACCGTCAAGGGCGGCTACTTCCCGGTGCCCCCGGTCGACAGCACGCAGGACATGCGCGCCGAGATGTCCCTGATCCTCGAATCGCTGGGCATTCCGGTTGAAGTGTTCCACCACGAAGTGGCCGGCGCCGGCCAGAACGAAATCGGCACCAGGTTCAGCACGCTGGTGCAGCGCGCCGACTGGACGCAGATCCTCAAGTACGTGGTGCAGAACGTGGCCAATGCCTACGGCAAAACCGCCACCTTCATGCCCAAGCCCATCGTTGGCGACAACGGCTCCGGCATGCACGTGCACCAGTCGATCTGGAAAGACGGCAAGAACCTGTTTGCCGGTGACGGCTACGCCGGTCTGTCTGATTTTGCCCTGTACTACATCGGCGGCATCATCAAGCATGCCCGTGCGCTCAACGCCATCACCAACCCCGGCACCAACAGCTACAAGCGCCTGGTCCCTGGCTACGAGGCCCCGGTCAAGCTGGCTTACTCGGCGAAAAACCGCTCGGCTTCGATCCGCATTCCTTACGTCGCCAACCCAAAAGGCCGCCGTATCGAGGCACGTTTCCCCGATCCACTGATGAACCCTTACCTCGGCTTCTCGGCCCTGATGATGGCTGGTCTCGACGGCGTGGAAAACAAGATCCATCCCGGCGAAGCCGCGACCAAGGACCTGTACCATCTGCCGCCCGAGGAAGATGCCAAAGTCCCAACCGTGTGCCACAGCCTGGACCAGGCGCTGGACTGCCTCGACGTCGGCCGCAGCTTCCTGACCAAGGGCGGTGTGTTCACCGATTCCATGATCGACGCCTACATCGAGCTGAAAATGGGTGAGGTGACGCGCCTGCGCCAGGCCACCCACCCGATCGAGTTCGAGATGTACTACTCACTGTAAGTTCTTACAGTCTGTGGTCAAAAAAGGACGGCTTTTGCCGTCCTTTTTCATTGGGCCGCATGGTTATCCTGTCGCTGATTTTGCTTTTTGACACCTTTGCGGGATACTGGCAGACCGTCCTTGCCCTAACAGGCGCTTGGGGTTACGCATGAAACCTACAGTACTTCTTTCAATATCAACCCTTCTTCTCGCCAGCAGCGTCTCTGCCGCGTTCGCGCAGGAGCGCATCTACCGCTGTGGCGGCAAGGAAGGTGCTGCGCCCGAATACATCAACAACGCCAAGGAGGCGCAGTCGCGTGGCTGCAGGCAGATCGAAGGCGGCAATGTGACGGTGGTCCAGAGCCTGCCCCAGAGCCGGTCGCCTGCGGTGCGTGTGGCTGCCGCGGCGCAGGCATCGCCTGCCGCTGGCAACGAAGCGCAACGCGCCCGGGACAGCGACACACGCGCCATCCTGGAGTCTGAACTCAAAAAGGCCGAGCTTCGGCTCGCCGAGCAGCAAAAAGAGTACAACAACGGCCAGCCGGAGAAGCAGGGCATCGAAGGGCGCAATTACCAGCGCTACCTGGACCGTGTGGCTGAAATGAAGGAAAGCATCGCCCGCCACGAAAGCGACATCGCCGGCCTGAAGCGCGAAATTTCCCGTTTACCCGGAAACACCATCCGTCAGTAAGACGTTCTGCGTGAGAATAGAAGGCTTGAAAAAGCCCACTCTTTCCGCGCCCGCGGCCGCACCGGCCACCCCCCGTTTCCAGTCCTTTGACCTGCTGGCCACACTGGTCGCCGTTGTGCGCACCAACGGCGTGGTGGTGTTTGCCAACGCGGCACTCGAAGACGCGCTCGGCACCTCGCGCCGCACCATCGAAGGCTCCCAGCTCCCCGACTGCTTCACCGAGCCGGCCATCTTGCACAACGCACTCGAAGGCGCGGGCAGCAATGAATTTGCCGCTCTGCGTTATGACGCCTGGCTCAAGCCCCTGAACCGCGAACCCATGCCCGTGCATGTGGTGGTGGCGCAGACCGACACACCGGGCGAGGCCATCGTGGAGCTGCTGCCGCTGGAGCAGCAGGCCAAGCAGGACCGCGAAGAGCGCCTGATCGACCAGGCGCAGGCCAACAAGGAGCTGATCCGCAACCTGGCGCACGAGATCAAGAACCCGCTGGGCGGGATTCGTGGCGCGGCGCAACTGCTGCAGATGGAGATCGAGTCCAGGGAGTTGACCGAATACACCCAGGTCATCATCCACGAGGCCGACCGCCTGCAGTCCCTGGTGGACCGCCTGCTGGCACCGCACCGCCGGCCGCACCTGGTGGGCGACGTCAACATCCACGAGGTGTGCGAACGTGTCCGCTCGCTGATCCTGGCGGAGTTTCCGCGGGGCCTGCGCGTCATGCGCGACTACGATGTCTCGATTCCCGACTTTCGCGGTGACCGCGAGCAGCTGATTCAGGCGGTGCTCAACATCGCGCACAACGCCGCACAGGCGCTCGCCGAGCGTGTTGCCGCGGGTGATGCGCAGATCACTTTCAGGACAAGAATTGCCCGACAAGTAACTTTTGGCAAGCAGCGCTATCGCTTGGCACTGGAATTGCATGTTATCGACAATGGACCGGGTGTTCCGGACTCCATCAAGGACCGTATCTTCTATCCCCTGATCTCGGGGCGCGAAGGCGGTTCCGGACTGGGGCTGACATTGGCGCAAACCTTTGTTCAGCAACACCACGGCTTGATTGAGTGCGAGAGCGTCCCCGGCCGCACGGATTTCAAGTTGCTGATACCTCTGCCTTGACATCCGTTGTCTTTCACGGATAACCGGTAGTACCAAAGGGACGAGAACATGAAACCGATCTGGATTGTGGACGATGACCAGTCCATCCGGTTTGTGCTGGAAAAAGCCTTGCTGCGTGAAGGCCTCCCGACGCGCAGTTTCACCAACCCGCGTGAAGTGCTCAGCGCGCTGGAAGTCGCCACCGAGGAAGACGGCCCGCAGATCCTGGTCAGCGACATCCGCATGCCCGGCGGCTCGGGCCTGGACCTGCTCGAGAAGGTCAAGGAAAAGCTGCCCGGCCTGCCGGTCATCATCATGACGGCCTTTTCCGACCTGGACAGCGCCGTGTCGGCCTTCCAGGGCGGGGCTTTCGAATACCTGCCCAAACCGTTCGATCTGCCCAAGGCGGTCGAGCTGATACGCCGCGCCGTCGAGGAAAGCCAGCGCGAGGAAGTGGCCGAAGAACGCATGGCCGCCACGCCCGAAATGCTGGGCCAGGCACCGGCGATGCAGGACGTGTTCCGCGCGATCGGCCGCCTGAGCCAGAGCATGGTGACGGTGATGATCACCGGCGAGTCCGGTTCCGGCAAGGAACTGGTGGCGCGAGCGCTGCACAAACATTCACCGCGCGCCAACGGGCCTTTTGTGGCCATCAACACGGCCGCCATCCCGAAAGACCTGCTCGAGTCCGAACTGTTCGGCCATGAGCGCGGCGCCTTCACCGGCGCGCAGACCATGCGCCGCGGCCGTTTCGAGCAAGCCGACGGCGGCACGCTGTTTCTCGACGAGATCGGCGACATGCCGTTTGACCTGCAGACGCGGCTGCTGCGTGTGCTCAGCGACGGCAACTTCTACCGCGTCGGCGGCCACAACGCCGTCAAGACCAATGTGCGCGTGATTGCCGCGACGCACCAGGACCTGGAGCAGCGCGTCAAGGAAGGCGGTTTCCGGGAAGACCTGTTCCACCGCCTCAACGTGATCCGCCTGCGCCTGCCGGCGTTGCGCGAGCGCCGCGAAGACGTCTTCATGCTGACGCGCCACTTCCTGCAGCAAAGCGCCAAGCAGCTGGGCGTGGAGCCCAAACGCATTTCCGATGCGGCGTTGCAGCAACTGAGCACCTTCAGTTTTCCCGGCAATGTGCGCCAGCTCGAGAACATCTGCCACTGGCTGACCGTGATGGCGCCGGCCCAGGTCATCGAAGCCAAGGACCTGCCGCCCGAGGTGCTGGGGGCCGTGCCCGAACCGGGCAGGGCGCCGGTACTCGTCGAAGGCGGCACGGCGCCGCAGCGGCCCCTGTCCGTGCCGGCCGAGTTGCCGCGGGCAGCCGCGGCAGACGTGTTGCATGCCGGCGCCGCGGCGCCGCTCGCGGAGGCCGGCAGCCCGCCCGGGGCGGCCAACGGCAGCAGCTGGGAAAGCGGGCTCGAGGCTGAAGCCATGGCCTTGCTGGCGACCGGCCGCAGCGACGTGTGGGATGTGCTGACCCGGCGTTTTGAGTCCAAGCTGATCCAGACGGCGCTGCTCAACACGCGCGGCCGCCGCATCGAAGCCGCGCAGAAGCTGGGCATAGGCCGCAACACCATCACGCGCAAGATTCAGGAGCTCAATCTGGAGTAGAAGAGCCCCCACGCTTGTCGCTTCGCGTACTGCGCTGCCCCCCGAGGGGGCGCTGCGCCTGCGGGCCGGCGGAGCCGGACCCGCGGCCCCTGCTTGAATGAAGATCACCTGCGCTTGCATTGCGGGGTGAATTCACGCTTATCGGGCATGCGGATCTGGCGCCGGACGCGTGGACCTGATTTAAAGTCCAGCCATGAGCCGCTTATCCCTGACCCGCGACAAGATCTACAAAACCGTGGCGCGCCAGCTGCACGGCAAGGTGCCCTGCTGGGTCTGTGGAGAACATGTCATGCCGGCGGCCGCGACACTGGAGCACATCCAGCCGCTCAGCGAGGGCGGCAACAGCCACGCGGAGAACCTGGCCATCAGCCACGAGGTCTGCAACGGCCAGCGGCATGCGCGGGGGCAGGTGGTCGAATCGGCGCAGTCACCCGGGCGGGTGGTGCGCCGGGTATAGGTCAAAAATGGATGTAGCCCTTGATTGGTGGGCGCAGGCAGCTATGTTATTGATAGCAAATCGAACTCGGCGATCACCGGCACGTGGTCGCTGGGCCGCTCGTTTTTGCGCGGCAGCTTGTCGATCACGCAGCCCTTCACCGCGGGCTTGAGCATCTCGCTGACCAGGATGTAATCAATGCGCAGGCCGCGGTTGCGGCGGAAGGCGAACTCGCGGTAGTCCCACCACGAGTAACTTTTGTCCGGCTGTTCGAACAGGCGGAAAGCATCGTGCAGGCCCAGCCCCAGCAGCGCCTGCAGGTGCTCGCGCTCTTCGCTCGTGTGGTGGATGGTTTCGCGCAGGCCCTCGGCGTCCCAGGTGTCGCGGTCGTCCATCGTGATGTTGAAGTCACCGACCACCACCAGCCTGGGGTGGGCCGCGAGTTCTGCCTTGAGCCAGGTGCGCAGGCCGTCCAGCCAGCGCATCTTGTATTCGAACTTGTCGGTGCCCGGCGCCTGGCCGTTGACGAAGTAGCCGTTGACCAGCCGCAGCTCGCCCTGCGGCGTGTCCAGCGTGGCGGCAATCACGCGCGACTGCTCGTCGCTGAACCCGTTAATGTTTTTGACGATGTCGCGCGGCGGCGTGCGGCTCAGGATGGCCACGCCGTTGTAGGTCTTCTGCCCGAAGAAGGCGCATTGGTAACCGGCGGCCGCCAGCGCCTCCAGCGGAAACTTGTCATCACTGAGCTTGAGCTCCTGCAGGCACAAGGCATCGACCGGGTTGGCGGCCAGCCAGTCGAGCACCTGCGGCAGCCGCACCGCCAGCGAGTTGACATTCCAGGTGGCAATTTTCATTTGAACTCCACAGATCAATTTTTTGGCCAGCACCTATTGCGCAGGCAGGCACCGAGTATCCCAAAAAGCCGGCGGCCGACAGCGTGAAGGTGTCTGGCGTCCGGGCGGGTCAGGTCGGCGCCGGTTCTTCGGAAACCGGCCAGCGCCGGCGGGCCTTGGTGGCTTGCTGCGCGGCCCGGCGCAAGGCGCTGTAGCGTCGCAGGGCGTCTTCCGCCTCGGCGAAACGGGCGTAACCGGCCGCCACGGCGGCCAGCAGGCCGACCTTGAGCGCTTCGTAAGCGTCCTCCATGCCGAGCGCAGCGGCATCCAGCGCGGGGGGCTCCTCCGCCTGCGGATCGCACAGCGCCAGCAGGACGTCCGCGGACTGTACAAAGCGGTCGTGCAGCGTCCGGACCTCGGCGCTGCTGCCCGCCGGTGCCTGGACGGGGGCCGCGGCGAAAGCCTGTTCAACGGTGGTTTCGTGGTAGCGCAACACTCGGAGAACCCTGGCGAGCTGTTCGCTGGCGTGCTGGGGCATGGCGCTGCGGTTCATGCGTTCGACGAACGACTCCACTGTGTCATCGAGCTGCATGACGATGGCCTGGTCGCGCACCAGCGCCGCGGGTGCGGCCCCACCCGAAGCCCGCCGTGCCAGACGCACAGCGGTATGGCCAATGCGCGCCACTTCGCGCTTCAGCGCACCGACGGCAAGCGTGGGGACCTGCAGCACGTTGTCGTCAAGATAACGGGGTTGTGCCTCATTGTCTTCCCGTGCCCGGAACCGCTTTTGCAGCCAGCCGGTCAGGTTGCCGGCCATTGGCCACATCAGGATGACACCGAGCACATTGAAAACCGTGTGAAACAGTGCGAGTCCGGCTGCAGGCTCGGACGACAGGCCCAGCCACTGCGTGGCCGAGGCCAGCGCCACCAGCAGCCACGGCAGCAACGCCAGTGCCACACCTGCAGTGACGAGGTTGAACACCACATGCGCGGCGGCAGCGCGGCGTGCATTCGGCGTGGCGCCGACGGCCGCCAGCAGGGCCGTCACGGTGGTGCCGATATTGGCGCCAATGACCACCGCTGCTGCTCCCTGCATCGTCAGCAGTCCGCCCTGCGCGGCCGTGAGCGCAATGGCCATCGCTGCGCTTGACGACTGCATCAGCACCGTCATCAGCACGCCGATGCCAACCTGGGCCGCAACCGGCAAGGCGCCTTCGCCCTGTGGCAGCGTGATCTGATCCGCCGGGCCGGTGAAAGACTGCTGCAGCAGGGCTATACCCATAAACAGCAGGCCGAACCCGGCCAGTGCAGAGCCCAGGGCGCCGCGGCGTTTGCCTTCGCCGGTCAGGCGCAGGACGACACCCACACCGATGAGCGGCAAGGCCAGGGCCTCAATCTTGAACTTGAGCCCGGCCAGGGCAACCATCCAGCTGGTCATGGAGGTGCCCACATTGGAACCGAAAAGCACCCACAGGGCCGGGCCCAGCGAGAGCAGCCCCGCGTTGACAAAACCGATGGTGGCTACGGTCACCGCGCTGGAAGACTGAACCACCGCGGTGACCAGCACGCCGGAGCCCAGGGCGTGCAGGCGCGTGCGTGTTGCACCTGCGAGGATCCGCTCAAGCGCAGGCCCGGCGGCCAGTTTGAGCCCGTCGGTCATCATCGACATGCCGAGCAGAAACAGGCCCAGCCCGCCGGCCAAGCCTGGCGCCAGTGTCCAGAGGTTCACCGCCATGCGCCCATCGCCATGGCAACAATCGAGCCGATGCAGACCAGGTTGAGCACCAGGCCGCAGCGCATCATCGTCGCCTGCGGCACTTTCTCCGTGGCGAAGACGATGGCGTTCGGTGGCGTCGCCACCGGCAGCATGAAGGCGCAGGACGCCGCCACGGCAATGGCTGCGGCCATGGCCATGGGCGGTAGACCGAAAGCGGCGGCCACTGGCAGGAACACGGGCAGCAGCAGCGCGGTGCTGGCTGTGTTGCTGACCATTTCGGTGAGGAAAACGACGAAGGCAACCATGCCAGTGATCATCAGCAACGGCGGAACCCCCACCGTGGCGTCCAGCAGGGCCTGGGCAAGGAAGTTGCTGCCGCCGGTGGTACTCATGACTGCGCTCAGCGCCAATCCTCCGCCGAACAGCAGCAGCACGCTCCATTGCGTCTGTTTTTCGAGGTCGCGCCATTGCAGCACACCGCTGGCTGTCAGCAGCACAATGGCGGCCAGCGCCACCATGGTGTCGATGTCGGCGGCGATGCCCAGCGCCCGCGCCAGCGGGACGCCGCCCACCCAGCCCGCGGTGGTGGCGCCGAAGATCGCGACGGTAACCACGCGGTTGCGCGTCCACACCAGAGGCTCCGCCGGTGGCGTGCTGCCACCACCCAGCCTGGGACGCAGCAGCAGGAACAGCACGAGCAGCATGAGCGGCCAGAGCAGGGCCGCCATCGGCAGGCCATAACTGAGCCATTGTGAAAAACCAATCCCTGTCTGGGCGGCAGCTATGGCATTCGGCGGGCTGCCGACGAGCGTTCCGATGCCGCCTATGCTGGCACTGTAGGCCAGTGCCAGCAGGACGAAGGCGTGTTCGCGCGGCCCCGCGGCAGGGGCGCCGTTTTCACCGCGCAGCAATCCCAGTGCCAGCGGCATCATCATGGCCGCCGTGGCTGTGTTGCTCATCCACATCGAGAGCACGGCTGTCAACCCGGCAAGCAGCAGCACCGCCGGCAGCATGCGGCCACCGGCCAGGCGCAGCACTGCATTGGCCAGTGCGCGGTCCAGCCCCTGGCGTGTGAGCGCTGCGGCAAGGGCGAATCCGCCGAGGAAAAGAAAGATGACAGGATGCGCAAAGGAGACCAGCGCATCGCGCGGTGACATCAGACCCGCCAGCACCGCCACCAGAGGCACGGCCAGCGCGGTCACCGCCAGGTGAAGCGCCTGGGTGACCCAGAGACTTCCGATCAACACAAAAAGCGCCAACCCCGCGCGCGTGGCCTCAGGGGCAGGCACGGCAACCCAGACCAGCCCGGCCATCGCAGCGCACAAAGCCAGACGCCAGGAGGTGCTCATGCCGTGTCCGGAGGTTTTCTGCGGCAGACCTTGCGCGGCAAGGCCGGGGCTCCAAGCGGACGCAGCCATATTTCCCGGTGCCTGGCCGATCGGGTCATGGGCGCTCCAGGGTCACAAAACTGTAGGGCAGGCCACTCGCGGCCACATGGGCTTGGCGGGTGGTTTCGCGCCAGCCTGGGCCAAGCGCCGGGGCATGGGCATCGCCGTCAAAATCCGCGGCAATCTCGGTGACTTCGATGCGGCCGGCCAGCGGTTCGGCCTGCGCATAAATCTGCGCACCGCCCATCACCCAGACCTCGGGCGCTGGTCCGGCCAGCAGCAAGGCTTCTTCAAGGCTGCCTGCGCGCTGTGCGCCTTCGGCCTGCCAGTCCGCTTGCCGGGTGATCACGATGTTGGTCCGCCCCGGCAGCGGTCGGAATTTCGGCGGCAGCGAGTCCCAGGTCTTGCGGCCCATGAGGACCGGGCAGCCCTGGGTCAGTTGCTTGAAGTGCGCCAGGTCTTCCGGCAGATGCCAGGGCATGGCGCCGTCCTTGCCGATGACGCCATTGGCGGCGCGGGCGTAGATGAGGTTGATGCGGGGAGATGTCATGCGTTGTACTGCCTGAGCCGTTCTTCAAGTGTTCCTGTGTGCAGCTCAAACAGGTGGTTGTCGAAATCGTAAAAATAAAGCGATTGACCCTCCCCGGGGACGCGCGGCCTGGCCGGACGAACCTCCGCGCCTATGGCTCGCAACCGGGATGCAAAGCCGGGCAGCTCGCTTGCTTCCACCTTCAATGCCAGGTGCCGGTAGCTGCGCTCGGCCGGTGGGTCGCCCTCCATGGCTGCCAGCCAGGTGTCGCCAAGCATAAAAAATTTTTCCCGTGACAGCGAAAAATTCCTGGCCTTGCTGTCGTAGACCTCTTTCGCGCCCAAGCCCTCGCAAAGAAACAGCGCCATACGATCAAGGTCTCGCACAATGAAGGTGATGTGGCTGACACCCTGGACAGGCATGGCTATACCGTCGCCTCCCGAATCAAGTAGTTTCCACAGGACGCAGGTGTCGGCGCCCGGCGGCATTGCGGCGTGTCGATCCCCGCTGCGCGGGGCCCCTCGCCAAGCGCCTTCATACCGCCACCGGCGCCTTGATCGCCGGATGGTGTTCGTACTCGAGGAACTCGAAGTCGTCGAACTCGTAGTCGAAGATCGATGCGGGTTTGCGCTTGATGTTGAGCGTCGGGTAGGGGAAGGGCGCGCGGCTCAGTTGCAGCGCCACCTGGTCGGCGTGGTTGCTGTAGATGTGGCAGTCGCCGCCGGTCCAGATGAAGTCGCCGATGTCCAGGTCGCACTGCTGCGCCACCATGTGGGTCAGCAGGGCGTAGCTGGCGATGTTGAAGGGCACGCCGAGGAAGATGTCGGCGCTGCGCTGGTAGAGCTGGCAGCTGAGTTTGCCCTTGCCGCCCGGCTCGGTGGCCGGCGCCACGTAAAACTGGAAAAACGCATGGCAGGGCATCAGCGCCATCCTGGAAAGATCGGCCACGTTCCAGGCGCTGACGATGATGCGGCGCGAGTCGGGGTTGGTTTTCAGGGTCTGGATGACTTCGGCAATCTGGTCGATGTGGCCGCCGTCCGGCGTCGGCCAGCTGCGCCACTGCACACCGTAGACCGGGCCCAGGCTGCCGTCTTCGCGCGCCCACTCGTCCCAGATCGTCACGCCGCGTTCCTTGAGCCAGTTGTTGTCGCTCGATCCCTGCAGAAACCATAGCAGCTCGTGCACGATGGACTTGAGGTGGACCTTTTTGGTGGTCACCAGCGGAAAGCCCTCGTTCAGATCAAAACGCATCTGGTAGCCGAACACACTTTTGGTGCCGGTGCCGGTACGGTCGGCCTTGAACACGCCGTGGGTGTCCACATGGCGCATGAAATGTTCGTACTGGGAGCGGATGGGGCGGGGCGACACTTTAATAAGCTCCAAACAGGCAGTCCATGGCGGCAACGATGAGTTCACTCTGGTCTTGCAGACCGGCAACGCGTTTTTTCAATTCCCGCGCCGGAAACGCGGCGAGACCGGCGGTGTCCAGTACCACCACTTTACCGCTGACTTCGAATACCGGGTTCAAATCGCGCATGGGATGCGGGTACAGCGCGGCTGGACGCATGGGGATGACAACGCGTGAATCCAGACTGTTGATGTAATCGTTCTGGACATCCAGCAAAAAGGGCGCGATCTTGCGCAGCGTGGCATCGGGGTTCGCATAAACATCGTAACGTGCCATCGCTAGAAGGTCCGGTAGTTTGCCAGCGGCAGGCCTTCGCTGGCGATGCGTGCGTTGTACTCCGCGACCGCCTCCCGGTTTTCCTCGTTCCATTGCGCCCAGTAACGGCGTCGCACCTCGGCGGCCAGCAACGTGTCCACGGTCTGGGAAACATTCATGCCCATCTCGCGCGCCATTTCCAGTACCTTGGCATTGAGCGACAGGTTGGTGGCCTTTTTAGGTGCGTTGTCAAATTTCAGCATGGCGCATCTCCATGAATCATGCGCATATTATATGCGCAGCACCCGCCCGGGGTTCATCAGGTTCTCGGGGTCCAGGCCCCGCTTGATGGCCCGCATCAGGCTAAGGGCCACCGGTGATTTGTGCTTTTCGAGCTTGTCGAGTTTGAGGCTGCCGACGCCGTGTTCGGCCGAGATCGAACCGCCGAAAGCCTGCACCGAGTCGTAGACCAGGGCATTGACGTTTTCTTCCTGCTCGCGCAGAAACGCGGCCGCGTCGCCTTCGGCCGGGGCCTGCACGTTGTAGTGCAGGTTGCCGTCGCCGAGGTGGCCGAAGTTGACGAGGCGCACGCCCGGGATGGCCTTGGCGAGCAACTGGTCGGTGACGCGCACAAACTCGGGAATCAGCGAGACCGGCACCGAGATGTCGTGTTTGATGTTCAGGCCTTCCTCGGCCTGCGCCAGAGGAATGCTTTCGCGCACATGCCAGAGCTGGTGCGCCTGCTGCAGGTTTTCCGCGACCACGGCATCGGTGACGCAGCCGTCTTCCATGGCGGTTTCCAGCAGGCGCTCGAACTGCTCGCGTGCATGGCTTTCCGACTCGTGGTCGGAGTTTTCCAGTAACACGCAAAATGCCGTGTCCTCGTACAGCGGCACACGCTGCTGCTTGAAGTGTTTGGCCACCAGGCTCAGCGCAAACCGGCCCATGACTTCAAAGCCCGTCAGGCCCGCGCCCAGGTGGCGGTGCGCCAGCCCGAGCAGGGTGACGGCGTCCTCCATCGACGGCACGGCCGCCCAGGCGGTGAGCTGCGCGGCCGGCATGGGGTAGAGCTTCATGGTCGCGGCGGTGATGATGCCCAGTGTGCCTTCGCTGCCGATGAACAGGTCGCGCAGGTCGTAGCCGGTGTTGTCCTTGCGCAGGCCCGAGAGGCCTTCCCAGACCTCACCCTGCGCGGTGACGACTTCCAGCCCGAGGCAGAGGTCGCGTGTATTGCCGTAACGCACGACCTGCGTGCCGCCGGCATTGCTGCCGAGGTTGCCGCCAATCGTGCAGCTGCCTTCGGCGGCCAGGCTCAGCGGGAACAGGAAGCCGGCTTTTTCGGCGGTTTCCTGCAGGGTCTGCAAAATGCAGCCGGCCTCGACCGTCATGGTCAGGTTGGCGCTATCGATGGCGCGCACCGCGTTCATGCGCTGCAGGCTCAGCACGACCTGGCGGCCGGAGGCGTCGGGCGTCGAGCCGCCGACCAGGCCGGTGTTGCCGCCTTGCGGCACCATGGGCACGCCGGCCGCTGCGCAGGCGCTGACAACAGCTGCCACCTGCGCCGTATCGGCGGGGCGAACCACGGCCAGCGCCTTGCCGCGCGCGCGTTTGCGCCAGTCCAGCTCCCAGGCCGAGAGGTCGCCCCCGGTCAGCACATGGGCGTCGCCGACGATGGCGCGCAAGGCATCGAGAATCTTGTCCATAAGTATTTCAGGCAGCAGGTTGAATGGTTTTTACGCCGTTTTTCAGGCGGATGCGCACATGCAGGGCGCAAGCGGTGAACAGCAGCAGGCACAGCGCTACTTCGGCCATGGCCAGGTAGTTGCCGGGCGGCTTGTCGCTCCAGGCGCGCACCGCGCCCTCGGTGAAATACAACCAGACCATCAGGCTGAGCCAGCGGTAGGTGTACATGCGGTTTTTCAGCAGGCCGGCCAGCGGAATACACAGCGGCAGTACCTTCAGGGCCAGCAGCGAGCCGCCCGGCCGCAGCGGCGCCAGCCACATCTCCCAGGCCAGGCCGAGAATGATCAGGGCGGTCAGGCTGCCCACGGCCAGCCAGCGTGTGGCGTCTATCTGTGTTGTTTTGTCGATGGTCATGTTGATGCTTGTGTCGATGGCATGATACCGGGGATGAAATTCCAGCAGTCCCTGCAGCAGTTATTGACGGACCTGTCCCGCTTTCCCTGGCGCGACACCGCCATCACGCTGCGCGAGCGGTTCCGCGACGACCACATGGGCCTGACGGCCAGCAGCCTGACCTTTACCACCAGCATCGCGCTGGTGCCGTTTTTCACGGTGGCGCTGGCCATTTTCACGGCCTTTCCGATGTTTTCCAAGCTGCAGGGCACGCTGCAGGTGTGGCTGGTCAACAGCCTGATTCCCGACAACATCTCGCGCCAGGTGCTCGGTTACCTGACGCAGTTCGCCAAACAGGCCAACAAGCTCGGTGTCGCCGGCCTGGCGGTGCTGCTGGTCACGGCGATCGCGATGATCCTGACCATAGACCGCACGCTCAACGGCATCTGGCGCGTGAAAAAACCGCGGCCGCTGGCGCAGCGCGTGCTGATTTACTGGGCGGCCATCACGCTGGGCCCGCTGGTGCTGGGCGCCAGCCTGGCGGTGACGTCTTATGTCATTTCCGGTTCGCGCGGCGTGGTGGGCGACATGCCCGGCGGGTTGCGGGTGCTGCTGGACGTGCTGCAGTTTTTCCTGCTCGCCGGCGGCATGACGGCCCTGTACCGCTATGTGCCCAACACCTTTGTGCGCTGGGGCCACGCCTGGGCCGGCGGCCTGTTTGTCGCGGCGGGCATCGAGCTGGCCAAGAAGGTGCTCGCGCTGTACCTGAGCAGCGTGCCGACCTATTCGCTGGTGTACGGCGCTTTTGCCACCTTGCCGATTCTGCTGGTCTGGATTTACGTGGCCTGGGTCATCGTGCTGATGGGCGCGGTGATTGCCGCCTACCTGCCCAGCCTGCTGGCCGGCGTGGCGCGCCGCGGCAGCGCGCACGGCTGGCAGTTCCAGCTGGCGGTGGAACTGCTGCAGCAACTGCACCGGGCGCGCAGCACCACGCGCATCGGGCTGGAGGCTTCCGAGCTGGCCAGGGCGCTGCAGGTTGACGTGTTGCAGCTCGAACCCGTGCTGGAGACGCTGATGGCGCTGGACTGGATAGGCCAGCTCACCGACCCGGAGAACGAACTCGAGGCGCGTTACCTGCTGCTGGCCGATCCGGCCTCCACCGCGCTGGAGCCGCTGATGGCGCAGCTGCTGCTGAGCCAGGAGCCGCCCATGAAAAATTTATGGGAAAACGGGCGTTTCTCGGCGCTGCGCCTGCGCGACGTGTTATGAAAATGATAGCAACCGGAGGGGGTCCTCAGGAAAGCTGATGGGCTGTCATCCCGGGCGTGACCGGGGATCCATCGTCATGAACCCCTGTTGCTGTGAATGCGGCATGAGTTGCGGGTCAGGCCCGCAATGACAAACGGCTAAGCCGCAGCGGCCTCACTGGCTGGTTTTTTTCGCCGCTTCGTAACGCGCCCTGTTCTCCGCGTTGGGCGGGTACAGGCCCGGCAGGGCCGCACCCTTGTCCACCTCGCTCATGATCCAGGACTCGAGCCGCTCCTGTTCGGGTGCCAGCAGCAGCATCTCCTCCAGCAGCGCCGCCGGGATCAGCACCGCGCCGTCATCATCGGCCACCACCACGTCGCCCGGGAACACCGCCACGCCGCCGCAGGCGACGGGTCGCTGCCAATCCACAAAGGTCAGGCCCGCCACGGAGGGCGGGGCCGCGGCGCCGCTGCACCAGACCGGCAGGCCGGTGCCCATCACGCCGGCCTGGTCCCGCACCACGCCGTCGGTCACCAGCGCCGTCACGCCGCGCTTTTGCATGCGGGCGCACAGGATGTCGCCAAAAATTCCGGCGTCACTGACACCCATCGCGTCCACGACGGCGATGCAGCCCGCCGGCATGTCCTCGATCGCCGCACGTGTCGAGATCGGCGACGACCAGGACTCGGGCGTGGCTAGTACATTGACACATAAATAACGAAACATATGTAAACTCTCGTTGCCGCCATT
>NZ_JAQSDN010000035.1 GCF_029945925.1 Polaromonas sp. | reverse complement strand
CGGTGCCCGGTGGAAGCACTTCGGGGACGAAGGTCGCGACCACCGAATAGCCGTAAGCCGCCGCGGTGCCGAGCGATACCAGCGAGTTCATGTCGGGGGCACCGCGCAGCAACGCCGGTACGCCCTTGCGGAAGAAGCGCAGACCCGGACCGAACAGCACAAGGGTGGCGAGCGCGAACTGGATATACCAGCTCGTCTGCTCACCCAGGACCCCCATCACCCAATGGTGAATGGCGGGAATGAGGTGAGAGCCCATCTCGAGGATAAAGACTGGCAAGGTGAGGATGGATGCAATGAGCAAAGCGCGCCGCAGCGCCTGTGCCTCGCTCTCACGGCGCTCGGCGTCCTGATCGCCCGCATTCGCCGTTTCGGCGGAGATGCGGCGGGCCTTGTAACCCGCCTGTTCGACCGCCGCTTCAAGGTCGGCCATGGAGACGACTCCGGCAAGGTGGCGCACCCGCGCGCGCTCGGTCGCCAGGTTGACAGTGGCCTCCAGCACGCCCGGGATTTTTGCAAGCGCCTTCTCAACCCGGCCCACACACGACGCGCAGGTCATGTCCTCGATTGCGAGCTCGGTAGTCTCTTCGCGTACGGTGTAGCCAGCGCTCTCGATGGCGCGGACAGCCGCCTGCGGATCGGCCAAACCGGTGAAAGTGATGTCGGCGCGCTCAGTGGCAAGATTGACAGCGGCCGTGAGCACACGGGGGACATTATTCAGCGCACGCTCGACACGGCCGACACACGATGCACACGTCATGCCTTCGACCGGCAGGCTCAAACGAGTGACTGAGGACATGAATGGATTAGCGCCTTGTTGGGCTAGGGAAGTCATTGAATTACCCCTTAAATGTTTCTGGTGAAGAGAAGTTTCAAGCTTCCCACGATGGGAATGTCAAGTCCTGTGGCAAATTTATTTCACGACGCGCAAGTTCGACATGCCGTCGGCTCCGCCGCAGTTCTGATCCGCCTGCACGCAGATTTCCCAGCCCCTGCCCAGCGCCTTGAAGATGCTGACAACGGCAAGCCGCTGTTAGGTGCGAGCGACTACTAGCGCACGCAGACTTGCAAAGGCGGACCGCTCGGCTTCGAGCACATCCAGGTAGATGCCTTCACCTGTTGAATACCGCACGCCGGTGCGGGCGCGGGCGCGAACGCTGCGGCGACGGTGAAGCACGTCCGCGTTGGCGGACTTCGGGCTGCTGACCGCCAACGAGGCGACATATCACTCGTCTGCGGGAGTACGTCATTTCGCCCACCGGGTTTGCTGAGGACCGCGGTGCAACCGGTCACTGCTGAAGAATCCGACTATCTTTCCAGGATCGGCTAGCCGTCGCCGTGCTCCCCTTTTGAGCGGCTGGCCAGCGTGCTCAACTATCGTGTGCGGAAGGCGACACGAGCTGAGGCCTCAACACCTACCTAATCAATGAATCAAGCAAATTGACGGTAAGACCAGAGTACAACGAGGATCCGCAGCGCAAGCGTGTCATCAAACAACGACCTCCCGGGCGTCACTGACGAGCACAAGGTTCCGGCCATCTCTGATACCGACGATCCTTCCTGAGCACCCGCTGCGCATTTTCATCTGGTCGACCGCTACAGCGAGCGAATGCAGGGAAAGCGCCGAGGAACTCGTCAAGCCGTCAACGCCTGATAGACGCCGACGAAGGACCCGCTGGCGGCTTTTTTTAACATTTTCCTGAAAGAGGGCTTGACTTTGCCATGGTGGCAAGGTTGATAATTGGTTTCAGCAACTTCCTCAACCGCCACGGAGATCCCATGAACCACATGAATATTGGTGAAGCAGCGGCTGCCGCCGGGGTTACGCCGAAGATGATCAGGCACTATGAATCCTTGGGCCTTATTCCAGAAGCGGAGCGCACCGCCAGCGGGTATCGGTTGTACGGGGTGCGCGAGGTCGGGATGCTTCGCTTCATCCGGCAGTCGCGTGTGCTGGGCTTCTCGATCAAGCAAATCGAGGCGTTGCTGGCTTTTTGGCGGGATGGGGGACGCGAGAGCCGCGAGGTCAAAGAGCTTGCACTACAGCAGCTCGCCGAACTCGAACAGAGGCAGCGTGAACTTGACCAGATGAAAGCAACGCTGTCCGAGCTGATCCACAAATGCGCAGGCGATCACCAATCCCGCTGTGCCATTTTGGAGCGGCTGTCAGCCGCCGAAGGCGTTTCCGACGCGGAAGCCCCAACGGCGCCCGGCCCGATCAAGACCTTGAAGCATGTTCGTGCCGGGTCGCGGCGGGAAAAGTGCCACCACGAATCGCCGAAAGCTGAGAATTCTCCGGCGCATGCAGGCCTGGTGGCGTGGAGTCGCACCCTCGCGCCGAGCGCGCTGGTCTGATCCGAACTCCAATTTCCCGCTGCCCGCCAAGAAGAAATGATTCCTCGCCCGCGTGGCCCTCTGGCAGCTTCAAGTCACCGCTGCAGCCGTGTTCGCCGACTGTCTGCATCATGTCTACAAACTAGACTCTAAGCCGCTGGCGTCCCTGCGTCTTCCAGGCCGTGGTCTTCATGGTCAGCTCACTCCTGTACATTCAGGGCCGATCTCGCATCGGCAGTTGACGTTGAACAGCCGAGCAGATACAGCCGCCGGTTGAGAGCGCTCGCGGGCCGACCAAGCCCTGAAACAGTAGCCGCTACCGGCCGGCGGGGGATCACCCGGGTCTGCGAAACGCCGGCTGGGAGTCGGGTCACCGCAAAGCGCTGCTGGCCAGCGACATAGCGCGTGAGGGCGTTTTCCACCTCCTCGGTCGCAAGTAGGATCTGCTGCCGGGGCGCGGTCAGAGCCAGCTTCTGATTGACCCTGGCCACGCCCTGCCGTGCTTCGATACGAGGCCGGTCGAGAAGGGGAGCCATGAGCGACAGAGCGCTCAACCAAGACACGCTCGAAACGGCGCGCAAACCGGTTACTGAACCTGCCAGGAAGCCGAGCACTCCAGTGATGGACAGGCGATGGTAGAACTCCGCGCGCACGGCTTTCACCTCGAGCGCCCGCGCACGTAACTCTGCTTCTTGCGTCATCAGGTCTGGACGCTGGGCCAGCCACGCCTGGGCATCTTGCACCCGGATGGATATGAAATTGGGCAGAACCGTGTCCGAAGCAGGATCCTCGGATCCTTTCGGGGAGGCACCCGTCAGCACGGCCAGCCGGTGGGTAGCAAGCGCCAAGTCGGAAAGTTTGAAGTCGCGCATATGAATCTCCATCAGGCGGCGACGTGCCGACCGTAGCTGGAGAATCGGGAGCCGCAGGGCTAGCGGCATTGATGGTACTGCGCAACGCTGGACCAGTGGGCGCACTTGGGCTGGATGGGAGGCGCGGGTGCTGCTGTTGAACACCGAAGGCGCGACGGCGCCGAGAATCTATCGATCCCTCGTGGGGCGCGCGGCGGTTGAAGTGGTCCAACCACAGGAAGCGTTTCGGGCTCGGAACCCGCGGACTTGAAACAGCCGTTTCGCGCCGGCCCTCTATGAGCTCTTCCGACGAATCTCACGCATCCCAGGCCGGGCAACCAGGTTGCCCGGCACTGAGAAGCACGGCATTACATCAGCTCGTTGATGATGCGGTAGCGCGCGGCTTGAACGGCTTCTGCCTTCAGGCTGCCGCGAAGAACAGACTGGGTCACCGTTGGCGACTTCTGCGAAGCGGCTTCGCTCGTATCGAACAGGTTGCCGCCCATCTTGGTGCGAAGATAGTCCGCGCGGACTTCTGCGCGCGTGAGTTCGCCTTGGAAGGCGGCGCGGTTTTGCAGGTCGTCGCCGGCTTCGTTGGCGAAGGCGGAAAAGGCGCTCAGCAGCAGGGTGGAGATGATGATCTTTTTCATGGCTTTGACTTTCATAAGTGAACCGGCCGTCGGCCGGGTTCCGATGGGTCTCAGCGAGGCCGCTAACCGGAACAGATGCAAGTCTCAGCGTTGACACGGTGTTAGGGTCAAGCGAGGTTCTCTGCGACGCGAAATTCCCTGGTGTCCGCGCCAGGGCTGCAGGTGTCTCTGATGCACTACTGTTTTTTGCCGCTCACGCTGGAAGCGGCTTGCGCGTCCCCGCGGGCAGGACCATGATGGCACACGCAAAGACCTTCCTCGCCGAGATCACTGAGTTCCTGGTCGAAGAGCGCCGGGCGTAGTAGGACTCGGGTCGTAGGTTCTGCAAGAGCTCTGCGGTGTTGCATCCAGCCACCAGCAGTGGGGTGGAGAGCAAGGCCAGAAGACCGAGACGTCGGGCCGCGATGCTGCTCCGGTCGGGGACTGGCGAAATAAATGGCATCCGTCTCGCATAAGTTGAAACAGTCGCGCATCGTTTCGACAGTGCCCTGTGCATTGGCACGAGAATTTTGAGCACCTATCGCATTCTTCAGATGCATGTGGTGCGACCGATAAATCGGTTGAGAGCTTAGGATGCTAAGGATTAAATCTGTAGAAGAGAAGTTGGACTGGAGAGGCGAAATTCCGCTTTGAGTTTGTCCGGCAGCTCGTCCTAATGGAGCAATGATGAACACTGCCACCACGAAACCCGTGTATCCGAGTTCAGTAATGCCTCATAGCCCCTCCAGGGTTGTTGCGGCTTTGAGCTACCTGAAATCCACGTCGGAGACTCCGTGCAGCTATGCCTACGAACCGCCCCCGGGCATACCTTGGGAGAATTCCGAGTATGAGCTTCAGCAGATACCTATCGTTGACGCGCGCAGCGCTGCGCACAGTTCGTCTATTAATCACGAAGGGTTTGAATTGTGGGACGCACCTACCACCGTAAAAGACTTTCTCGACGAGGATGCGGTCCGCACGATCTACTACCGCGAAGCCTCCGAACTCGCACTGGCCGTGACCGGTGCGCAGCACGCATACGTCTTTGATCACTTAGTTCGAAGGCGTGAACCGGACCGTGCAGCACTCTCTTTCGGTCGTCGCGGAGCCGATGGACGAGCGGCGGCCAATGGCCGTATTCATAACGACTACACCGAGGCTTCGGGCCGCAAGCGGCTTGACCTGGTGCTGACCGATTCCAAAGCCGCGTCACAAGTGAAACGTTACGCCATCGTCAATGTCTGGAGGTCGATCAAAGGGCCGGTGCTTGACACACCGCTTGCCGTCTGCGATGCCCGCACGCTGGTGATCTCCGACCTAGTGAGAAGCGAAGTGCGTTATCCGCGCCGCACCGGAGAAATTTACCAGGCCGTGTATTCACCGCTGCACCGCTGGTCCTACTATTCGGAGATGGATCGCCACGAGGCGCTGGTGTTCAAGCAGTACGACTCGCAAATTAGCGGTGTCGCCCGGTTCGTCCCACACGCAGCTTTCGACCATCCCGACGCACCCCCAGATGCCCCGCTACGGGAGAGCATCGAGCTGCGGTGTCTGGTCGTCTACGAGTGAACGGACTGAAAGCAATGAGCAACTCCACAACAACCGCGGTTCCATCTGCTATCGATTTCTGGTTTGAATTCGGCAGCAACTACAGCTATCTGAGCGTGATGCGCATCGAAGAAGCTGCCGCCTCGTTCAACATACCTGTCCGGTGGAGGCCGTTCTTGCTGGGGCCCATATTTCGGTCGTTCGGCTGGGAAACCTCTCCCTTCGTACTGCAAAAGGCCAAAGGCGAGTACGTGTGGAAAGACATGGTCCGTCAGTGTCAGAAGGCCGGCCTTCCCTGGACCCAGCCAACCACATTTCCCCGAACCGCACTGCTCCCCCTGCGGGTGGCAATTCTTGCTGCCGAACAGGACTGGATGGGCGCCTACTGTCGACGCATCATGTCACTCAACTTTGCCGAGAATCGCGACATAGATGCACCGGAAGTGGTGGCAAAGGTTCTGGACCAGCTCGGTCTTCCCGCCCAACAGATCCTCGAAGAGGCACGGTCTGATGTCATCAAACTGAAGCTTCGCGAGCAGACGGAGATCGCTGGGGCCAAAGGAATTTTTGGTGCGCCTATGTTCTTCGTGGGCGACGAGATGTTCTGGGGCAATGAT
The DNA here is from genome assembly GCF_029945925.1 of Polaromonas sp. Taxonomy (GTDB): domain Bacteria; phylum Pseudomonadota; class Gammaproteobacteria; order Burkholderiales; family Burkholderiaceae_C; genus Polaromonas. The sequence continues at coordinate 232,858 of NZ_JAQSDN010000035.1, read as the reverse complement.
CGCCTGGACGATGCGCTGGCCCTGTGCCTGAGCAAGCGGTTATGAAGCCGACCGCCGCGGGGCAGCGCGCTGGTAGTGGCGTCCGAATAGCCTGATCTACCGCCATCCTCTGCGGTATCGCCGTGATCCTGCTGTTTTCCACGCAGGTGCAGAGATCATTCCTGCGCCGGTGGTCGTGAGGCGCGCACTTCGGACTCAATCCAGGCCGCGACGCGGCGCACGTCCTCGCGTGGATGCGCGTCCGCTTGAATGAGCCAATACGCGTGTGTCGTCTTGGTCTTGTGCTTGGGTGGCGCGACTATGACCAATCGATGTTGGTCGAGCAGTGGCCCGATAAGTTCAAGCCTTCCCAGCGCGATGCCCTGGCCGGCCAAGGCCGCCTGGATCACTTGATCGTATTGGTTGAAATGCAGGACGCCTTGAGGTTTTGCATCTGTCCATCCCCTCGCGCCGAGCCAGTCGTTCCACTGGAGCCAAGGATGCTGCGGATCGTCGAACTCCAGCAAGTTCAGATTAGACAGCGCTTGCGCTGAGCGCAGCGACTTGAGACCCAAAGACGGATGGGCGACGGGAACAATGGATTCTCCGAAGAGTCGGGTTGCACCGTCAGGTGCCGACGAAGGCGTGGTGTAGCGGATGGCCAGGTCGATGCCGTCATGGCGAAGGTCGGCGACACGGTTGTTCGCTGAAACACGAAGGTCTACGCCGGGATGAAGTTTCTGAAATCGGCTCAATCGCGGCAGGAGCCAAAGTCCGGTGACGCCGATGCTCGCGCTCAGCATCACGGGACGCAGTACCCCCTTCGTACTGATCTCGCCCAGGACTTCCTGCAATTGCTGGACTACGCCATCCGCGCTGCGGAATAGTCGTTCGCCCTCGGCTGTGAACGTGATCGAACGGTAGCCGCGAATCAGCAGTTTGACGCCGAGTTGTTCTTCAAGTGTATTAATCTGCCTGCTGACTGCCGACTGCGTGAGGCACAGGTCCTGTGATGCAAGCGTAATGCTCATGCGGCGTCCGACAGCAACGAAACCGCGGATCAAATCCAAAGAGGATAGGCGAACAAGCTCAAGTGGCATTCCCATGGTGCATGCGATACGAAGAAAAGATCAATTGAAGCACAAGCGACTAAATGCTGCAATGGGGGCATCAATCAGAGCTGAGGCTGATGCAATGCCCAACAGGGAATCATGACAATTAGCTCGTCCGCTTATTTTCGTTCCGCGAAGCTGATCGCGTCTAAAGTAGTGCCCTATGTCTGGTGGCAACAAGCATGGGCTCTAGTGTTGGCCGGCGGCATCGTTATGGGATTGGCGCTGGGCGTGCGCCACGTGCAAGGTCTTTTCCTTCTGCCCATCACACTGGATCGGGGTTGGTCTCGTGAGACTTTCGGGTTAGCGATGGCCGTCCAGAACCTGACTTGGGGCATCGTTCAACCGTTTACCGGCATGATCGCTGACCGTTTTGGCTCGGCCAAGGTGATCGCGGGCGGATTAGTCTTTTATGCCGTGGGTTTGTTCCTCATGTCGCAGGCATCCACGCCGAGCGCCTTCATCTGGAGCGCCGGCGTTTGCATTGGCATTGCCTTGTCCGGCACCTCGTTCGGCGCTGTGTATGGTGCTCTCAGCCGACTGGTGGCACCCGAACGGCGGAGTTGGGCGCTCGGATTGGCGGGGGCAATTGGCGGACTCGGGCAGTTCGCCATGGTGCCAACTGCATATGGCCTCATGGGTGCATGGGGTTGGAGTGGAGCGATTGTCGTGTTGGCGGTGGCAATGGCACTTCTGTTGCCGCTCGCGCTGCCGTTGAAGGATCAGGAGCAGACCGGGTCGATGAGAGCTGCCGACATACCGATGTCGACAGCAATTCGGGAGGCGTTCAATCATCCCGGCTTCTGGTTGCTGAATCTGGGATTTTTAGCCTGCGGCTTTCAGTTGGCGTTCGTTGCCACCCATTTGCCCGCCTATCTTTTGGACAAGGGGATGCGGCCTGGCGATGCGATAACTGCACTGGCAATCATTGCCTTGACCAACATCTTTGGGACTTACTGCTTTGGTTTGTTGGGGGCACGGTACAGCAGGAAGTACCTGTTGGCGGGCATTTATCTGGTGCGGACATGCGCTATGGCGCTGTTCGTTATCGTGCCTCTCAATCCCCTGAGTGTCTACATGTTCTCCGCTGTAATGGGCTTTGTCTGGCTGGGTACTGTGCCGTTAACGAACGGACTGATGGCGCAAGTCTTTGGCGTGCGTTACATAACCACGCTGTTCGGATTCGTCTTCTGCGGCCATCAGTTGGGGGCATTTCTCGGAGTGTGGTTGGGCGGATACGTTTTTGAAGCAACCAAGTCTTATGACATTATTTGGTTAGGCGCGATGGCCCTGGGCGTGCTGGCCGCCGCACTGCATCTCCCAATCGATGATCGTGAGATTCTGCGCCAATCGATACCCAAGGCCTATGCATGAAAACCCCTCCGGGCACGTGCTGGAGAGTCTGGATTCCGGCTTTGCTAGCCGTGCCGATCTGCGTTGTTGTTTTGCAGGCATGGCTCGCGCCCGGGATCGTCGCTTCCTGGGTGATGATTCTCTCCTTCTGCGGCTGATGCCTTGGGCAATTTTTTGAAAGGGCTTATCAATGGAATCCACGTTGCTGTCTCAACTTGACAAGGCAAAGGTCTTCCGCGCGCTCCATGCTGCGGCCGACGGGTTTGTCATTCCGAACCCGTGGGATGTGGGAACCGCGAGGGTGCTGGAATTGCTTGGCTTCCAAGCCTTGGCGACGACTAGCGCGGGTTTTTCGTTCTCACGTGGGATGCCTGACAACTCGGTGCCGCGCGAGCCGCTCTTGGCGCATCTCGCGGAGATCGCCGCGGCCACCAGCCTGCCGGTCAGTGCTGATCTTGAGAACGGATTCAGCGATGCACCTAAATATGTGGCAGAGACAATCCGGCTTGCTGCCGAAGCGGGTGTGGTGGGTGGGTCGATCGAGGACACCACCGGGCGATCCGACGATCCACTCTATGCTCGCGAGTTTGCGGCGGAGCGCATTCGTGCTGCGGCGGAAGCGGCACGTTCGCTGCAGTTTCCATTTACTCTGACGGCCAGAGCGGAGAACTACTTCATTGGGCGGCCTGATCTTGCCGACACCATCGGCCGGCTACAGGCGTACCAGGAGGCCGGTGCGGATGTCTTGTACGCACCGGGCCTGACCAGCCAGGAAGACATTGCGACCGTCGTGCGAGAAGTCGACCGGCCATTAAACGTGCTTATCGGATTTCCGGGCATCTCGCTTAGCGTGAACGAACTGGCAGGCCTGGGCGTTAGACGTATAAGCGTGGGCGGGTCGCTCGCACGTGCAGTGTTCGGCGAGTTCCTCCGGGCGGCGACCGAACTTCGCCATCACGGTACGGCAACGTACGCGCGTACGGCGGTTAGCGGAGGAACACTTAATGATCTGTTTTCATAGACTACCAAGTGAAATGAACACTGCGCGCTATAGTGCGACATACGCCCCGCGTTTTTCGTAAAGGTGCAATGCGGCTCGGTTGAGCCCAGTTTGCGATGCCAATGTGCCTACCTGCTCTTATTCAGAAATTTCTTGAACTTGAGTACCCGCGGCATAGACTGCCGCGCGCAGTTCGCGTTCCGTGCAGTTCAGTTCAGTTCAGAGCACCAGACGATTCCGACGGGTGGGTCAGTTCAACAGGTACAGTTGATCGTGATAGCGGTTCACTTTCGCTTCGCTACTGGCAAACTCTGCAGCACACCAAATGTCAGCTCGAAAATCGTAAAGCCTAAAATAATCACGCTCGCGCCCTGCATGACAGCGTAAATTTGCCAAGCTGCGAACAGAAATCTTGCGGCGGCATCGTATCGACCGAATTGCTGCTGGGGATCGCGAATTCTCAGAACCGCCCAGATGATTACGAGAGATCCCAGAAGGTTCGCCATCAGGACGTGCGAAGGGTCAAATGCGGGAAACGTGCCAGGAATCCCCTGCGCAGCAATGGCCAGTACGCCGTGAAGTGCCGCGAAGGTCCACGGCGTGGCAAAAGCTGCGGTGGCGAATAGGTCGTACCAGGCGCTGGCTTTGACAATGCGGCGGTATTGATTTGCTTCAATCATTTTATGTTTCCTATGTAGATGGGCGCGTTGAGTGTTAGAGGTGGGGGGGTAGCGAGGCGGACCGGATTCGTCACCATTTCCAGCAGTCGCCTCTTGAGAAACTTTTCATCAGCTTACAGAACCTCGCAGCAAAACGCGTTAACGAAGCACCGAGAAAAACAAGAAAAATTACAGGTGATACAGCCGTGGGCGAATGAACTTCAGTTGGCAGCGATCGTGGTCTGAGTCATCCGGCGCGAGAGCTCGGACTTGCGCCGTATCAGAAAATCACGCAGCAATTCCGGATAATCTGCGCGAACAGCCTTTCGCACCGAGTCGCGTTGCTGCAGGGCTATGCGCCAGGCCCTCACGCGGGGCGTGTGCGTAAAGATGCCGAAGTCGTCGATGGTGTCGAATACATCGAAGTAACGGAACACCGGCGAAAAAGCCGCGTCCACCATGCAGAATGACTCGCCAGCAAAGTACGGCCCGTGCTGCTCAGCGGAGCTTTGTTCAGCTTCAATCTGCGTAAACTTGGCGCGCAAGTCGCCCACCTTGGCTGCAAGGGTTCGCTCGTCGGGCGCGCCGTACATTGCACCAATCGCATTGAGTGTGGCCGAAGCAAACTCCATCCATGCGCGGTGCTGCGCCCGCGCAAGCGGGTCTTGCGAGTGCATGCGGTGCGGCGTGATTTCTTCTAGGTACTCGCAAATCACGGTGGATTCAAAGATAGGCATGCCATCCACCAGTAGCACCGGCGTCTTACCCAAGGGCGAGACCTTCAGAAACCATTCGGGTTTATTGGCCAGATCAACGTCGATACGCTCATATGGAATAACTTTTTCCTCTAGCACGATGACGACGCGCTGCACGTAGGGGCACAGCGAATGGCTAATTAGAGTGAATCTGGAAGTCACGTTCAAGCTCCTTGCCACTATGGGGCAAAACGGTTGCTAACACGAACAGCTAAAGCGCGCTCGCCAAAAATCAGCGCGATCGAAGCAATGCTAAGAGGCATTGAATTTGGACCGACATGGTTGCCATGCCGGCCCAGCCAGAGAAGGGCAGCGCTCATCCACGCGGTGATGCCCGCTCCTGCTTGAAGGTTGGGGCCGGAGTCTTCCCACCGTGCGGATGTGAAGGCCTGTACGGGTTTCATTTCAAGGCGCGCAAGTTCGATAGGCCGTCGGCCCCGCCGCAGTCCTGATCCGACTGCGCGCAAACCTCCCAGCCGCCGCCCAGCGCCTTGTAGAGGCTGACAACGGCAAGCCGCTGTTGGGTACGAGAGACTGCTAGCGCACGCTGACTTGCAAAGTCGGACCGTTCGGCTTCGAGCACATCCAGGTAAATGCCTTCACCCGCTGAAAACCGCACGCGGGCAAGACGAGCTGCCTCGCGATTTGCCGCTGACTCGAGCAGACGCAGCCCAAGCGTGCTGCCTGCGGCGCCATAGGCTTTGAAGGCATCGTCGGTTTCTTGCAGTGCGCGCAACACGGTCTGGTCGTAGACGATCAACGCCTCTTTTGTACGTGCCTCGCTGGCGGCGATCCGGGCACGCACGCGCCCGGTATCGAGAAAAGACCAGCGAATGACCGGGCCGAGGAAGCTGGACAGCGCTCCAGCGCCACTCATTGCATCGAGACTTCCCGCGACGAGCCCGATTGAACCTTGCACCTGGACCTCGGGGTAGAGACCGGCCGTCTCGACCCCAATCCGGGCAGTCGCCGCAGCGAGGGTCCGTTCAGCCGCCGCAATGTCGGCGCGCCGTGAGAGGAGTGCAGCGGGATCGCCCACGGCGATCGTTCGAACGGTCAGCGTTTCATGCGCAGGCGTGGCAGCGGGTGGTTTGAACGTCTGGGGCGTTTCGCCAAGGAGGGAGGCCAGTGCGTTGGTCGAGGCTGCGCGGCGGCGCTCAAGTTCGGGCGCAGCCACCTCGACCTGGTGCAACATGGCCTCGGCGCGGAGCCGATCGAATTCGCTGGCAGAACCGGCGCGCACGAGACGTTCGACCAGGCCCAGGCTTTCGCGCTGGCTTTTGCTGACGTCGGCTGCGACAGCGAGTTCGGCCTCAATACCGCGTAGCTCGAACCATGTGGCGGCCACCGCAGCAGCGACGCCCGCCTGCACACCGCGCAGCAGCGCCTCACGGGAGCCCGCTTGCGCCTGAGCGACCTCCACCGATCGCCGCACACGGCCGAAGAGATCAATTTCCCAGGAAGCATCGACCGCGCCCCGATATGTTTCTATCTGGCGCGGCTGGCCAGGCGGCGTCTCGATCTCACTCCGGCGACGGTTCTCATGACCGAGCGCAGCACCACCGCGCGGCAGAAAGCCCTGACGGCTTCCGCCCAGCATGGCATTTGCCTCTTCCAACCGTGCGGCAGCGATGCCGATGTCATGGTTCGCGGCGAGTGCCTGCTGGATCAAAGTCGTCAGCGCTGGATCATCGAAAGCGCGCCACCACTTCACCTCGACGGCCCCCGAGCCTAGCCCTGGCTCGCCGAAGCTGGTGGGAAACTGCGACGAAGGCAGTGAGGGCGGTGAGTAGTTGGGGCCCACCGCCGCGCAACCGGCCAGGATGAGCGCACTCAGTGGAAACAGTACTGTTTGATAGGGACTTCTCATGACGTGCTCTCCTCCATGCGTGGCTTAGCGCTTGACCTGTGTCGCTCGAAGCGGGCCGATAGGCCGCGCATAACCACATAAAAAACCGGCGTCAGGAACAATCCGAACAGCGTCACGCCGAGCATGCCTGCGAAGACCGCGATCCCCATGGCCTGGCGCATCTCAGCCCCGGCGCCGGTGGCGAGTACCAGCGGAACGACGCCGGCGATGAAGGCGAGTGAGGTCATTAGGATGGGCCGCAGTCGTAGTCGGCACGCCTCGATGACCGCGTCCAACGCGCTTGCTCCTTCGGCTTCGCGGTTGCGTGCGAACTCGACGATTAGAATCGCGTTCTTAGCGGCAAGACCAACGAGCACGATGAGCCCGATCTGGACAAAGACGTTGTTGTCACCGTCCACTAGCCAGACGCCTATGATCGCGCTCAGCAGACACATCGGTACGATCAGCAGGACCGCCAAGGGCAGCAGCCAGCTGTTGTATTGCGCCGCGAGGATGAGGTAGGCGAGCAGCACGCACAGCGGGAAGATGAACAGTGCCGAATCTCCCGCCAGCTTCTGCTGGTAGGTGAGGTCAGTCCATTCGAAGCTCATGCCCGCAGGCAGAACCTCCTTTGCCAGGCGCTCCATGAACGCAACCGCTTGCCCCGAACTGACGCCTGCCATCGCGCCGCCCGAGATGTCCGCCGCGGGGTAGCCGTTGTAGTGAATTACGCGGTCCGGACCCGAACTTGGCGTGACGGTGACAAATGAGGACAAGGGCAGCATGTCGCCGGCCGCGTTGCGCACCTGCAAGCGGCCGATGGCTTCGGCCTGCATGCGGTGTTCGGTATCCGCTTGGGCCGTCACCTTGTAGGTGCGGCCGAAGCGATTGAAGTCGTTGACATAGAGGGAGCCGAGATAGACCTGGAGCGACTCGAATACATCCGCCAGACGAACGCCCTGGCTCTTGGCCTGGCTACGATCGATGGCGACGTCGAGCTGTGGCGCATTGACGTCCAAGCTCGTGAGTAGGCCGGCTACCTGTCCAGACTCGGTGGCTTTCGTCATGAGGATCTGGGTCTGCTGAACCAGGGCGTCTAGCCCGGCGCCGGCGCGGTCCTCGACCAGCATCTTGAAGCCACCGGTCGCGCCAAGGCCGGGCACTGGTGGCGGCGGGAAGACGCCGAGAAAGCCATCCGGGATACTGGCGAACTTCGCTTGCAGGCGGCCGGCGATCGCGGTCGCGGTGAGATCGGGCGTCAGTCGATCCTTGAACGGGTCGAGCATGACGAACATGACCGCAGCGTTCGGTACGTTGACGAATCCGTTGATTGAAAGTCCGGGGAACGCAACGACGCTTTCGACACCAGGTTCAGCAAGCGCGATTTTCGACATCTGTTTGGCGACTGCCTCAGTGCGATCCAGCGACGCGGCGTTCGGTAACTGGGCGATCCCCACCAGATAGTATTTATCCTGCATTGGCACGAAGCCCGGCGGGACGGCCTTGAAACCGAAGAAGGTCAGCGCGAGAAGCCCGCCGTAAACCAGCAGCGCCACGCCACTGATCCCAACGACCTTGCGGACGGTGTTGCCATAGGCGTCCGGCGCACGCTGGAACGGCCGACCGAGCACCTCAAACATGCGTTCAGCGCGACCACGTAGGCTACGCGGATCATGCACAACCCCAACTTTGCGCGGCCGCAGTAACATTCCGGCAAGAGCCGGGCTGAGCGTGAGCGAGTTGACCGCCGACAGGATGGTCGAGATAGCGATGGTGAGCGCGAACTGACGATAGAACTCACCCTGCAGACCGCTCAGGAAGGCGGTCGGGATGAAAACGGCAGCGAGCACCGAGGTGATGGCGATGATCGGACCGGTGACCTCGTCCATGGCGCGCCTGGCGGCTTGAACGGGTTCCTCGCCATTTTCGATGTGCCGCTCGACGTTCTCGACCACGACGATCGCGTCGTCGACAACGATGCCAATGGACAGCACCAGGCCGAACAAGGACAAGGTGTTGAGCGAGAAGCCCATCAGGTGCATGACGGCAAAGGTGCCGATCAGCGACACTGGGACCGCCATGAGGGGGATGAGCGAAGCCCGCCAGTTGCGCAGGAAGAGCACCACCACGATGACGACGAGAAGGATCGCCTCCAGCAGGGTGGTTGCCACCGACTGCAGCGAGGCACGGACAAAGACCGTCGGATCGTAGGCGATGCGCGAGCTGAGACCGGTCGGGAAGCTCCCTTCAAGCCGCTGCATGGTGGTCCGCACCGACTGCGCAACATCCAGTGCGTTGGCTCCCGGGCTCTGAACGATCTGCAGCGCGACGGCGGGTTCGCCGTCAAGCAGGCTGCGCAGTGCATAGGCATCAGCACCCATCTCGATGCGGGCGACATCGCGCAAGCGCGTCACCTGGCCGTCGCCGCCCGTGCGAACGATGATCTCCCCGAACTGCTTCTCGTCGGTCAAGCGTCCCAGCGTGTTTACCGTCACTTGAAATGCGGCACTGGAATTGGGCGCCTGGCCGACGGACCCGGCTGCCACCTGCACGTTTTGCTCGCGCACGGCGGCTATCACGTCGCCGGCCGTCAGCCCCCGTGCGGCGATCAGGCTTGGATCGAGCCAGAGGCGCATGCTGTATTCGCCAGCACCCCAAACCAGAACATCGCTGACCCCCGGGACGCGGGACAGCTCGTCGCGCACCTGGAGGTACGCGTAGTTCGAAATGTAAAGAGGGTCGTAGCGTTTGTCAGGCGACAGCAGGTGAACCACCATCAGGATGTCCGGCGAGGTCTTTTGCGTAACGACGCCTTGGCGCTGTACTTCTTCCGGCAAACGTGGCAGTGCACGCGAGACCCGGTTTTGCACCTGGATCTGTGCCATATCAGCATTCGTTCCTTGCGCGAAAGTAACGGTGAGGACCATTCGACCATCCGTTGCTGACTGCGACGACATGTACTGCATTCCCTCGACCCCGGTGATGGCTTGCTCGAGTGGCGCTGCCACCGTTTCAGCGATCACCTTGGGATTGGCGCCCGGGTAGGAGGCGGTCACCTGTACGGTCGGCGGCGTCACCGCGGGATACTCGCTGAGCGGCAATTGGAAGAACGCAGCGATTCCTGCGATCACAATCAGAACCGAGAGAACGATGGCAAAGATCGGGCGATCGATGAAGAAGCGAGGAAAGCTCATATTGGCGCTCCCGAGGTTTGGGGCACTGTGAGCGTCCCGTCAATCGCGGCTGACTGTGGTGTGACCTGCATACCCGGGCGCACCAACCCCTTGACGACGAGGCGCTCGCCCGCCTCAAGACCTTGCTCGATTACGCGCAAACCGTCCACCACCGGGCCAAGCTCGACTGGCCGGTATTCCGTCTTGTTGTCTTTGCCGACAACGAGCACATAGCGACGGCCCTGATCTGTGCCAATTGATTGGTCGGAGATCAGGACCCTTGCTAGCGGCGCGCCGGTCTCCAGTTTGACCTTGGCAAAAAGACCGGGCGTCAACTGGCCGTCAGGGTTGTCGACAACAGCGCGAATACGCACCGTTCCCGTCCCACGATCGGCGGTGTTCGAGTGGAAGTCAACACGGCCGATCCGCGAATATGTCTTGTCGGTGAGCAGTGCCACCATGACCTTTGCCGCCTGTGACCCCTGTGGGGTAGCGTTGGCTCGGCCTGCGGCGAGCGCTCGCAAATACGTGCGTTCGTCGACATCGAAATATACATGGAGCGGATTGATCGAGACGATCGTCGTGAGAGGTGTCACGCCACTCGCGACATAGTTGCCCTCGGTGGCGAGCGCTTGACCAACACGCCCACTGATCGGAGCCGTGACGCGCGTGAAACTCAGGTCCAATTGCGCAGCATCTACCGCCGCCTTGGCGGCGTCGACCTGTGCTTTGCGCGCATTCAGAGAGGCGGTTGCGGTGTCGAGGCGATCACGAGCGACGATCTTTTGGGCGAACAGCTGTTCGGCTCGTGTATGTTCCGCCTGGGCGAGCAACGATGCCGCTTCAGCCTCACGCAAACGCGCCATCGCGGCGGTCACCGCGGCTTGGAATACCCGTGGATCGATGCGAAAGAGTCCACGCCCCTTCTCAACGAAGCGGCCCTCGGGAACGCTCACCTCCTCAATGTAGCCAGCGACCCGTGGGCGCAGTTCAACCCGCTTGACCGCGGTCAGCGACCCGGTGAACTCGGAAAATGGCGTCACCGGACGAACAATCACTTCAGCCACCGGAACGCTTGGTGGCTTTGCGGGAGCTGCGGATGGCACAGCCTCTTTGCATCCGGCGATAGCGAGCGCGACGCCTATCGCCGCAGTGATCAAGGTTACACGCTTGATTTTCATAACATTTCCTTTCGCGACTGGAGTCGACGTGGGTTACTGAGCGGAAGTAGTTCCTGTTGCGTTTATCAGGTTTGCCACGCTTGGAAGGTCAAGCATTTTTTTTGATTCGGGAGTTCCGCTGTTGTGACGACAGGATCGCGATTGAGGGTTTGGCATCCCTTTAGCGCGACCCGCTTGCGTGGTCCTCCACGCAGGGTTCGTGCACTTACGATTTCGGCCTGACGGTGCTGCGAGCGCTTCGTGATGCAGTTCGCCGAAAGGGGGATTGATCTCCGGCACCACTGCGGGCGATGCGTTAGGCGCGTTGGTTGGGGCGATAGCATCTGATTCCGGCGCTACCGGTGTGCAGATTGTCTGCGGGTCAAAAGCGCGCTCCCTGGTCGCGAAAGAAGCAGTGTCTGCTGTCATCTCGGCTCGAGGCGCCGAATGACATTTCATGCCGCCGCGGAACACTGGAACCATGGTGGAGGCATAGCCGAACACGAAGGCACTGCCAACCGCCAGGCCAATGGTCTCAGGGTTCCCCCTTCCGAGGGTCGTGCTTATCCCCAGCCCGTGGCCACTCGCCGACGGTACAGCCCGGGAGGCAGCGAAGGTGGCACAGAACGCCAGTCGTGTCAGTTGTCCCGACAGCGGCGCGGCATGCCCACCGTGATGGTGAGAGCGCATCGCGCGGTGCTTGGCATGGGTGGCGGATCTCATGGCGTGGGCTCCAGATGGACTGCGGCCGGACCAATGTGCCAACCGTTTCGCCCATCTTCCCCAAATACAGCGGGCCGGGTACGACAACTACCCGACGCTTTCCGCCAAGCCACCTACCGGTGGCGTTATCTTTAAGGTCCGAGCAAGGTGCCCGGTGTTCGGTCCGCTCCCGCGATTTCACTCGGGGTGGTACCCATCACACGCAGAAACGAACGCCGCATTGAGTCAGCGCTGCCAAAACCGCACTTGGCGGCCACCGACTTCAAGCCGACCCCCGACGCCTCGAGCAGGGTGCGTGCCACCTCGACGCGCACACGCTCGACGAAGCGCGCCGGCGTCGTGCCCTTCTCGCTGCGAAAGACACGCGTGAACTGGCGCGCGCTCATGTGAACGTTGGCGGCCATGCGCTCGACGCTGATGTCCTCGGCGAGGTGCTCGAAGATCCAGTTCTCCAAGTCGTCCAAGGGCTTGATTGAGCCGGACTGCAGTGCGAGCAGCTTGCTGATCTGGGAGTAGCTCGAGGTCCGTCTGACAAAAAGCACGAGCCATTGCGCGATCGCGAAGGCTTTGCGTGGGCCGAAGTCCTCCTCGACGAACAGCAGCGCAAGGTCGATCCCGGTGGTGATGCCGGCGGAGGTGTAGATGTGGCCGTCCTTCACAAAGATCGAACTGCGCTCAAGCTTGACACGCGGGTAGCGCTCGGCCAGGTTGTCGCACCACTGCCAGTGCGTGACCACGCGCCGTCCCTCTAGCGCGCCCGACGCGGCGAGGACGAACGTGCCGAGGCAACTCGCGCCGACGCGCCGAGCCTGCGACGACATCTCTTTCAACCAGCGCAAATAGGCCGGGTCGTAGTGGCCCGAGGGGGCCTCCGGCCCGCCCACCACCCAGAGCGTGTCGATGGGACGATCAAACGTGCGGAAGTCGGTGCCGCCGGTGATGCGCAGCCCCCGATTGATAGCGGTCGATCCATCACGCTCCGGGGACACCAGTTCGATCTCGTAGTCGCACTGGGCGAACACCTCCAGCGGACCCGCAAGATCCTGCACCTCGAACGGGGGTACGCCGGTGAGTACGATTCTGCGCATAGATGGTCATTTTGTCCGAAATTGTCGGTACGGTGTCTGTTTTTGTCGTCCTCCAAGCTGTCGGGCCCGGGCGCGCGCCGGTTGACTTCGGGCGATGTTCCGGACTCAGATCGTCGTGCGCGGCACGCCGTCAGCGGAGACCGGTCGTCAAGCAGCCGGCCCGCGGACACAAGGAGTCGCCTCGATGGATGCTTCGCAGTCGACGCTCTTCGCCATTAGTTGGTGCAAATCAATCGCTGGATATTCAAGGTGACGGAGCAGCCAGCTAGGGTTTTTTTAAAAAAGTTGACACCGCTTGAAATTGCAGTATATTTAACGCTGTTAATTAAACGGTGTAAATTAAATGCGACCTGTACTGACTGATGAAGAGGTGACTGAGTTCCGTGCCGACGTCTGCCGTGTTGCCGAGGTGTTGTTTGCCCGTCATGGTGTCGATGGCGTCACGATGCGGCAGATTGCCGCCGAACTCGACTGCAGCCCTACCACGGCCTACCGCTACTTCAAGAACAAGGAAGAGATCCTGGCGGCTGTGCGAGCTGCCGCGTTTAACCGGTTCTGCGGAGTCATTGAGGAGGCGACCCGCTCGAGTCTGGATCCGAGGAAAAGCGCGCGCAACGTCGGCCAGGCCTACCTGAATTTTGCCCTGGAGAACCCGGACGCCTACCGAATGATGTTCGACGTCAGTCAGGCTGCTGTGATCGGTAACGTCGAGCTGACAGCGGCTTTGGCGAGGGCTCGTCGCAGCATGCTGGCGTACGTGGCGCCAATGATCGACAAGGGCATTTTGCGCGGCGAGACGCATGCCCTGGGCCAAATGATGTGGGCGTCGGCGCACGGCCTAGTGATGCTGCGGCTCTCTGGCGTCGTTGCCGATGACGCCGAACTTCGGCAACTCCACGAAAGAACCATGTCGGCCCTGGTGCGTGGCACCCATCAGCTGGCATCCGCCACCCCCCGTACAAGCGCCTCGGAGCTTATCAGTCCCGTCCCCGCTCGCAAAGCAATAAGAAAAGCCCCGTGAAACCCGACCCCGCAAACCCTGAAACCAAACCTCACAAACATCATGCAAAACTCATCTAAGCCGTATCGCGCCGTTGCCGTCGCAGTTGCTCTCATCATCAGTGCCTCGGCCTCCCTGGCGCAGGCTCCGCAGCTGCCGCCGCCGGAGGCCACCGATCCCGTCAAGCTGGAACTCATGAAGGGATTCCCGTCGCCGCCCGAGAAAATTGTGAAGCTGGGCACAGTCCTGAAATTCCCCAACGGCCGGTGGGCGTTCCACCATATGCGCGAGCTCGGGCCCACGGTGCAGGTCTGGCGTGGCGACGGCAAGCCGTCCGTTTTGCGCGAAATGCAGAAAGAGATGGGTGCGCTCAGTTTCGAGGACGACAAGGGTGGCAGAACCACCTTGGCCGACTGGCAGCGCACGACGTTCACCGACGGCCTGCTCGTGCTGCACAAAGGCGCGATTGTTTACCAGAAGCACTACTCCGGCATGGCTGCCCATCAGCCGCACTCGCTCTGGTCCATGAGTAAATCATTCACTGGCCTGCTCGCGACGATGTTGATCAAGGAGGGCGTCATCGACCCTAACGCCCTGGTCACGAAGTACCTGCCAGAGCTGAAAGACAGCGCGTGGGCGGATGCCACCGTGCAGCAGACGCTCGATATGACCACCGGCGTTGCATACAGCGAAAATTTCCGGGACCCCAGCTCCGGCATCTTTCAGTACCTGCATGCCGCCGGGCTGTTGCCTGCGCCGCCCACCTACACCGGCCCTCGGACCATCCCCGACCTGCTTGTGACCATCAAGAAAGAGGGTGAGCACGGCGCCGGCTTCAAATACAAAACCGTCGACACCGAAGTCATGGGCTGGCTTCTGCAGCGCATCACGGGCAAGAGCTTCTCCACACTCATGTCAGAACGCCTCTGGTCGCGGATAGGCGCCCAGGACGACGCCTATGTCTGGGCCGATCCGATTGGCACACAGATTACCAGTGTGGGCTTCAGTGCGACGCTGCGCGACCTTGGGCGTGTGGGTGAGACGCTGCGCACGGCGGGCCGTTCCAACGGGCAACAGGTCATCCCTGAGAGTGTTATCGCCGAACTCCGCAAGGGCGCCGACATTGAGAAGTTCAAGGCCAGCGGCCAGACGATGCGGCTCGGTTACTCATATCACAACCAGTGGTGGGTTCCCCACGACCGCGACGGCACCTTCGAAATGAAGGGATTGAACGGGCAGCACATGCATATCAACCCGGCGGCTGAGCTGGTCATCATCAAACTCTCTTCCCATCCTGTAGGAGATACGAGCTTCACGCACAACCTCGACCGGCGGGCTTTCGCCGCCATCGCTGCTGCGCTACGCGCGCATTGAGAGCAAAGCCATGGGCACCCACAATACCTTCCAACCTGGCCTCTTGCGCAACAAGGCCGTGTTCATCACGGGTGGCGGCAGCGGCATCAACCGTCAAATCGCACTCACCTATGCGTTGGCTGGAGCGGCGGTGACGATTGTTGGCCGCAGCGCGGAAAAAGCGCGCGATGCAGCGGCCGAGATCGAGGCATCCGGCGGACGGGCAATCGGGCTGTCTGCGGATGTGCGTAGCTATGAGGCGTTGCAAAGCGCCGTCGAGCAAGCGCACGCGGCTTTCGGTCTGATCGATATCGTGGTCGCTGGCGCTGCCGGAAACTTCGTTGCACCGGCCACGGGGATGAGTTCCAACGGTTTTCGCGCCGTGATCGATACCGATCTGGTCGGAACTTTCAATACGCTGCGGGCCGCCCACGAGTTCCTGCGAAAGCCGTCTGCCCTGGTCTTGGCCATATCCGCCGTTCAGTCCAGCATGCCCACCTACGCCCAAGCCCATGTGTGCGCCGCCAAGGCGGGCATCGACATCCTGATTCGCTCACTGGCCGTGGAGTGGGCCGATGACGGGATCCGGTGCGTGGGTATAGCGCCCGGCCCGGTGGCCGATACGGAAGGCATGGTCCGGCTCGCCCCCGAGGGCCAGGAGAGCTGGTCCAGGCTGCTGCAGTCCATTCCATCCGGCCGTGGTGCGTCTAAGCAGGAGATTGCCGACCTGGCGCTCTACCTGGCCAGCGAATCCGGTCGCTACATCAATGGCGTGGTGATTCCGATTGATGGCGGTTTCTCCGCGGTTGGATCCCTCGAGTTCGGGCGAATGCTGAAGGATTCCCTCAAACAGGCCGCCCGCCCGGCCGCCTGAAATCTGCACTAAAGAGGAGACCAGGATGAATAACACCCCCGGCGTCGCTTTGCCGACCATAGTCACACCCGGCGCCGGAATGCGCTTCGAAGAATGGATGGTCGCAACGAACGTGCTCGATGCCATCGAGCGCACGCAACAGCGCTGCGGCGACAAGACGGCCATCACCTTCTTCGGCACAGACCCGGAAGCCTCGCCACGCAAGCTGAGCTATACCGAGTTGGTAGATGGGATCGCGCGGACGGCAAATGCTTTCCGGTCTCTCGGCTTGCAACGGGGCGACGTGGTGGCCTATATGCTGCCGTCGCTGGTCGAAACACAGTTCGTGCTGTGGGGCGCGGCCACGGCGGCGTCGGCCTTGCCGCTCAACCCGCTGCTGAAGGCTGAGGAGATCGCGAGCCTTTGCCGTGCAGCAGGTGCCAAGGCTCTGGTGGCACTGGGCCCACTGCCTGGCACCGAGATCTGGGACAAGGCCAACCGGGTCAAAGAGCTGGTGCCGGTGATCGGCGCGCTGATCCAGGTGGGGGGCGAGAATGCCGCCGGCAGTGCCGACGTTCATTTGCTGGCGGATCTCCTGCGGTCGAATCCGCCTAAGCTGGCATTTTCTGATCTGCCTGAGCTGGATGATGTAGCGGCCTATTTCCACACGGGCGGCACGACTGGGGCGCCGAAGCTGGTCATTCACAGCCATCGCAACCAGCTGGCCGCTGCTTACGGAGGAGCGTGGGCGGTTGGTGCAAGCATCGACGATGTGATTGTCAACGGGCTGCCGATGTTCCATGTGGCATCCGCGATCTTCTGCAGCCTGGCTATGTTCGTCGCTGGCGCGGAGATGGTGATTCTCTCCCCGGCTGGATTCCGCAATCCCCAGGTTGTCGTCAACTTCTGGCGCATCGTGCAGAACACCGGAGCAACCATCGTTGGTGGCGTTCCCACGGCCCTTTCTGCTGTGATCCAAATTGATCCGGGAGATGCAGACTTTAGTCGCGTGCGGATTAATATCAGCGGTGCCTCCTTGCTTCCTCGCAGTGTCGCCGAGCAGATGGAGCAGCTCACGGGCAAACCCATACGTGAGGTCTATGGCATGACCGAATCCGGTGGCGTGATCTGCATTGACCCGGTGTCCCGCGCACGGGTCATGGGATCCGCGGGATGCCCGATACCGTTCAGCGAAGTGGAGGCTCGCACTTTGGAGGGAACAAGCGCTTCGAGTCGCTCCTGCATGCAGGGTGAGCCGGGCGTACTTGTGGTCCGCGGGCCCAACGTGACTCCCGGCTACAAGGACGCCGGTCAAACCGCTGCCCTCTTTACCGAAGACGGCTGGCTCATCACCGGAGACGTGGGGTATGTCGATGCCACCGGTCGCGTGTTCATCACGGGACGGGCCAAGGATCTGATCATCCGCAGCGGCCACAACATTGACCCGGCCGTCATCGAGGAATGCCTGATGCGGCATCCCGCGGTTGCCGATGCGGGTGCCGTCGGCATGCCGGACGCCTATGCGGGCGAAGTGCCGGTGGCTTATGTCACGCTGCGGCAAGGGCTCTCCGCCACAGAGGATGAACTTCTGGCTTTCGCCAAGGCCACTATTAATGAGCCGCCCGCGCTTCCACGCCGACTCTTTGTCGTAGAACAACTGCCGATGACCGCAGTGGGGAAAGTGTTCAAGCCTGCGCTGCGGCAGGACTGCGCACAGCGGCACTTGCTGGAAGTGCTCCAGGGTGAGCCGATCGCGACCCTGGCAATGCGCGAAGAACCCGGCCGGGGCCAGGTGGTGCGCATCGAGCTGATAGCCGCTGATGAAAGTTGCACCCACGAAACTCGCCAACGCATCACGACCAACTTGAAGGGCTATCTGTTCACTCTCGAGTGGACAACCTCCCAGGCAAGCCCAGCCTGAATCACAACCAGGAGAGCATCTTGAAAATCATCAACAGGCGCACCGCTTTGGCGGCCGTCGCAGCTACGCTTTTGCCTGTCGGAAGCATCAGGGCCCAAAGCCCGGTGTTTCCCTCACGCACCGTTGCTATCGTGGTGGGATTCCCAGCCGGCGGCGCGACGGATGTCACTGCCCGGGTCGCCCAACCGCATCTTCAGAAGGCTTGGGGGCAGACCGTCATTGTCGAAAACGTGTCGGGTGCCGGCGGATCCATTGGCGTGCAGAAAATGTTGAACGCGACACAGGAGGGGCATGTCCTGTTCCTCGGTACCGCTAGTGACACGGTGCTGGCCCCGCTTGCCATCCAGTCAGCACGATACAGAACAGAAAATCTGCGCCTGTTGGGTTATATGGGCCAGGCCGAATTCGCCATTGTGGCGCGTCCGGGGCTGGCACTGAACACCCTTGATGACTTGGTGGCATACATGCGCACCCCATCCAGCAAGGAATTGAGCTACGCTTCCTTCGGAAACGGGTCGATCTACCACCTGATTGGGGAAGACCTGAAAAGCCGCACCGGCGGGCAACTGCTGCATGTGCCTTTCCAGGGCATGGGCCCTACGGTGACCAACCTGATCGGCAATCAGGTCGACCTGGGCTTTTTGCCGATAGCCGGGCAGACGGTCGGCTTGATCAACTCGGGCCGGGTTAAGGCCATCGCCGTCACGGGCGCAAGGAGAAATCCCCAGCTTCCGAATGTTGCGTCGGTTGACGAGTCGCAGCATATGAAGGGCTTCCATCACACGGTCTGGTTAGGGCTGTTCGGCCCTTCGAGTTTGCCCGCCGATGCAGCAGCCAGGGTGAACGCGGCGGTCAACGAGGCGATTCGCAGCCCCGAATACCTTAAATTCTCGGCCGAGAACGGCACCGGTGTTCCCGACCCCGGCCTGACGCTGCAGCAAACGACAAAGTTCTATGTGGACGAAACCGAAAAGCTTCGGCTGCTGGCCAAATCGATCAAGTTGGAAGCGAAATAGTGGTGACGGAAACGAAAAAGCCGATTCAGTTCTACTTCGATTTCATCTCGCCCTTCGGCTATTTCGCAAGCCTTCGCATCGACGAGCTGGCCCGGCGCTATGGCCGCGAGGTGGAGTGGAACTCAATGCTGCTTGGGGTGAGTGTGATGAAAGTGATGGGTCTTCCTCCCATTATCGACTTACCTCTAAAAGGTCCTTACATCGTACGTGATGCGAAGAGATACGCGCGGCGCCACGGAGTGAGCTTCGAGCGGGAAAGCGCTATGCCAGGGGCACGCCCCCTAGAAGCTGGTCGAGCCTACGCATGGGCCAAGACGGTCGATCCGATACGAGCCAAGCGACTCGCTGCCGGATTGTTCGAAAGCTATTTTGTGAATTGCAGCGACATAGGCGATTCGCTACTTGTGGAGCAATGCATCTCTCGTGCAGGACTCTCCGTTGACGCGTACCGCCACCAGCGGTGGCAGGGGGTACCGAAGGCGCTCCTAGAAAAGAATGTCGAGGCTTCCTTGGACAACGGTGTCTTCGGGTCGCCCTTTTTTATTGTTGATGGCGAGCCCTTCTTTGGACTTGAAAAAATGCCGGACCTCGAGGATTGGCTAAAGACGGGCGGATGGTAGTAAGCCAAACAGGCGACAAAACATGGAAATGAACGCTTTTCATCGCGGATCTTCTTGGGAAGCGGTGAGTGTCCATAAACCGCCAATTGACGGTGGTCAATTTATCTATCGGTTTTGACATCAACCCTTGGTTAGCCCTATCGCCGCGCACCTTAAGCCAAAAAAATGTTCATTCTTCTCGTCGCCTATTTTGGCGGGATGCTAACCATTCTCAGCCCATGCATCCTCCCGGTGATTCCGTTCGTGTTCGCACGCTCGGATCGCCCATTCCGTTCACACGGTCTTCCTCTACTGCTCGGGATGGCGGCGACGTTTTCCAGCGTCGCTACGCTGGCTGCTGTGGGAGGCGCGCGCGTGATCGCGCTTAATGAGTACGGACGCTACGCAGCCATTGCCTTGCTTGCGATGTTCGGTCTCACCTTGGTGTTTCCGCCACTTGCCACCCGCATGAGCCGCCCCTTGGTGGCCCTTGGCGCGCGGGTGTTCGAAGCAAAGTCTGACCAGCAATCGGAGCTACGAACGATTGTTTTTCCGCTTCTGCTGGGGCTAAGCACGGGCCTTTTGTGGACTCCATGTGCTGGTCCGATCCTTGGAATGATACTGACGGGCGCAGCGCTCAATGGCGCCAACGTCGGGACATCTTTGCTGCTTCTTATGTACGCGGCCGGCGCCTGCACATCCCTCGCAGCCGCTTTGCTATCCGGCGGGCGCCTGGTGACCGTCTTTAAGCGCTCGCTCGCTACGGGCGAGAGGATCAGACGTATGGCGGGCGCTGCAGTAGTGCTTGGGGCTGGAGCTATCGCATTTGGCTTTGACACCGAAGTGTTAAGCCAGTTTTCCTCCAGAACGACTTCAACCCTAGAAAAGGCGCTGGTCGAACATCTGCAGCGTCCCATTCGCTCAAAGGAGTCATCATGATCCGTTCTACGGTCCTGTTCATTGCCGTGGCCGTTGCTGCTTCGGCCGCTGTTCTCACGCTCGCGACTGCCCCGTCTGCAAAGCAAAACGTCAGTCAAGAGGTGCGATTGGCACCGGACTTCCAGGGAATAGATACATGGCTCAACTCGGAGCCGCTTTCCATGGACGGCTTACGTGGCAAAGTCGTGCTTCTCGATTTCTGGACCTACACCTGTATCAACTGCCTGAACCAGCTCCCTTACGTGAGGCGCTGGCACGAGAAGTACGGGCATGCCGGGTTGGTGGTGGTGGGCGTCCATACCCCGGAGTTCGCTTTCGAGAAATCCATCCGGAATGTTCAGGGAGCGATCAAGCGGCTGCAGATCAAGCATGCGGTTGCGCAGGACAACAGTTATGCAACCTGGAGGGCCTACCAGAACCAGTATTGGCCTGCGATATACCTAATTGACAAGCAGGGCCGCATCGTCTATTCGCATTTCGGCGAAGGCCGGTATGCCGAGATCGAGATGAAGATTGAGGCTCTCCTTGCCGAGCCGGCGTCAAGGGGCTTATGACGTGAAAAGGTTCAGTGTGTTGCGCACAATCCGGTACAAGGCTTTCAATTGAATCGCCCGGATGTTGTGAAGTTGCGCGCGAAGCCTGAGAATTTCACTTTGGGCGGCAACCAGCTCTGTCGCATGCTACTCAGTCTTGTCTGGCTTGATCGCCTTTACCCACTTGTAAAGGCTATGGGCTGACACTCCTAACCGGGCCGATACCTCGGCAACTGAGTAACCTCGCTCGACAATTTGGCGTACTGCTTCTTCCTTGAATTCCGGTGGAACACGTTGAATGCTCATGGCTTGCTCCTATGAAAAATCACAGGCCCGAACTTTCTACCAGACCGTGGGAAGACCATCATGTCATTGAATGTGCCCGGAAAACTGGGGGAAGCCCATTTCCTGCCTAAAGACCGTTTACATAAAAATTCTTACACCCTCACAAAGAGCCGGGCGCAAATGACTTCGACCCCCCGAAGGGAAAAGCCACTGATGCGCAGCTGAAGACTGTGATCGGCAAGCTTCGGCAATCCACGAGCTTTTGGCAATGGTGTAGGGCTGCATCCCTTAACAAGTACCCTGTCCGCGAAGGGGCTATTACCTCACCAATGCAACCGGACACAAACCGGGCGCAGAGATGGCGGGAATCTTGCGGCCATACAAGCCGTTGCTTTTTTATGTGAGGATCGTCCCAATGAGCAACGCCACCAGAAAACTCTGGTTAGGCCCCGCACGTCCCACGTTCAATATCTTCTTCATATACCGGAATCATCATTCCGTATTGGCTGCATTGCTCGCCGCTAAATAGACTCCTCAAGGTCAGTCAACCACCTTTAGTCTTCACGCTAGGAGCAGCACAATGGCAAGAAAGAAACTCGAAATGTACTGGGATATCGGTAGTACAAACACATATTTCGCGCTCAAACTGATCAAGCCCATTCTGGCCCGCCACGACGCCGAATTAGTCTTGCACCCCTATAACCTCGGTCATGTGTTCAAAACGAATGATTACGAGCTCATGAAGGAACCGAAGTCCAAGCTGCGCTATAGAAAGCGTGACCTGATGCGGTGGGCTGAGAAGTACGGCCTTCCCTTCCAAATTCCCCGACAGTTCCCGATCAAGTCCAGCCGTGTGCTGCGTGGCTCACTGGCCATGCGACGCAAGAACCTCGAACTGGCTTTTGTCGAACAGGTGTTTGACGCCTATTGGGAGCGGGGCAACGCATCCATCGTCGAATACAGCGGCCTGCGTCCCATCGCCAGTGCCCTGGGGGTGGACCCGGACTGGTTTGAGGAGTTGAGTGCCAGTGAAGAAATAGGCAAGGAGCTGGCCTCTAGCACTGACGCGGCAATTGAGCGCGGCGTTTTTGGCGTGCCGATGATGTTTGTTGGCCAGGAAATGTTTTGGGGCAAAGACCGGCTGGACTTTATGGAGGAGGAACTGGCTCGCGCCAGCTGAATCCCGCTGCCTCCCCGGTCGCGACGGCGTTCCACGCACCAGTGCCTGGAACGCCGCTGCGCTTTTGCGCTAGATGACTCCGGCGTTTCTCAGGGAAGCAATGTCGGGAGCCGACAACTGGGCGAGCCGAGACAGCACCTCATCACTATGCTGGCCAGGCAGCGGGGCCGGGCTGTCATAGCCGCAGGAGCTGGATCCAAATTTTATGGGGAACCCTGGGCCGGAGGCCTGCATTTCGCTGTTGGACAAGGGATTCCACAGAGGCATCGCCATTTCCCGGTGCTGCATCTGCTGCCACTTCAACACCTCGTCGATGGTTCGCACGGGACTGCACGGCACTTTCGCGACGGATAACAGGCCTACTATCTCCTCAGCGGTCTTGTCTACGGCCCACTCGCCGACGATGGCGTCGACTTCGGCGTTGTTGGCCAGGCGCCAGCCCACCGACATAAGCAGCTCGTTCTGCTTGAGATGGCTCTTTCCCATGAGGTCCAGCAGCGCCATCCAATCCTCGTTCGTGGCGGCGCCGATGGTGATCCAGCCATCCGCGCATTTGTAGACGTTGAATGGCGAGAATCGCATGATCCGGCTGCCTTGCTGGAATTCCAAGCCCAGCCGGCCATAGCAATCGAGCGGCTCATCAAAGATGAGGGAGAACAGGCAGTCAGCCATCGACACATCGACCGACTGGCCTTCGCCTGTTCTTTCACGGTGTACCAAGGCGGAGAGAATGCCCATGGCGGCAAACACTCCAGCAATCGCGTCGGACAACGGCGACCCGGCCTTCGTCGGGGCGCTATCCGGATGGCCGGTGATGCTCATTAGCCCTACGGCCGCCTGCACCATCAGGTCGTACGCCTTGAGGTTTTGGTCCGGCCCGGTCGAACCGTAGCCTGTCAGCGAGCAATAGATGATCTTCGGGTTGGCCGCTTTCAGCGCTTCGTAGCCGATCCCCAGCCGGTCGGCGACGCCAGTGCTGAAGTTATCAACCACCACATCTGCATTGGCCGCCATCCTCAGGAAAATTTCTCGGCCCTCAACACTCTTGAGGTTCAGGGTTGCGGATTTTTTACCTCTCGCACGCTTCAGGTAGGCGATGCCCATGTCGCTGTCAGTTTGCCTGGTAAAGCTGACGCCGCTGGGGCCTGCAAACGGCGGCGCGAATGCGGTCGGATCTCC
Organism: Polaromonas sp.; assembly: GCF_029945925.1. Classification (GTDB taxonomy): domain Bacteria; phylum Pseudomonadota; class Gammaproteobacteria; order Burkholderiales; family Burkholderiaceae_C; genus Polaromonas. The sequence continues at coordinate 209,149 of NZ_JAQSDN010000035.1, read as the reverse complement.
GGTCTTGGGATCATCGATCTTGATCACTTCGGCCCCAAGGCCGGCAAGAAAAAGAGTACTCTGCGGGCCGGAAAAGAATCGGGTCAGATCCAGAACCACCACACCTTCAAGGATTTTTTTTGACATACCGTAGATCCACACTAGAGCTGGCTGCCAGTGTAGGAACGACTGAGTCGATCCGGAAATAGGACTTTGACTTGGGGGTATCGCGCCTTGCTATGGTTGATCCGGCTCCGTGCGCGGCCCATCGGGCTCCGGGATGAGGAGTGCACCTTGCCATTTTCCAGTGGCAACGAGCGTTCCCGAAATCTCGACGATCAGGTCAGCAATACGCTGTGCCGCAGTGCTGAGTGGCACGATGTCGAAGGTGCAGAGGACAACTTTTCGGGTAAGCACGGGCTCCACGATTCGGCGAGCTATCAGACCTTCTGAGCCATGCAGCGCAGAGGACGAAAGAATTGTCGCGCCGACGCCGCTTGCAACAACTGACTTGATCGTGGCCAATGAATCCAGTTCGGCCAGCAAAGTCATCGTGTGGCCCGCGTCCTGAAACGCTGTGTTGACGATCTGCCGGGTCAGATTGGCCCGGCCAGGCATCACAAGAGGGTATTGGGCAGCCTGGGCCAGGGAAATATCCGTATCACCGCCTGCCTGATCCGAAGCGGTCAGCAAAAACAGTTCTTCTAGCAGCAATGGCCGCACGTCCAAGTGGCCCGATGCCTTTGCCTGCCCGATTCGCTCGCGGGCATTGTCCGAATCCGGTCGTTCGAATAACAGGCTCATTTCAATCCGGCCATTGACAACCAACTCTTGAAGGTGGCCGCTGAGGCTTTCAGTAATCTGAAGCTGGATGTCCGGGTATCGGGCTCTGGCACCTGCGATGAGAGCGGGCGCCAGTATGGTTGCCGCACTGGTAGGCATTCCCACGGAAACCAGGCCTTGCGGGTGATCTCCGGCATGCTGCACGTCTGTGCGCATCCTCTCGATTTGGCGCAACACGGCCCGCGCGTGCCGGTAGAAAACGTTGCCTGCCTCGGTAGCCGCAACACCACGCACGCTGCGGGCCATGAGCTTGACCTTCAACTCATCTTCCAAGTTGGAAATCTGGTGGCTCAAGGCTGGTTGGGCGATGAACAAGTCCGCCGCAGCTCGTGAGACGCTGCCAAGTTCGATGATCCGGACGAAGTATTTGAGCTGGCGAAGTTCCATTTGCGGTTCCTTGCTGTCCATTATCGAGCGCCAGCGGTGCCCTATCCATAACTTTCCAATATGCCGGAAGCCCGACACAGTATTAGCGTCCTCAGACAACCATCCCTACCATTTCTTCATTCCCAATGGAGACACCGATGATTGATCTGTATTTCTGGAGCACGCCCAACGGGTACAAGGTTTCAATACTTCTGGAGGAGTTAGGGTTGCCCTACAACGTCATCCCGGTTCACATCGGAAAGGGTGATCAGTTCAAACCAGAATTCCTGAAACTCAGTCCCAACAACAAGATTCCGGCTCTTTTCGATCCCGACGGCCCCGATGGCAGGCCAATCGCCTTGTTCGAGTCGGGTGCGATCATGATATATCTGGCCGAGAAATCCGGATGGAAGTTCATGCCTCAAAAGACCAGGGCGCGCTATGACGTGATCCAGTGGTTGATGTTCCAGATGGGCGGAGTTGGCCCGATGCTGGGCCAGGCACATCATTTTCGGAAATACGCGCCGGAACAGATCCAATACGCTGTTGATCGCTATACCAATGAAGCACGCCGACTTTATGGCGTGATCGACAGACGCCTTGGCGAGGCAGAGTTTCTCGCCGGTGAGTACTCGATTGCCGACATGGCAACCTACCCTTGGCTACGTGCCCACAAATGGCAAGGTCAGGATATCGCCGAATTTCCCAACATTCAACGCTGGTATGACACGGTTCGCGCCAGGCCGGCTGTACAGCGCGGCATCGCTGTTCTGCAAGAGAAGGTTGATAAATCGGCCGCCAAGCCCACTGGTGAACGTTGGGACAACCTTTTCGGAACCACCCAGTTCCAACCTCGATAAGGCCGCCATGAATCAAACCTCAAAGGCGCCAGCCATGCTCAGCGGCTATCGCGTCCTGGACATCACCCAAATCGTTGCAGGCCCGACCTGCACCCGGATCCTTGCCGAAATGGGTGCCGAGGTGGTCAAACTGGAGCTGGCCCCCTTCGGCGACCGCACCCGCATTGGCGGCCTGAAGCCGTCCAAAGCGGAATACAAGCGCTCGTCGCAGAGCACCTACTATTTCCAGCACAACCACTCCAAGAAAAGCCTGGCCCTGGACTTCAAGAGCGAGCAAGCACGGGAGATCATCAAGGCCATGATCCCGAAGTTCGATGTGCTGGTGGAGAACTTCACACCCGGAGTCATGGAGCGTGCGGGCTTGAGCTACGACGTCCTCAAAAAACTCAATCCGCGGCTGGTGATGTGCTCGATTTCGTTGGCCGGCCAAAAAGGCGTGCTCGCCCAGCAACCGGGCTACGACTATGTTGCCCAGGCTTATGCGGGCGTCACCGACTTGGTCGGCGAACCCGACGGTGAGCCGGCCCTGATCACCATGGCGATCGGCGATACCGCCACCGGTGTCACCGCGGCGATGTCGGTCGGCTTCGCATTGCTCCACCGCGAGCGCACCGGTGAAGGGCAATTCATCGAAACCTCCCTTCTGGACAACTACTTCCACATGCACGAGGTGGCGGTTCCTCGCGTTAGCCTTCGAAAGAACTACACGCCCAAGCGCACGGGCTCTCAGCACCCGGACGGGGGGCCGACGGGTATCTTTCGTTGTGGCGACGGCAAATTCCTGACCCTTGCAACGCTGCCGCATCAGTGGGAACTGTTCGTTGCTGCGCTCGAAATGCCGGACATGCTGCAAGACGAGCGGTTTGCGACGGCTGCCTTACGCCGAGACAACAATGCCGCGTTGAAGGAAATCCTCGAAGGCTGGCTTGCCAAATTTCCGACGCGCCAGGAAGCGCTGGCCGTCCTGGAGAAAAAACGTATCCCATGTGCGCCTGTGCTGACCCTGAATGAGGCGATGGAGCATCCCCATCTGCGCGAGCGCGGCGTGGTGCGGCGGGTCCACGACCAATTCATCGGTGACTTCGATGTGCCGGGGCTGCCTGCCAAATTTTCGGCCTGGCCCGACCGCACCGACCTCAAAGCCGACCTGCTTGGCGAACACAACGAGGAAATTCTCAAGAACCTGGCCGGATTGACGGATGCCCAGATTGCAGCCCTGTACGATCAGAAGGTGCTGGTGCGCGATCCATTGCTGGGCCCCGCGGCCAGGGTCGGCAGGCCTGAAGTGGCCCTGGTTTAGTCCAGCCATGCAGGATTTCGACGTTGACCTCTTCGTCATAGGCGGCGGCTCAGGTGGCGTGCGCGCGGCGCGTGTGGCTGCGGGACACGGCGCAAGGGTAGCCCTTGCCGAGGAATATCGCGTGGGCGGAACCTGCGTGATCCGCGGCTGCGTCCCCAAGAAGCTTCTGGTGCTTGCCAGCCGTTTTCCGGGCGAGTTGTCTGATTCGCAAGGATTTGGCTGGCGGGGGATGGCGCACCAGCTCAACTGGCCAGCACTCTCCGAAGGGATTGAGTCCGAAGTCTCGCGCCTTGAAGGTTTGTACAGAAAAGGCCTGTCGTCGTCGGGCGTTCACATCTATGATGAACGCGCTGTTCTGACCGGTCCTCATAGTGTCCAGCTTGTCCGTTCGGACACGACTGTCAAGGCCCGCCACATACTGATTGCCACGGGTGGAGCACCGCGCACGCCGGCTGACCTGGTGGGCGGCCACCACACCATCACCTCCAACGAAGTGTTTGCGCTGAAAGCCCTACCTAACCGCGTCCTGGTCCTGGGCGGCGGGTATATCGCCGTGGAATTCGCGGGAATTTTCGCAGGTCTGGGCTCGACAACGACGTTGTTGCACCGTGGTGAACGGCTGCTGCGGGGTTTTGACCACGAGCTTCAATCCGGCCTGGCTGACGCCTATCGGCGGTCGGGTATCCATCTGGCGCTGGGTGTGACGATAGCCTCCATCGAGAAAACCAACGAGGGCTTTGTTGTTCTTGATTCGGCAGGCGGCCGCTATGTGGTCGACGTGGTGCTGAGCGCAACAGGACGGCTCCCAAACACAGCGACTCTCGGCCTGGAGGGAGTGGGTGTAGAGACCGGCGAAAACGGCGCCATTTTGGTGGACGCTGGCTTCAGAACCAGCATTCCTTCCATCTTCGCCGTTGGAGATGTAACGGACCGGCTCAATCTCACCCCTGTTGCTATCCGCGAAGGACACGCTCTGGCAGACGCGCTGTTCGGCACGCCAGCGGACACCGCACTGGACTACGAGAGCGCGCCCACTGCTGTTTTCTCCACCCCCGAGTTAGGCACGGCGGGCCTGACTGAAGAAGCGGCGCGCCATAAGCATCTCCACCTGCAGGTTTTCAAGACAGACTTTCGTCCCATGCGGGCCACACTTGCCAACAGTTCTGAACGAATCCGAATGAAAGTCCTGGTCGACGGCGCAACAGACCTGGTTGTGGGACTTCATATTCTCGGACGCGAGGCAGCTGAGCTCATCCAGCTCGCGGCCGTGGCACTTCAAATGGGCGTCACTAAGCGACAGCTTGATAGCACCCTCGCAGTCCATCCCACTATGGCAGAGGAGCTGGTAACTATGCGCACACCCATCCACTGACGATCACCCCAACAGAGATCCCCTCACGATCCACCTTACCCAGGAGACATTCCCGATGAAAAAATTGCTAATTTCCCTTTTCGCTGCCGGCACAAGCATTCTCGCCGCGGCCCAGGCCTTCCCCGAGAAGCCCGTTACCCTGATCGTTCCCTTTGCCGCAGGGGGGCCGACCGATGTGGTGGCGCGCCATCTGGCCATTGCCATGGCCAAGTCGTTGGGACAACCGGTGATTGTCGAAAACCGCGCCAGCACTGGAGGCATTGTCGGCACTGAAATGGCTATCCGTGCCGAGCCGAACGGCTACACCCTGCTGATTCACAACATCGGAATGTCTACTTTGCCCGCCTTGTCTAAGAAGCTTCGTTTTGACCCTACCAAAGACTTTGAGTACGTCGGGCAGGTGGCTGACGTACCCATGATCCTGGTAGCCCGGCGTGACTTCGCGCCCACCGGATTCAAAGAGTTGCAAACCTATATCGGAGTCAATCAGAAAAAAATCAATCTTGCAAACGCTGGCGTCGGCACAGCATCTCACCTGTGCGGTCTTTTATTGATGAGCCAGCTACAGGTGCCCATGACCACGATTCCGTACAAAGGCGCGGCGCCAGCAATGGTGGATATCCAGGGCGGGCAGGTAGATCTCCTGTGCGATCAAGCTACCACAACGCTCCAGCCCATCATCACAGGTCGCGTCAAGCCCTACGGTACGACCACACGCAGTCGGTTGAAAAATATGCCTGAGCTTGCGACCCTGAGCGAACAGGGTTTGAACGACTTCGAGGTGAGCGTCTGGCACGGAGTCTATGCACCCAAGAAAACACCAAGTTCCGTGATGGTTGTATTGGTGAAAGCGCTGCAGGATAGCCTCGAAGACCCAGCCTTCAAGGACAGCATGCAGAAGCTCGGCGCTATACCGGCGTCGCGTTCCCGCGCCACGCCTAAAGGACTGGAGACCCAATTGAAATCTGAGATGGCTAAGTGGAGTCCATTAATCAAACAAGCCGAAGCGTTTATCGACTGACTGCAACAAAGAAAGTGGCGTCCGAAAAACCAGCAACCGATTGGTGGCAGCTGACGAAGTGACAAGGCTCAAATCAAGGTCAAAGGCATCTGGAAAGGGTTGCCAAATGGGTGCTAACTAATTGAATCCATGCACATGGCTGCGCCACCATCAAGATGGTGACCGTTGACTGCAAAAAATCTATGCGATCTTTGTCGCAGCCCAACGGTTGACGGTTGCAAGGTGACAAAGATTCATCTCGAATTCTATTATCAAGGGAAGCAGCTTTGAATCACTCACCTGCACCAGTTGTCGCTGACGACGAAGCGTATTGGTCCACAGTGCGCACGCAGTATGCCGTGTCGCCCGACTTCGTCAACCTTGAGAACGGGTTTTTCGGCGTGCAACCGATACCTGTGCACGAGGCGTTCAAGCGCTACGAGACAGAGGTAAATAGGGAGAACTCCTATTTTCTGCGTGTGCGCTATTCAAAATATTTGACAGCAGTTTTGGATGCGCTCGCGTTGTTTACTGGTGCTGAAGTTGGCGAGCTTCTCATTACGCGAAACTTGACAGAGTCGATGAATATCCTGATCCAGGGCTATCCATTTAGTGCCGGCGATGGCGTGCTGCTTGCTGAGCACGACTACGACAGCGTCATCGAAACATTGGAAATGGTCGCGGCGCGCAAAGCACTCGCGCTTACGCGCCTGTGTTTACCCCTCGATCCCCACAGTGACGAGCAGATCGTCGGGCTCTATGAGCAAGCGATCACCCCGCAAACTCGCGTTTTGCTGGTTACCCACGTGGTTCATCGGAGTGGCCAGATCATGCCCGTCGCGAAAATCGTCGCCATGGCGCGTCGCCATGGAATTGATGTGATGGTGGATGCGGCCCATTCATTCGCGCAACTCGACTACAAGATAGCAAATTTGGGTGCCGACTTCGTCGGCGTCAACTTGCACAAATGGCTGGGCGCTCCCTTGGGAGTTGGCTTGCTCTACATCCGCAAGGGTCGTGTCGCCGATATCGCGCCGCTATTCGGCGATGCGCAGCGAAACGCCAACGACATCAATAAACTTGGCCACTTCGGAAGTATCCCGCCCGCGCCGATTCTGGCAATCAGAGATGCGCTGGACTTCCATCATTCCATTGGCTCGAGCAACAAGGAAGCACGCCTGAGGTATTTGAGTCAGTATTGGTTGGCCCAAGTGCGTACTACGCCCAGAGTTCAGATATTGACACCAAGATCACCCGAGCGCTCATGTGCCATAGCCGCCTTTTCCATCATGGGCATCGCAGCACAGCAAGTAGCCGAGCGCCTGATGACCGAGCATCACATTTTTACGGTGGTCCGCGACATTGCTGGGCGCAAGGGTGTACGCGTGACGCCGCATCTCTTCACGACCACAGCCCAGTTGGACTTGCTGGTCTCAGCAATCAGGTACATGGCGGCTGTTGGCGGTTGAGAGCTGACCGGGCGTGTGCCCAAGTGGTGGTGGTGACGGCCAAGGCGCCGTATTAATCGAATAAGGAGCTCACCCTTCGAGCTGAATGCACTAACCGACCACTAACTGCCTCAAAGCGGACATCATCGACGTTGTTGAATTCCATCGATCTCTGACCCGGGATTGGAGTGAAACCCATGGGCGAGACCACCGGGGGTTCACTCCTTTCCTGTTCTGGCAGTGATACCTTTTGACTTAATTGCTCCAGCACCCGGCCCGCAGCTGTTCGTAATCCACGGATGTCGTTCGGCGAACGGGTTTCTGAGATCCGGACGCTGCCTGGTGGTTATCTCCACTCACATCGCATCGAAGATTTCGAATGCGGAAAGGCGGTCACCGAAGTCCCGACTGATGCGGCCAAGCAGCTCAACCGCCGCACACGGAGACACAAGTGCGACTAGGCGCACCAGGCAGAGAGAGTCTTGGACTTACGGCATAAACCAGTCCAAGTATTTATCCACACCCCTTCTGCGCTAAGTGGGTCAGATTTCGACGGAATTCAACAGAGCTGGATCAGGATGTACTTGACGACGTGACTGTGCGCCCAGGTCATGAATGCGCGGCTGGTAAATTTGGGACCGTTGTCTGTGCGCACGGCTCGCGGGTAGTGGCCTGAGTCATCCGGCGCGAGAGCTCGGACTTGCGCCGTATCAGAAAATCACGCAGCAATTCCGGATAATCTGCGCGAACAGCCTTTCGCACCGAGTCGCGTTGCTGCAGGGCTATGCGCCAGGCCCTCACGCGGGGCGTGTGCGTAAAGATGCCGAAGTCGTCGATGGTGTCGAATACATCGAAGTAACGGAACACCGGCGAAAAAGCCGCGTCCACCATGCAGAATGACTCGCCAGCAAAGTACGGCCCGTGCTGCTCAGCGGAGCTTTGTTCAGCTTCAATCTGCGTAAACTTGGCGCGCAAGTCGCCCACCTTGGCTGCAAGGGTTCGCTCGTCGGGCGCGCCGTACATTGCACCAATCGCATTGAGTGTGGCCGAAGCAAACTCCATCCATGCGCGGTGCTGCGCCCGCGCAAGCGGGTCTTGCGAGTGCATGCGGTGCGGCGTGATTTCTTCTAGGTACTCGCAAATCACGGTGGATTCAAAGATAGGCATGCCATCCACCAGTAGCACCGGCGTCTTACCCAAGGGCGAGACCTTCAGAAACCATTCGGGTTTATTGGCCAGATCAACGTCGATGCGCTCATATGGAATGACTTTTTCCTCCAGCACGATGACGACGCGCTGCACGTAGGGGCACAGCGGATGGCTAATTAGAGTGAATCTGGAAGTCATGTTCGAACTCCTTGCCACTATGGGGCAAAACGGTTGCTGACACGAACAGCCAGAGCGCCATCGCCCAAAAGCCACAGTGCGACCGAGGCAATGCTAAGGAACACCGGATATTCCCACCCGCCGTTGGGGCTGGTATGAACCCAACCATTGCCAAAGTGCACCGAAGCAGCGACGGCCATGACGGGAACGAGCGCCATGGAAATCTGCCGCGCATACATGCCCAGTACCAGTGCAATGCCGCCAAGCAATTCGACGGCGAACACTGGATAGGCAAGAAAGCCCGGAAAACCTTCGCTTTGAAAGAACTGCGCTGTCCCGGGCAGTGTGAACACCAAGAGCTTCAGTAAGGCGTGGGCGATCCACATAACGCCGAGGCTGACGCGTATCAGCGTAATCCCATAGGCGGTGGACGATTTGAGAGGGATCGAGGTCATTGCGTTTTTCCATTGAAGTTGCGATGTAAGTAATGTAGGATTTCCCATGCGCAATGAAAATAGGCATAAACGCAAACTATGAATGCAAAAACGCAATACAAACTTTCTTCCCCTGACCTGGAGGCCGTGCTGACCCTCACCCGCACGGGAACGCTTGCACAGGCTGGCGAACGCTTAGGGTTAGATGCGTCGACCGTTTTCCGAACCTTGCAGCGCATCGAAAAGGGCTTAGGTCAACGGCTATTCGAGCGCTCCCGCACGGGGTACCAGGCATCGGAGTTGGCGCAGGAGCTGGCAACGCTGGCCGAACAGATGGAAGTGCAGTTAGAGACGGCACGGTCACTGGCGCAGATGAAACCTGAGCAGGTTTCCGGTTCGGTGCGCATCACCACGACGGACACCATCCTGCACGGACTGGTGGCGCCGGCGCTTAAACCCTTGAACAAGCAACACCCGTTACTATCGTTTGAACTGCATGCCGGCAACGAATTGGCGAGTCTGACGCGGCGTGATGCGGACATTGCCATCCGCGCTACCCGCCGCCCTCCGCAGCATCTGGTGGGTAAGCATGTGGGGCCTATACGTGTTGCCCTCTACGCAGCCCGCAAGTCATCCCTGCGCACCTTTAATGCCGACGTCGCTTCAGACGCCAGTTGGATCGCACCGGACGACGTCTTACCCGATCACCCGTCGGTGGTGTGGCGCAAGAAGCACTACCCCAAAGTAATACCGTCCTATCGCGTCAATAGCATTCTCACGGTGGCGGAGTTGGTGGGGCAGGGTCTGGGCATCGGTCTGTTGCCCGTGTTTCTAGCAAACGAACGAGCAGACTTGCGACAGCTCACCGAAGTTCTCGATGAGTGCCAGACAGAACTCTGGCTGCTCACGCACACGGAGTCACGGCACCTGCGGCGCGTTTCAACAGTATTCAGCCATTTTGCGCAGGCCTTAGAGCTCAAATAGATTGGTTTTGTCGCGTAAAAGGCTTTTTTGACCGGCGCAGCTTCCATCGACCAACCTCTAACAAAGGCCGCAGGATGCGTTGCTGCCGAGTTCAGTGAACACCACTGGCGAACGGCTGAACCGGACATTCAGGGGACTCGCTTTGAAAGGTAGGCAGCGCAAGGAATGCTAGCGACGCTTTAGCACTGTCTCAACTTTCTGGGCACAAGCTGTCCGCGATTGTGAAGGTGTCCCGAATTTTGTGTAAACGGGGCGAGCGTTAAGTCTTGGGCATTCTCTCCTCGAACTGGATGGTAAACCGGGTCAATGCAGCTTTCCAGTCTCTGAGCGGCATCGTCCATTTTTTACTGATGTTGGCCAGCGCCAGGTAGAACAATTTCAGCAACGCATCATCGCTGGGAAACGATCCCCGATTCTTGGTGATCTTGCGCAAGCTCATGTTCACCGACTCGATGGCATTGGTGGTGAAAATGATGCGCCGTATCTCTGGCGGGTAATCAAAGAACGGCGTGATGCGCGCCCAGTTGCTGCGCCAGGATTTGACGATGGTCGGATAGTCCGCACCCCACTTTTCATCGAACTCACCCAGCCGGATGTGGGCCTCATCCACGGTGGAGGCGGCATAGATGGTTTTCAGGTCAGTAGCAATGACCTTGCGCAGTTTCCAGCTCACGTAGTTCAGGCTGTGGCGCACCATATGCACCAGGCACAGCTGGACCGCCGTCTTGGGGTAAACCGCTTCAATGGCATCAGGCAATCCCTTCAAACCATCCACGCAGGCGATGAAGATGTCCTGCACGCCCCGGTTCTTGAGTTCGGTGACCACCTGCAGCCAGAACTTGGCACCCTCGGTCTGGGCGATCCACAGGCCCAGGATTTCCTTCTCGCCCGCCATGCTGATACCCAGCGCCAGGTACACGGCTTTGGCGCGGACCGCCCGCCGTCTTTCAACGAGAAGGTCTGGTTCTGTCGAGACTGCCGTGGCTGGCCCTTGCATTTGGCGGCGTCATTTTGACGTCGCAGGTTCATGCGAGCCAAGAGGCGGGGGCGGGGAGCACCTGGATTGGTGCACTCCTGGCATGCACTGCGGCGTTACTGTATGCCGTAGCCACGCTGGTGACCCGTCAGCTCAAGCACCTTCCTCCTGCACAAATAGCTGTCTTCCAGATGCTTGTCGGCGTGCTGATCCTCCTGCCGATGACCATCAGCTCGTTGGAGCCGATAGGTTGGAAGTCCCTGGCGGCGCTTGGCACCCTTGGCCTCGTCCACACCGCGTTCATGTACACCGTCATGTACGCTGCGTTTCAACGTCTCTCGGCCCAGTCCATCGCCGCACTGTCGTTCATCTACCCGATTGTTGCTGTGCTGGTCGATCTTGTTTATTTCAAGGTATTGCTGAGCGAATGGCAATGGATAGGCATGGGTGCAATCATGCTGGCAGTCATTGCGGACCAACGGAAGTGGCAAATTTCAGCGCTCTGGAATCGGGCCGCTGCATGACCCCTATGTCCCATTTCTGCCTGCCAGCGAGTGCAGTTTCAGTCATCTTCCCCCGAGTATTGCAATTACGGACCAATTGGTCCATAATTAACATCATGTCACGTCCACAAGAGTTCGATACACAAGCAGCCCTCGGCCAAGCCATGCTCGTGTTCTGGCGCAAAGGGTATGAAGCGACATCGCTTGCAGATCTTCTTCAAGCCACCGGATTGAGCAAGAGTAGCCTGTATGCCACATTCAACAGCAAACGAGACCTGTTCTTGGCTGCGTTTGACGACTATCGGCGAGCACGGGCGAAGGACATGTTCAAGATGCTGAGCGACGACCCCGCTCGGGCCGCAATCGAGAAGTTCTTTCACATGGTTATCTCTGACGCGTGGACGTGCAATGGCGAGGGGTGCATGACCATCAATCAAGCGGTTGAGATGGCACCCACTGACGTTGGGGTTGCAAGCCGTGTTCGCGAAGATATTGTGGGGATGGAGAAGGCATTTGCCAAAACAATTGAGCGAGGACAGAGAGAAGGCTCCATCACCTCGTCGATGCCGGCGCTCGATCTGGCAAGACTTTTCGTCGTCGCGTTTCCAGGCCTTCAAGTCATGGTTCGAGCTGGATGCGAAGTAGCCGATATTGAAGCCCGACTAACAGCACTGCTGGCAGTTCTCGACTGAGGGGCCATCCAACAAGACCTCTTTTTTTACCCATTATGGACCGATCAGTCCTTAACTATGCAAGACCTACAGACAACCGGAGCCAAGACAAATGAAGATCACACAAATTCGCAGCGCCACACTCATTATTGAGTACGCAGAAAGGAAGTTTCTTGTGGACCCCATGTTGGCGCCGAAAGACACTTACCCGGGATTCCCAGGCACCCCAAACAACCATCTCAGGAATCCGACGGTTGAGCTTGTGACGCCGATGGCGGACATTCTTGCGGTTGATGCCGTCATCGTGACGCATACCCATCCGGATCACTGGGACCATGCCGCACAGGCCCTGATTCCCAAGACGCTGCCCGTTTTTGTTCAGGACGCGTCAGATGCTGAGATTGTCCAATTCGCTGGCTTCAATGACGTTCGCATACTCGGTGAAGCTTCGAGTTTCGAAGGCATTGCGCTCACAAAGACCCAAGGTCAACATGGCTCTGATGTAACTCTCGCTGCGATCGGCGCCCTACTTGGAGAGGTGTCTGGCGTCATCTTCAAGCATCCCGATGAAAAGACGGTCTACCTGGCTGGAGACACAGTCTGGAATGACTACGTGAAAGGGAACCTAGTCAAGTACTTGCCCGACGTGGTGATCCTAAACAGCGGCGACGCGCAATTTCTTGGTCACGGTCCCATCATCATGAACAAGGAAGATGCGCTTTCAGTGCACCGGGCCGCTCCAAATGCAACGCTGGTTGCCACTCACATGGAAGCAGTCAACCATGCCCTACTGAAGCGCACAGAGTTGCGCGCATTTGCCGCAGAGCATGGCATGGCCCACTGCTTGCACGTTCCTGAGGATGGGGAGGCTGTCACCATCTAATCCGACCAATTCTTGCGCTCTCGGGGGAAGGCGAAGAACGTCTTCACTCATGCCGCTAACCCCGAGGTCGCAAACCAACTGACCAGGGCGGTTGTACGAAATGCTAAATCAATGAACTCCACACCATGAAAATCAATGTCGACCGCTCGGTCATCCACTATATCGATCAGGGACAAGGCGCCCCCACCCTGCTCCTCCACGGGAACCCCGACTCCTCAGAGGTATGGGGTGGCGTGATTCCTACGCTCGCTGGCCACGTCCGCTGTATTGCGCCGGACTTACCCGGCTTCGGCTTGTCCACCGCGCCCGTAGATTTTGACTATTCGCTCGACGGGATGGCAGCTTTTGTGGACCGTTTCGTCACCGCGCTCGGCATTACCGAACCACTGAATCTGGTCGTTCACGATATCGGTGGCCCGTTCGGACTCGCGTGGGTCGTGAAGCACCCCGAAAAGGTAAAAAGCGTCGTCGTGATGAACACGGTTTTCCACGCGGACTACCGTTGGCACCTGTTCGGTCGACTCTGGAGGACGCCGGTCATCGGTGAAATTGTCCAGGCTCTCACCAGCCGCGGCGGCTTCACGCGGGAGCTCAGGCGTGCATCGCGCAAGCTCTCGCGCGACCAGATCAATCGTACCTACGACCTGATCACGCCATCGGTGAAAAAAAATATGTTGCGCTGGTACCGAGCTGCAAATCCCCGGAACTTCGCAGGATGGGAGGAGAAGCTGCAAAAAATTCTTGCAAACAAGCACTCCATCGTCCTTTGGGCCGAGCATGATCCGTACATCCAGGGTCACTATGCCAATCGCTTTGGCACCCAAAGGGTCGAACGCTTTGCGGACACCGGCCATTGGCTGCCCGCCGAAATCCCCGTCGCTGTGGCCTCCAGGATGCTTCGCTTTTACAAGGACGTCTTCTGACGCGAAGCGAAGCGGAGCATTCGGCTGGTAAACCTATTGAACAGTCAGCTGCTAAAAAATCAGGCGGCAAGTAGCTTTACGCGCCGCAGTCATGAAGTCAAACCTGACGCCCTATAGTGACTTGGGTTGGCTCCCGCCACCTTCCGCATAAGGCGTCTGAGTGCTGTGGCACCTTCATAACCCACCTGTTCAGCAACTGCTTCGATGGTCATCTTGCTGGATTCGATGAGCATCCGAGCCCTGTTCATTCGAACACAATGCACTAACGCCATCGTACTTTTACCCGTTGCTTCACGCACCCGCCTTGAGAGCGTTCTTTGCGACATTGCGAACTCTCGCGCCAGCGTCTCAACGCTTGGTGGATTTGGCAAGGCCGATTCGATTCTCATTACAAGGCGCGTGATCAATTCATTCCCGTTGGAAAGCATGGCTGGCACCATAAAAGGGGTTTGGGCTTGCCGTCCATCGATCAGTAGGACGCGTCCCACTGCGTCAGCTAGTGCAACGCCAAACTGAACCCGTAGCAGGTGGAGCATCAAATCAGTTTGCGCAAATGCAGCGCCCGCCGTGTTTAGAAGACCGTCGGTGCAAACCATTCTGTCGGAGTCAACAATGCAACTCGGCTCCAACTTTCGCAGTTCCGTAGCCAGCCACCAGGATGTGGTTACCCGACGCCCGGACAACAGCCCCGCGGCTTGGAGTAAAAATACTGCGGAACAGGAAGCTGCGACACGCCCACCCCGCGCAGCATGCGCGGCAACGGCCTGAATTACGCGCCGCGCATCTTCCCGCGCCAACCCTGCTGCAAGGGCATCGGCATCGTCAATTCCCAATCCTGGGACGATCCAGGTTGCCATGTCGAGGTGATGCCGCTTTGGCAAGGCTTTGGTTTCTAAGTGCATTCCAGCGCTCAACGGCACGGCACCGCCAGATGCCGACAAAACGCGCCAAGTTGGACTGGCCATCTTCAAGCGCGGCGCCAACACAGATGCAGCACGCAAGATATCCAGCGTGGCTGCCACGCTGGCCGCGAAAGTCCCGGGTAGGACCACTATGGTGAAATCGGTCATTGTCTGAAATAGCCCTAAATATGTCTTTTTGGACACTGTAAGTCTAGCCGCTAGGGGCATCTAATTTAAGCATTCATCATCACGGAGCCCTTCATGCCCAACATACTCGTCAAAATCCCCACAGGCGCATTTCCCGACGCGGCCAGTGGAACTCCTATCCGCAGCATGAAAGAGGACGATGCTCTTGAAGACTTTGCCCGCCGCGAGATTACGCTCAATGGTATTTCCAAGATCGTGTATGTCAGCGGAAATGGTGCTTCGGGACCGGCTGTAATCGTCATGCCGGAGTTGCCTGGTATCAGCCCACACGTTGCCCGCTTCAGCCGGTGGGTCCGCGATGCCGGTTTTACCGTCTACATGCCGTCTCTCTTTGGGCGCGACGGTGCGATACCGAGTGCTGAAGAGGGCGCGGCAATCTTCCAGAAAGTCTGCGTGAGCGCTGAGTTTCGCGCTTTTGCCGCCAATCAATCAAGCCCAGTTACGCAGTGGCTCAGAGCTCTGGCGCGTTTGGCGCACCAAGAGTGCGGCGGTCCGGGTGTCGGCGCCATTGGCATGTGTTTAACAGGAAATTTCGCCCTTTCGATGATGCTTGAGCCCGCGATGCTGGCAGCGGTAATGTCCCAGCCTTCACTGCCGTTCAATGATCCGGCTGGTCTGGAGATCGCACCACAAGAACTCGCGGCCGTTCGTGAACGGCTTGAGCGGGAGGATCTCACGGTGTTGGCCTACCGATTCGAAGGTGACAAGTTCTGTCGCGCACAGCGCTTTGAGGCCTATGCTCAGGCTCTTGGCGACCGGTTTAAAGGTCGTGTGCTGCCCGACAATGCTGCTAACTCTGATGTCCCAGCGTTTTTTGCAAAGCACGTCACAACTCCCCATAGCGTTGTGACAGTCCATCTAATCGATGAAGCAGGCCAGCCTACCGTCGCCGCTCGCGACGAAATTCTGTCGTTCTTTGTTCAGCGCCTTGCGAGCGAAACCACTGATCTCGTTCGTTAACTTACTCACTACTGCCCGGTTAATTTGGCCATGGCAAGCATTGGCGCGGGTTTTCGGTCGATCTCATTTGGTGTCGATTTGAATCTTGATGTCTTGCTTCGCTTTTGCGGTGCGCGCTCCAAGCGTCGACGGGCTAACGCGCCCTCCTGCCGCAGCATCCGGTACATCGTGGACTCGGAAGCCACATTGACTTGCTAGTCAGCCAGGCGCGGCACGATTTGACTGGAGGCAGGTCCTTGAACGTCTCGCTGTTGAGTGTCGCCATCACGGCCTGGCGTCCGCTTCGTACAGCTTGTTCGGTGGGCGCACGTAGCGTCGCCTGCCTAAGTTTCGCTGATTGACCCTCAGGGGCATGCGCACAAGTTCCTGAACTTGAGCACTGCTGAGTGGTTCGCCGTGTCGAAATTGTCGACCGAACTGCGGGGGGGAGTTAGGGAAATGGGCCTAGTTGGTAGCGCTACTGGCTCCGATCATGCGACGTGACAGCGCAGACTTTCGTTGAATCAGAAATTCACTCGGCAACTCCGGGTAATCGGTGCGCACCGCCTTTCGCACCGAATCTCGTTGCTGTAGCGCTACGCGCCAAGCGTTCACGCGCGGGGTTGCGTGGCTGCGGTGGGGCAAGCAATTTTGAAAGTCCAAAGACAGCAGTCAGTCTGAAACAGACGGTCGGCTAGTGTTGCACTGACGGCCGCTTCTGGCCGCATTGAGCAATGGTGACTCCCTCTGAACTGGGCCCGTTACGGTCCTTGGATTTTGCGAAAAGCAGTCATCGAAAACGCTGCCACTCTGGGCAACAAGATTCCGGACCCCGTATTCTCGGTACCAGGTGGTTACAGAGGGATTGGAAGCGCACCCTAGAATGGTGGTTTCAAATGATGAGCCTCAGATGACCACTGCCAAGAAGCAAACAGCATTCAACCGCGCCCTCACTCCCAGCGCCGAGCTGGCCGCTGTGATCGGTGCAACGCCTCAACCCCGCACAGAAGTGGTAAAGCTCATGTGGGAGTACATCAAGGCCAATAACCTGCAGAACCCGAAGAACAAGCGAAACATCTTGGCTGACGCCAAGCTCAAGGCCGTCTTCGGAAAGGATGAAGTCACCATGTTCGAGATGACCGGGCTGGTGGGCAAGCACCTGAGCTAACTGGAGACCACGAGGCCTCAGCAAACATCGATACCGGGAGCGCTTCGCGCGTTCCGGGCACGCCGAGCGTGGGGGCAGCTCGCACTTCCATCGCCAGGGATCAGACTCGAATTACAAACGGGCATCTACCGCCTGCCAGCGACTGCCATGTCTTCAGGCAACGTCCGCTAGTGGCCGACAGCAGAAGTCTAGCCTCCGGGCACGTGTGCTGACCTCGGCCAATTCGGCGTGGGCTTGCTTGCGGCTTAATGAACCCGCCGCACCTCAAACTGCTGTCGGATTGGAACGACCTGTATCCACACCTCATCACCCTCGCATTTACCCAGCATGGCCCTGCCCAACGGGGCTTCGCAGCTGATGACCTGAACGAGCTGAGCGCCGCTGACCAACTTCATGCTGCCCCCATCCGGGCCGAGAAAGAGCTGTTGCTGCTGGTCGTCGGCATCGACCAGGCAGACCAGCGCGCCGAGCTCTATACCTTTACTGGCGTCGTAGGGACGCGGGCGGAATTGGCGCCAATGGGCCATCGCCTGGCGGATGCCTTCGGCGCGACGAGCTTGGCCGGTGGCCAGGTAGGCGGCTTCGAGCCCCAAGGTGTCGTGCTTGTTTTCGGCGATGTTTTCTTCGTGAGTCGCCGTTTCATGGGCAGCCCTTGCTGCCTGTTCGGCTTGCAGCAGGTCTTCGGCGAGCCGTTCCAGCACCTGCTGCTGCAGCAAGAATTTATCCATGATGAAAGGTAGGCATCTCGAAAAAGCGGGGGGGGCAGGTCTTGATTATGAAGGGCTCCAGCAGCCTTAGACGCTTCTGTTGGCTGCAGGTTAACTTCAGCTACGCGTTGAATCATTTAGCGCTCATGGTGCAAATTGGTTTAGCGTTGGCCGAAACGCTCATTGTTCGATAGCTGATCGTTCATCGATTTGTGCGTACCTGCTTCTTGCGATGCGCTCTTGACTCGCACTGAATCCGTTATGCGCATGCCGCTGATGTCTGCTTTCGCCCGAACTGAGCGGCATCGGCGACCGTCCGGTCTTGGTCGAAAGCAGTCGTAGCGGCTGGCTATCGATAAGTACATATTGTCGTTAGTCAGCTTTGACAGGTTTCGGCCAGAAGCAGCCGTCGACGCGACCCCAAGTGACTGTCCGCTACAGACTGTTACCGGTCATACAAATTTCCAGAGAGCGGTCATTCAAAACCAGTGAATTCGCTCTTGAATGCTGCGCTCAGTAGCACCCTTCTGCAAAAAAACGATGCCCTCGCACCACGCAAGTTCATTGATCTGAAAGCAGCCAACACGAGCCAGATCGTCCGGTTCCCGCTGGAGCAATTCTCCCTGGTGTACGGTCTCGAGCGCAACGTCAAGATCTGGATGCCGACGCTCTTTGCTGATCTATAGGGTGGGTTGTCTTCCTGTCAAAGTACAACCGTCACACGCATCAACCAGCGCACCGCTTCAGTCGAAGCGAGGATGGCCCCGGCCTGGCGGGCCCCGTACAGCATGCTCCATGTAATGGATATATGACGATCTATCGACAATCATCAAGTACGGTACTGGCCGGACCTTTACGTTTAACTACCTAAGTTAAGTCAATGAAAATATCGCGGCAGAAACAATAAGCGAAAGGGTGCTGAGGGCGAGTGAAAGTTTCCCTAATTGAACTTTTCTAATGAGCTCTTGAATCATGTCGCTCTGCTCTTTATCCAGTTGATCTTTTTGTTTGACGAAATCAAACAGAAGCTGGATCGCTTTTTCATGTCTGTCATCAACTGTATTGTTATGCTCGAGTAACGACTGCAATTGCTCCAAACGTCGCGTTTGGTCTACATCAATTTGATCCTTTTGGTTTAGCCTCGCTTGTAGTTCTGCGTGCCTCTCTTCATCGGCCAATTGCTTGCTAACAAAATCTTCTGCCTCGTCCAAAATAAGTTGGACAAATTCTTTGGATTCACCGGCAAGTTGTTGAATATTGCCATGGGCATCTGTGAATCCCGTCACCATAAGGTGAGCCATAGTCCTATGCATTACCTGCGCAAATTGTATTGAAGAGCAGGTGAACTTGATCGACTCTTGAATTAAGTCGTTCATCTCTGCTAAAGATGCATTAGTCATGACTAGCGCATCCGCAGTGGCATCAATCTTCTTGTCTGTGTTACCCACTCGCCACCAGTCAGTTTCAATAGCCGCTGCCTTATTAGCAGCGGCTTCTGCTCTTCGTATGCTTTGTTCGCGTTCCTTGATTTTCTGAAGAATTGATATCGCGCTCTTTTCTGCAATTGCGTGAAGTTCACTTGGATCAATGTCCGAGCGAATAATTTCCTGTGTGAAAACCGACTCGGTCATGTCAATCCACCTATTGCATTGCGCTTCATGCGCAGTTTATCGACAGCTTTGGTGAAACTGTCCACTGCCTTGAGAGTTTCTTGATTGATATCCTCCAGCACTTGCTTCGTTTGGATGCAAAGTTTGGCCCCTTCTGCAATGCTGGTGTGTAAAACGTAATACGCATCATCCAGCACCAACCATGTCTGGCTAATTTTGTACTGAACCACGACGCCACTTTGCGCTACAAGTTGAATTTGTAGCTTGTCTTTTTTCGACGCATTTCGCGCCTTGTCCATGAAATAGAGCGCTACCGTTGTCAGTAGTCCACCAGCCAATGCGGAAAGTGTCGCAGCCAGAATGTCACTCACTGTACGAGGCTCTTGACCAGGAAATGGAACAGGGAACAGCATGAGCGGCTGCAATCCTGGAACCGCTTCCAAAAGCTTCTCAATTGCAGCGTTCAATCCCAGAGAGGCCGCGCCGATGAGTCCCGCCGTTAAAATTTTGAGTGCCTGATAGTTCACCTCTCCTCTGTCCATCCCTTCAGGAGGTGAAGCGAGAATTTTTACTGCCTGGCAAAGTGAGACGAAACCTGCGCGGATGATAGATACTACCTTCTTTAGAGTGGTGAAAAATAGATTAATGACGAATACGACGATATTGGACAGGAACGCGGTGAGTCCCGCTTCAAGGCTTCCCGTCAAAATGTCCTTCCATTTGGCCTTGAGTTCCGTGAGCAGGGCCTCAGTACGAGTTTGAAATCGGACACCAATCTCTTTGAGAGACTCACTGCCGCGCTGCCGGAAAGTGATGTGAACCTCTTCAAAAACTGCTTGTGTAAGATCTCGCAAAATAGCGCCAAGCGCATGATAGGCGGCCATTTTTGCAGCATCCGCACCGCCTGTTGCCAAAAGCTCTTTGCTGTGTTTTTTTACGGCGGCAACCGTTACTTCAAGCTCAATGCTTTTTCGTGCATCGGCATCTATCTTGAGTGCCTTGTCGCGGTCAATGCCAAATCTTTCGGCACTTGTTTCTCCTGACTTGCTTTTTTTATCAAGCCACGACTCCATTTGAGCGCCACCTTTTGATTGATTAGCGCTTGCCTCAGTGTAGGTAGTATTTTTTTCACTCGTCGCCATCTTCGCACGCTCTTCCGGAGAGCGGTACAGATGATGTTCAGCTTTAGATTCAATCTCTTTTGCCGAAACGACATGATCTATATGCGCACGACCATCCTTTGGCAGAGGCTTTCCAGTGTAGCCATCAACAATCATTTCTTTAGTTTGGAAATCCTTTTTGCGCCTTTCGGTAAATCCTTCATCGTAGCCAACATCTTTTCTGACGTCCTTCCACTCTCTGCTGCCATCATTATTCGCAGTCCAGGCCTCATGTCGGTTCTTGTCCGCATCTGTCGACGTGATGCCCTTCTTGAAATTGTGAGGAGTAGTCGAACTACCCCCATCCTTGGCGGCAATAAACATTGACGCCATGCCAAACTGCCCAGTGATTGACTCTATGACTGTGTTTTTGCACAAAACAAGAAGCTGCTCGGTATCCTTCTCAGAATACTTATCATGGAGTGACTCAAGCTCCCTAAGGGCATCTTCGAGCTGCTCATTGACTTGGATTTTGATGGACTCGGATGCCGATGTCCCTTTCAGTTCACTCAAGATGAACGAATAATCTTGAGTGATAGTCTCACTATCGTTGGTAACGTATTCAACATTGACACCAGCATCTTGAGTATTAGGTTTTAACGCGGTATCTGCCGATGCATCCGAGGTTGGATTATTTGCCTCCGGTTGGTTATTCATTTCTGGGTTGGTATTTTGATTCATTTTGTTTGTCATAAGTCGGTACCTCGCAGCGGCCACCAACATCAGGCGCAAAAATCACATCGCTGCGCTGCACGCTGATATGGTTCCAGCCACAGGCTGCAGGGCACTTTGTGAAACGGAAACTTGGAGCTACTGCCACGGCAGCATTGGGTGATGGTGTGACAGCGTTTTTATTCTCAAGCCTTTGTTGCAGCCCAGAGTGATGCGTTGGCTAGGTGTTTCTCCTAGTCGTTCCGCTATCGCGTTTGATCTTGTTTATATACGCGCCCAGGCCTGCAGTGGTCAATGCGCCGACCACAAAACAGATTGCAAAAGCCGCCAGGCTTTCAAGGGGGTGGGTGTTGCCCATAGTGATCTCCTTCAGGGGTGGTTAAAAAAAGGCTACGCGTTCAGGTAACTTCGGATTTCGATTTCCATCTCCGCCTGCAGTCCCTCGGGGCTGATGATGCGGATGCACGGTATCCACTGGCGCACGGTAGGCAGTATCTGGTTCACATGGGCCACTTTGGCAGAGACGATCATGCCTCCGTCTTCGAGTTCTTTTTCTATGACCTGGTTGGCCACGAGTTTGCGTCGCCGAAAAAAACTGGCTGCGGTACCGGTTATTTTCAGCACCACTTCGAGCTTCTTTTCGTTGAGCCAGATGCCGTCTTCGGAATTGAGGGTGGCGTGCACAGCGAGGTCAGGAGTGAATATGGTGGTGGTCACTTGGAGCCGGTCAATCTTGACCAGGGAGAAGGCCTTGAGACGCCCGCCGTCTTTGGCGGCCAGGTACCAGATGCCATCGTGGTTGACCAGCTTGTAGGGTTCCACTTGCAGGTAAGACTTCAGGCCGCCGGCCTTTTCGTAGGTGTAGGCAATTTGGCTGTGGGTGCGGATGGCAGCCTCCAGTTGCCCGAAGAGGATGTGCTGGCTGCCGCTGAGTTCCTCGTACTGCAAGCCTTTGACCAGCAGTGCACTTTGCACGCGGGTGTCGATCAGTTCGCGCAAAAAGTCGTCGGTGAGTGATGGGTACAAGCCCCGCACCCCGGCCAGGCTGGCAAAACGCTCCACGTCCCGAAAATTGAGTTTGCCCAGAAGCGCAGGGGGCATTTGGTAGCGCCCGTCCACCTTGTGCAGGTTCAAAAAGGCAAAGCGTTCGTTCAGGTCGCGCTGGATGGCACGCAGGTTCACGCCAAACTCGTCAGCCAGGACCTTGGGGTCGAGCTTGTCGCCTTGATTGAGCTTTTTGAGTATCTGCACCAGGCGGTGGCCGTAGCTGCTTTTGTCGGTGGCGGTGTCTGCGGACATGAGTGCTCGTGTTGAAGTGATGCCTGCAATTTAGTGCATCGAAGCGTCAAGCTGTGTCGTTTTTTACTCATTCATCAAGAACGTCACCTATTATTGGCGTGCAAGGCCATGGCGGCAGGAGCCTTACGCTTGGTCGTCCCCAACTCCTGCATTGCCAGCCGAACGCACATGATATTCATAAGCGACTCAGCGGTCATGCTCATTTGGCGTCCCTTGCCCCATAGAGGAGGCCACCAGCACCCACGTGCGGCGCGCAGCGGTAACCCACTGGACTAGGCGCATGAATGGCGGCTATCGCTGCAAAGCAGCCACCGGGATGTGCCAGCAGTAGGACTGCATTGGGCCCTTTGCGGTAGTTGCATTTTCTCCGAAGCGGACACTCGATTGTCAACACTAGCGAGGAGGTCAGCGTTTGCCGGAATGGTGGTTAATGATTAACAGCATCTGCACTCTACAAAGACTCAACCCAAAAAGGAGAAAACCAAGAACTTATCCACATCGTGAGCAGCTTCTGCTCACAAAGAGTGTGGGTCATAATTCGATGGAAAACTGCTTGAAATCCCGAAGATGTGATTTGTCGCCCGGCTCGACTGAGCCAAACTTGCTCAAAACCTTGGCCCTTTCGGACGGGCGCTGGACGCCACACCGGTACGCGCGCGCCAGACCGAAGCCCTGCTGGAAGGCCGCGCACTCGACCTGTCCACCGTGACCCAGGCCGTGGCGAGTCTGCGCGAGATCGACCCGCTGCCCGACCTGACCAACACCCCCGACACCAAACGGCATCTGGCCGGCGTTTTGCTGCAGCGCATGTTGCCCACTGGTCCAGTCGTAGGAGGAAGCGATATCTCGACAGATCGCGCGGGTATCGGGGTGCACAGCGCCGGTCAGCAGCACCGGACAGTGGGAGCCTCGGTTTGACTTGCAAGCAGCCCGCCGGCAAAACGTGGACTCATTTTGAGTTTTCAGATAGGTTTATTAGAGAAGCAATCTTGCTTTTCAAAGAGGAATCTGAAGTGACCACTCACATAACAGCTGAACAATCCGGCAGAAACGAAGGAAGTAATCAAACGGAAGTTGTTTACGCCTTCACAGGTGCCGACCTTGATTCTGCTTTTCTAAACGAAAACCAAGTCCACGAGCATGGAGTGAATTTTTCAGACGGGAAAAATTTGAATGCAATCGAGCAGGTTCTGACAGTGAAAGGAGGAAGGAGTGCCGGTCTCGATAATTCGATGATGCTAGCGTTAGGAGCAAAATTTGAGAGCAAGTTGACGCAGTCAGAGTTGGCCTCATGGATGGAATTGCCGAAGAATATTTTCGATAAAAAAGCCGCTTCGGAGATGATGCAAGCCATTCAGACTACGTGCTTGTCAATTTGCCCCAACATCCGATCCTTAATCAAGGTGACCACTCATATGGAATTCGGTGACGACTGGGGGAAACTTTGGGCGGTCCTTGACTTGAGCAGAGTGCCAAAGAATGAACTCCCACTTATAAAGGCGACAGCGCTTGCTGTCTCCTTCGAAATGTTCAATCCGACAGACCGTGAAAAGGCAAGCCACTTGGACTTGACCGACTCATTTCCGGTCCCAGCAGATTTGGAATCAAAAGACGGGCACTCTCAGCACGACGTCGAACCAAAAGAAGTCGCTGACCAAAGATTGGCAATGCCTCAGCATCTGCAAGTAGTGGTGGATCTGGTGGATAAAAGCGAAAGACCGGAGCAGCGTGCCGCTGCACTTGAGAAGATCATGCTAGAAGGGCGCTCCCTCAGTCGATCCATGAGCAAGTCAACTGAAATTAAAAGCGTGGAGCTGAAGCTTGGTAACGAATGTCTAGTACATCAAGCGGGAATGCCCACTTGGAGGCCGTCTGTCCCGTTCGTAAAGGACTTAGACCCGCAGCATGCGTATTTGTGTAGCATCGATCTTCGGAAAAAGCGAATTGAGCTAGCGCTTGAAGCGGAAAAGGGACGTGTCATCAAAGTTAGCTATATGGATCAAGCTCTTTATGAGGCCATCCACGACACCTATATGTATGCCCATACTGTTCGGAGAAATAATCTTCGAAGCGATCCGGCTTTTGACTTCGATACTGGATTCCCTCGGGTCGTTGTTGAGATTAATTCGGTGGAAAAGGACGATTGCTTCACATACCGATTGCTCAAGATCAAACCGTGCGGAACCGAGGATTCTGGCGCTTCATCTCGATAGCACCCAGATGTTTCTATATTCCTAGATTCAGGGCAATCCAAAGAAGAATAAGCTCGGCGCGATCACCCACTGGCGCAATGCCAGGCGCCGGTACAACAGCGATTCGATCGGTCGCGTTGTAAAAGTGCAGGCCACTTTTGGTGGGGTACCTTCCCACTTCAACCTGAAAACGCTTCTCTTCATCAGGGTGGTCAGAGCGATGCTTCGACTTCTGCACGTTCTCCTTGGTACTAGGAATGTGGGTAGAGAGAAGCTTCCACTTGCGCTCGTTCGCTAAAAGTCCCGTGGTGTACGCTCTAGTTTTTGGTTTGTAAAAATTCAGGAACGACTCGTTCCACTGCAAGCTGGCCAGCATGCTGGACAAAAGTTCAAAGTGTTCGGGAAGCCAAAGAAGAATTTGCCTGGCGTCTGCAATTTGCCACATCGCCTCCCTGCCTGCTGGTTGCGGCAGTGAACAGCCATGAAGCATTTTTCCAAGCGCGTTCCATCTCGCCGAGGTAGGAACAGAAACCAGTCGGGCTAGTTGCGGCTTACCAGGGTTCAACCCCAGCATTGGATAAGACGCTCGAAGTGGACTGAGACCTTCGATCAAATATTCAGTATCGGCCTCGTCGAACCCACACAGCCATCCGGCCCGATCAGGCTTGATTTCTCGCGACAACAGTTGGAGGTATCGGACAATGGCCTCCGGCTTCCGAGGCACGGTCTTGGAAGGAAGGAGTGGTGGAACGGGAACAGGATGGTCCATTTGAGACATCGCGAGTTCGTCTAGGTCAAGACACCTTGGCAGCTTGTACTTAGCTGCGATCCTGAATTTCTCCGGCTGCTTTTCGATAACACGATGATTGGCCCAGTCATGTATGAAATGCAGATAGCTACCGAGAGACGTGGCCGGATGCGCATGACCAAGTACCACTGACACCGCCCAAGGTGATCGCCTAGTCGTGCGCGTGACGCCGAGTAACTGCTTGCGAACTGAGTCGGCCCCCCAGAGCCAGTCGGCGCAAAGATGCGGATACTGTGGAAGCAACTCGGGGTGCAGGACCCTGAGCGCTACGTTGCAAGCAAAGGAATGCCGCGCATGATGGAACGTTAGGCCGGCTGAGCCTGTCGCAATGCGCAATACCTCAACAACTCTTCGCCTTGGCCCATCGACGAGCGCAGGTTTCTTCAGATCCTCACTGG
This sequence comes from Polaromonas sp., assembly GCF_029945925.1. Lineage (GTDB taxonomy): Bacteria > Pseudomonadota > Gammaproteobacteria > Burkholderiales > Burkholderiaceae_C > Polaromonas. Next base: position 183,219 of record NZ_JAQSDN010000035.1, on the reverse strand, counting down.
AGGGGAACATCGGAGCGGATACGTCGGGAAGGCCAAGACTAGCCCAGTACTCGAACCATCTGCCCACAATTGCATGCTCATGGTCAGTCAAGCTTCCGAGCAATGGAACCTGCCTGCGACCCGCATTGGACTTAGACGCCTTAAATTTACCGCTCACTAAGACGACGACCGCCTGTTTTATCTCGATCCAGTCGTTTCTGGCCATCGAAATCGCTTCCGCACTTCGCAGGCCAAACCGATAGCCAAGCACAAGGAGCATGCCCCCCATCAGCGACTGCCTGTCTAGATGTGCATTCAAAGGGCAAATGGCCAGTAGAGCATGTTGGTACTCAATGGGCAAGATCAGCTCGGCCGACACCATTGAAGAAGTTAAGCCTTCACCTAAAGTCGACCAATCGGGGCTTTCAGCACCATATTCGCGCTCAATAAAATGATGAAATTCGCGCAGCCTCCCCAACAGGCTCAATTCGTCGAGGCGCCGCCCCTCCAGGTCAGGTTCTTGGTTACGTGCGTTCACAGCCACTGGACGAAAAAGAACCCGCTTGTAGAACTCTTCGATCTCCTCTTCACCCGCCTCAAGCAAATTGAGTTCGGAGCCAAAATCGAGGAATCCAGGAGCGATGAGTGATAGGTACTTTTTGATGGATGACGCGCGTAGCCAACCGCCAGCAGCGCCTTTATCAGTCAGGAGCCTGATGATCCATACGGTCAAAAGCTGGATATTGGGGGAAGTCTGCCTGCCTTGTTCAGCATGAAGGCTCTTAACTGTCGCCGCCGCTTTTTCCCGATCGGGACTCTCATTGGCAGTGTCCTTGACGGCCTCTTGGAACACCGTGAGCGCATTGCGAATGCCTGCGAGCATTTCTCGATCGTTTTTGCCACCTTTGATGGTTTGGTTAATTGCCAGAAAACCAAAGCCGCTGCGCGATGACCAGGTTTCACCAGCGCCATCAGCGGGCGTGCCTGCCAGTGCTTCAGCACATACCGGACGTTTGCAAACGACTGCGCGAGCAAGCGCTTGCACGTTCAGTGACCACGACGTGACTTGACCGCGTCTCACGCCAGCGACGATTCCAGGCAGAAGCAGCTGATTTGCCGAGTTGACAATATCCGCAACCTTACGGATGAGCGTTTTGCGATCGGTTATGGAAAATGGAGACAACCCCAGTTCTCGTTCGGCAGCACGGATGAAGCCGAGGATCTTTTCTGGAAGAACTTCGCTTTTATGTTCTTTCCCTTTTGCCTCCATGAGATCAGCAATACAAGGTACAGATCGGGCGGGAACGCAGACCCATGAAAAATGTGAAGAATGGGGTTCTGTTCTATCTGGAGGGCGTGCGACAAAGACGTTTGCGTTTCTTTTGTACAGCTGGAGCTTGCTGCTTTCGCTTGCACTGATCATGCAAAGCAGTGAGTTGTCGCTAACGGAACTATTGAGCGCAATGTCTAGAGCAACGAGCAAGCCTTTAAGCTTAAGTGATCTGTGGCTGGGATGCGTAGTGGCAAATGTTTGAGTGAGCTCTTCACGCAGGCGCTTCAAGGTCCTTTCCGCAGTCATCGTTCCTGCCGGAAATACGGCTCGATCCCGAACCGGCTTCCTCACTCTGAGTCGATCTTGGTGGGGAACGAAAGAGCCTGCCGAAACCCGCAAGCGAAATTCCTCATATGCCTCATACCAGTCCAGCTGATTCGGTCGCGGCGTTTTCTTGGACGTGAAAAGCATTTCAAGGCCAAGCGGTGTCCAGAAATCGGTGGATGACAGAAAGTTGAGTTGCTCATCTGTCAGTAGCTCTGGGAACTTGTCATCAAGTTTTAGACCCTCTGCCCCCTTTACGTTCAAGTGGGCTTTGACCTTGCTGATGAGAAACTCTTCAGCCTCCAAATGCGCACGAGTTTTCACCAGTTCTCGATCTTTCCGCCGTGCTCCTGAACCAAATGAGGCGGCAAGAAAAAAGCGCCGGAAATCACTTGGCAGCGCTGTGGGCGAGAAAGAGGGTGTCCTGAACCTGATGGGCTCGATTTTCAGCAAACCCACGCAGGATTCGAGAGCGGCGAGCCAGCCCGCTTCGTCGTCTACCCAGCACCGTGGCGAGTAGGGTCCATAGGTGTCCGCGCCGGTTTCCGCATGTCCCATCTGCGCTGCGATCAGTTCTTCTTCGCACCCGAGTGTGCGAAGTCGCGTTGCCATGCGGTGGCGAAAGATGTTCCACGGCAGCGACCATGAAAACACCGCGAATTTGCTCAGACCTCTCTCGCTAACCTCAACGATCCGGAGCTTGTTAGTCCTCTTGAGGAGGAAGAACATCGGCGTCAGCGCATTTGCAGTGCCTTGCAAAATTCGGGATATCGCATCCGCCAGCTCGGTGTACTCTTCTGATGAAGCCCCGTGAGATGCTAACTGCGCTTGGAGCCATGCGAGGTAGGGAAGGTAGAGAAACTGCATGAGCTCTACCAAAACCGATGGCAGGGGAACGATGCGTCCCCATCTCCCGTTCTCCTTTAGATCGAACGACTTGTCATCCAAAAAGAGCCGTGCCCCCTCTAGATCAAAGTCGTTTCGGTGTTCAAAGACCGAGTTGACTGGGCGCGCACCAGTTCCGGCTAAAAGCGCGGCGACCATGTAGCCGCTGATGTTGTTATGGGCTTCAATCCAGGCGTCTGGGTGGGCAGGCTCGAGTTCAAGTGCGTCTTTTACCTTTTGTGCCGCGTGAGCGAATTCCGCTTGAAGAAGTGCGTCGATAGGATCGAGTTCGCTCCCCAGTCCATTGGTTTCCGCCAATTCGCCAGGCTGTACATTGATCCCGCATGACAAGCCAGCAATGATGGAGTTGGCTTGTGCTAGCGTCCAGGACGCGTATGAAGCGGCGGCCGGCCTAGCCCAGTCATCTGTAGACAGAAGCATTCTTGCGAAGGTGGAGTCCTCGGTGGCGTTGAATATCAGCTGTTCAGTGGTGTTGGGAAGTAGGCCTTGCGTCACGCGAGCAAGCTCAGGCATTCCCATGCAGAGCCGGTTGAACTCTGCCTGTGGCGTCGATTTCTTGTTCCAGAGGTTACCCAACTGATCGGCGGATGGCTTTTCCCCTGCCGCCGCTCGCAACACTTGGTGCAGATTGGGTTCGAGCGTAAGTACTTGGACATCCGCAAGTGGCCTAAGCCAAGTGACACCATGAATTCCTTCGCGCTCATTTACTTCTGCTGCCCTTGCTCTTAAAGCAGGGCGGTTTGGGTAACGCAATAGCCGACCTCCTTGTAGGTCAAGTACCCAGCGAGAGTCAACAGGTGCCTGGGAGATTGCAATGCTGCACGCTGACTCAATGCTCTTCTGAGTCGCTATGGCCAAGCCCGCAATGACTCCGAGCAAAGAATGTTCCTCCGACGAAATCCACTGCGGTATCAACAATTGCAGATTGTGAATCTCATCAGGGCGGAGTCTATTCCACGCGTTTGGGATGTGATTGCGATCCGCTTGAGACTGCAGATGAAGACCACGTCCAAGACGATAGGAATGGCTTGGCGACGGAGGCGTTACAAAGACAACCGCTTCAAGCGTGTACTCGGCTTCTGGGTCACCTAGCGCCTCGTCGGCAAGTGAAAAGGTGCTCTCTATCGCTTCTGTACCGATGTCTTCATCGCTTACCGCCTTTTCCCAAAAAGTGGAGGTCGCTATGGAGGTCTGGGGCGATGGAGATGCGGTTAAGGGCACCAGCTTTGTCGGTCGACCGGAGGCAACGGCCTCGATGTTGTCAGCGAATTTAGAGGTGGCGGAGGGGGTGTCGAATTCCTTCTCGTTGCTTTCAATGTGGAGCTTGAATCGCCCTGACGCTTCTTTGAGCGAGGCTTCAAATGTACCGAAGTGCTCGTTAGCAGGCGAGACATACCTGATCAATCCCAATCCGTCCCGACTGGAGGTGGGCTCCTCCAATGTCTTCCGGACCTGCTTGCAGGCGTTTAGCAGGTGGGGGGTAGCTTGATATCCGGCAGTTGCCAGCTCCATCGACTTGATCAGCAAATAGAGGCGCAGACTGGCAATGTCTTGACGATCTGAATCGAGGAGGTGTGCCCCCACTTCGGCACAGAGCATCGCCGCGATAGGCGTGCGCGTGACCGCTCCTTCAAAGTTGTCGACGATACGCCCAGCACTAATCTGCCCGCCGTATGGAGGCGCTTTTCGTGCGACGGCATCTGAAAGCTTCAGAAGTTCCTTGGGAAACGCCGGAGCGAATTGCCATGCGTCCAGTATTGCCACCGTCTCGTGTTGCGCTAAAAACGCAAAGCAGCCGGCGAGCAACTCTAGGTCAGGACGTCCGATCGCGTCGTCGAACTTGGAGGCAAGGGTCGTTATTCCTTGTTCGCAAGTCCACGGCGTCAGTACAGAAAGTGAGGAATTTAGGTTCAGAGAAAGGCCCGGTGTCGGGTTTTGGTCGCACCCGGCGTCATATTCGAGTGCGGAGAAAAAGTGAATATTCGGCGTTAAACGGGAAGACCAACAATGCTTGTTTCGAAGGTAGGTGAGCAGTTTTAAGACTTTTAAGACATTATGGTACAGTTCTGGATGTCATTGACACGTTCAATATAGTGGTCTCCGAAGCCAATCCCCGCCAGCCGCACCACATCTGTTTTCAGCCGGTCATGTCTGTCCCCGGCCACGCATGACCCCGTGCACCATGACCTGGAGTGACACATGAACACCGAGTCAGACGGTCACGCACTTTTTGCAGACCAGCTGGGATTCGGTTTTGACGACGCAGCGTCCATCACGCCGGCGCCCGTTCCGACCCGAACCCGCAAAGCCCGAATCGTTCCTTCTGCTCCCGCATCGGAGCCGCTCACGCCGGAAGCGATGGCGCTGGCGCTGGAGCGGCATGCCGACTACCGCGTGTTGCGGCGCCTGCCCGTAGAACAGCAGTTTGCACACCAGGCCGGGGGACCGGTCACGCGGCTGCTGATTCTGGATACCGAAACCACCGGTCTGGACGCATCGCGGGATCGCATCATGGAGCTTGCGTTGCTGCGGGTCGATGTGGATCTGGCCAGCGGCCTGCCGGTTGGCACCGTCGATGTTTATGACGGCCTCGAAGACCCGGGCATGCCGATTCCGCCGGAGATCCAGGAACTCACCGGCATCAGCGACGACATGGTTCGCGGCCACAAGCTCGATGAGTCGCGGGTGGCGGCCATGCTGGCCGATGCGGACCTGGTGATCGCCCACAACGCCGGTTTTGACCGTCCGTTTGTCGAGGCCAGGCTGGCGCAGTTTGCACAATTGCCCTGGGCTTGTTCGTTTGCTGATCTGGACTGGAAAAAAGAAGGCCGCGGCTCGGCCAAACTCACGCAGCTGGCGCTGGAACTCGGCTGGTTCTACGACGCGCACCGCGCCGAAATGGACTGCCACGCGCTGCTGGCGGTGCTGGCCAGCCCGCTTCCGGTGTGCGGACAGACGGGGCTGGCACAGTTGCTGTCCGTCGCGGCCAGGCCCAGCTACCGGCTGCAGGCAACTGCCGCGCCGTTTGAGGCCAAGGACCTGCTCAAGGCCAGGGGCTACCGCTGGGACGGGGAGCACCGGGTGTGGCACACCCGTCTCGGTGACGAGGCGCAATTGCAGTCGGAATGTGAATGGCTCAAGGCCTCGGTGTACGGCAACCGCGCCGCGCGTGTCCAGGTGGAACGCCTGGACGCGGGCAACCGTTACTCCCTGCGGCCGGGCAAGGTCGAGCCACGGGCTCTTTAGAACTTGTCCGGGCGGCGCTGCCAGGTGATGCAGCGGTTGTTGGCCGGCATGGCGCGGTCTTCCACCAGATGCAGGCCGGCCGTGGCCGCCAGGGCATGAACCGCCTCGACATCGCGCAGTCCGCTGACGGGGTTGCCGGCACGCAGGGATGCATCAAACGCGGCGTTGCTGTCGCTGGTGAAACGGCCGCCGTAGTTGAAGGGGCCATAAACCGTGAGCAGTCCGCCCGGCGGCATGTGCCGGCCCAAGGCCTGGAACAGCCGCTGCACTTCAGGCCAGCCCATGATGTGCAGGGTGTTGGCGCTGAACACCGCGTCAAACGACACATCGGGCCAGTCCTGGCGCAGGTCCAGCGCGACGGGCGCGGGGGTATTGGGTAGCCCGGCCTCATCCAGCCAGAGCTGCATGCCCGGTAAATTGCCGGCGACGTCCGAGGTTTGCCAGCGCAGCCAGGGCAGGGCGCCCGCGAAATAAACCGCGTGCTGGCCCGTGCCGCTGCCAATTTCGAGCACCGAGCGCCGGTCGGCAAAACGCTCGCGCAGCACGCTCAGGATGGGGTCGCGGTTGCGGTCGGTGGCGGGCGCATGGGGCTTGTTCATAGGTGACTGATTGTCGCTGTGCGGGGAACCGCTGCGATCCGGGGTGGGTCGAATCCTGCAAGCTGAGGCGGTGTATAACAAACACAGCGCCCATTCAACCCAAGGACCCGTCATGCGATTGCGCAAGATTCTTTTTGTTCTGGCGGTCAGCCTGTTCTGGCTCGGTGGCTGCGCACTTCACCCGTTCAGTGCCATCCAGCCGGGCATGTCGCAGGGCGATGTGGTGGCGCGCCTGGGCCAGCCCGGCGCCGTGGCGGCGATCCCCCAAGGCACGCGCCTGCAGTACTCCGGTCAGCCCACCGGCCAGTTCGCCTTCATGGTGGACCTGGATGCCTCGGGCCGGGTGCTCAGCGTCCGGCAGGTCCTCAACGCCAGGGATTTTGCGCGCATCGAACCCGGCAAATGGACGCGTGACGATGTGTTGCGCGAGTTCGGGCGCCCCACCCTTGTCGATCGTGTTGCCTCCTGGCCGGGCGACATCCTGACCTACCGCTGGTACGACCTACAGGACCTCTTCTACTGGGTCTATCTGGACAGCAACCAGGTGGTGCAGAGAGCGCATCCCGGCATGGAGTTTCGCAATGACCAAGAGTCGCGCAATTAGGAGCCCGAAAGTCCCGGTGGTCAGGCTTTTTTCAGCTGCAGGGCGGCTTCGTACAGCTCATTGCGCGGTGCGCCGGTGATGTCGGCGGCCAGTTTGACGGCGGTTTTGAGCGGCAGCTCGGCCAGCAACAACTGCAGGACGCGGTGGCCGTCATCCTTGGCGCGTGCCTCTTCGCCGGGGTGCAGCACCAGTGCAAATTCGCCGCGGGTGCGCTGGGTGCCGGCGGCCAGCCAGGCGCTGAGGTCCTGCGCCGCGACGGTGGCGATTTCCTCAAACTGCTTGGTCAGCTCACGGCAGACCGTGACCAGCCGGCTGCCCAGCGGCGCCATTGCGCGCGCCAGGGCTTCCATGCGGTGCGGCGCTTCGAGGATGACGACCGCGCGCGGCTCGGCCTGCAGCACCTGCACCGCCTGCTCCCGCTCCATCGCCTTCGACGGCAGGAAGCCGGCAAACACAAACCCCGAGCCGCCGCTGATGCCGGCCACGCTCAGCGCGGTGGTCACGCTGCTGGCGCCGGGCAGGGGCAGTATGGTCAGCCCGGCGGCACGAACGGCCGCCACCAGGCGCGCGCCCGGGTCGCTGACGGCCGGCGTGCCGGCGTCGCTCACATAGGCGACGCGCTCGCCGCGCTGCAGGCGTTCGATCACGAGCAGCGCCGCCTGGGCTTCGTTGTGTTCATGCACGGCCAGCAGCGGCTTGTCGATGCCGTACTGGCGCAGCAGCGTCTGGGTATGCCGTGTGTCCTCACAGGCAATCGCATGCACCAGCTGCAGCACATGCAGCGCGCGCAGGCTGATGTCCGACAGGTTGCCGATCGGCGTGGCTACCACATACAGCGCAGCTTCGGGATAATGCTGCATGCCTGCCGCAGCGCGCGCAGCGGGCAGGGCCAGGTCAAAGGAAGCGTTCAATGTGGTTTTCCAGAAAACAGGTTGCAAAAGGGCCGCCGGGTGGGGCCGGCGCTGACGCAGCGGCGCAGCCTGGCCAGATTACCACCAAGCGCCTCGGTGACGCGGCAGAAGCCCTGGCGCTGGCCCACCTGCTGCGCGCAGGCATGACCCTGGTCCAGTCCAATTATCGAACGCCCGGCCGCGGCGGTGGCGAGGTGGACCTGATCATGCATGCGCCCGACGGAACACTGGTGTTCGTCGAGGTGCGAGCGCGCAAAAACAGGCTGCATGGCGGTGCGGCGGCCAGCATCGGCGCGGTCAAACAAAGAAGAATCATTTTTGCGGCGCGCCACTACCTGATGCGTTTTGCCAACGCGCCGCCTTGCCGTTTTGACGTGGTGCTGGTTGAGGGTAGTGCGGACGCACCCGGCGCGGTGGCGATTGAATGGTTGCGCAGCGCTTTTGAGGAATGAGGGCTGCTTCCTGCCGGTTCAGCCCTTCCCCAGTGGGGGACGCCCGAACAAGGTGGAGGCATTGCTGATGGGCCCCAGCTCCGCAGCCGACTCAAGCAGGGCGTTGGCGAGTTCGTGCATTCTGACGGTGCTCAGGCGCGAGCGCGGACCGGCGATGCTGATCACGCCGATCACTTCCTGGCGGCGAAACACAGGTGCGGCCATGGCGGCCATTCCGGGGGCGAAGACCTCGTCAATCATGGCGTAACCCCGCACGCGTGCGGCATGCAGGAAGCCCAGCAAGGCCCTGAGGGTGGTCGGAGCCTTTGGTCCATATTCCGCAGGCGTGCCGAAGCCTTGCCGCGAAACGAGCTCCAGCGCCCGTTCGTCGCTCAGGGTCATCAACCAGGCGTGGCCCGAGGCTGTGCACGACAGGCGCGCATCCATTCCCATGTCCGGGTCGTAGCGCAGTCCGGTCTGTCGCATGCCCTGCGACTTGGCAACCCAGGTGAGGCGATCATCGTCCACGATGGAAAGGCGCACCAGCTCACCGGAGCTTTGCGCCAGCCGCTCCAGCAGCGGCTCGGCAACGTCAACAATTCCGGCGCTGCTGAGGAAGCCCAGCCCGAGAGACACCATTTTGGTGGTCAGCACGTAGTCGCCCTGCTTACGCGCCTGGCGTACATAGCCGCGATGTTGCAGGTCGGCGAGCAGGCGGTGGCAGGTGCTGAGCGGAATGTCGAGCTCGGAGGCCATCAACGAGAGCGGCAAGCCTTGTGGATAGCGGGTGAGATGTTCCAGAATGGACAGCCCCCGGTCAAGTGCGATGTTCATTCTGTATTATGAAACATGTTTCCAGTTTGGAAACATTTTCCCCCGGGACTCACAGAATCGAGGCAGCAAAGAAAACACGTAGCGATCCTTCTGGAGACAAGATATATGTGGAAACGACCTTACCTGGCCAGCGTCGAATGAGCGGCACCGTTTACGTTCTGAATGGTCCCAACCTGAACCTGTTGGGCGTGCGCGAGCCGCACCTGTACGGCAGCACCACTCTGCCGCAGGTGGAGCAGCTTTGCCGTCGCGTTGCCGGTGAACTGGGATTGGCGTGCGAGTTTCGCCAGACCAACCACGAAGGGGTGATGGTCGACTGGGTGCAGGAAGCGCGCGAGCGGGCCGTCGCCATCGTCATCAACCCGGCCGGCCTGTCGTTCCGTTCCATCCCACTGCTCGATGCGCTCAAGACAGTCGACCAGCCCATTGCCGAAGTGCACGTCACCAACATCCACCGGCGCGACCCGCTGTACCAGCACTCGCTGGTGTCGCTGGCCGCTACCGGCGTCATCTGCGGCTTCGGCCCGTTCGGCTACGAACTGGCGCTGCGGGCGCTGGCCCATAGGCTGGCGGGTGCACCCACAATCTGATTTTTCCGCGCTCTTTCATCACAACATCACAGGAGACAACACCATGAACCGTTTTATTGATCGCCGCACGCTGCTGGGTGCGGGAGCCACGCTGGCTGCCGGCGCAGTCCTGCCGGCCTGGGCGCAGGCCGCCCCCACGCTGCGCTTCGCCGCTGTGTTCTCGGACAAGGACATCCGCGCCGACATGATGAAGATGTTTGCCAAGAACATTGAGTCTGACTTCAAGGTCGAGACGCACCTCAACTCCACGCTGTTCCGGCAGGGCACGGAGCTGGTCGCCCTGCAGCGCGACAACCTCGAGATGGGCAACATCGCGCCGCAGGACATCTCGAAACAGGTGCCGGCGTGGTCCATCCTCACCTCCGCCTACCTGTTCCGCGACCCAGCCCATCTCACCAGCTTCTTCAGCAGCGACCTCGGCGCCCAGATGAAAAAAATGGTGGAAGACCAGCTCAAGGTGAAGATCCTGGGGCCGACGTTTTTCGGCACACGCCACGTGGGCCTGAAGTCCAAAAAGAAGATCAACGTGCCCGCCGACCTGGCGGGCGTCAAGCTGCGCATGCCGCCGGGCGATACCTGGCAGATGCTGGGCCGCTCGATCGGTGCCAACCCCACGCCTATGGCCTATGCCGAGACCTACACCGGCCTGCAGACCGGCGCCATCGACGGCCAGGACAATCCCCTGCCCAACATCCAGAACATGAAGTTCTACGAGGTGATGTCGCAAATCGTGCTGACGTCGCATCTGGTGGCCTTCGACCTGCTGACCGTCAACATGAAGACCTGGCAGGGCATGACGCCGGCCAAGCAGCGCAGCTTCCAGGCCGCCGCCGACAAGGCGATTGCCTGGAGCACGGCCGAGCACCAGAAGCGTGAAGCCGAGCTGGCCGAGACCTTCCGCAAGCAGGGACTGGACGTGTATGTGCCCAACATCAATGCCTTCCGCGACCACGCCCAGAAGATGTACCTGGCTTCCGATGAGGCCAAGAGCTGGCCGGCCGGCATGATCGACAAGATCAACGCACTGAAGTGAGCCCGCAGACCATGCTCGATCGGGTGCTGAGGCCGCTGCACCGCTTCGCCGAAGGCGTCGCGGCGCTCTTGCTGGCGGTGATTTTCGTTGCCTTCATCGTGCAGATCGTCCTGCGCTACGCTTTCAACTGGCCGGTAGGCTGGACCAGCGAGCTGTCGCTGGCAGCGTGGCTGTGGCTGGTGCTGTGGGGTGCGGCCTTCGTGTTGAAGGACGATGAGGAGATTCGCATTGACCTGATCGCCGGGCGCGGCAGCCGCCGAACCCGGCGGGTGATCGGCGCCATCGGCGCGGTGGGTGTCATTGTGCTCTTTGGCATGTCGCTGCCGGCGTCCTGGTCGTACGTCACCTTCATGAAAGTCGAGAAGAGCGCCACCCTTGGCGTGCGCATGGATGTCATGTATTCGATCTACCTGGTCTTTGTCGTGGCCCTCATTGCCCGTTCCTTGCGCCAGCTGGTCCGCGGGCCGGCGCCCGATCGCAGCGATCCGCCTGCCAACTCTTCTGCCTTGTGAACTTCACCAGCCCTTTTTCCTTGGCCCTTGGCGCCATCGTGGTGCTGAGCCTGCTCGGTGTACCTGTTGGCCAGGCCATGATCGGCGGCTCCGTCCTGTACTTGTACCTCAAGGGCATGGACATGGGCGCGGCGGCCGAGCAGTTGCTCAACGGCACCTACTCCAGCTTCCTGCTACTGGCAATCCCGCTGTTCATTCTTGCCGCCACCATCATGAGCACCGGCAGCATCCTGGATCGCCTGCTGCGCTTCTGCAATGCTATCGTTGGCCGGTTTCCCGGCGGTCTGGCCCAGGTCAATGTGCTGCAGAGTGTGGTTTTTGCCAGTATGTCGGGCTCGGCCCTGGCCGATGCTGCCGGCTCCGGCAAGCTGATGCAGTCCATGATGACCCGCGATGGCCGGTACACCCCGGCCTTCGCAGCCGCATTGAGTGCCGTCTCCGCGGTCATCGGGCCCATCCTGCCGCCGTCGATTCCTCTGGTGCTTTATGCCCTAGTGTCCGGCACGTCGATCGGTTACCTGTTCATCGCCGGCGTCCTGCCAGGGTTGCTGCTGGGCGCGGTGCAGATGGCCTTGATCTATGTGCTGGCCAAACGACGAGGTTTCCCGCTCGAGCCAAAGGTTCCGTTGCGGGACATGCCCCGTATCACGCGTGAAGCCTTTCCGGCCCTGATGCTGCCCGTTATCCTGCTGGGCTGTCTTTACAGTGGCATTACCACGCCCACCGAGGCGGCGGGCGTGGCTGCGGCCTACGCGCTGCTCATCTCCGTGGGCCTGTATCGCAGCCTGGGCTGGGGCGATCTCTACGATTCGCTTCTCTCCAGCGCGCGCATGAGCATCTCCATCGGCATGCTGATTGCCGGTGCGCTGGTGTTCAACTACGTCATCACCTCAGAAAATATTCCTGCAACGCTGAGCGTAGCCATGAAGGGCCTTGACCTCTCGCCGCTGGGCTTCCTGCTGATAGTCAATCTGATCCTGCTGGTGCTGGGCGCCTTCCTGGAAGGCTCGACCATCATCCTGATCATCCTGCCCGTGTTGCTGCCCACCGCGGTGGCGCTGGGCGTCGATCCGGTGCATTTCGGCGTGATGGCAGTGCTCAATATCATGATCGGGCTGGTGACACCGCCTTACGGCCTGCTGCTGTTCATGATGACCAAGATAGCCAATGTCTCGCTCGGGGAGTTGGTGCGCGAGGCCATGCCTTTCCTTCTGGTGATGCTGGGCGCGCTTGCGTTGGTGACGATGTGGCCGGACATGGTGTTGTGGCTGCCGCGGCTGGCGGGGTATACGGGGTGAACATGGCGGCCACCAAGCTCCTCGTGGGCCTGATCGGCTCCGGCATCCAGCTTTCGTTGACTCCCGCCATGCAGGAGGAGGAAGCGCGCCATCAGGGCCTGCGCCTGCACTACCAGCTGATTGACCTCGACCAGACCCCGGGTTCCGTGCAACAGCTGCCGGCCCTGCTGGCCTCAGCGCGGATCATGGGTTTCGCCGGCCTGAACATCACCTATCCGTGCAAGCAGGCGGTGATGCCGCTGCTCGACGAGCTTTCCCCCGAAGCCGAGGCAATGGGCGCCGTGAACACAGTGGTCCTGCGCGACGGGCGTCTGGTCGGCCACAATACCGATGGCTCGGGCTGGGCTTGGGGCTTTCACCGCGCGCTCCCCAAGGCCGACCTCGGTTGCGTGGTACTGCTGGGCGCGGGTGGCGCCGGCTCGGCGATCTCGCATGCAGTTCTGAGCCTGGGGGCCGTGCAATTGCGCCTCGTTGACACCGACCTCGCGCGGGCCCGCGCATTGGCGGCGGCGCTGAACGCCCGCTTTGGGGACCGCGTGGTCGCATATGGCGACGCGGCGCAGGTTATCGAAGGCGCCACCGGCCTGATCCACGCCACGCCCACCGGCATGGACAAGCTGCCCGGCATGCCGATCCTGGCCCGGCTGCTGCGGGCCTCCATGTGGGTGTCGGAGATCGTCTACTTTCCGATCAGGACTGAATTGCTGGAAGCGGCCCGGGCGTTGGGCTGCCCCACGGTGGACGGCGGCGCCATGGCTGTGGGCCAGGCCGTGGGCGCTTTCGAACTGTTCACGGGCATAAAGGCCGACGCGGCGCGCGTCGAGCAACACTTCAAGCGGCTGCTTGCCGGCCGGTAAACACACTTCGAGGAGGTCCGGATGACCATCGACCGCGAATCGTTGCCCAAGCAACCCAACCCCCTCGGACTCGACGGCATCGAGTTTGTCGAATACGCCACCCTGCGCCCTCAGGCTCTGGGGCAGGTGCTGGAGGCCATGGGCTTTAGTCCTGTTGCACGGCATCGTTCGCGGGAGGTCATGCTGTACCGCCAGGGCGGCATGAACCTGGTGGTCAATGCGCACCCGGACGACGCCCGCGCCAGTGCCACTGAAGGCGGGTCCCCTGTGCTTTCGGCCGTGGCCTTCCGCGTCCAGGACGCGCGGCTGGCGCATGCACGCTGCATCGAGCTTGGCGCGTGGGAGGCGCCCAGCCATGCCCGGGCCATGGAGCTGAACATTCCCGCTATCCACGGACCCGGCGGTTCCCACTTCTTTTTCGTGGACCGTTACAGCGATTTCCCGATCTACGACATTGACTTCCTGCCCATCCCGACGGTGGACCCGCATCCGCCGGCCATCGCCGGCACCGCCTTCTTCGGCGTTGTTCAATACATTGGCCTGGCACGCAGCGCGGAGTGGTTGACCTTCTATGAGCGCATGTTCGGCTTCAGCGAGATCCCGGACGACCAGCGTTTTGGGGTGATGCCGGCCGGCAAGCTGATGCGAAGCCCCTGTGGCCGCTTCATGTGGCAACTGGTGGAGCCGGTCGGGCTGGATGATGACGACGGACGCGAGCGGATGCAGCGTGTGGGCATAGGGGCGCCCGATGTGGCTGCTGCCGTCGCCGCGCTGCGCGGCCGGGGGGTGCAGTTTGTCGATTCGGCCCGTCTGCACCCGGACGACCGGGGCGCCCTCATGCTCACGCAACTGAGCTCGGTCGCCTTCGAGCTGGTTCATGCCGATCTCTAGCGGAGCAAGTATGGACCGACGCATCGCAGGTTTCGGCATGGACACGATCACCCTGGCTGGCCCGCTGGAGGCCAAACTTGACGCCATCCGTGCGGACGGCTTCGAGCAAGTCATGCTCAGCGCCCGCGACATCGCCGGCCACCCGGGCGGCGTGCGGGCCGCAGCGGCGGCCGTGCGCGCCAGCGGGCTGCGCGTCACGGGGTTTCAGGTGTTGCGCGATTTTGAGGGTCTGTCGGGCCACCTGCATGGCTACAAGGTGGATATCGCCAAGAGCATGCTGCAGATGTGCGAGGCCGTGGGTTCGCGCGTGCTGCTGGCCTGCTCGTCCACTTCGCGCCATGCCTCTCAGGACCCGGACGACATCGCGCGCGACCTGCGCAAGCTCGCCATGCTGGCCGTGCCGCTGGGTATCCGCGTCGCCTACGAGGGACTGTCCTGGGGCCGCACCATCAACGAGTTCACGACCGCATGGGATGTCGTTGTACGGGCCGACTGTCCCAACCTCGGGTTGGGCCTGGACTCGTTCCACATCTTCGCCGCCAAGACACCACTGGAAGCCATTGACGAGCTTGACCCCGAGCGCATCTTCCTGGTGCAACTGTCGGACTTCATGTGGAACGAAACCCCTACGTTCGAGGAGCGCATGACAACAGCGCGCACTTTTCGCGTGTTCCCCGGAGAAGGCGTGCACAGCGAAGCCTTGGCCGACCTGGCGCTGCGGCTGCAGGCGCTGGGCTACGAGGGCGACTACAGCTTCGAGGTCTTCAACGACGACTATCAGCAGTTGCCACTCGAGCTTGTCGTCCAGCGTGCCCGCCGCAGCGCCCTGTGGCTGGCCGAAGACGTGCTGCATCTGCCGCGGCCGCTGCCGGCCTGGACCACGGGAAAAGCGGCGGGAACAGCGACCTGATGCCGGAGGAGGCCGCACGCGCGATGCGGCTGGCCAGGGCTCTGTATTGATTTGTGCGCGGCGCGCTATCAAAGGCCATGGTTCGGCCACAGACGTGATTGTTTGTTACAACCACCGACCCGCTATCATTGCCCCATGCTTGAACAACGTATCGAACAGCACTTCATCGACAGTGCCGACCTGAAGTACCAGGCGGCGCAAATCCTGTCCAAGCCGATTGCGGCGGCGGTGCAGGCCATCCTGGCCAGCGTGACCAGCGGCGGCAAGGTGCTGGCCTGCGGCAATGGCGGCTCGGCGGCCGATGCCCAGCATTTTGCGGCCGAATTTGTCGGGCGTTTTGAGCGCGAGCGGCCCGAGCTGGGCGCCATTGCGCTGACCACCGACAGCTCCATCCTCACGGCGATCGCCAACGACTACGACTTCAGCGTGATTTTCTCCAAGCAGGTGCGCGCGCTCGGCGGTGCCGGCGACGTGCTGCTGGCGCTGAGCACCAGCGGCAACTCGGCCAATGTGCTGGCGGCCATCGAGGCGGCCCACGAGCGCGAGATGACCGTGGTGGCGCTGACCGGCAAAAGCGGCGGAAAAATGAGCGCCGCGCTGCGCGAGACCGACGTGCACATCTGCGTGCCGCACGACCGCACGGCACGCATTCAGGAAGTTCATCTGCTGGCCCTTCACTGTATCTGTGATGGCGTGGATGCCCAATTACTTGGTGACCAGGAGAACACTTAAATGACCGTCAAAACCATGTCCGGACCCCTGCGACCTTATCAGCGGCTGCTGCTGACCGTTTGCACCGCTGCCCTTGTGGGCGGCAGCCTGAGCGCCTGCTTCCCCCTGGTTCTGGGCGGTGCAGCGGCCGGCGCGCTGGTCGCCATTGACCGCCGCACCTCGGGTGCCCAGCTCGAAGACGAAGGCATCGAGCTGCGCGCCATGGCCCGCCTGCGCGACAACATCGGCAGCCGGGCGCGCGTCAGCGTGACCAGCTACAACCGGCAGGTGCTGCTGACCGGCGAAGTTCTCAACGAGCAGGACAGAAAGCTGGTGGAGCAGGTCGTGTCGCGGGTGGAGAACGTGGCCTCCGTGGTCAATGAGCTGGCCATCATCAACAGCCCGACGCTGGTGCAGCGCTCCTCCGACGTGTTGATCACCGGCCAGGTCAAGGCCCTGCTGATCGATTCCAGCGACATTTACGCCAACGCCTTCAAGGTGGTCACCGAGCGCGGCACCGTCTACCTGATGGGCCGTGTGACGCAGCGCGAAGCCGATCGCGCCACGGAAATTGTCCGCGGTGCCCGCGGCGTGCAGAAGGTGGTGCGCATTCTCGAGATCATCAGCGAAGACGAGCTGCGTGGCCTGGTGCCGCAGCCGGCCAAACCGGCCACGGCAACACGTCCGGCGGGCAGCGGCGGCTGATCCCGGCAGCGCGGGGAAACAAAAAAAGGCCGGTGTTTGCACCGGCCTTTTTTGTGGACCCCACCTACCGCGTACCCGACCGGGGGGCGCGTCTGCTTCAAGCAGGGGCCGCGGAACCGGCTTCGCCGGGCCGCAGGCGCAGCGCCCCCTCGGGGGGCAGAGAGCTACGCGCAGCGAGCGAACGTGGGGGCTATTTATTTGAGCCGCTTGATCAGGCTGGACGTGTCCCAGCGCTGCCCGCCCATGGCCTGCACATCGCCGTAAAACTGGTCCACCAGCGCCGTGACCGGCAGCCGCGCGCCATTGGTCTTGGCTTCGTCGAGCACCAGCCCCAGGTCCTTGCGCATCCAGTCCACGGCAAAGCCGAAGTCGAACTTGTCGGCCACCATGGTTTTTCCGCGGTTGTCGAGCTGCCAGCTTTGCGCGGCGCCCTTGCCGATCACGTCCAGCACCTGGTTCATGTCCAGCCCGGCCTTCTGGCCAAAGGCAATGGCTTCGCTCAGGCCCTGCACCAGCCCCGCGATGCAGATCTGGTTGACCATTTTGGTGAGCTGGCCGGCGCCGCTGGCGCCCATCAGCGTGAAGGCTTTGGAAAACGCCATGCCGGCCGGCTTGGCGGCGTCGAAGGCCGCCGCGTCGCCGCCGCACATGACGGTGAGCGCGCCGTTTTGTGCACCGGCCTGGCCGCCCGAGACCGGGGCGTCGACAAACTGCAGCTTCAGGGCCTGGGCCGTTGCATACAGCTCACGCGCCACGTCGGCCGATGCGGTGGTGTGGTCCAAAAAAATGGCGCCCGGCCGCATGCCGGCAAAGGCGCCGTCGGGGCCCAGCGTCACGCCGCGTAAGTCATCGTCGTTGCCGACGCAACAGAAAACGATGTCGGCGCCCTGTGCCGCTTCACGCGGCGTTGCGGCATGTTTTGGGCCTTTGGTGCCCGCGTATTCTGCGCACCATGCTACTGATTTGGTAGCGGTGCGGTTGTAGACGGTGACCTGGTGGCCGGCCAGCGCGAGGTGGCCGGCCATCGGGTAGCCCATGACGCCTAGGCCCAGAAAGGCAACTTGGCGGGACGGGGCGGGTTCGTAGGTTTTGGGGTTGGTATTGCTCATGGTGTGGGAGAGGGGAAAAGAGGTGGGAGGGCGTAGCGAGCGGGCTTCAGGCTAGGCGGGCGGCGCGCAGCAACCGGAACGTACTTTGGGTACGTGAGGATTGCGAGCACCGACCAACAACGCATCAAGCCCGCGCAGTAGCCCTAGACAATGGCCATGTGTTCGGTGCCGGCCGCCAGATCCTGCGTCCTGGCGCGCTGGGAGTTGAGCTTGATCTGCAGCCGCAGGTCGTTGACCGAGTCGGCGTTTCGCAGCGCGTCTTCGTAAGTGATCATGTTGCTTTCGAAGGCATCGAAGAGCGCTTGGTCGAAGGTCTGCATGCCGAGGTTGCGGCTTTTCTTCATGATTTCCTTGATCTCGGAGACCTCGCCCTTGAAGATCAGGTCGGAAATCAGCGGCGTGTTCAGCATCACCTCCACGGCGGCGACGCGGCCCTTGCTGTCCTGCTTGGGCACCAGGCGCTGCGAGATCATGGCCTTCATGTTCAGCGACAGGTCCATCAGCAACTGGGCGCGGCGCTCTTCCGGGAAGAAGTTGATGATGCGGTCCAGCGCCTGGTTGGCGCTGTTGGCATGCAGCGTGCACAGGCACAGGTGACCGGTTTCGGCAAAGGCGACGGCGTGTTCCATGGTTTCACGGTCGCGCACCTCGCCCATCAGGATCACGTCCGGCGCCTGGCGCAGGGTGTTTTTCAGCGCGGCTTCCCAGCTGTCGGTGTCCAGGCCCACTTCGCGCTGCGTGATCACGCAGTTCTTGTGCGGGTGCACAAACTCCACCGGGTCCTCGATGGTGATGATGTGGCCGAAGGAGTTTTCGTTGCGCCAGTCCACCATCGCCGCCAGCGTGGTCGACTTGCCCGAACCGGTGGCGCCCACCAGGATGCACAGGCCGCGCTTGGACATCACCACGTCCTTGAGCACCTGCGGCACGCCCAGGCCGTCGATGGTCGGCAGCACCGCCGGAATCACCCGCATCACCATGCCGACCTTGCCCTGCTGGATGAAAGCGTTGACGCGAAAGCGGCCGACGCCGGGCGGCGAGATCGCGAAGTTGCACTCCTTGGTGCGCTCGAACTCGGCGGCCTGCTTGTCGTTCATGATGGCGCGCGCCAGGGCCAGCGTGTGGCCGGCGTTGAGCGGCTGCGGCGAGACCTTGGTGACCTTGCCGTCGACCTTCATCGCGGGCGGGAAATCGCCGGTGATGAACAAGTCGCTGCCGTTGCGGCTGACCATCAGCTTGAGAAGGTCGTTGATGAATTTACTGGCCTGGTCGCGTTCCATGAGCGCTCCTTTTCAAAATTCTTTAATCAAGCAGGGGCCGCGGAACCGGCTTTGCCGGGCCGCAGGCGCAGCGGCCCCCGCGGGGGGCAGGGAGCTACACGAAGTGAGCGACCGTGGGGGCATGTTCAGCCGGGGAAGTTCTCGGGTATTTTCGCCTTGCCGCGTGCTTCTGCGGCGGAAATGACGTTGCGCTTGACGAGGTCGGTCAGGTTCTGGTCCAGCGTCTGCATGCCCACGCTGTTACCGGTCTGGATGGACGAGTACATCTGCGCGACCTTGGCCTCGCGGATCAGGTTGCGGATGGCGCTGGTGCCCAGCATGATCTCGTGCGCGGCGACGCGGCCCTGGCCGTCCTTGGTCTTGCACAGGGTCTGCGAGATCACGGCCTGTAGCGATTCCGACAACATCGCGCGGATCATGTCTTTTTCCTCGGCCGGGAACACGTCGATGATCCGGTCGATGGTCTTGGCGGCGCTCGAGGTGTGCAAGGTGCCAAACACCAGGTGGCCGGTTTCAGCGGCCGTCATCGCCAGGCGTATGGTTTCCAGGTCGCGCATCTCGCCGACCAGGATGGCGTCCGGGTCTTCACGCAGCGCGGACTTGAGCGCCGCGCTGAAGCTCAGCGTGTGCGGGCCGACCTCGCGCTGGTTGATCAGGCATTTTTTCGATTCGTGCACAAACTCGATTGGGTCTTCCACCGTCAGGATGTGGCCGTATTCGGTTTCGTTGAGGTAGTTGACCATGGCCGCCAGCGTGGTGGACTTGCCCGAGCCGGTCGGGCCGGTGACCAGCACCATGCCGCGCGGCTTCATCGCCAGGTCGCCGAAAATTTTCGGCGCGCCCAGCTGCTCGAGCGTCAGGATTTTCGAGGGGATGGTCCGGAACACGGCGCCCGCGCCGCGGTTCTGGTTGAAGGCGTTGACACGAAAACGCGCCAGGCCGTCGATCTCGAAGGAGAAGTCGATCTCCAGGAATTCTTCGTAGTTCTTGCGCTGGGTGTCGTTCATGATGTCGTACACCATGGCATGAACCTGTTTGTGGTCCAGCGGGTCGACATTGATGCGCCTGACATCCCCGTGCACCCGGATCATGGGCGGCAGGCCCGCTGACAGATGCAGATCGGACGCCTTGTTCTTGACGCTAAAAGCCAGCAGTTGGGTAATGTCCATCCCGGGGATCCCTCATAAGTTTACAGTTGGATTATGACCATGATTGTGCGCAACCTCCAACTTGTCCGTGACCGTATAACCACGGCCTGTGTCGCTGCCGGACGCGACCCCGCCAGCGTGCGACTGCTGGCCGTGTCCAAGACCTTCGGTGCCGATGCAGTGATCGACGCGATGTCCGACGGGCAGCGCGCTTTCGGCGAGAACTACATCCAGGAGGGGGTGGACAAAATTCTTGCGGTTCGCGGATGGGAAGCCGATCACCTTGGCTTGCCGCCCTCCCGCCCTTCGGAGTGGCACTGCATCGGCCCCATCCAGAGCAACAAGACGCGGCTGGTCGCCGAGCATTTCGACTGGGTGCAGTCGGTGGACCGCCTGAAGATTGCGCAGCGCCTGAGCGAGCAGCGCCCGCCGCATTTGCCCCCGCTGCAGGTGTGCCTGCAGGTCAACATCGACGGCGGTGCCACCAAGTCCGGCGTGACGCCGCAGGACGCCCAGGCACTGGCGGTCGAGGTCGCGCGGCTGCCGCGGCTGCAGCTGCGCGGCCTCATGTCGATTCCCGAGCCTGCTCCTCATTTTGTAGCTGCTTGCGCTGTCCACAAAAGGGCTGCAGACCTTTTTGACCAGATAAATCGGGCTGGCGTGTTGCCGCAGGCCATGGACACGCTGTCGATGGGCATGACGGCCGACCTGGAAGCGGCCATTCATGCCGGCAGCACCATGGTGCGGGTGGGGACCGCCATTTTCGGTGCTAGATAAGCCCCCACGGTCGCTCACTGCGTGTAGCTCCCTGCCCCCCGAGGGGGCCGCTGCGCCTGCGGCCCGGCGAAGCCGGTTCCGCGGCCCCGGCTTGAAGGGAGAAAGATTCTCGCAGCCGCCGGTGGCTCGTCCCAATTATTTTTTGGGAACAACCATAGGCTTGATGTTTCCGCAGTCCGCCGACAGCCACTTGCCGCCGCCGTCCATGGTCATGGTTTCCGGCTTGCCCTGCATCATGCTTTTCATGGTCATCTTCATCGTGTAGGCCTCGGGGCTGACAAAGGTGACCGTGCCTTCGCCGCTGGACGGCGGCTGGGTGCAGGCAAACGACATCTTCATGGTGTTGCCCGAACGTGGCGAGTTCGTGGTCTTGCAGTCGCCCTGCTGGGCGGGCAGCTCATTGCGCTCCACCATTTCTTTGGTCATGCAGATTTTCACGGCCATGTTGCCTCCGGCACCGGGGCCCATGGACATGCCCTGTTTGGCCATCATGTCCTGCATCATCTTGCGCTGCTCGGGCGGCATGGTTGCCATCTGCTTTTGCGCCTCGGCCATGGCTTTTTCCATCTGGCCCGAGCTGGACTGCATTTTGTTGTTGATCTCCCACAAACCGGGCTTGAGGGACTGTGCCATCACCGGCTGGGCGGAGAGGGCAAGCAGTGCCAGCGCGGCGCCACTCCAAAGGCGATAAGGTGTCAGGTCTTTCATGGCGGGTCCTCCAAAAAAAACATCACTATAGGGGGAACAGGCCCTATCGCACAAACCGCCCGCCCCGGCCGATGATGGTCAGGTCGGTGTAGCGCGAGCCCTCGTGGTTTTTGGGCCCATAGTTCACGATGAAGCCGCCCAGGTTGACCTCGCGCATCGACTCCAGCCCGGTGACCAGGCTCTCGCGCGTCAGCGTCTTGCCGGCGCGACGCACGCCCTCGACAAACACCTTGGCCGCCAGGAAGCCCTCCATGCTGGAGAAGTCGAAGTCCTTGTGCCCGGCCTCTGTCATGCGCTGCTGGTATTCGCGTACCACGGCAGACGACGGGGTGTAAGGAAAGGGAACCACCTGAGAAATCGTGACACCGGCCCCGGCATCGCCCAGCTCCGCCGACAGGGCTGTGGAGCCGACAAAGCTCACATTGAAAAACTGCCCGCCGTAACCCTTGCTGCGCGCCAGCTTGATCAGCGCCGCGCACGATTTGTAGGCGCTGATCTGCACCACCGCCTCCGGGGCGGCTTTCAGGAGTTCGGCCCATGCGGCGGCGACGTCGACCGAATTGCGCTCCACCGTCACGGTGGCGGCGGGCTTGAGGTTGCGTTTGGTCAGCGCCCGCGTCACGCCTTCCAGGCCGGCCTTGCCGTAGGAGTCGTTCTGGTAGAACACCGCAATCTTCTTGATGCCCAGCGTGCTCAGGTGCTGCACGATGCGTTCGGTTTCGTCAAAGTAGCTGGCGCGCACATGAAAAATGTTGCGGTTGAGCGGTTCGCGCAGGGCCTGCGCGCCGGTGAAGGGACCGATCAGCGGAATGCCGGCCGCATTGATGGCGGGCACCGCCGCCAGCGTGGTCGGCGTGCCGACCGAGCCCACCAGCGCAAACACCTTGTCCTCCTCGATCAGCGCCTTGACGGCGGCCGCCGCCTTCTCCGGTTCATACCCGTCGTCGCGCGACACCAGCCGGATGGTGCGGCCGTTGATGCCGCCGGCCGCGTTGACCGCCTTGAAATGCGCCAGCATGCCCAACTGCATGCGTTTGCCGAGTTCAGCGGCGGGGCCGGTCTGGGCCGCGAACTGCCCCACCAGGATTTCCTTGTCCGTGACGCCGATGTCCGCCGCATGGCCGGGCGCCGTGAGCAGGACCGCAAGCAGGCTGCAGGCGCCCCATCGTTGGAAAAAATTCATGTTGGACTCCGTGGCGTTTTTGGACGATGCGGGCGGGTTGCCTATGCAAGGCAGAACCTACCCGAGGCCAACTTAGTTTAAATAACTGAATTTGACAACGCGGTTTGCCCCGAAGATGCGAACTTTTGCTTAAAAAAGCGCGAATGGCCCGCCGCTGCCTGCGCTGCAGTTGCTGTGCTTACACACCCAGGGCCAACTGGGTGGTGTTCTTGACCTCTTCCATCACCGCGTAGGTGCGGGTTTCGCGCACGCCGGGCAACTGCCACAGCGCGTTGCCGGCGAAGTCGCGGTAGGCCGCCATGTCGGCCATGCGGGTCTTGAGCAGGTAGTCAAAGCCGCCGGCCACCATGTGGCATTCCATGATCTGCGGGTACACCTGCACCGCGGCCTTGAAGGCCTCAAACACATGGGGCGTGGTGCGGTCCAGCAGCACCTCGACGAACACCAGCATGCCGGCGCCCAACTTGAGCGGGTTCAGCCGCGCCTCGTAACCCAGGATGTAGCCGTCGCGCGTGAGCCGCTGCACGCGCGCCAGCACGGCCGTGGGTGACAGCGCCACCGCTTCGGCCAGCTTGAGGTTGGACAGGCGCCCGTCCTGCTGCAACACGCTCAAAATCTTCAGGTCGATGCGGTCGATGTCGGGCGGGGTGTCGGTCATGCTAGTGAATTATTCAGGATTGATGGTTGAATTTAGCGTGAAATTCCCATCGAATCCAGAGAACATGGCGTTATTCACCAGGTTACGGAGATTTTCATGTCCCAGCAGGCACGCCTTCCTTTCCCTTACCGGCCCGAAGCCAGCATCGTTTCCGGGCATCTGCAGGCGCTGGCCGGGGCACTGGACTGGGCCGCCGCCGCACCCCTGGCCCGGCCCTGGGTGCAGGCGGTGCGCAACAACCCTCCGCCGTTTTGGGCCATGGAAAGCCTGCTCAAGGAGTACCCGATTTCCAGCGCCGAAGGCCTGGCCCTGATGCGCCTGGCCGAGGCGCTGATGCGCGTGCCCGACGCCGAGACCGCGATTGCCCTGACCGCCGACCAGCTGGGCCGTGCCGATTTTGACGGCGCCAGCGACGCCATGATGGCGCGCTTGTCGGCCTCGGCCATCGCCATGTCCAAGAAGTTTCTGCCCCCTTCGACAAGCTCAGGACAGGCTGCCGAACCTGGCCTCATGAGCAAGCTTGGCGCGCGCACCGTGGTGGCAGCCACCCTGCGCGCGGTGCAACTGCTGGGCCGGCAGTTTGTGCTGGGGCAGAACATCGGCGAGGCGATGAAGGAAGCCGACCGTTCGCGAAAGGACATCCCCGGCCTGCGCTTCAGCTACGACATGTTGGGCGAGGGCGCGCGCACCGAGGCCGATGCGCTGCACTACCTCACCAGCTATACCCATGCTATTGAATCCATAGCTGCCCGCGCAGGTGTGGAAAGGGCGTGTGAGCAAAATGACGGTATATCCATCAAGCTCAGCGCGCTGCACCCGCGTTACGAGGACGCGCAGCACGCGCGCGTGCTGGCCGAGCTGGTGCCGCGCGTCTGGGGCTTGTGTGAGCTGGCCGCACGCGCCAACATCAACCTGACCATCGACGCCGAAGAGGTGGACCGGCTCGAACTCTCGCTGGACGTGTTTGAAGCCCTGGCCGCTTTGGTGGCGCAGCAGCAGCCGCAGTGGCAGGGCTTCGGCTTGGCCCTGCAGGCCTACCAGACGCGTGCGCTGGACCTGATCGACCACGTCATTGCGATGGCCCGCCAATACCGGCTGCGTTTCATGTGCCGCCTGGTCAAGGGCGCTTACTGGGACTCGGAAATCAAGCGCGCGCAGGAGCTGGGCCTGCCGCACTACCCGGTGTTCACCCACAAGCACCACACCGATGTGTCCTACCTCGCCTGCGCGCAGGCCCTGCTGGCCGCGCCCGACGCGATTTATCCGCAGTTCGCGGGGCACAACGCGGGGACGATTGCGGCGATTTTGCAGATGGCCCAGGCCGTTCGCGTTGAGCCCTTCGCCGGGCTCAGGACAGGCCCTGTTGAACCGCCAGCCGGGGAGCCCTCACCCCAGCCCTCTCCCAAGGGGAGAGGGAGTAAGACCGATACCGCATGGCCCCCTCTCCCCCCGGGAGAGGGCGGGGGTGAGGGCCCTGCACACCCAGTGCCAGCCCAGTTTGAATTACAAAGGCTGCACGGCATGGGCGAAGGCGTCTTCCGCGAGGTGCTGAAAACCCCCCAAATTGCCTGCCGCGTCTACGCCCCGGTGGGCGCCCACCGCGACCTGCTGGCCTACCTGGTGCGGCGCCTGCTGGAAAACGGCGCCAACTCCTCGTTTGTGCACCAGCTCGCTGACGAATCGGTGGGCATGGAACAGCTGCTGACCTCGCCCCTGCGTGTGGAACCCGAAGCGTCCTTGCCGCTGCCGCCCGCCCTGTACGGTCCCGGCCGCCCCAACAGCGAGGGGCTGGACCTCACGGTGGAGGCCATGCGTGCGCCGTTGTTTGCTGCCTTCAAGACGGTGCAGGTGCCCGCTGTACCGGAGTTTGATGCCAAATTGGCCTCCAGCGCAGTCACGACGGGCGCAGCCAGCTATCAAAAATGGAGCAAAGTGGCGGTGGCCGAACGCGCGGCCACCTTGCGCCGCGCCGCCGATGCGCTGCAGCAGCAGATGCCCGCCTTCTGCGCGCTGCTGGTCCGGGAGGCCTTCAAGACCTGGGGCGACGCGGTGTCCGAGGTGCGCGAGGCGATCGACTTCCTGCGCTACTACGCGGGCGAAGCCGAACGCATCATGGCGCCCATCGCCTTGCCGGGGCCGACGGGTGAAACCAACGAGCTGCGCCTGACCGCACGCGGCGTCTGGGTCTGCATCAGCCCGTGGAATTTTCCGCTGGCCATTTTCACCGGCCAGGTCGCCGCCGCGCTGGCCACCGGCAATGCGGTGCTGGCCAAACCCGCCGAGCAGACGCCGGGTGTGGCCTGGGAAGCGGTGAAGCTGCTGCACGCCGCCGGTGTGCCCGAAGGCGCGCTGCAGCTCTTGCACGGCCCTGGCGACACCGTCGGTGCGGCGCTGGTGGCGGCGCCGGGCATCGCCGGTGTGGTGTTCACCGGCTCCACCCAGGTTGCCAAAATCATCAACCGGGCGCTCGCCGCCAAGGACGGCCCCATCGTTCCGCTGATTGCCGAGACCGGCGGCATCAACGCCATGCTGGTCGACAGCAGCGCCCTGCCCGAGCAGGTGGTGGACGCCGTGGTGCAAAGCGCCTTCCGCTCCGCCGGCCAGCGCTGCTCAGCGCTGCGCCTGCTGTGTGTGCACGAGGGCATTGCCGACAAGGTGATGGAGATGATTCAGGGTGCGCTGCAGGAACTGGCCGTCGGCGACCCTGCCCAGCTTTCCACCGACGTCGGCCCGGTGATAGACCGCGAGGCGTATGACAACATCCAGAACCACCTGCAACGCCTGGGTTCAACGTCGAAAGTGCTTCCAGCCCTTGCTGGTCGGGCGCAAGCAGCTCCTGATTCAATAGCAAATCTGGTCCTGCCCGGCGCCTTTGAAGTTGCCAGCCTGGCCGAGGTGAAAGACGAAATTTTCGGCCCGGTGCTGCAGATCGTGCGCTGGGGCAGCGGCGCGCTGAACACGCCCGAGGCCGTCATCGCGCAGATCAACGCCCTCGGTTCATCGGCAGCACCGGGCGGTGCCACGCCCGGCTACGGCCTCACGCTGGGCATCCAGACCCGCATCGACTCGCGCGCCCAGGCGCTGGCCGCGGCCGCGCATGTCGGCAACATCTACATCAACCGCAACATGATCGGTGCGGTGGTGGGTAGCCAGCCTTTCGGCGGCGAGGGCCTCAGCGGCACCGGCCCCAAAGCCGGCGGCCCGCACTACCTGTATCGCTTCTGCGCCGAACAGACCGTTACCGTGAACACCACGGCGGCGGGAGGCAATGCGGCCTTGCTGTCGGGGACGTGAGTGCTCAGCTTCCTGTCCCGAAAAGAAAATCGGGCTCCGAAGAGCCCGATATCAAAAGATTCACCCACTGCCAGGGCCGGAGCCCGGGTGGTGGGGATCAGCCGGCCGGAAACCCGGTCAGCCTGCAACCATTACATGTAGCTGGCTTCGCCGCGCGGGATCTGGCCCAGGCGCACAGCGTCAGCTGCCTGTGCACGCACGGTGGCGCGGTCGGTCGAAGACTGCACGGTGGCCGCAACGCGGGAGCCGGCAGGCTCCTGGCTGTGGGTTGCCACTTTGGCGGCGGCTTCGGCGCGCACTTCGGCGACGGAGCGGGTCGAGTTGAACTGGATGCCAAACTGCGAACCGTCAGCTTCGTCAGCCTGGGCGCCGAAAGAGGCAACAGTGGCAAGAGCGGCAACAGCGAAGAATTTGGAAGCGGTCATGATGAAATTTCCTTGGAAGAGTGAATAAACATGTCCGGGCATGGCGGGCTTTTGATCCCCGTCTGTCCAGCCTCGGTGAGTCGTTTATTGGTTGCGGCTCATCGATGTACGAACTTTACTGTTGCTGATAACAAAGAAAAATAGCATTCAATGCAATTTAATATTGTCATATGAGAAACAATAAGGGCTTGAATTGACCTTGCTCTGCCCAAAAGGCCTTCAGCTCAGGCAGAAATTTGACGCCTCAAATTTCATGCGGCATGATGGCATGAACGTTTGAAAGGGTGCGCCATGCTCAAGGAAGTCGGCGCCAGCGGCCAGATCTCGCTGGGTAAAAAATACGCGGGCCAGTTGTTTGATGTGGTCTTCTATCCCGACGGCCGGGTGGAGTTGGTGCCCATGAAGGCCATGCCTGCCATTCAGGACACCACGGCCGCCTCTGCGCCTGCCCGTGTGCAGGAAGAGGCCGGCACCTACCGCGTCGGCGACGGCTGGCTCACGCCCGAGCGGCTGGCGGCGCGCAAGGCGGCGCAGGAGCGCAGCCCGCAAGAGACGGAACGCCTGGCCCGCCAATGGGCCTCTGAAAACCAGGGCGTCATCGACAGCATGAATCAGCACTACGAGGCGGTCGGCAGCATGGGCCGGCGCATGTACGAATGGCGCAAAAAGCAGGCTGCGGCCAACAATACCCACAGTCATTAAGGACACACGATGCTTAAAGAAGTCGGCGCCAGCGGCCAGATCTCGCTGGGTAAAAAGTTTGCCGGTCGCCTGTTTGACGTGATCGTTCATCCCGACGAGCGGTTTGAACTCATTCCAATGAAAGCCGTGCCCGCCAACCGGGCGCCGGAACCCCGGCCTGTTGTTGTGGCCGATGGCTGGTTGCCACCGGGCGGCTACGAGCAGTGCTCCCAGTGGGCCCTGGAAAACAGGGTGGCACTTGAGGCCTATGCGCAGCGCATCGCCGAAGACGGCACGGCCGCTGAGCAGTTGCAGCAATATCTGGCCGGCCATCCAGACGCGCTGCAAGGCTGACATGGCGCGCTTCGACGTTTTCCGCAACCCCAATCCGCGCGCCAGCCATCAGCTCTACCTGGACGTGCAAAGCGATCTGGTCAGCACCGCCACCCGCTGGTGCATTCCCTTGCTGGCTGCCAAACCCGAGTATCCAGTCGCCAGCCGTGCACAGGGCCTGTTGAACCTTCTGGACGACAGTTATGTGATGGACACCCCAAACCTGCTGTCTGTCCCGGCGGCATTGCTGCGCCATCCCGTCGGTCGCCTCGGGCCGCAAGAGCAGGCCCTGGCCGAAGCGTCCATCGAATTCATGTTGCGGGGCTACTAACCCATGACCCCCCAAACCTTCATCACCAAGTGGGGTCCCGGCGGCCCGGCCTTTGCGCTCAACGAAGAGCAGGGCGCGCAAAGCCACTTCATTGACTTGTGCGAACTCTTGGCCGTGCCCAAACCCGGCAGCGAGGCCGGTTATCTGTTTGAAGAGAAAAACGCCGTCATCGGCGGGCGCACCGGTTATGCCGACGTGTTCAAGCGCGGCGCGTTTGCATGGGAGAACAAGGCGCCCGGCAAAAACCTCGACGCCGCGCTCAAGCAGCTGCTTACTTACAGTCTCGCATTGAGCAACCCGCCGATTCTGGTGGTGTGTGACCGGCTGACGATTCGCATCCACACCCAGTTCACCGGCCACCCGACCGAAACCTTCCATGTGGCGCTGGCCGAGCTGGACCAGCCCGACAAGCTGGCCCTGCTGCGCCGCATCTGGACCGACCCGGAAAGCTTCAGGCCCCAAAAAACCAGCCGCGACATCACCGAAACCGCGGCCCGCAGCTTTGCCACCCTGGCCGACGGCCTGCGCAAACGCGGCCCCGACAAAAGCACGCAGCCGCAGGAGGCGCAAACCCACGCCGACGAGGTGGCGCACTTCCTCACCCAGTGCCTGTTCTGCTTTTTTGCCGAAGACGTGGGCCTGCTGCCCGGCCGCATGTTCGAGGGCCTGGTCAACAACCGCCAGCTCACCAGCGACAAGCTCACCACCGGCCTGCGCAACCTGTTCACCGTCATGCGTGACGGGGGGCTGTACGGCAACGACGACATCCCGTGGTTCAACGGCGGCCTGTTCAAAAAGATCAAGGTGCCCGCGCTCACCGTGCTCGACATGACCGAGCTGCGCAACGCCGCCGCGCTGAACTGGAGCGCGATCGACGTGTCGATCTTTGGCACCCTGTTTGAACGCGGGCTGGACCCCGGCAAACGCAGCCAGCTGGGCGCCCACTACACCGACCCGGCCACGATTCAGAGAATCGTCGAGCCCGTGCTCAAGCGCCCGCTGCTACAGATATGGGAGCAGACCGCGCAGGACATACGGGCGCTGATGGCCAAAAGCACCCGCAAGGGCGACAAACACTACAAGGCCGCCAAGGCCAGGTTCATCGGCTGGCTGGACCAGCTCAGCAGCTACCGCGTGCTTGACCCGGCCTGCGGCAGCGGCAACTTTCTGTTCCTGGGCCTGAAGGCGCTCAAAGACATCGAACACCAGAGCCACATTGACGCCGCGTTGATGGGCCTGGACCGCGAGGCCGACCTGGTGACCGGCCCGTACAACATGCTGGGCATCGAACTCAACGAATACGCCGCCGAACTCGCGCGCGTGACGGTGTGGATAGGCGAGCTGCAGTGGCGCCTGCAACACGGCTACGAGTTCAAGACGAACCCGGTGCTGGAGCCGCTGGACCACATCGAGTGCCGCGATGCGCTGCTGACGTTTCTCCCTCTCCCGCCGGGAGAGGGCTCCCAAAAACCCCCTCTCCCCGCGGGAGAGGGCTCTCAAAAACCCCCTCTCCCCGTGGGAGAGGGCTGGGGTGAGGGCGCTCCCCGCGTTGTCGAAGCCATGTGGCCCAAGGCCAGTGTGGTGATTGGCAACCCGCCGTTTCTGGGCGTAAGCCGCAAGCGCCGCGAACTGGGCGAAGCCTACACCCGGGCACTCGATGAAATTTACGCACTCAGCGTGCCAGGCGGCGCGGATCTGGTGTGCTACTGGTTTGCCAAGGCGCTCAAGGCCATCGAAACCAATGGTTTGGGCGCAGCGGGGCTGGTCGCCACTAACTCCATCCGCGGCGGCGCCAACAGAAAAGTGCTGCAAGCGATCACCGAACGCAGCAACATCTACGCGGCCTGGAGCGACGAGCCCTGGGTCAATGAAGGCGCAGCCGTCCGCGTATCGCTCATTTCCTTTGGTCACGACAAGAGCGCACAACTCAATGGCATCGCCGTGCCGCAAATCTACGCTGACCTCACCGCGCCAACGACGGCTGGTGACTTGCTGGACGTTAGCAAAGCGCACACGCTGGCTGAGAACCTGGGGGCCAGCTTTCAGGGCGCATCGAAGAAAGCCAAATTCGAGATTGACGCCGAGCTTGCGCGTGACTGGCTACGACTGCCCAACCCGCACGGACGGCCTAACAGCGATGTGCTCAAACCCTGGGCAAACGGCTTTGAACTGAGTCGCGGGCCACAGCACCAATGGATTATTGATTTCGGCAACGACCTTGCTGAAGCCGAGGCCGCACTGTACGAAAAGCCTTTCAGCTACGTTGTCGCATGCATCAAGCCCGAACGAGTCAAAAAAACAGAACCGGCTTTGCGTGATTTCTGGTGGCGCTTTGGCAGACCTCGGGTGGAGATGCGCGTAGCCTTCAAACCACTGACCCGTTTTATCGCCACGGTTGCGCACTCGAAGCACAGGTTTTTTGTATGGCTACCCGTCACCACGTCACCAGACCAGGCGCTCATCACGGTGGCGCGTGCCGACGACACCACGCTTGGCCTGCTGCACAGCCGCTTCCACGAACTCTGGTCGCTGCGCATGGGCACGTCGATCGGCGTGGGCAACGATCCGCGCTACACCCCCACCACCTGCTTCGAAACCTTCCCCTTCCCCGAAGGCCTGACCCCCGCCGACACCGCGCACCAGCGAACCGAGGCGCTGGCGGGGAGCCCTCACCCCCACCCTCTCCCAGCGGGAGAGGGCGTAAACCCGGGGGCAGGCGCGCTGATTCCCGCCGGGCTTTCAGAGTCAAATGTGCCTGCAGCCCAGCAGGGACGGGCGCCAGCAGCTATGAATAAGGTAGCGATTCGCGAAGCCGCCGAAGCCATCGCCCGCGCCGCCAAACGCCTCAACGACCTGCGCGAAGCCTGGCTCAATCCGCCCGAGTGGACGCAGCGGGTGCCCGAGGTGGTGCCGCTGGGCATGACGGTCAGCCCCTACCCGGACCGCATCCTGCCCAAAGCCGGTTTTGAAAAGGAGCTGGCCGATCGCACGCTGACCAAGCTCTACAACCAGCGCCCGGCCTGGCTGGACGCGGCGCACAAAGAGCTCGACGCCGCCGTGGCGGCGGCCTACGGCTGGGCTGACTACAGCGCAGACATGCCTGACGAGGAAATCCTCAAGCGGCTGCTGGCGCTGAATTTGGAACGGTCTGGCGCCGCGTCCGGTTCTCCCAGCGATACGAGCGCGCAAAAAACTGCTGGCCGCCGTGTACTCGGCTAACATCGCACAAAACACCTTCTGAACGCCATGCGACCATCAATCTCCCTGGAATCGAAGCGAATGGCAGTGCGCGCAGCGGCCGCCCGCTTTCGCACGGCCAACCCGCGTGTGTTCGGTTCAGTGGTGCATGGCAATGACGCGGAGGGGAGCGATATTGACTTGCTGGTGGACCCGCTGCCGGGCACCACGCTGTTTGATCTGGGCGGGCTTCAGGTGGAGCTGGAGGAATTGCTCGGTGTTCCCGTCGATCTGCTGACGCCGGGCGACCTGCCGGCCAGGTTCAGGGCGCAGGTGCTGGCCGAAGCCCTTCCGGTATGAGCGCAAGCCGCGTGCCGGACTATCTGGACCACATGCTTGAGGCCGCCGTTCAGGCCTGCGCTTACGTGGAGGGTGTATCGAAAGAGGAATTCCTTCAGGACAAGCGAACGCAGCAGGCCGTCATTCTCAACCTCATCCTGATTGGCGAAGAGGCCACCAAATTGCTCAAGGACAAGAAGCATTTGCCGACCAGCATCCGCAGGTGCCTTGGCGCAGCATGAAGGGCATGCGCAACCGCATTGCGCATGGCTATTTTGAGATCAACCTGGAGACTGTCTGGGAAACCATACAGACGGCCTTGCCCAGCTTGATTGAACAGTTGCCGGCGATCCGTGACAGCGTGCGTTGACCAGGCTGTCCCGCACAAACTCAGGTATTCATTGAGGCTGGTTCGTGATCGTGCTTCTGGTCGGCGGCGACAAACGCTCACAGGATGCCGACATTGAACGTGCCATTGCGATGGCTAAAGACTGGAAGGATTGAGTCATGGCTGAAAAAAACGGCATCGAGAAATTTACCCGATGGGACCCGGTGGATGACCTCAAGACGGACGAAGACGTAGCGCTGTACTTTCAGGCCTGCGTGGATGAAGACCCGGGTGACGGAAGCCTTGTTCGCGCAGCACTGGGCGACATCGCCCGCGCGCGCGGCATGAGCCAGCTGGCGCGCGACACCGGCCTGGCGCGTGAGGGGTTGTACAAGGCCTTGTCGCCCGAGGGCAACCCGGAGTTCGCGACGGTGATGAAAGTCATCAAGGCGCTGGGGCTCAAGCTGGGCGGGCCGGCGGCGCAGTCGGCGGAGTCGGCGCAGGTGTGAGTTGGGCGCCGAAACAGGCCTCCATTCATTTCTTTAAGCCAAAAGTGCCTCCAGCCCAGGTGGGTGCTGCGCGGGCAGCTACTGATTTAATAGCAATCTGACAGCCAGAGGCCGCTCTCAGCAGCTGGCGCGTGCGCCGGCGGCATCGCGATGCCACCCTGCCGGTCTCCCTGGGTGCGCTGCCGTTAGCTAAAACCTTTGAATTTTCAAAGACCATTCAACTTTCATACAAAAAAATGTCTGAAAAGTGATTTAATTGGACCATGTTGCACCGTTACGCGTTTTCAAACTTCCAGTCTTTCCGTGAGCGAACTGAGGTTTCCTGGTTGCTGGACGGCCGGGTGCCTGCCGCCGTCTGGTCGGGTCAGGCGGCCACAGCGGCGCGGGTCAGCACGGTGATGGCTGTTATTGGCCCGAATGCCAGTGGTAAAACGGCTTTGCTCAAACCCATTCTGTTTTTAGACTGGTTCATGCGCCATTCATTTGGCACCGAGCCCAGCGCCCCGCTGCCATTGCGGCCGCATGCTGCGGCGCAAAGTGAGCCAACCGAGTTCGAGGTGGAGGCGGATTTCGACGGTCGCCTTTGGCGCTACACGCTGCGCTGCACGCCGCAGCGCGTATTGCACGAGGCCTTGTATGTGAAGCACGAACGCATGCGCTATGTGTTTGTGCGCGAGTGGAATGAAAGCTCGCAGAGCTACGACGTGAAGCAGCAGGATTTCGGCCTGGCGCCGGCCGAGGCGCGCAAGGTGCGGCCCAATGCCTCGTTGATTGCGACCGCAGCGCAGTACGGCGTGCCCTTGGCCCAGCGCCTGGTCAGCAGCCATATATCGACCAACATCCACCAGTTTGGCCGGTTGGTGAATGACACAGACCAGTTGGTTCGGGCCGCAACGCACTTTGCCGCCGAGGAATCGCAGCGTCAGCAACTGGTGCGCTTGCTGGCTGCCTGGGATCTCGGCCTGAGCGACCTGCAGGTGCGCGAGATGGAGGCCGTACTTCCCGATGGCAAGACGGAGAAGTTCTGGCTGCCTTTCGGCATTCACCGCGCGGCTGAGGGCGTGTCGTTTGAGCTGCCGTTCGCGCTGGAATCCAGCGGCACGCAAGGCGCCTTTGTGTTGCTGGGCCGGCTGCTGCCGGTGCTGGCTGCAGGCGGTCTGGCGGTGATCGACGAGTTCGAGAACGACTTGCATCCGCACATGCTGGAGCCAATTCTGGACCTGTTCGCCAACCCAGCCACCAACCCGCACCGCGCGCAACTGCTGTTCACCTGCCATGCGATGGAGGTGCTGAACATTCTGCACAAGTCGCAAGTCATGCTGGTGGAGAAGGACGAAAACAACGAGAGCAGCGCCTGGCGGCTCGACACTGTGGACGGCATTCGAAGTGACGACAATTTCTACGCCAAGTACATGGCGGGTGCTTTTGGTGCCGTGCCTCAGCTATGAAGGGCGGTGCAAAGCGGCGCCATGTGGCGCGCACCGTGCTGCTGGTGGGTGAGGGAGATTCCGAGGTCGTATTGCTGCGGCATTTGAAGGCCCTGTACGTCCTGCGCGGTTCTGGTGTGGCGGTCACCATCAAGAACGCGCGCGGCAAAGGAGCAGCGCATGTGGTGGACGTGGCGGTGCGCCAGTCGCTTAACGCGGCGTTTGACCTGAAAGTGGTGTTACTGGACACCGATACGGACTGGAACGACAAGACCCGGGCGCTTGCGCGCAAAGCAAAGGTACAGGTTGTTGCGGCTGACCCCTGCCTTGAGGCGCTGCTGCTGACCGCCCATGGCTATCCGGTACTGGGCAAAACCACGGCCAGGCTGAAGCAGGAATTTTCAGAGCGCTTCGGTGGCGCGGCCTTCGAGTCCAAGGTCTATGAAAAGTATTTTTCAAAGGAATTCATGGAGAAGGCGCGGATAGGCTCGTTGGCACTGCACCAGCTTCTGAATGTGCTTGTGAAGTGAAAAAGGAGCGCGCCATTGCGATGGCGCCGGAACAGGCCCCGATTCGGTTTTTTTACAAGCCAAAAGTGACTCCAGCCCTGGTGGTTAATGCGCTAGCAGCTATAAATTCAATAGCGTTTCGTTGGCGCTACGCAGCGTGGCTCAGCAGCCCGATGCGCCCTCCGGCGGTTTGGCCATGCCCTGCATGAACACTTCGAGTTCGTCGATAGGCAGCGGCTTGCAGAACAGGTAGCCCTGGAAGCAGTGGCAGCCGTGGCGGGCCAGGAAGTCGCGCTGGGCTTCGGTCTCCACACCCTCGGCCATCACGCCCAACCCCAGGCTTTGCGCCAGGCCGATGATGGTGCGCGCAATCGCTGCGTCGTTGGGGTCGGTCAGCACGTCCTTGACGAAGGCGCGGTCGATCTTGAGCTGGTCCAGCGGCAGGTGTTTCAGGTAAGACAGCGCCGAGTAGCCGATGCCGAAGTCGTCAATGGACAGCGTCACGCCGGCGTCCTTGAGGGTGCCCATCTTGGCAATCGTCACGTCCATGTCGTTGGCCAGCAGGCTTTCGGTGAGCTCCAGCTTGAGCCGGTGCGCGCTGATGCCGGCGCTGGCGATGGCGGCCATGACCTGCTCGACAAACTCGGGGTGGCGAAACTGGCGCACGCTGACGTTGACCGCGATGCTGAACTTTTCGGTGAGCGGACAGGCGGCCCAGCGCGCCAGCTGGGCGCAGGCGGTTTCCAGCACCCACTTGCCCAGCGGCATGATGAGTCCGCTTTCCTCGGCCTGGGGAATGAAGCTGTCGGGAAACACCAGGCCGCGCTGCGGGTGCTGCCAGCGCACCAGCGCTTCGGCGCCCACCATGAAACCCTTGGGGCCCACCTGCGGCTGGTAGTGCAGCACGAATTCCTGGTTGCGCAGGCCCTGGCGCAGCTCGTAGGTCAGCGCCGCGTTGGCCGTCGCCAGCGCCTGCATGCAGGGGTCGAAAAAGCAGATGGTGTTGCGCCCCGCGGCCTTGGCCTGGTACATCGCCAGGTCGGCCTGCTTGAGCAGGTCGCCCACGCTTTTTTGGTGTTGGGTGATCAGCGTGATGCCGATGCTGCAGGTGCCGTCATAGTCGAGGCCCGACAGGTCGCAGGGCTCGCTGAGGGTGGCCAGAATTTTCTGTGCCACGACTTCGGCCTTCTTGCGGGCCAGCGGCGGGTCGTCGCCCAGGTCTTCGAGCAGGACCACGAATTCATCGCCGCCCAGGCGGCCCACGGTGTCGCGCAGCCGCACGCAGCTGTTCAGGCGCGTTGCCACCTTTTGCAGCAGCAGGTCGCCGGTGGCATGGCCGCGCGTGTCGTTGAGCACCTTGAAGTTGTCGAGGTCGATGAACATCAGCGCCCCGGTTCTGTCGGGGTGGCCGGTGTGGGACAGCGCTGTGCGCAGGCTGTCCATCAGCAGCTGGCGGTTCGGCAACTGGGTCAGCGTGTCGTAAAACGCCAGGTGCTCGATTTCTTCCTCGGCGGCCTTGCGTTCGGTGATGTCGCGCGCCACGGCCACCCAGTGCGTCAGGCCCCGGCTGAAATAGTCCACCGGCACGATGTCGAGCTCCAGCCAGAACTGCTCGCCGTTTTTCTTGTAGTTGATGAGTTCCGCGCGCACCGGCCGCGCCTGCTCCAGCGCCTGCCGGATGCGGTCCAGCTCGGCGCGCTGCGTGCGCTGCCCCTGCAGCATGCGTGGCGTCTGGCCCAGCGCTTCGTCGGGGCTGTAGCCGGTCTGCCGCTCGAAGGCGTCGTTCACAAACACGATGCGCGGGCCGGGCGCGTCCACCGGGCCGGCTTCGGTGATCATCACGATGTCGTTCAGGTGCGCGATGCCGGTTTGCAGCAGCAGCAACTGCTCCTGCGCCTGGCGCTTGTCGCTGACATCGCGCAGGTACACGGCCACCCCTTCCGAAAAAGGGTAGGCGCGCAGCTCCAGCCATCGGTCGGGAATGGCGCAGAAGACCTCGAACTCGCGGCTGGCCCCGCTGCCCAGCATCTCCAGGATTTCCTGGTGCACCCGGCCTGTGTCGTTGCCGTCCAGCGCGTCCCAGAGCGTCTGGCCCAGCAGCGCCGTGCCTGGGGCGCGCAGCAGACGTTCGCTCTCGCGGTTGACATAGGTCAGCCGGCCTTCGCGGTCCAGCGTGGCAAAAGCGTCGGTTATGCTCGCCAGCGTGGTCGCCAGCCGCATGGTCAGGCTCTGGCTTTCCTGCTCGGCGCGTTTTCGGGCGGTGAGGTCTTTCAGAACGCCTGACAGCTGCACGATGGCGCCCGAGTCATCGCGCAAGGCCTCGCCCAGCGAGCGCATCCACAGCCGCTGGCCGCGCGCGGTGATGACCTGCACCTCTTCGTCAAACGCCGTGCCGTCCGCAAGGCAGCGCTGCAGGGCCGCGGCCATGCAGGCGCGCGACTCGGGCGCATACACATCCAGTGCGTTGGCCCATGGCGGGGCCTGCTCCGGCGTCATCTCCAGCATGGCGGCCAGGTGCGCCGTCCATGTCAGCTGGTGCGACGGCAGCGCCAGCATCCAAGCGCCCGCACCAGTGGCCCGCTCCAGCACCACGAGCGGGCCGGGCGGCAGGTTCTGGGGCATGGGAGGGATGACCGGCATGCTGACCACGCTAACAGACGCGGGGCCGGCCAGGGCTTCACAAAGCGCCCGTCAGGGTGTCGGACGGTGGCTGCGTTCCTGCTTCAGCGCGGTGTGCAGGCGGTCCAGCGAGCGGGCACAGTCGAGCACAACGGCCTGCACCAGGCTGGCAGCCAATGTTGCCGAATGGCCGGGCACCTCGGGCAGCTCTCCCAGCCGCTCGCCAACAACGCGCCGCAGCGTGGTTTTTACCGCCTCAAACAGGGCATCCCAGTCCTCGACCTCGATGAACAGGTGGGCGTCATACGGTGTATCGGGGAGGGCTGCCTCAGGGTGGGTTCCGAACCCGTTGAGGCCCGGCACCAGGGCCGGCGGCGTATCGTGCAGGGATGGTGGGCTCACGCCGCGCGCGCCGGCGGCCTGCCCTGGCGTGCGCGGAAGAAAGGTGGATGAGGTCATTACGTAGCCTCTCTGTGCCATGGGGCGCTTGCCGCCATTGCATGCAGGTTGTGCAGTTGTGGGTAGTCTGGTCCGATGCTGTTGGTTGTAAAGGATTTCTTTCCTATCGTCGGTGCGCTAACGAACGCAGGGGTGGGCCGTGGGGTGGTCCACTGCGCGGCGGTGCTGGCCCCCATGCTGTTCAGTCAGCCCCGTTCGCCCTGAGCTTTGACAGGCCCTTCGTCCAGCTCAGGACAGGCTTCGGCAGGCTCACCCCGGACGGCAGGCGAACGGCAGGGGTGTCTACCCCAGCAACTCGGCGTAGGTCCGGCGGGCGACGGCGTAACAGCAGCAGGCGGCGGCCTCCAGCCCCTTGCGGTCCAGCACGGTGAGTTTGCCGCGGTGGTACTCGATCAGGCCTTCTTTTTGCAGGGCGCTGGCGGCGGCCGTGATGCCGACGCGGCGCATGCCCAGCATGTAGGCGAGAAACTCGTGCGTGACATGAAAGCTGTCGGAGTGGGCGCGGTCCTGGCTCATCAGCAGCCAGCGCGCCAGGCGCTGGCCGGTCAGGTGAAAACGCAGGCAGCCGGCAGACGCGGCGTGCTGCGCCATCAGCACGTACAGGTAGCGGTTCAGGCCGCGCTGCAGCGACGGGCTGCGCGCCAGCTCGCGCTTGAAGGCGGCCGTGCCGATGCGCCAGGCGCCGCCGGCGCCCTGCACCAGCGCGCGCCACGGCGCAGTGGCGACACCCAGCGCCAGCTGCGCACCCAGCATGCCTTCGTTCCCTACCATGCCCACCTCCACGCCCGGACTGCCATCGACCGGCGTGACCAGCGAGATAAAGCCCTGGGTGGGAAAGTACACGTGGCGGACCGGCTGGCCGGGCTCGCACAGGACTTCGGACAGCACCAGTTCAACCGGCTCGCAAGCGGCCAGCAGGCGCACGCGGTCCCGGCGGGGGAGACGTTCAAGAAGGTGGTTTTCGACGATGGGCAAGCAGCACTCCGGTGGGTTGCGGCCCCGTCACCGGGGCAATTACAAGGCCGCGCCACTGTCGGATGCAGTTCCAGTCGGTGTCCCAGTATGCGCCAGATAATCTATCCACACCGACCATGGGGTCAGCACACGAAGACGGGACAGGGGTCAGATAGCCAGCTTGTCGGGGAGCAGACGGTCGTATTCCTTCTTGACCACGGCATAACACTCGCAAGTGCGCTTTTCCAGCCCGGGCCGGTCCAGCACCGTGATGCGGCCGCGCGCGTAACGGATCAAACCCGACGCCTGTAACTGCAGCGCGGCCTCGGTCACGCCCTCACGGCGCACGCCGAGCATGTTGGAGATCAGCTCCTGTGTCATCACCAGCTCGTTGCCCTGCAACCGGTCCAGGCTCAGCAGCAGCCAGCGGCACAACTGCTGGTCCAGCGAGTGGTGGCGGTTGCAGACGGCGGTTTGCGCCATCTGCGTGATCAGGGCCTGGGTGTAGCGCAGCAGCAGGTGCAACACCGGTGCACGCTTGAATTCTTCCTTGATGACCTGCGCCGGGAGCCGGAAGCCCTCGCCGGCGCTTTGCACCACGCCCCGGCTGGGTGTCGATTCGCCGCCCATGAACAGCGAAATGCCGACCACGCCTTCGTGGCCGACCACGGCGATTTCGGCCGAGGCGCCGTTTTCCATCACATACAGCAGGGAGACGATGGAGGTGGTCGGGAAGTACACATGGCTCAGGGTGCTGCCCGATTCATAAACCACCTGGCCGAGCGGCATGTCGACCAACTCGAGTTGCGGCAACCAGCGCTGAAACTCGGCGTCAGGCAAGGCTGCAAGCAAGTCGTTTTTTCGGGGATCGGGGGAAACGGCCATCAACAAAGCTCCGAAGCGATATCTGGCTTCGAGGGATGCCTCTGACAGAGGTGTCGTGCCAGTCTGCCATATTAGGCCGTTCCGAACGCTTTGTATGTACGCCATCGCACAAACCGACAAACGGCCTGGTGCGTGGAGCGAACGCCGGTTTCCTCAGGTGGGGCTGGCCTGATCGTGCTGCGCGACGGCTTCACGCTGCGCCGCCCGCACGTCTTCCGTGAGGATGTTGGCCGTTTGTTCGGCGCAATAGGCCAGCAGCGCGTCGATCTCGGTGGTTTTGTCGAATACCGCGTCGGCGCCGAGTTCGGCCGCACGCCGGCGCACTTCAGGCGTGGCGTAGTTGGTCAGCACCACCACCTTCTGGTAGGGCTCGCGGTGGCGGCAGCCGGCCAGCACACCCAGCCCGCTGCCTTCCTCGAGGAACAGATCCACGATGGCCAGGTGCCAGGTGCCGTCATGCAGCGTCAGCCAGCGGCTGGCTTCGGCCTGGGTGACCGCGTGCGCCACGACCTGGACATGGGCGATCTCCTCCAGGGTGTCGATCAGGTTGTCCCGAATGATCTTGTTGTCTTCGGCGAGGTAGGTGATGAGTGCCATGGTGGTTGTCCGGTGAGGAGTTGGACCGCCTGCAAGGCGGTGAATGAAGCGGCTTCCTCCATGAGGCACCAGGGAAATGAAAAAAATGCCGTCCGCCGGCGCGCGGGCTTGTAGGACGGCGCAGCCAGCGAGCGCTGGCCTTTTTGTCGCCCGGTGCCGGGTGGCGAAGCGGAAGGTTTGGGCGACGCCTATGTGCGACAGCGCACAGAAGGACCGGCGCAGCGTCCTACAGCCAGGGACGGCTTTCCCTCAGGTGCCGGGTTATGCCCGCTTTCTATATTGATTGAGAACTTAAGTTTTCACTCATTCCAGAAGACATCCGTACTTCAAAATTTATGCACAACGAATTCGACCAGCTAAAAAATTTTCCCGACATCAGCACGCTGCGCCCCGCCCTTCATTCGCTGTGCTCGCGTTATGGCTCCGTCGCCCGGCTGGACATCCTGGCGGCCAGCCAGGCGGGCAAGCGGCAGGCCCTGTGTTTTCTGCGCATGGACTCGCCCGCGCAGGAGCAGCAACTCATGCACGAACTCGGCGTGGGGCGTTTCGGCGGCGACCTGGTCGTGATTCTTGACTTGCTGACCCCCGCTGCCATGCCGGGCCACGGCGCGAACCTGACGTGACCCCGCGCTGACCCCCGCGCACATTCCGATTCGACTCCTCCCCCCGGCCCCCGCACCAGCTGTGCGGGTTCGCAGCCGTTTCTCCCCTTTTTCCGGAAAGCATCCATGCAAAACATTCTCATCGTCTCGGGCACGCGCCCTGAAATCATCAAGCTGGCGCCGCTCTACCACGCGCTGCGTGCGACGGACTGGGCGCGTGTGCAGTGGCTGCACACGGGCCAGCATGGCGACATGGCGAGCCAGATATTCGAATGTTTCGACGTGACGCCCGACATCTCGCTGGAGCGTGGCGGCAGCAGCCTGCTGGATTTCAGCATGGGATGCCGGCAGCAGCTCGACGCGGTGGTGACCGGCCAAGACTGGTCGCTCGTCATCGTGCAGGGCGACACCGAGAGCGCTTTCCAGGGCGCGCTGGCCGCTTTCTACAACCGCGTCCCGCTGGCGCATGTGGAAGCCGGGCTGCGCACCTACAACCTGGCCAGGCCGTTTCCCGAAGAGGGCCTGCGGCAGATGATCAGCCGCCTGACACGGTTTCACTTTGCGCCCACGCAGCGCGCCATGGTGGCCCTGCAGACCGAGGGTATTGCCGACGAATTCATTCACCTCACGGGCAACACCGTGATTGATGCCCAGCAATGGACCTGCGCCCACCGCGGCGTCAAGCGCACGAGCGCGGGCCGCGGCCACCTGCTTGTGACCGTGCACCGGCGTGAAAACTGGGGCAACGATGTGGAAGAAATCTGCCACGCCATTGCGGACATTGCACGCCGGCAGCCTGAGCTGCGGGTGCTGTTTCCGGTACACCTCAATCCCGTGATCCAGGGCCCGGTCAACGCCCTGCTGGGCGACATAAGCAACGTGACCTTGACGCAGCCACTGGACTACACCGGCATGCAGCAGGCGCTGGCCGATGCGTGGATGGTGCTGACCGACTCCGGCGGCCTGCAGGAAGAAGCACCGACTTTCGGCGTGCCCGTGCTGGTGCTGCGCGACGAGACTGAACGGCCCGAGGCGATTGAAGCGGGCTGCGCCCTGCTGATCGGCGCGACACGCAACGCGATCGTCGCCGAAGTCACCCGGCTTTCGCAGGACACCCAGGCCTACACGCGGATGGCGCAAGCCGGCAATCCGTTTGGCGACGGCACGGCCTCCGCGCAGATTGTGGCTGTGCTCGAGCGCAGCCTGGTCGATGCGCCGGCAGCCGTCCCCGCGCTGGCCTGACCGGCCCTCTTCTCACGAACTCACTGGACTCACTGGAGCCATGCCCATGCTGCCTTCCCCTTTCTCTTGCGGCCTTTCCGCCGAAAGCCCCGGTCACGCCACCCGGCGGCCGGGCCGGCCCGGTGTTGCGCTCTCCCTCACCCTCGCGGTCACCGCCTTCATGGGGGCCGGGCCTGCCCTGGCGCAAGCCCAGGCAACAGGTGCGCTGATTCCCTCGTTCAAGGACTACCCGGTCGCCGCCGTCATGGCCTCGCTGCTTTTCCTGATCGTGGTGGCCATGATGATTTACGGCGTGCGCCACTTCATGTTCACGATGAACCGGTTGACCGGCGTGCAGCGCCACCCCTACATCGACATTGCCGTTGCGCGCTGGCCCATGATCACCGTCTTCATTGCGGCGCACAACGAGGAAAAAGTCATCGCCGGCTGCATTGAGGCGCTTCTCAACACCGACTATCCGGCGGACCGGCTCAAGATCATTCCCGTCAATGACCGGTCGAAGGACGGCACGGGCGAGATCATCGACAGTTATGTGGCGCGTTTCCCCTCGCGCATTTCACCATTTCACCGCAGCACCGGCAAGGCCGGCAAGTCGGCCGCGCTGAAAGACGCCCTGCACTTTGCCGAGGGCGACATCGCCATTATTTTTGACGCCGACTACGTGCCCGGGCGCGGGCTGCTCAAGCAGCTGGTGGCACCATTTTTTGACCCGGAAATCGGCGCTGTGATGGGACGTGTGGTGCCCGTCAACAGCGGCGCCAACCTGCTGACCCGCATGCTGGACCTGGAGCGCTCGGGCGGCTACCAGGTGGACCAGCAGGCGCGCATGAACCTGAACCTGCTGCCGCAGTACGGCGGCACGGTCGGTGGCGTGCGCCTGTCGGCGGTCGAGGCGGTGGGCGGCTGGCACGACGACACGCTGGCCGAAGACACCGACATCACATTCCGGCTCATGCTCAACGGCTGGAAGACGGTGTACACCAACCGCTCTGAATGTTATGAAGAAGTG
Source organism: Polaromonas sp. (assembly GCF_029945925.1). Lineage (GTDB taxonomy): Bacteria > Pseudomonadota > Gammaproteobacteria > Burkholderiales > Burkholderiaceae_C > Polaromonas. The sequence continues at coordinate 140,022 of NZ_JAQSDN010000035.1, read as the reverse complement.
CCCGAAGAGTGGAGCGTGCGCATCAAGCAGGTGACGCGCTGGGCCAAGGGCCACAACCAGGTGATGACCCGGTATTGGTGGAAGTTCGCCACCAGCGCGTACCTGACGCCGGGTCAGCGTTTTGACGGCTTGCTGCTGCTGTTTGTGTTTGTCATCCCGCTGGTCATGCTGGTCGGCTGGGGCCTGGCGCTGGGACTGTATTTCCTCAATGCGGGTTCCCTGCTGTCGTCGCTGATTCCCATTTTCGCGCTGATGATTTATGGAACGCTTGGCAACTTCGCCGCATTTTTTGAAATTGTGGTGGCGGTGCTGATTGACGGCAACCGGCGGCGGCTGAGGCTGCTGCCTTTCAACATGCTGGGTTTTCTGGTCAGCCTGTTTGCCATTTCGGGCGCCGTCTGGAGCCTGCTGCTCGACAGGATTTTCAAGCGCGAGATGGTCTGGGACAAAACCATCCGCTACCGCACCAAGGCTGTTGAACAATGACCCAAGACTACATCACCTACACCGCGTTCGCGCTGGTCTGCCTGCTGCTGCTGACGTTGCCGTTTGTGCCGGCGTTTCGGGAATGGCTTCGTCCCACGGACTTTGCCGCCTTGCCAATTTCGGCCAACTACACCACCGACATCGACCACTTTGCCCGGCGCCTGCACGCCGATGTATCGGCCAGGCTCGGGCTGGGCGAGCCCACCGGGTATGAAGACTTCGAATTCGTCGGCGATCCGGCGTCGGCGGCCGGCGCGGACTTGGACTGGCGCAAGGCCGACAAGCGGCTGATCGCGCGCAGCAGCATTGTCAGCGCTTCACCCGTTCGCAGTGCCCAGCCGGTTTACGTGCAGGGAAACCTGCAGGTTGGCGCCGAATCGGCCTTTCCCGCGCTGTATGCCACCGGTGACATTGCCCTCGGTGAACACAGCACCGTCGATGACTGGGCCCATGCCGACGGCGTGCTGCGCATGGGGCCGCGCAGTGTGGCCCTGCGGCGGGTGTCCGCGGGCAGCGCCATCGAGCTCGGCAACGAGACCTGGTTTGAGCGTCTGCATGCGCCAGCCCTGCGTTTTGGCTCGCGCGTCAGCGATGTGCTGCCGCCCGCCGGCGCGGAGCAGACGCCGGCCAGTTATGCCGATCTGCCGGGCGCCGTTCAGCAAACGCCCCTGCTTTACCTGATCCGGGGTGATTGCGCGCTGCCGCCAGCCCGCATTTACCGCGGATCGCTGGTCGTGACCGGCTTTCTGACCATTGGGGCGGCGACCACCATCGTCGGCGACATCAAGGCGCGCGAGGGGGTGAGCATCGGTCACCGGGCCAGCGTGCAGGGCGCCGTGACCTGCGAAAAGCGCGTGTACGTCTACAAGGACGCCCGGGCCTGGGGGCCGGTGGTGTCCGAGAGCGACATCCTGATCGGGGCCAACGCGCTGGTGGGCCTGCCTGACGCGCCCACCACAGTCACTGCCCGCAACATCATCGTGGAAGACGGGGTGGTCGTGCACGGCACCGTGTGGGCGCGCGAGATCGGCATGGTGAAACAGGCATGAGACTCAAACAACTGTTGACGGTCTGTGCGATGGGCGCGTTGCTGCTGACCCAGGCGGGATGTGCCGGTGCGGCGCAACGTCTGGAGCTGGGTGGCTACACGGACGACAGCGGCGCCATCACCGTCCTGCACGGCGGTGATTCGGCGGACCCCTATTTCGCGATGCAGGCTTTGCTGCTGGCGCACGAAAACGGCATGGACATCTCTGCACCGGCTGAAAAGTTTGCCAACTGGCTGGTGCCGCGGCAAAAGCCGGACGGCACCTTTGACCGGTTCTGCCGGGGCGCGGATAAAAAATGGGTGTCCTGCAAGACGGCCGACGCTGACGACTCCTTGCTGGCGATCTGGATGAAGCTGCTGGAAACCATGCCGGCCAAGCTGGCCGGCAACCCGGTCTGGCGCAAGAGCCACCAGGCCAGCAAGGTGGCGCTGGAGAACCTGTACCAGCCGTCGCGCGGCATCTACATGGTTTCGCCGGTGGTGCTGCACGGCCTGTTCATGGACAACCTGGAAGTCTGGTCGCTCAAGGTGCACCTGAAGCAGCCGCAGCAAAGGGCAGCCTCCGACAAGCTGGCGCGGGCCATTCATGACACTTTCTGGGACCCTGTCAACAAGCGGTTTCTGGTGTCCACCCAGTTGGAGCAGCGCTCCCAGAAGCCGGCGTTTTACCCCGACCATGTGGCGCAGATCTTTCCGTTGCTGTTCGATTTTCCGCTGGTGCCGGGCAACGCACGCCAGTATTACCGCGACTGGATGGCGGCCCACCGCGGGGAGTGGCTGATCCAGGGCGAAGCGGACTACCCCTGGGGGCTGCTTGCGGTGCTCGCCATGCGCCAGAACGACAAGGCCACCGCCGCTTGCTGGCTGCGCCAGTCCACGCCGCTGCGCCATTCGTCGCGCTGGGCAGTGAGCGACGAGGCGTCCTACCAGATCCTGCTGAGCCGGGGTGTGACGCCTGCGGCGAAGGATGCGAACTGCAAATGAACGGGGGCGGGCGCCGCGATGCCCGCCCGCGCCTGCGAACACCATGTCAGATTTTTTTGGAGTGAGTTTTGATGTTTAAACCTGTTTTTCTTGCGCTGCCGGTGATGCTGGCCGCTGCAATGCCGGCCACGGCCCAGACCGACGCCCCGGCGGGCGCCCCCGCACCCATGGATGCCGCTGCGGCTCCGGCTTTGCCGGGGGGCAGCGAAGCGCTGCGCAGTCTGGAGCTCAGCACGGGCGTGCAAAACCTCAGTAATGGCTTCGGCAACTGGCGCGACGTGACCCTGAAGGGCGTCTATGACGTGGACAAACATGTCTTGCAGGGGGAGTTGTCCGCGCACAAACGGTTTGGCGAAAACGGTACGTTTCTGGGCCTCAGCGACACCTACACCTTCAATGAAGACTGGTTTGGATCGGTGGCGCTGGGTGTCGGCGATGGTGCTTTCTATCTGCCGCGTTACCGTGTGGACGGAACGATTTCCCGCAAATTTCTTCCCGGCCGCAATCTGGTGGGTTCGGTGGGCGCCGGGTATTACAACGCCCCCGATGGCCACACCGACCGCAGCCTGTCGCTGGGCGCGGCCTATTATTTTGAGGCGCCCTGGATTGTGGAAGGCGGCGTGCGGCTGAACCGCAGCAACCCGGGCTCGGTGGACACGCAGCAGCAATTTGTGGCGCTGACCTGGGGTCGCCACAAGCAGGACCTGGTGACGGCCCGCTACGGATGGGGCAGCGAAGGGTATCTCGCCATTGCCGCCAACCGGCAACTGGTCAACTTCGACAGCCGCGAGGCCAGCCTGACCTGGCGCCACTGGTTCAATGCGCGCACCGGCGTGCTGGTGGGCGCCAACCGCTATACCAACCCGCTCTACCGCCGCAGCGGTGTGAATGTCGGCGTTTTCCACGAATTCTGATCACGCCCCATGAGCTCCAGAACCAATTCCCTGTCTGAACCTGCGCGTGAGCAAGAGCGCCTCTTCAACGTTTCTTTTTCCGCTGCCCGGGAAGCACGCGCCCGGCGTGTCCTGGTGCGCCCGCACCGCTCCATCACGCCGCTGAAGGTGACACCCTGGTTGCTGGCACAGGTGGTCATCCTGCCACTGATCCTGTGCGCGCTGGTGTATTTGGGAAAACCGCTGCTGTTTGATTTCTGGCGCGATTGCATCCTGTTCTGGTCCGCGGGACTGGACATGCCTTTCACGCTGACCAACCAGCTCAACGATGCCGGGCAATACGCGATGCTGCTGTCGAGCGGGCCGGACGACCGGCCGCTGCCGAGCCGCACCATCCTGCTGGTGACCGCGGTGGTGACGCTGGCGGGGCTGGCCTTGTCAGTACGCATGAAAAACGCGCAGTTGCCGCTCAAGTACCCCTTGCGCATCGTCGGCGTCATTCAGCTTGTCACGCTGGTCTATTTCTGGCTTTCGCCGGCCGCTTTTCCCTACAGCATTGCACGCCACAGCGAAGAACTGATGACCATCGGTTACGTGGTCATGCTGGCCACACCGGTGATGCTGGCGATGGGGTACTACATCCTGAACCAGAGCCTGACGATCAAGCTGTTCCACACCGCGCTGATCCTGGGATTCTTCGTCCTCATGATTCCCCACCAGGTGCTGGCGCAGGCTTTCATCATGCAGCACCTGTCGGTGCTGTTCATGCCGGTGTTGTACATCTGCATGGGCGCCGTCTTTGATGCGCTGGTGTTTGTCGCCCTGTACTCCTGGGCGGTCAGCAGCGCGCCGCAAGACGCCACGGTCTGACCTGTGTCCGGTCGGCCCGTCCGGGCGGTTCAATACCGGACGCTGCAGACCTCCAGCGCATTGAGTCCGCGGTCGGTGATGAGGTAGCCGCCTTCACCGTCATCTTCCAGGAAGCCGTGTTTTTTCAGGGAGGCGACGGTTTTCAGGCCGTGGGCGCGGGTTTTGTGGGGTTGCGGCTGCTTGCGCTCGGTGGGCGGTACGCCGACGATCCTGAAGCCGTAGCGGGCATCTTCCAGGCACTCGTACTGCTTGTAGGTCAGTATTTTCACCGGCAGGGCGCCGGTGGTGGTGCCGCTCCACTCGAACTCGGGGGGTGCGTAGCTGACCCGGTAGGTGCTGTCGTCCAGCGGAAGGCTGTGTGGCTCCGCCTGCCCCGCGTCTGCCGGCGAACTCGCGCCGCGGCGTTTCATGAGGCGGTACATCCCCCAGCCGAGCAGCCCCAGCACGATCATCACCATGAGCAAGACAGCAAACTCCACGAACTCCCCTTTTTAGCAATTGGTGTAATTATCCGTACAAAGCGTCCGCAGGGACGGCCTGTGCTCAGCGCTCCGGGATCTCCAGCTCGAAGTGGGCATCGCCCATGTAGCGCTCGGCGCCAAAAGCCGCTTGTGTGGCCGCCAGCTCGGCCGCTTCCCACTGCTCGGCCAGCAACTGTTCCGCCGGTGCCAGATCCCAGGGCCGGGTCTGCTCCCCATGGATCTGCAGCAGCCGGAGGTAGGCGCGGTAGACGGGTGCCACCAGGCTGGCATCGCCCAGCGAGGCCTCGAGCGCAGTCCGAAACCGCTGCGCCGCGCTGGCGCGTTCGGTGTCGGAGACATCCTCGCTGTGAAAAATCCTGACCGTGTAGTGCATGGCACAAGTCTACAAGCCTGCGCCCGGGACCGGTGCGCAGGGGCGCGGGGCACCCGGTCATTTCGTTACTCATCTTGCATTAGCAGTGGAGACTTTTCAAAGCGCTCTCCGTACCATCGGTTCCTTTTGAAGGAAATCCAGATGGCACTGCAATCACCGTTCTTCGGCAAACGCGACAATGAACCTTCCGGTCTGCGTCATGGCAACCCCAACCCCAATCCCTACGCGAACGGTCCTGCGGCAACAAATGTCTCGAACAGCGCGCCCGCCGCCGCTGCGGCTGTGACCAGCGCGCCGTCTGCCGCCGCCCCCCGCGAAAGTGGTGGCAGCAAGCTGACGGTCGGTCCCAACATCAAGCTCAAGGGCGTGGAGATCACCGACTGCGACACCCTGGTGGTGGAAGGGCTGGTGGAGGCCACGATGGACTCGCGCGTGATGCAGATTTCCGAGCATGGCGAGTTCAAGGGCTCGGCCGAGATCGACATCGCCGAAATCCATGGCGCCTTTGACGGCAACCTCACGGTGCGCCAGAAGCTGGTGATTTATGCGACCGGCAAGGTCACCGGCAAGATCCGCTACGGCAAGCTGGTAATTGAAGAGGGTGGCCAGCTCGCCGGCGAGATCCTGTTCGGCGCCGTGGGCAACTCGAAACCCGCACAGGCTGGAAAGCCGGGCCTGCAGGTCGCCTGAGTTTTTTTAGGGCCCCACGCTGTCACCGGGTTGACGACAGCGGCGCACCGGACGGGCGCACAATGCGCCGATGTCCGCGGTTCACTCCCCCCTTCAGGCCCAGGTTGTTCAATGGCAGGTTGAGCCCGGCGCTGCCGTGCAGGTCGGTGATCTGCTGGTGATTCTCGAAGCCATGAAGATGGAGCATGAGGTGCGTGCGGCCGTCGCTGGCCGTCTGGGTGAAGTTTTTTTTGCTGCGGGTGAGCTGGTGGAGTCGGGCGCGTTGCTCACGCGCATTGAGCCCCTGCGGGCGACGGCGGCGCAGTCTGCATCTGCCACTGCGCCGGTCCAAATGCCACCCCCCGCATCCGGCAGCTTGCGCGCAGACCTGCAGCGCACGCTGGATCGCCATGCGCCCACGCAGGATGCCAGCCGTGCCGAAGCGGTGGCCCGGCGCCACGCCTTGGGCCTGCGCACCGCGCGCGAGAACATCACCGACCTGTGCGACGAGGACTCCTTCATGGAGTACGGCGCGCTGGCCGTTGCGGCGCAGCGCAGCCGCCGCAGCGAGGAAGACCTGGTCAGGAACACCCCGGCCGACGGCATGGTCACCGGCATCGGCAGCATCAACGGCGCCCTGTTCGGCCCCGAGGCGTGCCGGGCCGTGGTGATGGCCTACGATGCCACCGTGCTGGCCGGCACACAGGGCATGCGCAACCACCAGAAGACCGACCGCATGCTGGGCATCGCGCTGCAGAACAAATTGCCGCTGGTGCTGTTCGCCGAAGGCGGTGGCGGGCGGCCCGGGGACACCGACATGCCCATCGTGGCCGGCCTGCATGTCGGCACGTTTGCGAGTTTTGCCCGCCTCAATGGCCGGGTGCCGGTGGTTGGCATTGTGGCGGGCCGCTGTTTTGCCGGCAATGCGGCACTGCTGGGTTGCTGCGACGTGATCATTGCCACCCGCGGCAGCAACATCGGCATGGGCGGCCCGGCGATGGTGGAGGGCGGCGGCCTGGGAGTGTTCAAACCCGAACAGATCGGGCCGGCCGGCGTGCAGCACGGCAATGGCGTGATCGATGTGCTGGTGGACGACGAAGCCCGCGCGGTGGCGGCGGCGCAGCACTACCTGTCTTTTTTCCAGGGTGCGATCCAGTCGTTCACTGCGCCGGAGGCGCTGGCCCTGCGCGAGGTGGTGCCCGAGAACCGTTTGCGCGTGTATGACACGCGCGCGGCGATCGACGGCATCGCCGACGCGGGCAGTGTGCTGGCGCTGCGCACCGGCTTCGGGCAGGGCATTCACACCGCGCTGGCGCGTATCGAGGGGCGGCCCGTGGGCATTCTGGCCAACAACCCGCTGCACCTGGGCGGCGCCATCGATGCTGATGCGGCCGACAAGGCCGCGCGGTTCATGCAGCTGTGCAACGCGCATGGCCTGCCGCTGGTCAGCCTGGTGGACACCCCGGGTTTCATGGTCGGACCACAGACCGAGGCGCAGGCACAGGTGCGCCATGTGAGCCGGATGTTTATTGCCGCGGCGCATTTGCGCGTGCCGTTTTTCAGCGTGGTGCTGCGCAAGGGTTACGGCCTGGGCGCCATGGCCATGACGGCCGGCAGTTTTCACGCACCGGCCTTCAACGTGGCCTGGCCCACCGGCGAGTTCGGCGCCATGGGACTGGAAGGGGCGGTCAAACTGGGTTACCGCAAGGAGCTGGAGGCGCAGCCCGAAGGTCCGCAGCGTGAGGCCTTGTACGAGACCCTGGTGGCGCAGCAGTATGACAAGGGCAGTGCGCTCAACATGGCGACCACGCTGGAAATCGACGCGGTGATCGACCCCGCGCAGACGCGCGACTGGCTGGTGCGCGGCCTGCAGTCGGCGCAAACCCGGCCCGCGAATGGCGAACTGGCCATCGATACCTGGTGAACCCTTAAAAAATCCGGAACAGCAGCGGCAGCAGCAAGGAAGCCAGCACCACCTGCAGCCCCAGCGCCAGGCCGGCGTAGGCTCCCGCATCGGCATTGACCTGCAGCGCGCGCGCCGCACCTATGCCGTGCGAAGCGGTGCCGAGCGCAAAGCCGCGCGCCGTCCAGCCGGCCGCATCCAGCGGAATCCCGAAGGCATCAAACAGGTATTTGCCGCTCAGCGCTCCGACCAGGCCGGTGATGACCGCAAACACGGCCGCCAACGCCGGGATGCCGCCAATTTTTTCGGCAATACCCATGGCCACCGGCGCGGTGACCGACTTGGGCGCCAGCGACAGCACCACCTCAAGGGGCAAACCGACGGCCCAGCCCAGTGCCAGTGCCGAGCCGCTGGCGGCGATGCCACCGGCCAGCGCGGCCAGCAGCAGGCGGCCCCAGCGCAGCCGCAGCTCGGCGCGGCGTTGCCACAGCGGCCAGGCCAGCGCTACCACGGCGGGGCCCAGCAGGAAGTGGATGAACTGTGCGCCCGCGAAGTAGGTCGGGTAGGACACCCCGGTGGCCAGCAGCACCGCAGCGATGACCACCACGGTCCAGAGCACCGGGTTGGCCCAGGGCGCCTGTTGCAGGCGTGCGTAGATGGCCTGGGCCACGACGTAAACCACCAGCGTGGCCGTCAGGCCGAACAGCGGCGTGGCGGAAAGGTAGACCCAGAGCTCAACGAATTTCGGCATTTTTCCGCCACAGGACATGCAGGGTCAGCACCGTGACGGCCAGTCCGATCAGGGTGGACAGAACAATCACCAGCAACATGCGGCCGCCGTACTGGCTGACCAGGCTCAGATGGGTCATGACGCCCACACCCACCGGCACAAACAGCAGTGAGAGGTGCGCCAGCAAAAAGTCCGCGCAGGCCGCCACCGGCTCGCGCACGAGCGGCCAGCGCAGCGCGACAAGCAGCAGCATCATGCCGATGACCGGGCCGGGAAAGGGCAGGGACAGGCCGCGCGAGAGCAGTTCGCCGATGGATTGCAGCAGCAACAGCCAGGCGAGGCCGCGCAGACCGGTCATGACGACCGCAGCGCCGGGCCGCCCCATCCTTCGACAAGCTCAGGACGATCGGAACAGGCCTCGGGGGAGGCATCCTTCGACAGGCTCAGGACGAACGGGAAACTGCCAGGCATGGTTCTAGAAGCGGGGCAGCTCAGGATGCGCGATTTGCCCGCCGCGCACCAGCATTTTTCCGTACTCGGCGCAGCGCTGCAGCGTCGGGATCACCTTGCCGGGGTTGAGCAGGCCCTGCGGGTCAAAGGCGCGCTTGACGCCGAACATCTGCTCGTTCTCGCTGGCCGAGAACTGCACACACATGGAGTTGAGTTTTTCCACGCCGACACCATGTTCGCCGGTGACCGTGCCGCCCATGGCGACGCTGGTTTCCAGGATGTCGGCGCCGAACAGCTCGCAGCGGTGCAACTGGTCGGCGTCGTTGGCGTCGAACAAAATCAGCGGATGCAGGTTGCCGTCGCCCGCGTGAAACACATTGGCGCAGCGCAGGCCGTACTTGATCTCCATTTGCTGGATCGCCAGCAGGATGTCGGCCAGACGCTTGCGCGGAATCGTCGAGTCCATGCACATGTAGTCGGGGCTGATGCGGCCGCTGGCCGGAAAGGCATTTTTACGGCCACTCCAGAAGCGCAGGCGTTCGGCTTCGTTCTGGCTGACCGCAATGGCGGTGGCGCCATGTCGACGCAACACCTCGCTCATGCGGCCGATTTCTTCCTCGACCTCTTCGGGTGTGCCGTCGCTCTCGCACAGCAAGATCGCCTCGGCCGTCAGGTCGTATCCCGCGTGCACAAAGTCCTCGACCGCCGCGGTCATGGGTTTGTCCATCATCTCGAGGCCGGCCGGAATGATGCCGGCGGCAATCACCGCCGCCACCGCGTCGCCGGCCTTGCGCAGGTCGTCGAAGCTGGCCATGATGCAGCGCGCCAGCACCGGCCTGGGCACCAGCTTGACGGTGACCTCGGTGGTGACCGCCAGCATGCCCTCGCTGCCGATAACCACCGACAGCAGGTCGTAACCGGCGCAGTCCAGCGCGTCGCTGCCGAACTCGACTTCCTCGCCTTCAATCGTGAACCCCCTGACCTTGAGCACGTTGTGCAGGGTCAGGCCGTATTTGAGGCAGTGCACACCGCCCGAGTTTTCAGCCACGTTGCCGCCTATGGTGCAGGCGATCTGGCTGGACGGGTCGGGCGCGTAGTACAGGCCCAGCGGGGCGGCGGCTTCGCTGATGGCGAGGTTGCGCACACCGCCCTGGACCACCGCGGTGCGGCTGGCCGCGTCCATCTTCAGGATCTTGTTGAACTTGGCCAGAGACAGGGTCACGCCCAGCTTGTGCGGCATGGCGCCGCCGGACAGGCCGGTACCGGCGCCGCGTGCCACCACGGGTACTTCCAGCGCATGGCAGGTTTTCAGCACGGCCTGCACCTGGTCATAAGTTTCGGGCAGGGCGACCACCAGCGGCCGCTCACGGTAGGCGGTCAGGCCGTCGCATTCGTAAGGCGTGGTGTCTTCGCTGTTCCAGAGCAGCGCATGCGCCGGAAGCACCGCCTGCAGCGCGGCGACGACCTGGGCCTGGCGTTCGGAGCGTGCCAGCAGGTGGTGCTGCCGGGAGTCAAGAGGAGCGTTCATGGGCGGCCTTCAGGATGAAACACGGCGTGGCGCCGGGGATGAAAGCACTTTAATGCAAAGCGCGCGCGGGCGGTGTGAAGAAAATGGCGGGTTTTTGTGAAAACCGGACTGCTATGAATTAAATAGCTGTTTGCGACCGCCCTTCAAGGGCTGGAGGCCTAAAACGCATCAGAAAATTGGTCGGACGGTCAGGCGACCGATTTTTTCAGCCAGTCGGCAAAGGCCGCGCATTCCCAGCGGTCCATCATGCCGGTGCGCCAGCACAGGTAGTGGGCGTGCGGGCTGGGCACATTGCGCTCGTACAAACGCACCAGGGAGCCGTGTTCCAGCCACGGTGCGCCCAGCTTGAGGCGCACCAGCGCCACACCCATGCCGGCGGCGGCGGCGTCGCACATCAGGCCGATGTCGTTGAACTGCGAGCCATCGACCGGCTCGGCCCAGTCCAGGCCATGCGCGGCAAACCAGGTGCGCCAGGGCTCCAGCGGCGAACGCAGCAAGGCCTCGCCGTCGAGGTCTTCCGCCGCGTCGAACGGCCCGTGCTCGCGCACATAGGCGGGCGAGGCCAGCGGCGTGACTTCGTCCTTCATCAGGCAGACGTGTTCGAGGTCGGCATAACGGCCGGTGCCGAAACGCACGATCAGGTCGGCGTCCTCTGCCACCACGTCCAGCAGCGGAATCGACACCTGCAGCGTCAGGTCGATCTCGGGGTAGGCGTCGGTGAATTGGCGCAGGCGCGGGATCAGGATGGAGCGGGCAAAGGTCGGCGTGACCGCCAGGCGCAGTTTGCGTTTGCCGGGGCTGCCGCTCTGGCCGGCCGTGCCCGGAAATTTCTGCAGCGTCGCCAGGCCCTCGCGCACGTGGGCCAGGTATTCGCTGCCTTCGGTGGTCAGCGAAAAGTCGGCCCGGCCGAACAGCTTGGTGCCGATGATCTGCTCTAACTGCTTGACGCGGTGGCTGACCGCGCTGGGGGTGACGTTGAGCTCCTCCGCCGCCTGCGTGACGCTGCGCAGCCGCGCCAGCGTCTCAAAGGTCAGCAGGCACTGGATGGGCGGGATGCGGGCAGTAGTGGCCATGTCTGTCAAGGAGCGCGGGATACCGTGCGCGACGATGAAGATATCTCTTTGCAAGCAGGGGCCGCGGGTCCGGCTCTGCCGGCCCGCAGGCGCAGCGGCCCCCCCGGGGGGCAGGGCGCTACACGCAGTGAGCAACCGTGGGGGCTCATATCTACTTGAAAATAACCGTCTTGTGGCCATTGAGCAGCACGCGGTGTTCGCTGTGCCACAAGACGGCGCGGGCCAGCACCTGGCTTTCGGTGTCCCGGCCCATGGCGGTCAGGGCTTCCACGGTTTTGCTGTGGTCGGCTCTGGCCACGTCCTGTTCGATGATGGGGCCTTCGTCGAGGTCGGCCGTCACGTAGTGCGCGGTGGCGCCTATCAGCTTCACGCCGCGGGCGTGGGCCTGGTAGTAAGGCTTGGCGCCCTTGAAGCTGGGGAGAAACGAGTGATGGATGTTGATCGCACGGCCGGCCAGCTTTTTGCACAGGTCGTTGCTCAGGATCTGCATGTAACGCGCCAGCACCACCAGCTCGGCGCCTTCGGCCTCGATGATGTCGTACTGCTTCTTTTCGGCTTTTTCCTTGGTCGCGGCCGTGACCGGAATGTGGTGAAAGGGCACGTTGTAGCTGGCCGCCAGCTGGTAAAAATCGCGGTGGTTGGAGACGATGGCGCGGATGTCCAGCGGCAGCAGGCCCGACTTCCAGCGAAACAGCAGGTCGTTCAGGCAATGCCCTTCCTTGCTGACCATCAGCACGGTGCGCATGGGTTCGGTGGCCTGGTGCAGGCCCCAGCGCATGTCGAACAGCACCCCCAGCACGCCGACCTGTTCCTTGAGATCTTCATAAGACAGCTGGTCGCAGGCAAAACTGACACGCATGAAAAACAGGCCCGTGGCGTCGGCCGCCGGGTCGTCGCGCTTGTCGTCGCTGAACTGCGCCGCTTCCAGGATGTTGCCGCCGCGTTCGAACAAAAAGCCGGAAACCGCATGAACAATGCCCGGTCGGTCGGGGCAGGACAGGGTGAGGATATAAGTAGGGCTCATGGGGGATGAATTGTCGCAGGTGGCCGGCCGCCAGGTCCGTGCCGGAAAGCACATTGTCGCCGGGAGTGCCAGAATGCAGGACATACCGCCAAAACCCGGCTGCCCCATTTTTTCTAGCAGGAGATTTCGCCATGGCCTATCAAGACTTCAACATGGACCACCAGTGGTTGCCTTTCACGCCCAACCGCAGCTTCAAGAAGGACCCGCGGGTTTTTGTGAAAGCCGACGGCATGTTTTTCACGACGCACGACGGCAAGCAGGTGCTCGACGGCATTTCCAGCCTGTGGTGCGTGGGCGCCGGCCATAACCGCAAGCCGATCAACGAAGCCATCAAGAAGCAGCTCGACACGCTGGACTACGCGACCGCCTTCCAGGCCAGCAACGACCAGGCCTTCAAGGCCGCCGACCTGATTGCCGGCATGGCGCCGGGTGACCTGAACCAGGTGCTGTTCTGCAATTCCGGCTCGGAGGCGGCCGACACCTCGCTCAAGGTGGCGCTGGCTTACCACCGCGCACGCGGCGAAGGCCACCGCAATGTGTTCATCGGCCGCGAAAAGGGTTACCACGGCGTCGGTTTCGGCGGCATGAGCGTGGGCGGCATTCCGGCCAACCGCAAGGTCTACGGCTCGGCCTTGCTGCCGCGCGTGGACCACATGCGATTCATCCACGACCCGGTCAAACACGCCTACATCCATGGCGCCGAACCGGTCTGGGAAGAAGACATCCTGCTGGAGCTGGAGCAGCGCATTTTGCCGCTGCACGACGCCAGCAACATCGCCGCGGTGATCGTCGAGCCGGTGGCCGGCAGCGCCGGCTGGTACCTGCCGCCCAAGGGTTACCTCAAGCGCCTGCGCGAGATCTGCGACAAACACGGCATCCTGCTGATTTTTGACGAGGTCATCACCGGCTTCGGCCGCATGGGCACAAATTTCGGTGCCGACTATTACGGCGTGGTGCCCGACATGCTGAACTTCGCCAAGTGCGTGACCAACGGCGTGATCCCGCTGGGCGGCGTGATCTGCACCGACCGCATCTACAACACCATGATGGAAGCCAATGCCGACAGCCCGGCCCATGCGGTGGAGTTTTTCCATGGCTACACCTACTCGGGCCATCCGGTGGCCTGCGCTGCGGCCATTGCCACGCTGGGCCTGTTCAAGGAAGAAAAGCTGTTTGAACGAGCCGGCCAGATGGGCACCGTGCTCGGTGACGCCATGCACAGCGGCTTCAAGGGCCTGCCCAATGTGGTTGGCATCCGCAGCCTGGGCCTGGCCGGTGCGGTGGAACTGGCGTCCATCACCGGCGCGCCTGGAAAACGCGCTTACGACATCTTCATGGACTGCTTCAAACATGGCGTGCTGGTGCGCCCGGCGGCCGACAACATCGTGATCTGTCCGCCTTACATCGTGGAAAAAGAGCACATCGAGCGCATCGTCAGTGTGGTGGCGGACTCCATCAAAAAGAACGCCTGAGCGCGCGATAGGGGCAGTGGCTACTTCGCTCCGGGCTTTTCCTTCAAGGTTGCGCAATAGTCCTGCTCGGGAACCGCGGGTGTCGGCCAGACCACATCAAATGCGGCCAGGCTTTCAGCCTCCTGGCGCGCATCCGGTGCGCTTGTTGCCGGACCGGCGCGCAGCTGGACAGCCTTGGCGTTGAGGCCGGGCGGCAGGTGCTGGGGCACGCCCAGCGTGCGGTTGACATGGCCGCTGCCGGCCAGCAACACCGCTGTTTTTCCGGGCAAGGCCGCCTGCTGCACCGTGCGCGCCATGCGGACGTCGCGCGCGATCTGGATGCGTGTCATCGGGGAAATTCGATCTTCCGGCAACAAGCCGCAATGGCCGATGCGTATCAGCTGCTGCTGGGCCTTGAGCGCGGGGCCGGGCAGGGGCTGGTCCAGCCGGCTGTCAGCCATGGCTTCGCGCATCTGCGCCGCCGGCAGGTTGGCGCCCAGCACCGGCACGCCGGCCTTGACGGCAGCCATCACCGCCGGACCATACGCCGCCCAGGGCCAGCTCTTGTTGTTCCAGCCCAGGGCGGCCTGCACCTGCAGCTGGGTGCTGTTCGATTTCAGGGCTGCGGTGCTGGTGCCGGCCTCGGCCATCTCCAGCGCCACGGCGGCCAGCCGGCCGCGCACCGCCAGGTACTCGATGACCTGCCGCTGAATGTCCTGGTGCTCGGCTGCATCATGCTGTTCGCCGAGCAGGATCACATCCGCGGGCAGCAGGGCCTCGGTGCGTGCCGTGATGTCATTGGGCGCATGCGGAAACAGCCGGGGCTCGGGCACCCTGGCGCAGGCGGCCAGCAGCACGAGCAGCAGCGGGACCAGGACGGCAAGGCCCCGGCGTGTGTTCTGGAGGGAGGGTGGGGCGGTGTTCATGGCATTCTCAGAGAGATTCTCAGGGCGATACTAGACCCATCTCATAGCCGGTGGCTGTCTGGCCGGCCAATGCCCTGCCCCCTTACTTTTTTCCGCCCCGGATGCGTCTCAAGCCCTTTCATGTTGTTTTCACCCTGTTGCTGGCGCTGGCCGGCGCCTGGCTCTGCGTCTGGATCGGCACGCCCCTGCCGTGGATGATCGGTCCGCTGCTGGCCACGGCCTGCGCCTCGATCGCCGGCGCGCCGACCGCCAGCTGGCGGCCGCTGAACAACACCGGGCAGTGGGTGATCGGTACGGCGCTGGGCCTGTACTTCACGCCGCAGGTGACCGCGCTGGTGGGCAGCCTGTGGTGGGCCATCGCCCTGGCGATTGTCTGGGCGCTGGGGCTGGGCCTGGCCTTCGGCGGCTGGCTGCACCGTGTCAATGCACCGCGCATGCCCGGCGTGCCGGCGCCGGCGATGCGCGCCACCAGTTATTTTGCGAGTGCCATAGGCGGCGCTTCCGAGATGACCCTGCTGGCCGAACGCGCCCATGCGCGCACCGACCTGGTGGCGGCCTCCCACAGCCTGCGGCTGCTGCTGGTCACGGTGACCATTCCCTTTGCGATGCAGTTCAGCGGCCTGCATGGCCTGGACCTGAACCCGCCGGTGCTGCGCGCGGTGAACGGGCCGGGCCTGGCCGCGCTGGCCGGGGCCACCGCCGCGGGTGCCTGGCTGATGCTGCGGCTGGGCCGGGCCAACCCCTGGTTCATGGGGCCGCTGCTGGTGACCATGGGCCTGACCATGGCCAGCCTGCACCTGTCGGGCATTCCGCCCTGGTTGACCAATACCGCACAACTGCTGATTGCCGTGGGGCTGGGTGTGCGGTTTTCCCCGACCTTTCTGCACGCCGCGCCGCGCTGGATGGCTTCGGTGGTGCTGGGTACCCTGGTCATGCTGGTGCTCTGCAGCGGCTTCGCCGCGTTGCTGGCATGGGTCACCGGCCTGCCGCTGGCCACGCTGATTCTGGGCACCTCCCCGGGCGGCATCGCCGAGATGGCCATCACCGCCAAGGTGTTGCAGCTCGGTGTGCCGGTGGTCACGGCGTTTCAGGTGTGCCGGCTCGTGGCTGTACTCATTCTGGTGGCGCCGCTGTACCGCTGGCTTTATCCGGCGCCATGAATCCCGGCTTTAATGCCGGAATTTGCCGTCGCGTGTGACGATAGCCAGATCCACCAGCGTCATGCCGGTATGCGAGCCGGGCAGGTAGCTGGCCCGCAGGCCGTTCAGGTCGATGCTGCCGGCGTTGTGCAGGCCGCGTACAAAGCTGTCGCGGGTCGGTTCGTTGCCGGCCAGCCGCAGGGCGGCGACCAGGGCCTTGGCCGTCAGGTAGCCTTCCAGGCTGCCGTAAGAGAACTCCTGTCCGGGCTTCAGGCGCGCGAATTCTTCCTGGTACTCGCGCGTGATGCCTGTCTTGCGCTCCCACGGGCTGGGCACCACCTGGGAAAACACCATGCCGTGCGCGAGTTCACCCAGGTTTTTGGCGAGTTGTGTCGAGCCTGAATTCACGCCGCTGAAGGTGGCACGCCCGCCCTGCTTGCGGGCCTGGCGAATCAGCCGTTCATACACGCCGGCGCCACCGTGGTTGATCACCACCTGGGCGTTGGTCGTGGCGATACGCTGGGCCATCTGGCCGATCTGCGCATCGCTCACATCGGATTTGAAGGGCAGGTCCACCACCAGCTCCATGCCCAGGTCCCGGCACAGCAGCCTGATGTTCTCCAGGTGTTGCAGGCCGGTCTCGGAGTCGGAACGGACAAAGGCCACACGCGTGGTCCCGGTTTTCTTCGCGTAGTCGAGCAGTGCGCGGAACTCTTCGCGATGCTCGGTGCGCACCGGAAAAACCAGCGGCTGATGCGGGCGGCGCAAGGTGGGGGAGCCGGCGATGGGGCCAAAGAAGGGCACGTTCAGGTCCACCGCGGCTTTCATCACGGCGGTGGAAGGACCGCCTTCGATCGAGCCGAACAGGATGAACACCTTGTCTTGCCCCACAAGCTGCCGGGCATTGGCCTCGGCTTTTGCCGACTGGTTGTCATCGTCCAGCGTCTGGAGCACGACCTGCCGTCCGTTGACGCCACCGCGGGCGTTGACCGCCTGCAGGTAGGTCTGGATACCGTCCTGCACCGCCTTGCCGTAGTCGTTTTTTCCGCCCTGCAGCGTGATGTTCTGGCCAACCAGGATCTGGCGTGGGGTGACGCCGTCAGTGGCTCCAGCCCAGTGCGCGCACAGCACAAGGCAACCGGCAAGCAGTCGGGGAAAAGAAAGAGTCATGGTCAGGTTGTCCTGGGGCAGGGAGGTGGCGGCGGCACCCGTTGCCATCGCTTCGGCAGCTGGCCGATGCAAACAAATGTTACATGGCGTCCCTTAACCCTGCCTTAAGGCCGTCAATGACCTTCAGGAATCGTCGGGGACCCGATCCGGGACCGACGTCTGCACGGCAGTCGTCAGTGCAGCCCCACCGGCGTGTGCGCCAGTTCGGCATAACTTTCGAGCATGTCCTCGACTTCTTCCTGCGTCGGCGTGTTTTTCTGCCAGACGTTCAGACGCTGCTGGAACAGCTCGGCCCAGGATCCGTCCAGATAGACCTCCTTGCCGGAGCGTTTGTCGACAATTTCAAAGCCGTTGCGCACGAGCTGGGGCACGGCCGGTGCGGGCGCAGACTCTTCCGGGGCATTGGCATGAATCTGCACCACGGCAAAGGATTCGGAGTCGTAGAGCATTTGCATGATGTGGTTTCCTTCTGGTACTCATATATCAACGGCCGGGCGGAGTTCAAGACCCACAGGGTTAATCCCCGAAATGCCCTGAAATGCCAAAAAAATCACATCGTGAAGGAAAAGAAACGCGCTGGCGCCTGCGGATGTCAGGGTTTCTCGACCACGCGCAGTTGCTGGTCGACGAAGTCGCCGTTGTGCTGGGTGATGCGGTTGCGTACCGGCAGGTAGTCCATGGACGGCGCGAACCAGATTTCGACGGTCTGGTCGTAGTCGCGCTGCGGCTTGCGCGTGAGCTTGAGCGTGGCCGCCTCGCCAGCGGGCAGCTGGAGGGTTTCCTCGGACTCGACCGAGAAGGTCCAGGTGTCGGCCTCGCGCGGGCCGGCGGTGTACAGCGACACGCTGGCGCCGACCGGGTAGCTGGCCGGGGCGCCGGCCAGCAGACTGCCCAGTTGCAGGAAAACACTCAGGCGGTCTTGCGCGCCGCGCCGCCAGGGGGCGTCGGGCGTGTTGGCACTGAAGCTGATCGTGCCCTTGTCGGCCTGGAAATGGGCGGCGCGTTCGCTGCGGGACTTGTCCAGAAAACGCGTCGGCGCGAGGCCGTCGGCAGTGATGCGGCCGCTGCTGGTCATGCTGCGCGATCCCAGGAACAGGGCGCTGACCACCATTTTGGCGTCGTAGGTCTCGCCGTCCTGCAGCCAGTCGAGCTGGGCAAAGGCGCTGTAGTCCATGTTTTTGGATCGGCCCGTCATCGCGTATTTCAGGCGCACCGAGCCGGGGATGGTCAGGGCCGTGCTGGCGCCTGGCAGGGGAGGCGGCGCTGCTTCCACGGGCGTGGGCGCGACCGGTTCGGTGGTGGTTGCGGTGATCTCTGGTGGCGGGGTCTGTGGGTCGACTGGGCTTGTGCTGTCATCGGCTGATGGCGCTATCGATTCGATAGCTGCTGGCGCAGTCGAATCGGGGGTTGGTGCCCGATTTTCTTGTGAAACAGGGGCGCGGCGCCGGACCGGGCGCGGGCGCACCGGCGTGGCTGCGGGCGCGCTGGCCACGACCGGTTCCGGCTTGATCTCCAGCGTTCGCGTGATGAAAGGGCGTGGCGGCGTCGCCTGCGGGTCGGGCACCGGCCCCCACGCCAGCGGCGCCGCCTGCAGCAGCAGGACATGGGCCATGGTCACCAGCGCAGTCAGGGCGATCAGGGGGCGCGCCGGCAGCGCTGGGGCCTGCCGGGCGGTCGGGGTGTTCATGCCCCTGTGAATCCCAGATCGGCGGAAAGTTGCCGTGCGGCCGCCGCCAGCGGCCGGGCCACGGCGCCGTCCCAGGCCGGGTCGAAGCTGGCCAGCGAGCCCATCGCCACCATGCCCAGCACCAGGTGGCCGTCGGCGTCGAACACCGGCGCGCAGAATCCGGCCACCCCGGGCAGCAGGGTGTCCACCACGCGGGCCAGACCACGCTGGCGCACCTCTTCCAGCACCGCCGCGACCTCGGTCATGGTTTGGGGAACATCCTTGCGCGCGAGTTTTTGCATGCGTGCAAGTTCGTTTTTGAGCAAGGGGGCAAGACGGTCGTGGGGGTGCCGCCGCCCGGCAGACGGCTGGGCCATGAAGGCGGAGAAACACAGGCCGGTGGCTGAGGACAGCAAAGGCATCACATCGCCGAGGCGCAAGTTGACGGTGACGGCCTGTGGCGATTCTTCCCAATGCACGATGGTGGGCCCCTGGTTGCCCCACACCGCCAGCGCCAGGGTCTGGCCGATCTGCTCCATCAGCGGTCCCAGGCGCTGGCGCGCGAGCTTGACGCTGTCCAGCCGTGACAGGGAGGCCAGGCCCAGCTTGAGCGCCGCCGGGCCGAGGTCGTAACGCGTGGTGCCCGGGTCCTGGGTCACCAGCTCGAGGCGCTGGAAACTCACCAGGTAGCGGTGCGCCTTGGCGGCACTCATGCCGGCAGCGGCAGCCAGGTCGCGCAGCATCAGCGCGCCCGGCGAGGCGCTGAGCACCTGCAGCAGGCTGAAGCCGACCTCCACGGACTGGATGCCTGCGCGCTGGGCGGGCAGGCTGCCTGGCGAGTTGGCGGACGGCGTTTTGCGCTCTTTCATGGAATTCGACTAAAATTAAAAATTACATTTAGGTAAATTGATTTCACTTATCGTAACTCTAGCGCAGAGTGTACGCAGGGTGCAATCAGCTTCACCTATCCGGCCCCCAGAACAGAGGAAACTGATGAAACTCGCTACCTACAAAGACGGCTCACGTGACGGCCAGCTCGTGGTTGTCTCTCGTGACCTGACGACGGCCCATTATGCGACGGGCATCGCCACCAGATTGCAGCAGGTACTCGACGACTGGAACTTCCTCGCCCCGCAATTGCAGGACCTGTACGACACGCTGAACAACGGCAAGGCGCGCCACGCGTTTCCGTTCGAGCCGGCGCGCTGCATGGCGCCGCTGCCGCGCGCCTACCAGTGGGCCGACGGCTCGGCCTACATCAACCATGTGGAGCTGGTGCGCAAGGCCCGCGACTCCGAGGTGCCCGACAGTTTCTACAAGGACCCGCTGATGTACCAGGGCGGCAGCGACGACTTCATCGGCCCCTGCGACGACGTGGTCTGCCCCAGCGAGGACTACGGCATCGACTTTGAAGCCGAAGTCGCGGTCATCACCGGCGACGTGCCCATGACCAGCACGCCCGAGCAGGCGCTCGAAGGCATACGCCTGGTGATGCTGGCCAACGACGTAAGCCTGCGCAACCTGATCCCCAACGAGCTGGCCAAGGGGTTTGGTTTTTTCCAGAGCAAGCCGGCCACGGCCTTCAGCCCGGTGGCGGTGACGCTGGATGAACTCGGCGACGCCTGGGACCACGGCCGCCTGAACCTGACGCTGCAAAGCACCTGGAACGGCCGCAAGGTCGGCATGTGTGATGCCGGGCCGGAAATGACCTTCCACTTCGGCCAGCTGATCGCCCACATCTGCAAGACCCGCAATGTGCGCGCCGGCTCCATCATCGGCTCCGGCACCGTCAGCAACAAGGGTGTCGAGGTCAAGGGCAAGACCGACTGGCCCAAGGGCTACAGCTGCATCGCCGAAAAGCGCGCCATCGAGACCATCCAGGACGGCAAGCCCTCGACGGCCTTCATGAAATACGGCGACACCATCCGCATCGAGATGAAGGGCAAGGACGGCGAGCTGATTTTCGGCGCGATCGAGCAGAAAATCGTCCCGGCCGCACCGGTCAAATAAAGGGCGGGGCCGCGTGCCCCTCAGCCCGCAGCGCGCGTCTGGGTGATGAACAGCTGGATGCCGCGCAGCAGCATCTCGACCGAAATCGCCACCAGGATCAGACCCATCAGGCGTTCAAACGCCATCACCAGTCTGTCTCCCAGCACGCGCTGGATGCGTTCGGCCAGCACCAGCACCACGGCGCACACGGCCATGGTGACGCACAGCGCCGCCACCCACTCCATGCGCCGGGCCGGCGCCTGCGATACCAGCAGCAGCACCGTGGCCAGCGCCGAAGGCCCGGCCAGCGCGGGAATGGCCAGCGGCACGATCAGGGGTTCACCCTGCAGCGGCTCCGCTTCCGGGTGGCCGCCAGGAAAAATCATGCGCAAGGCGATCAGAAACAGGATGACCGCACCGGCGATCTGCAGCGAGAGTTCGCTGAGGTTCATCACGCGCAGGAAGCCGTCGCCGACAAACATGAAGGCCAGCAGCAGCAGGAAAGCGATCAGCACCTCGCGCAGGATCACGAAGGCGCGCCGCTCGGGCGCGACGTGGCGCAGCGCGTTGGCAAATATCGGGATGTTGCCCAGGGGATCGGTGATCAGCAGCAGCAGGATGGTGGCCGAGGCAAAGGTGTAAGTCATGTCAGCCCCCACGGTCGCTCACTGCGTGTAGTTCCCGAGGCCTTGCAGGCCGCCGCTCGCCGGAGGCTTCGCTTCTGTCGCCTGTCCAAAGCTGCGCGGTCAGCTTTGAAGCCGCAGGCTCCAGCCCCTCGGGGGGCGCTGCGCCTGCGGACTGGCAAAGCCAGATCCGCGGCCCCTGCTTGAATGGAGAGTTCCCTTGGTTGCCTACTGCGCGCCGGCGTGCTCAACTGCCCATCCTCATGAGGCGTAAATCGCGTCCAGATCACGGAAGCCCTTGATCTCCAGCGGGTTGCCAAACGGGTCGCAGAAAAACATGGTCCACTGCTCGCCCGGCTGGCCTTCAAAACGCACCTGCGGCGCAAACAGGAAGTCGGTACCCGCTGCCTGCAGGCGCTTGGCCATGGCCTGCCAGTCGGGCAGCGCCAGGACCAGCCCGAAATGCGGCATGGGCACCAGCGTGTCGCCGACGTGGCCGGTGCGTTCGGTCTTGAAAGGCTGGCCCAGGTGCAGCGAGAGCTGGTGGCCCATGAAATCGAAATCGACCCAGCTATCGGTGCTGCGGCCTTCGGCGCAGCCGAGCACGCCGCCGTAGAAACGGCGGGCCTCGTCGAGATCGGTGATGTTGAAGGCGAAATGAAAAAGGCTGCGCATCCGGTCAAGGATAGCAGCCTGCGCGCCGCCGGGTGCGGCCCCCGGCGAAAAAATCCGGAGTTCAGACGGTCGAAGGATCGGCCGCCATGTTGTCGAACTTCTTGAAGTACTGGCGGGCCAGCGCGACCAGCTGGGCGTCGCTCGGATGGTCGGTGACCACCGAGTCCACCACGCTGTCGGCCACGGCCGGCAGGTGGCTGCTGCACCAGTCGCGGAACTGGTTGCGCACCAGGCCGGGGCCGGTGAGCAGCACTTCATGCGTGCCATTCAGTGCCCGGGCCACGTCGGCGAAAAAAGCGGCGCTGTCGTCAACCTTGCCCTGGTGCTTGTGGTGTGTGCGCGACTTGATGCGCTGGGCTTCCATGTGTTCGCGGTCAAACATCACCACATGGGCTTCGGACTGGTCGATCCAGACAACGGCGTGAAAAGTGCTCATGAAATCCTTTGTAGAAAAAGAAGAAGGGGAAAAGAAAAAGGGGGTCAGGCGGGGCGTGTTTGTTCGGCTTTTTCCTGGCAGGCGATGCAGCGCCATGCTTCGGGGCTGGCCTGCAGCCTGGCGGCTGGAATGGTGACGCCGCAGTCGGTGCATTGTCCATAGGTCCCGGCTTCGATGCGGGCCAGTGCCGCGTCGATCGCGGTGAGTTCGGCCGTTTCACGCTCGCCCAAGGCGAACTCGAGTTCGCGTTCGGTGGCCACCTGGGCACGCGAGTCCTCGGGCTGGCCGAAATGGTCGGCGGCGGCGTCAGCGCGGCTGACGGTGCCGCCACGCTGCGCAGAAATCTGTGCGAGCAGGGCGGTGCGCATGTCCAGCAATTGCTGTTGGTAGGGCACGGTGTGTTGTTTGTCCATGGGGCATTCCTTCTTGTATTCGCCTCCATCATGCGCCACGGCGTCATGCCCCCGGTTGATGAAGGTCAAGCGGGCGGCCCCCGATCTGTGCAGGGCACAATTCGGGCATTCCTTTTGCCACCCGACGGAGACACCATGACTGCCCAGACGATGGATTACAGCGCCTACCAGACCCTGCACATCACGCGCCGCGGCGTCGGCGGCGCGGTGCTGGACATCCAGATGAAAGCCCTCAACGGCAAGCTGCCGACGGCCGGGCACGACGGCCACCGGGAGCTCGCGCAGATCTGGCGCGATGTGGGCAGCGACGACTCGGTGCGTTGCGCCGTGCTGCGCGGCGAAGGCCTGGGTTTTTCCGGCGGCGGCGACCTCGCCCTGGTGCAGGACATGGCCGAGGATTTTGAAACGCGCGCCCGCGTCTGGAAGGAAGCACGCGACCTGGTCTACAACGTGATCAACTGCGACAAACCGATTGTCAGTGCCCTGCATGGCCCGGCGGTCGGCGCCGGGCTGGTGGCGGGCTTGCTGGCCGATATTTCGATTGCCGCCAAGAGCGCCAAAATTGTGGACGGCCACACGCGTCTGGGCGTGGCCGCCGGCGACCATGCCGCCATCGTCTGGCCGCTGCTGTGCGGCATGGCCAAGGCCAAGTACTACCTGATGCTTTGCGAGCCGATCAGCGGCGAGGAGGCCGAACGCATCGGCCTGGTGTCGCTGGCGGTGGACGACGAACAACTGCTACCCAGGGCCTATGAGGTGGCCGACCGCCTGGCCGCAGGTTCGTCAACCGCCATCAGCTGGACCAAATATGCGCTCAACAACTGGCTGCGCCAGGCCGGGCCGGCCTTCGACGCCTCGCTGGCGCTGGAGTTCATGGGTTTTGCCGGCCCCGACGTGCGCGAAGGTGTGGCCAGTCTGCGCGAGCGCCGCCCGCCTTCCTACGGTCCCAAAGCCTGATTTGCTATTGAATCAATAGCTGGTGGCGCTTGCCAGTCAAGGGCTGGCAGCTGATTTTTCTTGAAAATTCGCTGGTGAGGGCGAAACGGCCGGTGGGCGGCCTGGGCAGGTGCGATGCGCCGGGCTTGGAAAAAAACGGGTTGACGTGCCGCCGCGACCCTGCACAATGAAACCACCGTGGCGCCCTCCAGACCGGGGGCCACGCCGTACAACACCAGGAGACAAGCATGAGCGACGCAGACAACCCATCCTTTGCCGGTTTCGGAAAACTGGTTCCGGGCTTTGACTTTTTGCAGAACCTTGCCAAGCAGGCCGCCGGCAGCGCGTCGCAAAGCATTCCCCAGCTGCCCAACCTGGGCAACTGGGTCGCGCCGACGCTCAATGTCGAGGAGCTCGACAAACGCATCGAGGAACTCAAGGCCGTCCAGTTCTGGCTGGACCAGAACGCCATGGCGCTCAAGGCCACCATCCAGGCGCTGGAGGTCCAGAAGATGACCCTGGCCACGCTCAAGGGCATGAATTTCAACATGGGCGACGTCGCCAACGCTTTCAAGCTCAAGGTCGCCGATACGGTGGCTGGCGGGGTGCAGAAAGTGGCCGACAAGGGAAAGACGTTTTCGGGGCTGGAGGTTCCGCCCACCAGTTACCAGAACGGTGAAAAGGCCGCGAAGGCCAAAACCGCGAAGCCCAAGGCTGAAAAAGCCGCCGAAGCTGCGCCCGGCGTGGTCGATCCGATGCAGTGGTGGGGCGCGCTGACGCAGCAGTTCCAGAACATCGCCACCACGGCCATGCAGGACGCCGCCCAAAAAACCACCATGAGCACAACCAAAAACATGGCCACCGGCCTCGCCAAGGACGCGATGAAAACCGCCACCGGCATGGCCACGGACCTGGCCAAGGGCATGGCCAATTCCGCCGGCAAAACCGTGGCCCGGGGTGCCCGCTCGGCGATGGACAGCGCCCTGCGCAGCAGCCAGGCCTGGCCCACCCCGGCGGCGGCCACCACGGCGGCAGGGGCCAAACCTAAGCCGAAGGCCAAGGCGCCGGTGCGCAAGACGGCGCGCAAGACCACGCGTTGAAACCCTGCCGCGCCGGTGGCCGGCTGGCAGTCACCTGAAAGAAAGCGAGAAAGCGTCCCATGTACCGTCTTCATGGTTTTTGCCAGTCGGGCAACACCTTCAAGGTGGCCTTTCTGCTGCGCGCACTGGGCCAGCCCTGGGAGCCTGTTTTTGTGGACTTCATGAAAGGGGTCACGCGCACCGGGCCCTGGCGCGAGCAGACCAACGAGATGGGTGAGGCGCCGGTGCTGGAGGACGGCACGCGCCGCCTCACGCAGTCGGGCGTCATCCTGGGCTACCTTGCAAAGAAACATGGTGCGTATGAAGGGGCCACGGAAGACGACAGGCTGGAGGTGCTGCGCTGGCTGTTTTTCGACAACCACAAGTTCACGAGTTACTTCGCCACCTACCGCTTCATGAAGGCCTTTGGCCCCGCCGCGCCCGACCCGGCCGTGATGGCCTGGCTGCGTGCGCGGATGGACGCCGCGTTTGCCATCGTCGACAAACATCTGGCCTCGCGCGAGTGGATGGTCGGCGGGGCGTCCACCATCGCCGACTTCTCGCTGTGCGGCTACCTGTTTTACCCACCGGAGGAAAGCGGCTACGAGGTCGCCGGACGATACCCCCACATCGAGGCGTGGCTTGCGCGCCTGCGTGGGTTGCCCGGCTGGGCCTCGCCGTACGATGTGCTTCCTGGAGAGCGATTGCTGCCGAAGTGGTGAGGCAGTGCGCCAGCGCCAACCTACCCTGACAAGCCCATGAAACTTTTCCCCTACGGCCACGCCACCCACCCGCAATGGCGCATGGCGGCCGGCTTGGTGCTGGCCCAGCTGCGCGCGCAGATGGCCTTGCACGGTTATGCCAGCTCACCGGGCCTGGGCCTGCTTTACATCACCGACCACTACACCGCGCAGGCGCAGGACATCCTCGACTTCCTCGGTGCCGAGCTGCCTGAAATCACCGACTGGGCAGGCACGGTCGGCATCGGCATCGCGTCGAACAACGTCGAGTATTTCGACGAGCCCGCGCTGGCGGTGATGTTGTGCGAGCTGCCGTCAGACCAGTACCGCGTGTTTTCCGGCGTGTCGCCCCTGCCGCCGCCCGGCGCCAGCCATTTCCAGGCCCACACCGCGCTGGTGCATGCCGATGCCGGTACCCCCGACGTGGCTGAGCTGATTGCCGAGATGGCCGAGCGCACCAGCAGCGGGTATGTGTTTGGCGGGCTGGCCTCGAGCCGCGGCAAGGCGGTCCAGTTCGCGCTCAGCGGCAGCGGCAATGTGAAGGGGCAGGGCGCCGCCAGTGGGGTGTTCAGCGGCGGCCTGAGCGGGGTGGCTTTTGCCCAGGGCGCCGGCCTGATGTCGCGCGTGACCCAAGGCTGCCAGCCGGTTTCACGGGAGCACGAGATCACCGCCTGCGACGCCAACGTGGTGACAGAACTGGACGGCCAGAGCGCGCTTGACGTGATGCTGGCCGACCTCGGCGTGTCGCTCGATGCGCCGCGTGAGGCGCTCGAAAAAGTACGGACCACGCTGGTCGGGCTGAGCAGCGCTGACGCCGCCCTGCAGGACGGCCGGATCCGGCGTCCGGGCCAGTTCGGGGCCGATGTGCTGGTGCGCCACATCATCGGCCTGGACCCGGCGCGCCAGGGCGTGGCCATTGCCGAGGTGCCCAGCCCGGGCATGAGGCTGGCTTTTTGCGAACGCAATGCCGAGGCGGCGCGCGCCGACCTGGTGCGCGTCTGCGCCGAAATCCGCGAGGAGCTGGAGCCGGAGGAGTTGACGCTGGAAGTCGCCAGTGCGCTGAGTGCGTCCGAGGCCGAGTCGGCCCCGCACCCGGCCCGGCGCATCGCCGGCGCGATCTACATCAGCTGCGCCGGGCGCGGCGGCCCACACTTCGGTGCGCCCAGCGCCGAGCTGCAGATTGTGCGGCGTGCCCTCGGCGACGTGCCGCTCGTCGGGTTTTTTGCCGGCGGCGAAATTGCGCGCCACAACCTCTATGGCTACACCGGCGTGCTGACGGTGTTTACCGCAGCGGATTGACAAGCACCATCGGGGTCGAGATGAAGAGTCCCTCCTGGCAGGGGCCGCAGATCCGGCTTTGCCGGTCTGCAGGCGCCGTCCCCTGCAAGGGGAGAGGCCGCTACACGCAGTGAGCGGCAACAGGGGTGTGCAACATCAACGCCGCAAGGCCGCAAAGGCTTCGAATTCCCAGCTTCGCATCGCCAGCAGCAGGGTGTAACCTTCGCGGTCTTTCTCGGCGAGTTTCTGGTCGGCTTGGTGTTGCTGCGCAAAATCCTGCGCGACACGCTGCATGCGTTCGAGAAACGACGGCGCGAGGCTGCGGCTGATGGAACCGTGCACCAATAGCAGGCCTTCTCCGCTGCCATCAAAACCACCCGAGAAGTAGTCCATCAGGGCGTTGTCCCTGAAGTAGTCCATCACCGGCCCGTGCGGCCGCCAGCGGAAGGTCTTGGCGAGTTTGAGTCGGTAGCGGTTCTGCGGCTTGAGCTCGATGATGCCGATGTGATCGAGCTGCACCAGGTATTTGACACATTCGGCCTGCGACAGGCGGTAGCTGCCCGTGATCTGCTCCAGCGTCCATTGCGACAACACGCAGATCGCGGTGAGCAGGAGCTTCTTGTCGGCCACCACGGCTTTTTCCTGTGCCTGCGTCAGCTCGGCCAGCAGGGGCTGGGCATCGGCCACTCGCCTGGCCAGTTCGGCAAAGTCCAGTTTCAGCGCGCGGCAGATGGCATCGATGCGCGACAGCGGCATATCGCCTTTGGCCAGCATGCGTTTGACGCTGGACTCCGCCATGCCCAGCTTGGCCGCGAGATCGGCATAGGTCATGTGGACGGCTTTGAGTTCCTTCTTCAGCAGAAGAACCAGGTCGGCGGTGGTGCTCATGGGTATCAATTATCAATACTTTTGGTTCCACGCGGAAAGACTGGTTCGAATATTGATGCTTTGGATGCACCCTTCCCCGCACATTGCAGGCTCATTCATTTCAGGAGCCATCCTCATGCAATACACCCCATATCCCCAGCCACGGCGGGAAATGCGGCCCGCGCACTCTCCGGCATGGCCGCGCGAACGCGCCTTGCTGCTTGCTGCCCTGCTGCTGGTTCTGGTGGCTGTGGCCGGCCCGGCCCTGGTCCAGCCGGCGCATTACCACGACTTTGCTGACCAGCGAGTCTGGGGCGCGCTGCCTCATGCCATGGATGTGCTGAGCAACCTGCCGTTTGCGTTGTGGGGTCTGGCGGGTGGGGGTGTGCTGGTTCAGGCCCTCCGCAGGCAAGCGGTGGACAGGACGGCAGCCTGGCTGGCAGGCCTGTTTTTTTGCGGACTGATGGTGACCACCGCTGTCTCGGCGATGTACCACTGGCAGCCGGACAACGCGGGACTGCTCTGGGACCGCGGCGGCATGGTGCTGGCCTTCGCCGGGCTGTTGGGCCTGGCTGCATGTCAGGGCATCAGTGCCCGGGCCGGTGTGGCGCTGGCGACGGCGGTGCTTGTACTGGGACCGGTGTCTGTCCAGGTGTGGGCGGTGTCAGGCAATCTGTTGCCTTGGGGCGTGCTCCAGTTCGGCGGCATGGCTCTGATCGTCGGACTGGCCTGCCTGCGGCCGGAAGCCGCCCGTGCGGGGCCATCGCACCGGGGTCTGACCATCCGCTGGTCGCTGCTGATCGCCTTGTATGCGCTGGCCAAGGTGCTGGAGCTGGGTGACCATCAGGTGTTTGAGTGGACAGGCCACCTCATTTCGGGCCACAGCCTTAAACATATCGTGGCCAGCTGTGCCGCCTGGCCGGTTGTTGCCGCGCTGATGGCTGTCATGAAAAGCAGGGCAGAATCCGGTTCACCCTCCAGAGCAGGCTCTAAGGGTGCAGACAGGCTGTCCCCGGCACCTGCTGCATAACAAAGCTGAAAAGAGGAGTCCATCATGAGTGTTGAAGCCGCCGTCCAGGCGTCCCCGCCCAAGGCCCAGGAGCACCCCAACCAGTTCGCGCTGCTCAGCCAGCGCCGCTTTGCCCCCTTTTTCTGGACCCAGTTTTCGGGGGCCGCCAACGACAACCTGTTCAAGTTTGCCTTTACCGTGATGGTGACTTACCAGTTGCAAATCAGCTGGCTGCCGCCCGCGATGGCGGGACTGGTGATCGGTGCGTTGTTCATCCTGCCTTTCCTGCTGTTTTCTGCCACCAGCGGACAACTCGCCGACAAGTACGACAAACGCACGCTGATCATTTTTGTGAAGCGGCTGGAAATGCTCATCATGGCGCTGGCGGCCTGGGGCTTTTTCAGCGCCAACATCCCGATCCTGCTGGGCTGCACCTTTCTCATGGGCCTGCATTCCACGCTGTTCGGACCGGTCAAGTTTGCCTACCTGCCGCACCACCTGAACGAGCGTGAACTCATGGGTGGCAACGGCATGGTGGAAATGGGCACCTTTGTTGCCATTTTGCTGGGCAATGTGGCCGGTGGCCTGATCATTGCGGTGCCGGAGATCGGTGCCCACCATGTGGGCTTCAGCTGTGTCGGCATGGCTATTCTGGGCCGCGTGGTGTCGCACTACATTCCGCCATCGCCCGCGACCGACCCGGGCCTCAAGATCAACTGGAATCCGTTCACCGAGACGGTGCGCAATCTCAAGCTTGCGCATGGCAACCTCGTGGTTTTCCGCTCGCTGCTGGGCATCAGCTGGATGTGGTTTTTCGGCGCGGTGTTCCTGAGCCAGTTCCCGAGTTTTGCCAAGGAGGTGCTGCATGGCAACGAGCAGGTCGCTTCGCTGCTGCTGGTGGTGTTTTCGATAGGCATAGGCACGGGTTCGCTGCTGTGCGAGGTGGTGAGCCGCCGCCATGTCGAGATCGGCCTGGTTCCGCTGGGCGCGATCGGCATGAGCGTGTTTGCGATTGACCTTTACTTCGCATCGCGTGGCCTGCCGCCGTCGCCGGTCATGAGCCTGGCAAGTTTCGTGGCGCAGCCCGCGCACTGGCGCGTGATGGCCGACCTGGCGCTGCTGAGCCTGTTTGCGGGCCTTTACAGCGTGCCCATGTACGCGCTGATCCAGCTGCGCGCGCAGGTGACCCATCGCGCCCGGATCATCGCGGCCAACAACATTCTGAATGCCCTGTTCATGATTGCGAGTTCGGTGATCGCCGGCATCCTGCTGGGCCTCGGCATGACGATTCCGCAGATTTTCCTGCTGGTTGGCCTGGCCAATGCGGTGGTGGCGCTTTACATCTTCATGCTGGTGCCTGAGTACCTGCTGCGTTTCATCGCGCTGGTGGCCTCGCGCTGCATTTACCGCTTCAAGGTGACGGGCGACGACAACATTCCGGTGCAGGGGGCCGCCGTGCTGACCTGCAACCATGTAAGTTTTGTCGACCCGGTGCTGCTGATGGCGGCCAGCCCGCGGCCGATTTATTTCTTGATGGACCACCGCATTTTCAGGATGCCGGTGCTCGGCTGGCTGTTCCGGCTCGCCAGGGCGATCCCGATCGCCCCGCGTGCCGAGGACCCGGCGGCGTATGAAGCAGCATTCGAGGCTGCTGCGAAGGTGCTGCGCAACGGCGACCTGCTGGCGATCTTCCCCGAGGGCGGCATCACCCAGGACGGCGAACTCCAGCCCTTCAAGGGTGGCATCATGAAAATCCTGGAAAACGCCGAGCGCGACGGCCTCAGCGTGCCGGTCATTCCCATGGCCTTGACCAATCTCTGGGGCTCGTTCTTCAGCCGCATTGAGAAAGGCGGTGCCATGGTGCGGCCTTTCAGGCGCGGCATCTTCAGCCGCGTCGGCCTCAATGCCGGCGCCCCCATGCCTTTGGCCCAGGCGCAGCCCGAGCTCCTGCGTGCCCGTGTGGCCGCACTCATGAAACCCTGAAAAGTATCTCCATCCGATACCAGCAGGGTATTCAAACGTCACTGTATTGTTATTCGCCCCTGCTTCCGGCCATCCCGGTGCACATTGGCGTCACCTCAACAAGCAAGAAGGTTTTTATGCGAGTACTGATTCACCGCGATTCCAAACCCTGGCAGTTCCAGGTCTGGGCCTCTTTCCTGATTGCCGTTTTCCTGTGCGCCGTTGGCCTGTCTTATCTGCCCGGCCAGGACCTGGACCGCGCTTTCATGATCATGGGTTACTTCTTCTGCCTGTCTGCGGCTTTTGTGCTGGCCAAGTATGTCCGCGACCAGGAGAAGGCCGAGGCCGAAAACAAGCTGACCGAAACGCCGATGTTCAGGTTCGTGGTGTGGGGTGGTTTTTTCCTGGCCATGTCGCTCACCGGCTGGGGTTTGTGGCGCATGGAGGTCAACGAGACCTACAAGGCTTTTCTCGGCGTCAGCTGGCTCTACCTGATCACCTGCAGCTTCACGCTGGCCAAAACCCTGCGTGACAAACACGAAGCCGACCTGAACGAAGCGCGTCTGGCCGGCCAGGCCCTACGAAACACCGACGCCGAATAAATCTTTTCCAGGAAATGCGAGGAAGCATCATGAAAAATACATTTGCTACTTATTTAATAGCTGTTTGCGCAATGACGGCGGGGGCTACAGCCTCTTTTCATGCCCAGGCGCAAACCGGCGCCTCGGCCCTGAGCGCTGTGTCTGCCCTGCCGGTGGCATCCGTGGTGGTCGGTACCAGCGCGGTTGCGGGCGCCGTCGTGGCGATACCGGTGGTGCTGTCGACCACCGGCGCAGTGCTGGTCGTCAAGACCGTGGAGAGCACCGCCCGCGGGACGGTGTATGTGCTGGAGCGGGCCTCCGACGGTGCGCGGGCCAGCATTGAAGTGGTGGGCAAGGGTGTGGCTGGTGCGTCCATGGTGGTCGGAACGGCCGTGGTCGTGAGCGTGATCGGTACCGGCGTGGTGCTGTCCGCGGCCGGCGAGGCGATTGCCTTCATTCCCAATGCCTTGGGCCGCGCCCTGTTGCACAACGAACGGCTGACGCACTGAGAAAGCGCGAGGGAACCCATGAAGAAATCTTCTCTGACTTTTCTGTGCCTCGGCCTCGCAGCCGCCTGCATGCTGGCGCCAGTAGCCCACGCGGGACGTTCGTGCGAGGCCGGCAAGATCACCCCGCAGACGGTGGCGCGCGGCATGTCGCTGGCCGAAAAAACCCTGGCCTCGCTCAATGCCAGCGGCGAGAAGGTCGTGCTGCTGGCGCGGGCCGGCCAGGACCTGAGCAAATACAAGCTGCGTTATTCCCACCTGGGGCTGGCTTACCAGGAGCCTGACGGGCAGGGCGGCCACACCTGGCGTGTACTGCACAAGCTCAACGAATGCGGCACCAGTGAATCGGCGGTTTACCGTCAGGGCCTGGGCGAGTTTTTCCTGGATGACCTGTGGCGCTTTGAAGCGGCCTGGGTGGCGCCTGCGCCCGAGGTGCAGGCCAAGCTGCTGGCGTTGCTGCAGGATCCTGCGCGCACCGTGGGCATGCACCACAAGCCGTACAGTATCGTCAGCTACGCCTGGGGCCGCAAATACCAGCAGTCCAACCAGTGGGCCATCGAAACGCTGGCCGCCGCCATGGAGCCGGGCGCCAACTCGCGCGAGCGGGCCCAGGCCTGGCTGCAGTTCAAGGGTTACGAGCCCACCGTCCTCAAGCTGGGCCCGCTGACGCGGCTGGGCGGTCGCATGACTGCGGCCAATGTGGCATTTGACGACCACCCCAACGACAAACGTTATTCGGACCGCATTGAAACCGTTACGGTGGATTCGGTGTTTGCCTGGTTGCAGCGTGCACAGCTGACAGGGAACGGCAAGCTGCCGACCCTTATCAAACTTTAACAATGGCTGTTCAACTCCCGGAGTCTCCATGAGCAAAGCATTACGACTGTCCGAAAAATGGTTTCAGCGCGGCCTCTGGCTGGTGGCCTTTGTGTTTGCCGCCTTCCTCATCGGGCTGGGCAGCACGGTCGTGGGCGACCTGCCGCAGGTCGAAAAGGCCCTGTCCCTGGACGATTTCATCGAGCAGCCCGCCGCCGTGCAGGCGCGCGAGAGCCTCAAGACGGCCGAACGCCAGGGCCGGCAGGCGCAGGAAGCGCTGGATCAGGCCAGGCTCAAGCTGCGCGTGGCGCAAGCTAATTCGCGCTCGGCCAGCGAGACCTTCAACAACTGGCTGGCAACGCGGCGCGCGACCGAGCGGGCCGAGCAGGACCCGGAACTGATCGAACGAACACGCGCGCTGGATGGCCTGAAGACGTCCGAGCGGCAGGCGCTGGCCACGATGGAGGCGGAGCAGCAGAAGGCCCTGGACGCCAGCCAGGGCGCCACGCGCACGCGTGAACGCATCGCCGAGTTGGAGCGCGCGGCGCAGGACAAGTGGCAAAGCGCGCGGCGCGCCCAGGAACTGCGCGTGTTTTTGTACCGGCTGGCGCTGACCCTGCCGCTGCTGGTGGCGGCCGGCTGGCTGTTTGCCAAAAAACGCAAAAGCACCTACTGGCCTTTTGTCTGGGGCTTCATCTTTTTTGCGCTGTTCGCCTTTTTTGTCGAACTCGTGCCCTACCTGCCCAGTTACGGCGGTTATGTGCGCTACATCGTCGGCATTCTCATCACGGTGCTGGTCGGGCGGCAGGCGATTGTGTCGCTGAACCGCTACCTGGAAAAGCAGAAACTCGCCGAGCAGCTGCCCGATGCGCAGCGCCGCGAAGAGCTGAGCTACGACACGGCGCTCACCCGCCTGTCCAAGGGGGTGTGCCCCGGCTGCGAGCGGGCGGTGGACCTGAAAAACCTGGCGATCGACTTCTGCCCGCACTGCGGCATCGGCCTGTTCGACCATTGCCCGCAGTGCACCGCGCGCAAGAGCGCGTTTGCCAAGTTCTGCCACGCCTGCGGCGCGGACGGCAAGCGGGCTGGCGTGTCTCCCGCGCCTGCGCAGGCTGGCCCCGCATCCATGGCCTGAGGCCTTGGCGCGTGGTCGGCGGCGTCTTGTCCTTGGTGCTTCCCGCTGGCCGCCTACGGCCGGCGACCCCCGGCGCCTACAGGTTTCGCGCTGCGCTGCCATCACAGTGGACAAACCCATTTACAAGGTTTGAACATCATGAAAAAACAGATACGCAACCAGGTCGCAGCCCTTTTCCTGCTGCTTCCCGCCGCTACCGCGCTGATCGCCCTGCCGGGTACCGCCATGGCGCAACCGGCCGCGCCCGAGTTGCGATCGCTGCAGGTGGGCACCGACGGGGGTCTCCAGGCCGGCGCCAAGCTGCAATTCACGCTGGAAGGCACGCCGCGGGGCCAGGTCAGCCTCACCGTGCGCGGCGTGCCGCGCACCATCGTGCTCAAGGAAACCGCACGGGGGGTCTACACGGGAAGCTACACCATCCGGCGCCAGGACCGGATCACCGAAAGCAGCGCCATCCGCGCCACGCTGAAGGTGCGCAACCGCAGCATCGCGACCAACTACACCTTTCCGGCCGGCATCGCCAGCCAGGACGTGGCTGTGGCGCCTCCGGCCGGCCTGAAAATCGACCGCTTCACGGTGGCGCCCGTCGACAAGATCGAACCGGGCGCTGAACTGCGTTTCACGCTGAACGGCGCGCCTGGCGGTACGGCCGAGTTCGACATTCCCGGTGTCATCAACAATGTCGCGATGCGCGAAGTGCGGCCCGGTGTGTATGAGGGCGCCTACACCATCCGCCGCCTGGACAACCTGGCGCCGTCACGGCCCGTCGTCGCCACCCTGCGTATTGGCGACCGCGCGGTCACCTCGACCCTGACCCAGCCCCTGATGGCCGATGCGAAACCGCCGGTGATCCGTAACCTGTCGCCTCGTGACGGCGAGTCGGTCACGCGCGGCGCGGCCACCTCGGTGTCCGGCACCTTTGACGATGCCGGCGGCGTGGGTGTGGACCCGAAAAGCGTGCGCATCATGCTGGCGGGGCGCGATGTCACCGCAGCCGCGCAGATCACGCCGCAGTTTTTCACCTACCGCGCCGACCTGCCCGCCGGCCGCTACGCGGTGGACGTGACGGCCAAAGACATGGTTGGCAATGCCGTGCGCCAGACCTGGACCTTCGACGTGGCGGCGGCCGTGAGCGCCGCGCCTGCCACTGTGCTGTTGCAGGTGACCAGCCACGCCAACAACGCTTCGGTTGAAGGCAGTCCGGTGGTGGTGCGCGGCCGCACTGCCCCAGGCGCGGTGGTTGATGTCAAGGTCAGCGCTGTCGGAACGCTCGCCGGCCTGTTTGGCATGAACCAGGATTTGCTGACGCAGCGGGTTCAGGCCGACGGCAACGGCAACTTCTCGTTCAGCTTCTCGCCGCAGTTTCCGTTGCCAGGCACGCGTTACGAGGTGTCGATGACGGCCGGCAAGGACGGCATGACGGCCACCGAGACCAAGCTGGTGCTGTTCCAGAAACAGGGTTAAGCCGGAAATTTTCAGTAAAAACTGCCTGCGGCCCTTATGTGGCGGGCGTAGGCAGCTACTGATTCAGTAGCACTCTCCCGGCTCAGACCGGGCGGCCGTAAAAGGGGTAGCTCGGGTCGTTGTAGCCGTGGCTGGAGGCATGGCCCGGAATCACCAGCTCGTTGATGAAAGCCTCGTCTTCACTGTCCAGCACCAGCTCGGTCGCGCCGTAGACATCTTCCAGGTGCGAGAGCAGGCGCGGCCCGGCAATCACCGAGCTGACCAGCGGATTGGCCAGCACCCAGGCGGCGGCAAACTGGCCCGGCACCCAGCCTTTGGCCTCGCAGCGCGCCTTGATCTTCTGGGCAATCACCAGTGACTCTTCACGGAACTCGGTTTCCAGGATGCGTTTGTCGCCGCTGCCGGCGCGTGTACCTTCGGCCGGCGGCTGGCCCGGCGGGTACTTGCCGGTGAGCACGCCGCGCGCCAGCGGGCTGTAAGGCACGACACCGACGCCGTAGTGGCCGCAGGCCGGCAGGATTTCGACTTCGGGCCCGCGGTTGAGCAGGTTGTAATACGGCTGACAGACCACCGGTTGCGGCACGCCGGTTTTTTCGCAGAGGCGCATGATCTCGGCAATGCGCCAGCCGCGGAAGTTGGACAGGCCGAAGCTGCGGATCTTGCCGCCGCGTATCAGGTCACCCAGCGCGCGAACCGCTTCTTCCAGGTTCTCGCCGTGGAAGTCGCGGTGCAGGTACAGGATGTCCAGGTAGTCGGTGCCAAGCCGCGCCAGGATGGCATCGGTCTGCTGCAGGATCCAGCTGCGCGAATAATGTCCCTGGTTCACGCCCGGACCGGCCTGGTTGCCCAGTTTGCTGGCCAGCACCCAGTGCGGGCGCTGCCCGGCCAGCAGTTTGCCCAGCAGGATTTCAGACTTGCCCTCGTTGTAGACGTCGGCCGTGTCGATGAAATTGATGCCGCGCTCTTTCGCCGAAGCGACGATGCGCTCCGCCTCGTCGTCCGGCGTCTGCTGCCCGAACATCATGGTGCCCAGGCACAGGACGGACACCTTCAGGTTGCTGTTTCCAAGGCGGCGGTATTTCATGACGGTTTCCTTGTGGTGATGTTGCAGCTATTGGCTAAACGCCGCGTTGCCGGTCCTGCCTGAATTGCTGCACAAAGGCGCCGAAGCGCCCGGCGTCGAGCGCGTCGCGCACTTCCTGCATCAGGTTCAGGTAGTAGTGCAGGTTGTGGATGCTGCTGAGCATGGGGCCCAGCATTTCGCCGCAGCGGTCCAGGTGGTGCATGTAGGCACGGCTGAAATTCCTGCAGGTGTAGCAGCTGCAGGTGCTGTCCACCGGCGCCTCTTCGGTCTTGTAGCGGGCGTTGCGTATCTTCAGGTCGCCGAATCGCGTGAACATGTGGCCGTTGCGCGCATTGCGCGTGGGCATCACGCAGTCGAACATGTCGACGCCCGCGCCCACCCCTTCGACCAGGTCTTCCGGCGTGCCCACACCCATCAGGTAACGCGGCTTGTGGGCGGGCAGGCGGTGCGGCGTGTGCGCCATGATGCGCTGCATTTCCTCCTTGGGCTCGCCGACACTGACGCCGCCGACGGCGTAACCGGGAAAGTCCATCTCGACCAGCGCATCGAGCGACTCCTGGCGCAGGTTTTCAAACATGCCGCCCTGCACGATGCCGAACAGCGCGTTGGGGTTCTCCAGCCGGGCAAACTCATCCTCGCAGCGCTGGGCCCAGCGCCGGCTCAGCTCCATCGAAAAGCGCGCCTCGTCCTCGGTCGTGATGTGGCCCTTGGTGTCGTAAGGCGTGCATTCGTCGAACTGCATCACGATGTCGCTGTTGAGCACGGTCTGGATCTGCATCGAGATCTCGGGCGTCAGGAACAGCTTGTCGCCGTTGACCGGCGAGGCGAACTTCACGCCTTCCTCCGAGATCTTGCGCATCTCGCCGAGCGACCAGACCTGGAAGCCGCCGCTGTCGGTCAGGATGGGTTTGTGCCAGTTCTCGAACTTGTGCAGGCCGCCGAACTGGCGCAACACGTCCAGCCCCGGACGCATCCACAGGTGAAAGGTGTTGCCCAGGATGATCTGCGCGCCCATCTCGTGCAGCGACTGCGGCATCACGCCCTTGACCGTGCCATAGGTGCCGACCGGCATGAAGATGGGGGTCTGCACCACGCCGTGGTTCAGGGTGAGCGTGCCGCGGCGGGCGAAGGAGCCCAGGTAGGCACCCTCGGGGCCGGTGGTGGCCGCGTCGGTGGTCAGGACTTCAAATTTCAGCATGGGGTGATTGTCTCAGGGGCGTCGTTGCAGCAGCATGGCGTCGCCGTAGCTGAAAAAGCGGTAACGCTGGGTGATCGCGTGGCGGTACAGCGCCATGATGTGTTCGTAGCCGGCAAAGGCGCTGACCAGCATCATCAGTGTGCTTTTGGGCAGGTGAAAATTGGTCAGCAGCAGGTCCACCACCTGGAACTCGAAGCCGGGCGTGATGAAGATGTTGGTGTCGCGGCAAGCGGGGCCGAATGCGGCTGCCGACTCGAGGGCGCGCACGCTGGTGGTGCCGACGGCGACCACGCGCCCGCCGCGCGCCTTGCAGGCGGCGATCGCCTGCAGGGTTGACTCCGGCACGTCAAAGCGTTCGAAGTGCATGGTGTGGTCCGCGATGTTCTCGGTCTTGACCGGCTGGAAGGTACCGGCGCCCACATGCAGCGTGACGGTGGCGCGCTGGATGCCACGTGCTTCGAGTTGCGCCAGCACCGCTTCGTCGAAATGCAGTGCGGCTGTCGGTGCGGCGACCGCGCCCGGGTTTTTGGCGAACACCGTCTGGTAGCGCTGCTCGTCCACCGCCGAGTCGGTGTGGGTGATGTAGGGCGGCAGCGGCACATGGCCGTGGCTGGCCATCAGCGCATACGGATCGCTGCTCAGGGCGAAGCGGTACAACGGTCCGTCCTCGTTGGGCCAGCGGCCCAGCAGCGTGGCGGTGAAGCCACCGTCCATCTGCAGCACTGCGCCCGGCAGCGGCTTCTTGCTGACCTTCATGTGGGCGGCCACCTCATGGCCGGCCTCCGGCGTGGGCGAGAGCACCCGCTCGATCAGCAGTTCCAGCCGGCCGCCGCTGCTTTTCTGCCCGAACAGCCGTGCCTTGACGACCTGGGTGTCGTTGAGCACCAGCAGGTCGCCGGGCTGCAGCAGGTCCGGCAGCTCGGTAAAACGCCGGTCCACAGGGGCGTCGCCCCGACCGTCCAGCAGCCGCGAGGCGCTGCGTTCGGCGGCCGGGTGCTGGGCGATCAGTTCGTCGGGGAGCGTGAAATCAAAATCACTGAGGCTGAATATCGTCTTCATGAAGGCACAATTGTCCCATGCCCACCCGGTCTGCCCCCGCTGCTTCTTCGCCCAAGGCGCTGCCGGCTGCGGCAGGCGCCGGCGCGGCGGTAACGCCCAAGTCCCAGCCGCAGAAAGCCCTTGAAAAGCTGGGCCTGCGCCGTGACATCGACCTGGCACTGCACCTGCCGCTGCGTTACGAGGACGAAACCCGCATCACCCGGCTGGCCGACGCACGCGATGGTGACATGGTGCAGGTCGAGGCGCAGGTCACCCACAGCGAAATCACCTTCCGCCCGCGCCGGCAGCTGCGCGTGACGGTGGATGACGGTAGCGACACCTGCGTGCTGCGCTTCATCAATTTTTATCCTTCGCACCAGAAAACCCTGAGTGTGGGCGCGCGTGTGCGGGTGCGCGGCGAGATCCGCGGCGGTTTTGTGGGCCGCGAAATGGTGCATCCGAGCTTTCGCGCCGCCGGCGGCGAACTCGCGACCGCCCTGACGCCGGTGTACCCCACGGTCGCCGGTTTGCCGCAGGCCTATCTGCGCAAGGCCGTGCTCGGCGGGCTGGCACGGGCTGACCTGGCAGAAACCCTTCCCGCCGAATTTTTAAGTAAAAACCTGCCTCAGCCCTTGTCCAGCCTGCGCGAGGCGCTACAGTTTTTGCACCACCCGACGCCGGACGTGATGCTGGCCACCCTGGAAGACCGCAGCCACCCGGCCTGGCAGCGCCTGAAGGCCGAGGAGTTGCTGGCCCAGCAGCTGTCGCAGTTGCAGGCGCGTCGCGTACGCGCCGCCATGCGGGCGCCGCCGTTGCGGTCGCCTGTGCACGGCCCCCAGTGCACGCTGCAGGAGCAGTTGCTGGAGCGCCTGCCGTTTCGACTGACGGCCGCGCAGCAGCGCGTCGGCACCGAGATCGCGGCCGACCTGACAAGGAATGCCCCCATGCACCGCCTGCTGCAGGGTGACGTGGGCTCCGGCAAAACCGTGGTGGCGGCGCTGGCCGCGGCGCGCTGCATGGACGCCGGCTGGCAGTGCGCACTGATGGCGCCCACCGAAATCCTGGCCGAGCAGCACTTTCGCAAGCTGATCGGTTGGCTCGAACCGCTGGGCATCCAGACCGCCTGGCTCACCGGTAGCCAGAAGGCCAAAGAGCGGCGCGAAGCCCTGGCCGTGATCGAAAGCGGCGCGGCCGGCCTGGTGGTGGGCACCCACGCGGTGATCCAGGACAAGGTGGTTTTCAAGAACCTGGCGCTGGCCATCATCGATGAGCAGCACCGTTTTGGCGTGGCCCAGCGGCTGGCCCTGAGAAGCAAGATGACCCCGACCTCACAGGTCGGTGCACAGCCCGGCGGAGAAGAGCCTCACCTGCTGATGATGACGGCCACACCGATCCCGCGCACCCTGGCCATGAGTTATTACGCCGACCTCGACGTCTCCACCATCGACGAACTGCCGCCGGGTCGCACGCCCATCGTCACCAAGGTCGTCAGCGAGGCCAGGCGCGACGAGGTGGTGGAACGCATACGCAGCCAGCTCGCCGAAGGCCGTCAGGTCTACTGGGTCTGCCCCTTGATCGAGGAAAGTGAATCGGTGGACCTGATCAACGCCACGCAGACGCACGAAGCGCTGAGCGCTGCCTTGCCCGGCACCCAGGTCGGCCTGCTGCATTCGCGCATGCCGGTGGCGGAGAAGAAGGCGGTCATGGCGCTGTTCACCAGCGGCCAGCTCGGCGTGCTGGTCAGTACCACGGTGATCGAGGTCGGCGTCGATGTGCCCAATGCCTCGCTGATGGTGATTGAACACGCCGAACGTTTTGGCCTGAGCCAGCTGCACCAACTGCGCGGCAGGGTCGGGCGCGGCGCGGCCGCCTCGGCCTGTGTGCTGCTCTATTCCACCGGCGACGCGCCGCGCCTGGGCGAAACTGCCCGCGCCCGCCTCAAGGCCATGGTGGAAACGCAGGACGGCTTCGAGATCGCCCGGCGCGACCTCGAGATTCGCGGCCCGGGGGAGTTTCTGGGTGCGCGGCAATCAGGGGCGCCGCTGTTGCGCTTTGCCGACTTGGCGACGGATACCGAGTTGCTGGCCTGGGCGCGTGCCTTGGCGCCGGTGATGCTGTACAACTACCCCGAGCTGGCGCATCGGCATATCTTGCGGTGGCTGGGGGGGAAGGCGGAGTTTTTGAAGGCTTGAGTGGCGGTTTCGGCAGCTTGACCCATCGGGTCTCGGCCGTGCGGCCGACTAACCTCCTCTTGCGTCGCCCGTAGACGGCAAGCAGGCTACCCCATCACCTCTGTCTGCGTGATTCAGACGCCTACTCGTTATGGCTATTGCACCAGGTGCTATAGACGATTAGAATTTGTCAATGAAACGTGTCT
Organism: Polaromonas sp.; assembly: GCF_029945925.1. Classification (GTDB taxonomy): domain Bacteria; phylum Pseudomonadota; class Gammaproteobacteria; order Burkholderiales; family Burkholderiaceae_C; genus Polaromonas. The sequence continues at coordinate 98,951 of NZ_JAQSDN010000035.1, read as the reverse complement.
TCAAAACCAAGACATTTGACCGCTGGGCGCGTAAGGTGGTGAGTGATCTACTGCTCTGCCAGGCCGCCAGCGAAATAGAGCAGGGATTGTTTGAAGCGGATTTGGGTGGTGGGGTTTGCAAGAAGCGCGTGGCGGTGCCCGAACGGGGCAAAAGTGGATCGACCCGTACCCTGGTGGCCAAGAAGCACAAGGACGCTATTTCCTTTCTGGCCGGGCGTGAGAAGAGCCAGCCGGGGTCTGATTTTTCGGACAAGGAAGTGGAGGCTACGAAAATCATTGCGTCTGGATTGCAGGCTGCAGACGCTCAAAAAATTGATGAACTGCTTGCGGCTGAAATCCTGAAGGAGATTTGTAGTGGCAACTAAAAAATCAACTGAAAAGAACCGCGTTCTGGACGAGATGATGGAGATGGCGCAGGCCCTGAAGGGGCACGAACTTATCTCGAAACAAGACATGGCCAAAATGAAACTCATCTGCCAGAGCCCACCCGAATACACCGCCGAAAAAGTCACGGCCATTCGCGTGGGAAGGGCAAAGGTCAGCCAGTCGGTGCTGGCGTCCATCTTGAACGTGAGCGTTTCAGCCGTTCAAAAGTGGGAGTCACCCAGTTCTGGCAAGCACCCCAGTGGCGCAGCGGCCAAACTGCTTCAGCTCATTGACAAAAAGGGGCTGGAATCCATCGTGGCTTGAAGAGGGTCGCGCTGCGCTCAACCCAAACTCGGTTGCGCGCTTCCCGGGAGCAAAAAGCCGCACAATCACCCTATGACGCTGACAGAACTCAAATACATCGTGGCGGTCGCCCGCGAAAAGCACTTCGGCAAAGGCGCCGAGGCCTGCCATGTGTCGCAGCCGACCTTGAGCGTCGCGATCAAGAAGCTTGAGGAAGAGCTGCAGGTCAAGCTGTTCGAGCGCAACGCCAACGAAATCACGGTGACACCGCTGGGCGAAGAGATCGTGCGCCAGGCGCAGAGCGTGCTGGAGCAGGCCGATAGCATCCGCGAGATTGCCAAGCGCGGCAAGGACCCGCTGGCCGGCGCCTTGCGCCTGGGGGTGATCTACACCATCGGCCCCTACCTGCTGCCCGACCTGGTGCGTCAGGCGATTGCGCTCACGCCGCAGATGCCCTTGATGCTGCAGGAAAACTTCACCGTCAAACTGCTGGAAGAGCTGCGCACCGGCGAGATCGACTGCGCCATCCTGGCCGAGCCTTTTCCCGACACCAACCTGGCGATTGCGCCGCTGTACGACGAACCCTTCATGGCGGCCGTGCCGAGCAACCACCCGCTGGCCGCGCGCAGCAACATCACCGCCGAAGAGCTGAAAAAAGAGACCATGCTGTTGCTGGGTACCGGCCACTGCTTTCGCGACCACGTGCTCGAGGTGTGCCCCGAGTTCGCCCGGTTTTCGAGCAACGCCGAGGGCATACGCAAGAGTTTTGAAGGCTCGTCGCTGGAGACCATCAAACACATGGTGGCGGCCGGCATGGGTGTGACGCTGGTGCCGCGGCTGAGCGTGCCCAAGGAGGCCCTGCTGCCTGCCAAAGCCGTTTCAAAAGCCAAAAGCAGGGAAGTGCCGGAGTTGCCCTCCTACATCCGCTACCTGCCGTTTGAGGGCCATGTGCCGACGCGGCGTGTGGTGCTGGCCTGGCGCCGCAGTTTCACCCGTTATGAAGCCATCGCCGCCTTGCGCAACGCGATTTACGCCTGCGAACTGCCGGGTGTGACGCGCCTGTCCTGAGCGGCGCCAGCGGACATTTCATGATGCCTATCAAGGCGATACAGTTTGACTGTTGCCTTGGGCTTGCCGATTGTCTAGAGTGAAGTCCGGACTCTTTCACTCAAGGACACACCATGGCCAAAACATCTCCCAAGGCTTCTGCCGGCCGCACTGGCGCACCGCCCATCAACATCGGCATCGGCGAAAAAGACCGGGCCGCGATCGCCCAGGGCCTGAGCCGTTTGCTGGCGGACACCTACACGCTGTACCTGACCACGCACAACTTCCACTGGAACGTGACGGGGCCGATGTTCAACACCCTGCATGCCATGTTCATGACGCAATACACCGAGCTGTGGGCGGCGGTGGATCCGGTGGCCGAACGCATTCGCTCGCTGGGCCATCCGGCGCCCGGTTCCTATGCGCAGTTCAGCAAGCTGGCCTCGGTGCCGGATGCGCCCACGACTCCGCCCAAGGCGCTGGAGATGGTGCGCATTCTGGTGAAGGGCCATGAGGCGGTGGCGCGCACGGCCAGGGAACTGTTCCCGGTGGCCGACAAGGCCGGCGACCAGCCGACGGCCGACCTGCTGACGCAGCGCCTGACGGTGCACGAGCAGACGGCGTGGATGCTGCGTTCGCTCCTTGAAGACTAGGACTTGGCGTCCAAGGGGGACAGTGGTGCCAGAATTGAGGGCTTGAAAAACAAACTCGCCCTCTACCTGCAGCTGATCCGATGGGACCGCCCGGCGGGCTGGCTGCTGCTGCTGTGGCCCACCTTGTCGGCGCTGTGGGTCGCGTCGCACGGTTTCCCCGGCTGGCACCTGCTGACGGTGTTCACGCTGGGCACCATCCTGATGCGCAGTGCCGGCTGCTGCCTCAACGACGTCGCCGACCGCGAGTTTGACCGGCATGTCAAACGCACGGCGCAGCGCCCGGTAACGCGCGGCGCGGTGTCCGTCAGGGAGGCCCTGATCCTCGGGGCCGTGCTCGCCCTGCTGGCGTTTGGCCTGGTGCTGACCACCAACACCGCCACCATCGCCTGGTCGTTTGCCGCGCTGGCGGTGGCCGTGGTCTACCCCTATGCCAAGCGTTATGTGTCCATGCCGCAGGCGGTGCTGGGCGTGGCCTTCAGCTTCGGCATTCCCATGGCGTTTGCCGCGGTGCAGTCGCGCGTGCCGGCGCTGGCCTGGCTGCTGCTGCTGGGCAACCTGTTCTGGGTGATTGCCTATGACACCGAATACGCCATGGTGGACCGCGACGACGACCTCAAGATCGGCATGAAAACCTCGGCGATCACGCTGGGCCGTTTCGACGTGGCGGCGGTTTTGGCGAGTTACCTGATTTATCTGTCAATTTGGGTCTGGGCCCTGATGGATATTGCGCAACCAGCTATTTATTTCATAGCAATCGCGGTCGCGCTGGGGCAGGCGCTGTGGCATGGCTGGCTGATCCGCCGGCGCGAGCGCGACGACTGTTTCAGGGCTTTTCGCCTGAACCACTGGCTGGGGTTCACGGTGTTCGCCGGCATTGCGCTGTCGTATGCGCTGGCTGGCGTGTAAGCGCCTGCCGGTGATTTGCTATTAAAAAAGTAGCTGTTGGCCCCCGTGCAGTAAGGGCCAGGGCCTGATTTCGTTAAAAAACTCAGGCCGCTCCAAACTCGTCACCGAGTTCCGCGGCGCGTTGCCGGGCGGCGTGCATGGCGCGCATGAACTGTAGCCGGACGCCATCCCGTTCCAGAGACGTGAGGGCCGCGTAGGTGGTTCCCCCTTTGGAGGTCACGCGTTCACGCAGGGTCTCCGGTGGCTCGCTGGACGCTTTGGCCAATGCGGAGGCGCCGACAAAAGTCTGCACCGCCAGCTGGTGCGCCTGCTCGCGGCTCAGCCCCATCTCGGTGCCGGCCTGCACCATGGCTTCGATGAAATAAAACACATAGGCCGGGCCGGAACCGGACAGGGCGGTCACGGCATCCAGCTGCTCTTCCTGCGCCAGCCACAGGTGCTCGCCGGTGGTCTGGATCACGCGTTCGACCGCCTGACGCTCGGCGGCGCTGACGGCAGGACGGGCGAAGAGGGCGGTCATGCCCTGGCCAACGAGGGCCGGCGTGTTGGGCATGGCGCGCACGATGCGTTCGGTCGCCAGCCAGGAGGCCATGCTGTCCGAGCGGATGCCGGCCGCCACGCTCAGGTGCAGGGCCTGGCCGGTGTGCGGGCCGGCCTGCAGGGCGGCTTCCCTGAAGGTCTGGGGCTTGACGGCCCAGACCACCAGAGCGGCGGATGCCAGCGCCGCGCCGGGCTCCGCCTCGGCGGCAATGCCGAACTGCGCCTGAAGTTTCGCGCGCTGCTCGGCCCAGGGTTCGACGATCTGGATCCGGCCGGCAGGCGTGCCTTGTTTGAGCAGGCCGCCAATGATGGCGCTGGCCATGTTGCCGCCGCCTATGAAGGCGATGGCGCTGCTGTCTGGGGAAAGGGGTGAAGTCATGAAGGTTCAGTCAAAAAATTCAAAAGCCAGCCATTGCGTGATTTGCCGCGAATTGAAATTGTCGTCGCTAACGAAGTGCAGGCTGCGGTTGCCGCTGGGAAGCCGTGGGCCCCAGCACATGCCTTCGGTATTGTCGAGACGCTGTAGCCGGGGTCCGGGACCTTCCCCGGTGAACGCCGAAAAATCGGCGAGCAGCCTCTTGGCGACCGGCTGGTAAGCACCGGGCCGCAGCGCCGGGATATTCAGCGTGTCGGTCCCCTCGCGCAGGTCGATTAAATAAAGACGCAGCGAATTGCCTGAGACGGCATCGTGCCCCGCCATGTAGGCCCGCTCCAGCACCAGCATGCGGTCGGCGTCCAGCATCAGGATCTCGGTGACGCCGTTGTCGGCATGCGTGGCCGGCGGGACAGGTGCGCGTGGAATCGCATCGGGGATGTAGGCGATCTGGCGCAGGATTTTTCCATTGACCAGGTCCAGCTGGGTGAAGCGGCACGGCCCGCCCGGCGCCTGCACGGTGGGCAGGGGGCCGTCCTGGCGCAGCGCGCCTTCCATGGCGATCCAGGCCTGGCGGCCGTCCGGGCTCAGGGCCAGGCCTTCCAGCGCGAGATTGATACGCGACCCTTGGGTGAGCTGAAAGTCGAACATGGCCGGCAGGGCCAATTCGCGCACCAGCGTGCCGTCGGTGCGGCTTTCGCGCAGCGCGGGTGCAGCGCCTGTCAGGGCGTGCCCCTCGCTGGTCCACAGCAGGGTCTGGCTGGCCGGGCGCCAGCGAATCGCCTCCGGGTCGGGAACCTGGATGCCTCGCAACGCCGCCGGGTAGGTGCTGCCATCGGCCTGGCGCAGGCTGGTCACGCCCGTCAGGGCGGGCTCGCCCAACCGGTCTGTTTCCAGTGACAGGCGTGCCGTGTAAAACCGCGCCGGGTTGATGTTCGAGCCATCATCACTGAGCAGGTAGTAGAGGCCGCTGGCCTCGTCGTAGTCCACACCCGACAAGCCGCCGACGGTGGTGCCCTGAAACTGGAGCCGGTGCGGCAGACGGGCTTCGCCGATCAGTCGCAGGCGGGGTGACGCCGACGATGCCAGAGTCGGCTTGGCGCGCGTCAAGCCCGCCAGACCCAGCGCAGCGGCAGCGCCGTAACCGAGCATCCTGCGCCGTGTCAGTTCAAACGCGGCTGTGGCGGGCGGGGGTGGGCAGGGCATGAGGCGAGTCTAGCTTTCCCAGCCGCACGATTTGTGACAGGGCGCGGGCGTCCGCAGGCCTTGGTTTACATGGCCACGGTCTGCCGCACCGCGTGTTCCCACTGTGCCATCAGGCCGACAGCGCGGTCGGCGCTCAAGGTGGGCAAAAAGGTACGTTCTGCGCGCCACATGGCCGAGAGTTCAGCGGTGCTGGCATAAACACCGCTGGACAGCCCGGCCAGATAGGCCGCGCCCAGCGCCGTGGTTTCGGTCACGGCCGGCCGAACGACCGGAATGCCCAGCAGGTCAGCCTGGAATTGCATCAGCAGGTCATTGATGCAGGCGCCGCCGTCCACCCGGAGTTCGGCCACCGGTGCGGCCCCGGCCGCCACCGCATCGCGGCTCATGGCCTGCAACAGGGCGGCGCTCTGGTAGGCAATGCTTTCCAGCGCGGCCCGCGCGATGTGGGCCACGGTGGTGCCGCGGCTCAGGCCGGTGATGGTGCCGCGTGCGTCGGGTTTCCAATAGGGGGCGCCCAGGCCGGTGAAGGCCGGCACCATCATGACGCCGCCGGAATCGGGAACGCTTTGCGCCAGCGCCTGCACCTCGCCGCTGCCCTGGATCGCGTGCAGGCCGTCGCGCAGCCACTGCACCACGGCGCCGCCTACAAACACGCTGCCTTCAAAGGCGTATTCGGTTTGCTGCGTGACCTGCGCCGCGCTGGTGGTGAGCAGGCCGTTGTGCGAAGTCTGGAATTTGTGGCCGGTGTGCACCAGCATGAAACAGCCGGTGCCGTAGGTGTTTTTGGCCATGCCTTCCCGGAAGCAGGCCTGGCCGAACAACGCGCTTTGCTGGTCGCCCGCCACGCCGCCAATCGGAATGGCGCCGCCCAGCAGGTCCGGCAGCACGTTGCCGTAGTGCGTGCTCGACGGCAACACCCGCGGCATCAGGCTCTCCGGAATGTCCAGCAGCGCCAGCAGGTCGGCATCCCAGGCATTGGTGTGCACGTTGAACAGCATGGTGCGCGAGGCATTGGTCACGTCGGTGGCATGCAGCGCGCCGCCGGTGAGTTGCCACATCAGCCAGCTGTCGATAGTGCCGAAAGCGAGTTCGCCGCGCGCCGCCTGTTGCCGGGCCTGCGGCACGTTGTAGAGCAGCCATTTGAGTTTGGTGCCGGAAAAGTAGGCGTCGACCAGCAGGCCGGTCTTGGCCTGGATCAGGTCGGCCTTGCCGTCCTCGCGCAACTGCGCGCAGGTGGCTTCGGCGCGCCTGTCCTGCCAGACGATGGCGTGGTGGATGGGCTGGCCCGTCTTGCGGTTCCAGACCACGGTGGTTTCGCGCTGGTTGGTGATGCCCAGCGCGCGGATGTCAGTAGCCTTGAGTCCGGCCTTGGCCAGAGCCTCGCGTGCCGTGCCGAGTTGGGTGCGCCAGATCTCCATGGGGTCATGTTCGACCCAGCCCGGCCGCGGGTAGATCTGCGGCAGTTCCTGCTGCGCCAGGGCCACGATGTGGCCGTTTTCGTCAAACACGATGCTGCGGGAACTGGAGGTGCCCTGGTCCAGGGCAAGCAGGTAGGTCATGGGCGTCGCTTGGGGTGAAGGGGACTCAGGGGAGGGCCACGACGCAGCTTACCCCGGCTTCAGCCAGCAGCGCCGGAAAGGGCTCGGGCGGGGGCTGGTCGGTGAACAGCCGGTCGATTTGTGACAGCGTGGCGAGTTCGACCATGGCGGGCCGGTTGAACTTGCTGCTGTCGGCGGCGAGCCAGACTTCGCGGGCATGGCCAATGATGATTTGCGCGACCTTGACCTCGCGGTAGTCGAAGTCGCGCAGGGAGCCGTCGGCCTCGATGCCCGAAATGCCGATCAGTGCGATGTCCACCCGGAACTGGCGGATGAAGTCGACGGCCGCCTCGCCCACGATGCCGCGGTCGCGCGCGCGCACCACGCCGCCGGTCACGATCACCTCGCAATTGGGGTTGCTGCTCAGGATGGCCGCGACGTTGAGGTTGTTGGTGATGACGCGCAGCCCCTTGTGATGCATCAGCGCCCTGGCAATGGCTTCGGTGGTCGTGCCGATGTTGAGGATCAGCGAGCAGTTGTCGGGCACTTCCTTGGCGACGGCCAGCGCAATCCGCGCCTTGCCGTCGGCGTTGAGGCTCTCGCGCTGGCGGTGCGCGAGGTTTTCAATGGTCGAGCCTGGAACCCGCACGCCACCGTGAAACCGCGTCAGCAGCCCGGCTTCGGCCAGACGCTGCACGTCACGGCGCACGGTCTGCAGCGTGACCGCCAGGGTCTCGGCGAGTTGTTCAACGGTGACGGAGCCGTGCGCGCGGACCACGTCGAGAAGTTTGAGTTGCCTGGGATTGGAGTTCACGCGCCATTTTGTCCGAGAAGTCATGCGACTTTATATCGAACCAAAAAGAAAAGAATAAGGGAAAACATGTATGCAAAACAATCAAAAAGGAAGAAAAATAGAAAGAATACGAACATAGACAAACGGATCGTGCAAGTGCATGTAATTTTTTCCCCGACTCCTGCGCGTGTCGCCGCCCCGAAAGGCATGTGATGCAGCTTGTGCTTGACCGCATCAGCAAAAAAGTCGGCCCTGAAACCTGGCTGCACGAGATGAGCCTGGTGCCGCGTACCGGCGAGGTCACGGTGCTGCTCGGTGCGACGCAGGCGGGCAAGACCAGCCTGATGCGCATCATGGCCGGGCTGGACGTGCCCAGCGCAGGCGACATCCGGGTGGACGGCGTCCGCGTGACGGGCATGCCGGTGCGCGAGCGCAACGTCGCCATGGTCTACCAGCAATTCATCAACTACCCCTCGCTCAAGGTCGCCGACAACATTGCCTCGCCGCTCAAGCTGCGCGGCGAAAAGAACATTGCCCAACGCGTGCGCGAAATTGCCCAGCGCCTGCATATCGAGATGTTCCTGGAACGTTACCCGGCCGAGCTGTCCGGGGGCCAGCAGCAGCGCGTGGCGCTGGCGCGCGCGCTGGCCAAGGGCGCACCCTTGATGCTTCTGGACGAACCGCTGGTCAACCTCGACTACAAGTTGCGCGAGGAACTGCGCGAAGAATTGACGCAGCTGTTTGCCGCCGGCGATTCGACGGTGATTTATGCGACAACGGAACCCGGCGAAGCCTTGCTGCTGGGCGGCTACACCGCGGTACTGGACGGCGGTGAGCTGTTGCAATACGGGCCGACAGCCGAGGTGTTTCATGCGCCGACATCGCTGCGGGTGGCGCGCGCCTTCAGCGACCCGCCGATGAACCTGATGGCCGCCACGGCCAGTGCGGACGGGGCGCTGCTGGCCGGCGGGCCGGCGCTGGCGATTGCCCTGCCGGCCGGCGCTTCGCGTGGGCTGACCGTCGGCCTGCGCGCCAGCGCAATCCGGGAAACCTCGCGCGAGGGCGACATCACCCTTGCGGGAAAGGTGGAGCTGGCTGAAATCTCCGGCTCCGACACCTTTGTGCATGTGAGCACAGCCGTCGGAGAGCTCGTTGCGCAGCTTACCGGTGTGCACTATTTCGCGCTCGGTGCGGCGGTGGACTTGCACGCGAATCCGTCAGAAGCCTATGTCTTCGATGCGGATGGCGCGCTGCTGGTCGCCCCCCGGCGCCGGGGAGGGGACTGACATGGCACGTATCGACCTGGACCTCGCACACTCCTACCTGGCTGTGCCGCGCGAGGATGCCGACTATGCGCTGCTGCCGCTGCAGATGACTTTCGAGGACGGCGGTGCCTATGCCTTGCTGGGCCCCTCGGGCTGCGGCAAGACCACCATGCTCAACCTGATCTCGGGCCTGCTGGCGCCATCCCAGGGCACAGTGAAATTCGATGGGCGGGACATGACACATGCCACGCCGCAGGAGCGCAACATTGCGCAGGTGTTCCAGTTCCCGGTCATCTACGACACCATGACCGTGGCCGAAAACCTCGCCTTCCCGCTGCGCAACCGGAAAATGCCGGAAGACCAGGTCAAAAAGCGGGTCGGCGAAATTGCCGAAATGCTGGAGATGAGCGGGCAGTTGAACCAGCGCGCGGCCGGGCTGGCCGCCGATGCGAAGCAGAAGATCTCCCTGGGCCGCGGCCTGGTGCGGCCGGATGTCTCGGCCGTTCTTTTTGACGAGCCGCTGACCGTCATCGACCCGCACCTGAAGTGGCAGCTGCGCCGCAAGCTCAAGCAGATCCACCATGAACTCAAGCTCACGCTGATCTATGTCACGCACGACCAGGTCGAGGCGCTGACCTTTGCCGACCAGGTCATCGTCATGACGCGCGGGCGGGCGGTGCAGGTCGGGTCGGCCGACGCGCTGTTCGAGCGGCCGCAGCACACCTTTGTCGGCCATTTCATTGGTTCGCCCGGCATGAATTTCCTGCCGGCACGGGTCGTGGGCGACAAGTTCGAGATCGCCGGCCACACACTGGCGTTGCCGGTGGGCCGCGAACTGCCTGCCGGCGACTACAAACTCGGCGTGCGCCCCGAATATGTGGGCCTGGCCAGCGCGGGCGCCACCGGCGCCCTGCCCGCCACAATGAAACGCGCACAGGACATCGGCACCCACATGATGCTGACGGCGCTGGTGGGTGCCAGTACCGTCAAGGCGCGCCTTCATCCGGAGACGGCGCTGCCGCGGGCGGGCGAAACCGTCTGGTTGCAGGTGCTGGGACCGCACACCTGTTTTTATGCCAACGAGGAGCTTGTTGCATGAGTGCAGCGCAGAACCGCTTCAAGCAAGCGAAGGCCCCCTCGGGGGGCCGTGCAGCCGCCTTGGCGGCAAACGTGGGGGCTCCATGAGTACCACCACCAAACCCGTGAACCAGAAGGCCTGGCTGCTGGTGCTGCCGGTCATTATCTGCGTCGCTTTCTCGGCGATTCTTCCCCTGATGACGGTGGTCAACTATTCGGTGCAGGACATCATCTCGCCCGAGCGGCGCGTGTTTGTCGGCACCGAATGGTTTGCAGCCGTCATGCGTGACGAGGACCTGCATGCGGCGCTCTGGCGCCAGCTGACTTTTTCGTTTGCCGTGCTGGCCGTCGAAATTCCCCTGGGCATCGCGCTGGCGCTGTCCATGCCCGCGCAGGGCTGGAAGGCGTCGGCTGTGCTGGTGCTGGTGGCGCTGTCGCTGCTGATCCCGTGGAACGTGGTAGGCACGATCTGGCAGATCTACGGCCGCGCCGATATCGGCCTGCTCGGCATGGCGCTGCAGAAAATGGGCTTTGACTACAGCTACACGGGCAATGCGCTGCATGCCTGGATCACCGTGCTGGTCATGGACATCTGGCACTGGACGCCGCTGGTGGCGCTGCTCTGTTATGCCGGCCTGCGTTCCATTCCCGACGCCTACTACCAGGCTGCGCGCATCGACGGGGCCAGCAAGTTCGCGGTGTTCCGCTACATCCAGCTGCCCAAGATGCGCGGCGTGCTGATGATCGCCGTGTTGCTGCGTTTCATGGACAGCTTCATGATTTACACCGAGCCCTTTGTCCTGACCGGCGGGGGGCCCGGCAACGCGACCACGTTCCTGTCGCAGTACCTCACGCAAAAGGCCGTGGGGCAGTTCGACCTGGGGCCGGCGGCGGCCTTCTCGCTCATTTATTTCCTGATCATCCTGTTGCTGTGTTTCATCCTCTACAACTGGATGCAGCGGGTGGGCACGCAGACCCGGGAGCCCGGCCATGAATAAGCCACGTTTTCAGGCGCGCACGCTGTTTCTCCTGGCCTACATCCTGTTTGCCCTGCTGCCCATCTACTGGATGGTCAACATGAGCTTCAAGACGAACTCCGAGATCCTGTCGAGCTTTTCCTTCTTTCCCCAGCACTTCACCTGGGACAACTACAAGACCATCTTCACCGACCCGTCCTGGTATTCGGGCTACATCAACAGCCTGATTTACGTCGCCATCAACACGGTGATCTCCATCACCGTGGCCCTGCCGGCCGCCTATGCGTTTTCCCGCTACAGCTTCATCGGCGACAAACACGTTTTCTTCTGGCTGCTGACCAACCGCATGACGCCGCCTGCCGTGTTTTTGCTGCCCTTCTTCCAGCTCTACACCACGGTCGGCCTGATGGACACCCACATCGCGGTGGCGCTGGCGCACCTGCTGTTCAACGTGCCGCTGGCGGTCTGGATTCTGGAAGGCTTCATGAGCGGCATTCCGCGCGAGATCGACGAGACGGCGTATATCGACGGCTATTCGTTCCCGCGTTTTTTCATCCGCATCTTTTTGCCCCTGATCAAGGCCGGCGTGGGTGTGGCGGCTTTCTTCTGCTTCATGTTCAGCTGGGTCGAACTGTTGCTGGCCCGCACCCTGACCAGCGTCAACGCCAAGCCTATCGTGGCCACGATGACGCGCACGGTTTCGGCTTCAGGCATGGACTGGGCGACGCTCGCCGCTGCAGGCGTGTTGACCATCGTGCCCGGCGCCATCGTGATCTGGTTCGTACGGCACTACATCGCCAAGGGTTTTGCGATGGGCCGGGTATGAGTATGAAACACCCCCGAAGTGCCTTCGGCACCTCCCCCTCAAGGGGGCGCCACCAGCGGCCCGGCAAAGCCGGTTCCGCGGCGGCCTTGGCACGCCACCCCTCTTACGCGCACAACCGGTGGTTGCGGCCCATGCACAGGGAGAAGACAGATGTTTGAGTGGATGGCGTGGACCTTGCCCGTGGCGGTCTTTTTCAGCTGCATTGTGTTGATGCTCGTCGGCATGACGATCTGGGAAATCAAATCCCCCACCACCGTGCGCCGCGGCTTTCTGCCGCTGGATACCACACGCGGTGACCGGCTGTTCATTGGCCTGCTGGGCGCTGCCTATATCAACCTGATCTTTGTGGGCCTCAGTGGAAAGCTGGGTGCCGCACTGGGCCTGCAGGCCGACCCGTCGATCTGGTTCAGTTTTGTCATTTCCATGGGATGGCTTGCGCTTGTCATGCGCAAGGGTTAGCTGAGGGTACGGATTCGGCTCATTGCTTCCCCGGAGCCGGTCGAGTCGTGGAAACACTGGGGGAGGTCATCAATCAAGGAGACAAGTCATGAAGATGCGCTACACAGCACTGGCACTCGCAGCCGCCCTGGCGGTCATGCAGAACGCCAGCGCCGGCGATGCCGAGGCAAAAAAATGGATAGACAGCGAATTCCAGCCGTCAACGCTGAGCAAGGACCAGCAGATGGCCGAGATGAAATGGTTCATCGAAGCGGCGAAAAAGCTGCAGGCCAAGGGGGTGAAGGAAATTTCCGTGGTGTCGGAAACCATCACCACCCACGAATATGAGTCCAAAACCCTGGCCAGGGCCTTCGAGGAGATCACCGGCATCAAGGTCAAACACGACCTGATTCAGGAAGGCGACGTGGTCGAGAAGCTGCAGACGTCGATGCAGTCGGGCAAGTCGATTTACGACGGCTGGATTTCGGACTCGGACCTGATCGGCACCCATTACCGCTACGGCAAGGTCATGAACCTGACCGACTACATGGCGGGCAAGGGCAAGGAATGGACCAACCCCGGCCTGGACATCAAGGATTTCATCGGCACCAGTTTCACCACAGCACCGGACGGCAAGCTGTACCAGTTGCCCGACCAGCAGTTCGCCAACCTGTACTGGTTCCGCGCCGACCTGTTTGCGCGCAAGGACCTGCAGGACAGGTTCAAGGCCAAATACGGCTACGAGCTGGGTGTGCCCCTGAACTGGAGCGCCTACGAGGACATCGCCGCCTTCTTCAGCGAAGACGTCAAGACCATCGACGGCAAACCGATCTACGGTCACATGGACTATGGCAAGAAGGACCCATCGCTGGGCTGGCGCTTCACCGACGCCTGGTTGTCGATGGCCGGTACGGCCGACAAGGGTATCCCCAACGGCATGCCGGTCGATGAATGGGGCATCCGCGTGGCGGCTGACAAGTGCACTCCGGTCGGTGCATCCGTCTCCCGCGGTGGTGCGACCAACTCGCCCGCCGCCGTTTACGCACTGACCAAGTATGTGGACTGGATGAAGAAATACGCACCCAAGGAAGCCACCGGCATGACTTTCGGCGAGGCCGGCCCGGTGCCGGCGCAGGGGCAGATTGCCCAGCAGATCTTCTGGTACACCGCCTTCACGGCCGACATGACCAAGAAGGGCTTGCCGGTGGTCAATGCCGACGGCACGCCCAAGTGGCGCATGGCGCCCGGCCCCAACGGACCTTACTGGAAACAGGGCATGCAAAACGGCTATCAGGACGTGGGTTCCTGGACCTTCTTCTCGGCCCATGACGAAAACCGCACGGCGGCCGCCTGGCTGTACGCGCAGTTCGTGACCGCGAAGACCACCTCGCTGAAGAAAACCATCGTTGGCCTGACACCGATCCGCGAATCGGACATCCGCTCCAAGGCCATGACCGACATGGCGCCCAAGCTCGGTGGCCTGGTGGAGTTCTACCGCAGCCCGGCTCGTGTGGCCTGGACGCCGACGGGTACCAACGTGCCCGACTACCCGAAGCTGGCCCAGCTCTGGTGGAAAAACGTGGCCCAGGCCGTGACCGGTGAAAAAACGCCCCAGGGTGCGATGGACACGCTGGCCGAAGAGATGGACCAGGTCATGGCCCGCCTCGAGCGCGCGGGCATGGACCGGTGCGCTCCCAAGCTCAACCCGAAAGGCGATCCGGCCAAGTACCTCAGTGACACCGGCGCGCCATGGAAAAAGCTGGCCAACGAAAAGCCCAGGGGCGAGACCATCAACTACGACAAGCTGCTGCAGGCCTGGAAAGACGGCAAGGTCCGTTGACCGCAACCGCCCGGGCTCCGGCCCGCATGTTGCTTGACTGATGCAAGCCCGCGCACGGACCACCGCGTCCGTGCGCGCTTGCCAACAAGAAAGCCAGGAAGGCGCAACCTGTTCCGGGGTTGCCGCGGAGATGGACAATGGAGCCCATGACTTTTGATTCCCCACCGTTGCCGACGCGACGCGCAGACCTGATAGAACGCCTCAAGGCACCCCACACTTACGACATTGCGATCATCGGCGGCGGGGCCACCGGACTCGGTGTCGCGCTGGATGCCGCGGCACGCGGATTTTCCGTCGTGGTGGTCGAATCGCACGACTTTGCCAAGGGAACCTCCTCGCGCGCTACCAAGCTGGTTCATGGCGGGGTTCGCTATCTGGCGCAGGGCAACATTTCCCTGGTTCGCGAAGCCCTGCACGAACGGACGCGCCTGCTGGCCAATGCGCCGCATCTGGCGCAGCCCCTGCCTTTTGTGATGCCTTCCTACCAGTTCTGGGAAGCTCCGTTTTATGGCATCGGACTCAAGATGTATGACGCGCTCGCCGGCAAGGCCGGCCTGGGCTCCACCGAATTCCTCAACCGCGCTGAAACATTGCAGCTCCAGCCGACGGCCCGCCAGTGCGGACTCAGGGGCGGGGTCAAGTACTGGGACGGCCAGTTCGACGATGCGCGGCTGGCACTGGCGCTGGCGCGCAGCGCGGCGCGCGCCGGCGCCTTGCTGGTCAATTATTGTGCTGCGACCGGTCTCGTCCATGAGGGGGGCAAGCTGGTGGGCTTGCACGTGGCTGATCGTGAAAGTGGGCAGACACTTACGCTGCGAGCCAAATGTATTGTGAATGCAGCTGGGGTTTGGGTCGATCAGCTGCGACTGCTCGACGGCCAGGCCATAGGCCGCGAGGCAAAACCCATGGTGGCACCCAGCCAGGGTGTTCACATCGTCGTGGATCGCTCGTTTTTGCCCACCGACCACGCCCTGCTGGTTCCAAAAACCGGGGACGGGCGGGTGCTGTTTGCCGTGCCCTGGCTGGGTAAGACCATCCTGGGAACCACCGACACGCCGCGCAACGACCTGGCGCGCGAACCTCTGGCTTTTCGCGAAGAGGTCGACTTCATCCTCGGTGAGTCTGCGCGCTACCTGAGCCGGGCACCCGGCCCGGCCGATATCAAGAGCATCTGGGTCGGGCTGCGTCCGCTGGTCAAACCATCGCAAGACGATGGCGACAGCACGCAGGCGCTGTCGCGTGAACACACGGTGCTGGTCAGCAAAAGCGGCCTGGTCACTGTGACCGGCGGCAAGTGGACGACCTACCGCGCCATGGCGGAAGACGTGCTGGACAGCTGTTTTGATGCGGAATTGCTGGCAAAACGCCCCGGCGGCGTCACGGCCAGCCTCCAGTTGGTGGGCGCCCAGCCATCCGTCCACAAGATCAGCGATGCGCCGGGGCTGCATTTGTATGGGAGTGAAGCGGCTGCCGTCGAGGCCCTGCCGGGGGCGGAGAGGATGCTGGGTGGTGGTCTGACGGACGCGATGGTGCGTTTTGCGGCGCGGCACGAGTACGCCCGCACGGTGGAGGATGTGCTGGCGCGCCGCTCCCGGCTCCTGTTTCTGGACGCCGCGCTTGCCAGGACCCTCGCGGGGAGTGTGGCTGAGTTGTTGGAGCAGGAAAACGGGGTGGACCCGCGGCTCGCTGATTTCCTGGCCCTGGCCGATCAGTACCTGACGTTGCCGGCCTGATTTTCTCCCATCACTGCGCCCAGCGAAGAAGAGGCGGCCGGAAATGCTGCATTTTTGATAGCTGACTGCGCCCGTCCACAAATGGGTTGACGCTGTTTTTGCAGTTGATCCTGATGGGATGGCGTACTTGGCGAACAATTTGCAGCAAAGGGTATTGACAGCCGGAAGGAATTTGTTAATAATCGTGGGCTTCGCTGTAAAAAGCTGAGAATTCTGCCTAACGGAAGCATTGCAAGTGGTTTGCGATGTGGACGACGGGCCCAAGACTGACTGGCAAGTCTTCCCTCTGGGAAAAGGCGCTGGTGCAAGTTGGGACTAATTTAAATGATTCAAACGCAATCCAAACTCGATGTTGCTGACAACACGGGTGCCAAATCTGTGATGTGCATCAAGGTGCTGGGCGGGTCCAAGCGCCGCTATGCCAGCGTCGGTGACGTCATCAAGGTGAGTATCAAAGAAGCCGCTCCGCGTGGCCGCGTCAAAAAAGGCGAGGTTTACAGTGCTGTGGTGGTTCGTACTGCCAAGGGCATCCGTCGCGGCGATGGTTCACTCGTCAAATTCGATGGCAACGCAGCTGTGTTGCTTAACGCCAAGCTGGAGCCTATCGGCACCCGCATCTTCGGACCGGTGACGCGCGAGTTGCGCACCGAGAAGTTCATGAAGATCGTGTCCCTGGCTCCTGAAGTTCTGTAAGGACGCGCCATGAACAAGATTCGCAAAGGCGACGAGATCATTGTGATCGCAGGTCGTGACAAGGGTAAGCGCGGCACGATTTCGCTGCGCAAGGACGACAGCCATGTGCTGGTGGACGGGATCAACCTGGTGAAAAAACACACCAAGCCCAACCCTCTCAAGGGGGCCACCGGCGGCATCGTTGAAAAAAGCATGCCGATTCACCAGTCCAATGTGGCCATTTTCAATGCTGCAACGGGCAAGGCGGATCGGGTGGGTATCAAGTTGTTGGCTGACGGCAAAAAAGTGCGCGTATTCAAGTCCAGCGGCGAAGAAATCAAGGCTGCATAAACATGGCAAAGACCGCACCTACACAAGCTGCACCTGCCCAGGCTCGCCTGCAGGCCCAGTTCCGCGAAAAAATCGCGCCTGCGCTGATGGAAAAATTCGGTTACAAGTCGCCGATGCAGGTTCCCCGCATCACCAAGATCACCCTCAACATGGGTGTGAGTGAGGCTGTGGCCGACAAAAAGGTCATGGAGCATGCCGTCAGTGACATGACCAAGATTGCTGGCCAGAAGCCGGTGGTGACCAAGGCCAAGAAGGCTATCGCCGGTTTCAAAATCCGCGAAGACCTTCCGATTGGCTGCATGGTCACGCTGCGCGGCGTCCAGATGTATGAGTTCCTTGATCGTTTCGTGACGGTGGCTCTGCCCCGTGTTCGCGACTTTCGCGGTATCTCCGGCCGGGCTTTTGATGGCCGCGGCAATTACAACATCGGCGTGAAAGAGCAGATCATTTTCCCTGAGATTGAGTACGACAAGGTTGACGCCTTGCGTGGTCTCAACATCAGCATCACCACCACGGCTAAGACCGACGAAGAGTGCAAGGCGCTCCTCACCGGCTTCCGTTTTCCGTTCAAGAACTGAGGCGGGCATGGCAAAACAGGCTTTATTGCAACGTGAACTGAAGCGCGACAAACTCGTTGCCAAGTTCGCCAAGAAACACGCTGAACTCAAAGCGACGTCCAACGACGCCAAGCGCTCCGATGAAGAGCGCGCACTGGCCCGTCTGGAGTTGCAAAAGTTGCCCCGCAATGCGAATCCGACACGCCAGCGCAATCGCTGTGCGATCACGGGTCGCCCGCGTGGCACATTCCGTCAATTTGGCTTGGCTCGCGCCAAGATCCGCGAGTTGGCTTTTGCTGGTGATATCCCTGGTATCACCAAGGCAAGCTGGTAAGCATAGGAGAACCGCAAATGAGTATGAGTGATCCTATTGCCGACATGCTGACACGCATCCGCAATGCACAAATGGTTGAAAAAGCCGTTGTGCTGGTGCCGTCTTCAAAAGTCAAAGTCGCCATTGCGCAGGTGTTGAAGGATGAGGGCTACATTGATGGCTTCTCCGTCAATGCCAACGATGGCAAGCCCCAGTTGGAAATCGCCCTGAAGTATTACGCAGGACGCCCGGTGATTGAGCGCATTGAGCGCGTCAGCCGCCCGGGCCTTCGCGTCTACAAAGGCCACGGCGCCATCCCCCAGGTCATGAACGGCCTGGGTGTCGCCATTGTCACGACTCCCCAGGGTGTCATGACTGATCGTAAAGCGCGCGCTACCGGTATCGGTGGTGAAGTGCTTTGCTATGTGGCCTAACGGGCATTGAGGAGTAACTGAAATGTCTCGTGTAGGAAAAATGCCAGTCGTCGTGCCCGAGGGCGTGGACGTGGCGATGAAAGACGACCAAATCAATGTCAAGGGTGCCCTCGGCGCCTTGGCGCTGACGCAAAATGCCCTGGTGACCATCAAGAATGATGCCGGCCAGCTGACTTTTGTGCCGGCCAACGAGTCGCGTGAAGCCAATGCCATGAGTGGAACCATGCGTCAGCTGGTCAACAACATGGTGACGGGTGTCACCAAGGGCTTCGAGAAAAAGCTGAACCTGGTTGGTGTGGGTTACAAGGCCCAGGCGCAAGGTGCCAAACTGAATTTGACGGTAGGTTATTCGCACCCCGTGGTGATGGATATGCCGGCCGGTATTCAGGTCGCGACACCTACGCCCACCGAAGTGGTGATCAAGGGTGCGGATCGTCAGCGCGTCGGCCAGATTGCTGCCGAAGTTCGTGCGGTCCGTCCTCCCGAGCCTTACAAGGGCAAGGGCATCCGTTATTCGGATGAGAAGATCACGATCAAAGAAACCAAGAAGAAATAAGGAGCTGCACCATGTTGACCAAAAAAGAGCAGCGCCTTCGTCGTTCACGCCAGACCCGCATCCGCATTGCCACGCAAGGTGTTGCCCGTCTGACGGTGAACCGCACCAATTTGCATATTTACGCCAGCGTCATCTCTGGCGACGGCACCAAGATCCTGGCATCTGCCTCGACCGCGGAAGTCGAAGTCCGCAAGGACCTTGGCGCTTCGGGCAAGGGTGCCAACGTTGCTGCTGCGCAGGCCATTGGCAAGCGTATTGCCGAAAAGGCAAAAGCGGCAGGTGTGGAAAAAGTAGCGTTTGACCGCGCTGGCTTTGCGTACCACGGCCGCGTCAAAGCGCTGGCCGAGGCAGCTCGCGAAGCTGGCTTGCAGTTCTAAGCAGACTGGAATTAAGTATGGCTAAGTTTCAAGCAAAACAACAAAACGACGCTCCAGACGATGGTCTGAAGGAAAAAATGATCGCGGTCAACCGCGTGACCAAAGTTGTCAAAGGCGGCCGGATTCTGGGATTTGCCGCCCTGACCGTGGTTGGCGATGGCGACGGTCGTGTCGGCATGGGCAAGGGCAAGTCGAAAGAAGTGCCAGCGGCCGTGCAAAAAGCCATGGAAGAAGCTCGTCGCAACATGACGAAAGTGTCCCTGAAAAACGGCACGCTTCACCACAACGTGTTTGGCCATTGGGGTGCTGCCAGCGTCATGATGATGCCCGCCGCCAAAGGTACCGGCATCATTGCCGGCGGCCCGATGCGTGCTGTGTTTGAAGTGATGGGTATCACTGATATCGTCGCGAAAAGCCATGGCTCCAGCAATCCGTACAACATGGTGCGTGCAACGATGGACGCCCTGAACAACTCCACGACGGCTTCGGACATCGCAGCCAAGCGTGGCAAATCCGTCGAAGAAATCTTCGGCTAAGGCGATACCCAATGACGACAGAGAAAAAACTCACGGTGACGCTGGTTCGCAGCCCGATTGGCACCAAGGAATCCCATCGCGCCACGGTGCGCGGTCTGGGTCTCCGCGGTATCAACAGCAAGAGCGAACTGCAGGACACGCCCGCTGTGCGCGGCATGATCAACAAGATCAGCTACCTGGTCAAGGTGCTGTAAGCGGAGTTTATGATGGAATTAAACGGAATCAAGCCTGCCGCAGGCGCAAAACATGCCAAACGCCGCGTCGGTCGCGGTATAGGTTCGGGTATCGGCAAAACGGCCGGTCGTGGTCATAAAGGCCAGAAATCCCGTGCCGGTGGCTACCACAAGGTGGGCTTTGAAGGCGGTCAGATGCCCTTGCAGCGTCGCTTGCCCAAGCGTGGCTTCAAGTCGCACAATCTCAAGTTCAATGCGGAAGTGACCTTGACTGCTCTTGAGCAGCTCGGCTTGGCCGAAGTGGATCTGTTGGCGCTCAAAACAGCTGGCCTCGTGGGCCAGTTGGCAAAAAACGTCAAAGTCATCAAGTCGGGCGCGCTGACCAAGGCTGTCAAGCTCAACGGTATCGGTGCGACTGCAGGTGCCAAGGCCGTGATCGAAGCCGCTGGCGGCGTGATCGCTTAATACTCATACACGGATAACGACCAGTGGCAACCAGCTCTGCACAAATTGCAAAAACCGGCAAGTTCGGTGACCTGCGCAACAGGCTTGTGTTTTTGCTGCTTGCGCTGGTGGTGTATCGGGTTGGGGCTCACATTCCGGTTCCCGGAATTGACCCCGGGCAGCTGCAGCAGCTGTTCAAGGGGCAGCAGGGCGGCATATTGAGTTTGTTCAATATGTTCTCCGGTGGAGCCCTGTCGCGGTTCACGGTGTTTGCGCTGGGCATCATGCCTTACATCTCGGCGTCCATCATCATGCAACTGCTCACCTATGTCGTTCCGACATTCGAGCAGATGAAAAAAGAAGGTGAAGCTGGTCGCAGGAAGATCACGCAGTACACCCGTTACGGGACCCTGGGTCTGGCGCTGTTTCAGTCCATGGGTATCGCGATTGCGCTGGAGAGTTCCCCTGGTCTGGTGCTAGCCCCTGGTTTTGGTTTTCGCATGACTGCGGTGGTCAGTCTGACTGCCGGCACGATGTTTCTGATGTGGCTCGGCGAGCAAATTACAGAGCGCGGTCTGGGTAACGGCATTTCGATTCTGATTTTTGCGGGCATCGCAGCAGGTCTGCCCAGTGCGCTTGGCGGTTTGCTTGAACTTGTTCGCACCGGCGCCATGAGCATTCTGGTGGCCATCGTGATTGTTGCGGTTGTCGTGCTGGTTACTTATTTTGTTGTGTTCGTAGAGCGTGGGCAGCGAAAGATTCTGGTGAATTACGCCAGGCGGCAGGTCGGCAACAAGGTCTATGGCGGGCAATCCTCCCATCTACCCTTGAAGCTCAACATGGCCGGTGTGATTCCTCCGATTTTCGCGTCATCGATCATTCTGTTGCCGGCGACCGTGGTTGGCTGGTTCAGTACAGGCGAAGGCACGCGCTGGCTCAAGGATATCGCCGGCACATTGACGCCGGGCCAGCCGATCTACGTGTTGCTGTATGCCAGTGCAATCATATTTTTCTGCTTCTTTTACACAGCGCTGGTGTTCAACAGCCGTGAAACGGCTGACAACCTGAAAAAGAGTGGTGCTTTCATTCCCGGTATTCGTCCGGGTGACCAGACGGCGCGTTACATTGACAAGATTCTGGTGCGTTTGACTCTGGCGGGCGCCATCTACATCACTTTTGTGTGTTTGTTGCCGGAATTTTTGATTTTGAAGTACAACGTGCCGTTTTATTTCGGTGGAACCTCGTTGCTGATTATTGTGGTTGTCACCATGGATTTCATGGCTCAGGTACAAAACTACATGATGTCCCAGCAATATGAATCCCTGCTGAAGAAAGCGAATTTTAAAACGTCACCAGGTGGTTGATTGGGATGTCGAAGGATGATGTTATCCAGATGCAGGGGGAGGTCGTGGAAAACTTGCCCAACGCGACATTTCGCGTAAAGCTGGAAAACGGTCATATTGTTTTGGGTCACATCTCGGGAAAGATGCGAATGCACTACATCCGCATTCTTCCTGGTGACAAGGTAACGGTTGAGTTAACGCCTTATGATTTGTCGCGGGCACGCATCGTGTTTCGCGCCAAGTAAGTACAGTTCAGAAGTTTAGGAGAAAGAAATGAGAGTTTCAGCTTCGGTCAAGAAAATTTGCCGCAACTGTAAAATCATCCGCCGCAAGGGCGTTGTACGCGTGATTTGCACAGACCCACGCCACAAACAGCGTCAAGGCTGATTTCAAGAGTTTTAGAGGACGCACATGGCTCGTATCGCTGGTATCAATATTCCGCCGCAGCAGCACGCCGAAATCGGCTTGACTGCTATTTTCGGCATCGGCCGCACTCGTGCTCGCAAAATTTGCGAAGCATGTGATATTGCGTATTCCAAAAAAGTCAAAGATCTCTCAGACGGTGACTTGGAAAAAATTCGTGACCAGATCGCGCAATTCACCATTGAAGGTGACCTGCGTCGTGAGACCACGATGAACATCAAGCGTTTGATGGATATCGGCTGCTACCGTGGCTTTCGCCATCGTCGCGGGTTGCCCATGCGCGGTCAGCGCACACGCACCAATGCGCGCACCCGTAAGGGTCCGCGCAAGGCGGCACAGTCCTTGAAGAAATAATTGAGTAAGAGGTAGTTATGGCAAAAGCCCCTAGCAGTAACGCAGCACAACGCGTTCGCAAGAAAGTACGCAAGAACGTTGCCGACGGCGTCGCTCACGTTCACGCGTCTTTCAACAACACCATCATCACGATCACAGATCGTCAGGGCAACGCCTTGTCGTGGGCCTCTTCTGGCGGTCAGGGCTTTAAAGGTTCGCGCAAGTCGACTCCCTTTGCCGCTCAGGTCGCTTCTGAGGTGGCTGGTCGCGCCGCCATTGAGCAGGGCATCAAGAATCTTGATGTCGAAATCAAAGGTCCTGGTCCAGGACGCGAATCATCGGTTCGCGCATTGGCAGCGCTTGGCATTCGCATCAATTCGATTGCGGACGTTACGCCAGTGCCGCACAACGGCTGCCGTCCCCAGAAACGCCGTCGTATTTAAGTTCTGCTTTCCCGGTTTGGTCCTCGTTTTCACGCAGGCAAAACGGGTAAGTTTTTATCAAGCCCACCGCCGTCAGGTTGCTACCTGCGGCTCCTGCAGTTTCTGCAGCAGATGACATAAGGAATTCAAGTGGCACGTTACCTCGGCCCCAAGGCCAAACTATCCCGCCGTGAAGGCACCGACCTGTTCCTGAAGAGCGCTCGCAGAGCCATCGGTGACAAGGCCAAATTCGACTCCAAGCCTGGCCAGCATGGCCGCACCTCCGGTACCCGGACCTCGGACTTCGGTCTGCAGCTTCGTGAGAAGCAGAAGGTCAAGCGCATGTACGGCGTGCTGGAGAAGCAGTTCCGTCGTTATTTCGAAGAGGCTGATCGTCGCAAGGGAAACACCGGCGCCAATCTGCTGTTTATCCTGGAATCGCGCCTGGACAATGTGGTTTACCGGATGGGTTTCGGTTCTACCCGTGCCGAAGCCCGCCAGCTGGTGTCGCACAAGGCGATCACTGTCAATGGCAGCTCGGTCAACATCCCGTCTTACATGGTCAAAACGGGCGACGTGATCGCCGTCCGTGACAAGTCCAAGAAGCAGACTCGCGTGGCGGAAGCTCTGCAGTTGGCACAGCAAGTCGGCATGCCAGCCTGGGTGGATGTCAGCATAGACAAAGGCGAGGGCATTTTCAAGAAAGTGCCGGATCGCGACGAGTTTGCTGCGGACGTCAACGAGTCGTTGATCGTCGAACTGTATTCACGTTAATTTTCGTTCCTGCGCTTACGGGGCACTGTAGGCGCAGGGTCGCTTCACCCGGCCTTATCGGTGTAACGAGCCGAGGGTATTGAGAGGAAGAATGCATGCAAACCAATTTACTGAAACCAAAAACTATTAACGTTGAGCAGCTTGCCGCCAATCGTGCCAAGGTGACTCTGGAGCCTTTCGAGCGTGGCTATGGCCACACGCTCGGCAACGCCCTGCGCCGCGTTTTGCTTTCGTCCATGGTGGGTCACGCCGCAACTGAAGTCACGATCGCCGGCGTGTTGCACGAGTACTCATCCATTGATGGCGTCCAGGAAGACGTTGTCAACATCCTTCTGAACCTCAAAGGTGTCGTTTTCAAGCTGCACAATCGCGAAGAAGTGACGCTGAGCTTGCGCAAGGAGGGTGAAGGTCCCGTCACTGCTGCCGACATTCAGACGCCCCATGACGTCGAAATCATCAATCCAGAGCATGTCATCGTTAATTTGTCGCACGGTGGCAAGATCGACATGCAGATCAAGGTCGAAAACGGCCGTGGTTACGTTCCCGGCACCATGCGCCGCTATGGCGACGAATCCACCAAATCGATTGGCCGGATTGTCCTGGATGCGTCGTTTTCACCAGTCAAGCGTGTGAGCTATACCGTTGAAAGCGCCCGCGTTGAGCAGCGTACCGATCTCGACAAGCTTGTGCTGGAAATCGAGACCAACGGTGCGGTGACTGCGGAAGACGCTGTCCGCGCCTCGGCTAAAATTCTCGTTGAGCAGCTTGCGGTATTTGCACAGCTTGAAGGCAACGAGCTGGCTGCTTTCGATGCACCTGTGCAGCGCAGCTCCCAGCAATTTGATCCGATTCTGCTGCGTCCGGTCGACGAACTCGAATTGACTGTTCGTTCTGCCAACTGCCTCAAGGCGGAGAACATCTATTACATCGGTGACCTGATTCAGCGGACGGAGAACGAGCTGCTCAAGACGCCAAATCTGGGCCGCAAGTCGCTCAATGAAATCAAGGAAGTCCTGGCATCCCGGGGGCTGACACTTGGAATGCGCCTGGAAAGCTGGCCTCCGGCTGGTCTTGACAAGCGTTAATTGAAAACAGGCCTCTCTCGGGAGGCAGTGCACAGGTAGTACCTGATACGGCTATCTGAATTAAAAAATGAAAGGACAGCACCATGCGTCACGGACACGGACTTCGTAAACTCAATCGCACCAGCTCACACCGGCTGGCCATGTTACGCAACATGATGAATTCCCTTATTCAGCATGAAGCGATCAAAACGACCTTGCCCAAGGCCAAAGAGCTTCGCCGCGTCGTCGAGCCGATGATCACACTGGCAAAAGAACCTACGCTTGCGAACAAACGTCTCGCATTTGACCGGCTGCGCGACCGTGACATGGTGGTCAAGCTTTTTGCTGAGCTCGGCCCTCGCTATAAGGCACGCCCTGGTGGCTACACCCGTATCCTGAAAATGGGTTTTCGTGTGGGTGACAACGCGCCCATGGCATTGGTTGAGTTGGTGGATCGCCCAGACCTTGCCGAAGACACTACTTCTGACATTGCTAAGTCAGAATAGGTTATAATAAATACTTATCGCGCGGTGGAGCAGCCTGGTAGCTCGTTGGGCTCATAACCCAAAGGTCGTAAGTTCAAATCTTGCCCGCGCAACCAACACCCAAGCCCTCAAGGCTGGTAGCAAACGCCCACTTCATGTGGGCGTTTTGCTTTGTAGCCCAACCATAGCCCATCGATAGCCCAACTGTAGCCTGCAATCGTTAGTGATTTTCATTTGGGACCATCGGGTGAAATGAGGATTGCTAGTTGCATATCGGCTTTTCTTATTGAGCTCTACTAGTGCCCCGGATCCGTATTGACGAAGGTATATTGGTCGAAAGTCAATATGGTCAATTGGTGGGTAATGGTGCAGTTTGAGGCGACGGCGGTTACAAATTCGTCGGGACAACCTCACCTCCTTCATTTAGAGGAGGTGCAAACCCCGTAACGATACGTTACGGCAAGTCATACACTCCAGTGGATGAATCCAACTTCAACCGATTTGATTACTTATTCTGGACCGATCTCTACATCGGGATATGAAGCCATTTGTGATGCGCTAAAAACAAGAAAATCCGAACACGCAATGTTGGTTTTGGCTACGCCAGGAGGCGATCCGCACGCCGGTTTTCGCATCGCCAGAGCCCTTCAGCACGCCTATGACACCTTTGAAGCCTTAGTGCCTCGCTATTGCAAAAGTGCGGGGACTCTGGTTCTCATTGGAGCATCAAGAATTTATCTCGACGATATGAGCGAGTTGGGGCCTCTTGATGTCCAAGTCAAAAAAAGTGATGAGCTCGTAGGCCGGAATTCTGGGCTCGATATATTTCAGGCGGTCAACTATCTGCAAGGACAGGCGATGAATGCCTTCATCAGCTATCTAACTGAGCTGACACGAAACGGGCTGTCAACCAAGGTAGCCTCTGAAATATCAACAAGACTAACAATCGGCGTTTTGGACCCAATTTCTGCACAGTTAGACCCAATGAAATTGGCAGAAATGCAACGGGCCACAGAAATCGCCTTTGCTTACGGAAACCGGCTAAATGAGAAGAGCCACAACCTGCGGGAGGGTGGCATCGCTAAGTTGGTGTCTGGTTATCCCTCGCACGGCTTCGTAATCGATAGAAAAGAAGCTAAGTCGATTTTTACAGACGTCAGAAGGCCACACGGTGTACTATCTCAGCTTAGCGAAGCGCTGCGAGCAGAGACGATGGCTGACATGAGCGGAAATACTCCCAAAGTCACCCTTGGCACACTGCAAGTTATTTTTGAAGGAGAAGAAAATGCACCTGCATCAGATGCCGGAACAGGTCCAGAAGGCAATCAGGGAGGCGAGCCAGAGGTCGATGGATCTGGTGAAGCAAACCCAGCACCGCCCACCCCAGCAGGAGACCCACCGGGAGCCGAGGCCGCATGAACTGCCTTCACACCTTCGCAGTCTGATGCAGCAACGCTAAATCCCGCTTCGGCGGGTTTTTTATTGCCCCCATCGTTTCCGACATCATCACAATATTCTCCATGCTCCAGAGGTAGGTTGTAACGCCCGCCTCCATCGCTGGTGTCGTCTTGACGGTCTTGTGAATCTTCACGAAGTTGTAAACCATAAAGTAGAAGCTCACCGCGTGCATGTGGTTCTCCAGCTTATTGCTGAATGCATTGGTCAACTCGCCTGTCAAACCGCTACTGTGGTTTGACTTAAACCAAAAAGCCTCCACGGAATCCGGGGCGATTCACTCAGTAATATTGGCGGATGTAGCTGTAGGCTTTCTCGAACAGCTCCTCATCCGCGTGCAGCTTGTACTTAAAGAGGGCCTTGCGCAGTGCCTTCTTCACCTCGCGCTCGCCGGCTTGCGTGCCTTGCCAACCGGGGAAACGCACCAGGCGCACAATCTCGTCGATGTCCGCCACCACCCGTTCAACCATAATCGGCGTTTCGGACGTCTTGACCTCGTTGAACAGAGCGGTAAGCGCCGCCTTGCCGCGATCCTCGTCCTCTTCGGGCGGGACCTCCTTCTCGGCTTGTAGCGTCTCCTTGGCGATTTCCAGCAACTGCTTCAGAAACTCGACGCTGTTGATCTGCCCGGACTCGAAGCGATCCTTCAAGGCATCAAGTCGCTCGGACAGCTTCTTGAACTTGGGGTTGCCGCCATGCCCGCGCAGTCGGCGCTTGAGCTTGATCTCGATCTCCTTGGCCTTCTTCGGGTCAGGGTTCGAGAGCACGGCCTCCAGCAAGTCGGCGTCCAGCACCAGGGTGTCGAGGTCATCCCGCACGGCGTCGACATGGACATTCTGGTGGATCAGCTCGATGGTCTTGGCGCCCAGTGAATGCCAGATCAGCTTGCCGTGGCCGCTGGACGGCTGCGCCGATTGGTACACCTGGGACAACCACTTGTAGTCCTTCTCGAAGGGGCCCAGAACGGTGTCCGGTGACAGCGCCTCCCAGATCTTGTTGAGCACGCTGTACTCGGCGGCAAAGTTGTCCCGCACCGCGTTGTTGGGCAGGCACTGCTGCGCGGCGATCAGGCCTTCATAGCCCTGCACGGCACGGTCACAGCCAGCAAAGAACGCCAGGCATTTCTGCATGGCTTCGGGCAGCTTGTCCTTCAGCTCCTGGATGTTACTCACCACCTGCTTGACGCTTTGGTCGTCAAATTCCAGCGCAGCTGCCACGTCATCGAAGATGCCGAGGTAGTCCACGATCAGCCCGTGGGTCTTCTGTTCGGAGTAGGTGCGGTTGACGCGGCAGATAGCCTGCAGCAGCGTGTGGTCGCGCAGCGGCTTGTCCAGGTACATGGCCTGCAGGATGGGTGCATCGAAACCCGTCAGCAGTTTGGCCGTGACGATGATTAGCTTCAGCGGGTCGGCCGGGTCACGGAAGCGATCAAGCAGCCGTTCTTCCTCATCGCGCGAACGGTCATAGCGCGCGTACTCCGGATGCTCCTTCTTGTCGGACGCCTGTACCGACATGACGATGTCGGAGGCTTCCGGTGGAAGCAGCTTGTCCAGCTCTGTCTTGAACAGCAGGCAGGACTCCCGGTCGAAGGTGACGATCTGGCCTTTGAGACCGTTCGGCTCGACCTTGGTCTGGAAGTGCTCGACGATGTCCTCGCATACCTTGCGGACGCGCTCGGGCGTCTTGACCAGCACGGCCATCTTGGCGGCGGTCTTGGCGAGGTTGTCCTTGTCCAGATCCGACAGGCCGCCGGTCAGGTCTTTGTACGCGGCGTCCAGCGCGACCTTGTCGATGTGCAGGTCGATCAGTCGGGGCTCGAAGTGCAGCTTCAGTGTGGCGCCGTCGCGGATAGACTCCTCGAAACCATAACGGCTCATGTAACCCTTCTCATCCTCGTCTGCACCAAAGGCGTAGAAGGTGTTGCGGTCGGCACGGTTGATCGGGGTGCCCGTCAAGCCAAACAGAAACGCGTTGGGCAGGGCCTCGCGCATCTTGCGGCCCAGATCACCTTCCTGCGTGCGGTGGGCTTCGTCCACCAGCGCGATGATGTTGCTGCGGTCGTTCAGACTGCCGGTGGCCTCGCCGAATTTGAAGATCGTGGTGATGATGATCTTGCGCACGTCCTGAGCCAGCAACTGCTGCAGCTTCTCGCGCGTGTCGGCCTTTTCCAAGTTCGGAATGTCCGCCCCGGTGAACGTGCCCGTGATCTGGCTGTCGAGATCGACTCGGTCCACCACGATGAGCACCGTAGGGTTCTTAAGCCCGGCATGCATGCGCAGCTTCTGTGCGGCAAACACCATCAGCAGCGATTTGCCCGAACCCTGGAAGTGCCAGATCAGTCCCTTCCGGGGGTAACCCGCCAACACGCGCTCGACGATCTTGTTGGCCGCTTCAAACTGCTGGTAGCGGCAGATGATTTTGATGCGCTGCTTTTTCTTGTTGGTGGCGAACAGGGTGAAGCTGCCAAGAATATCCAGCACCACGTGCGGGTGCAGCATGCTCTCGGCTGACAGCTTGAGCGACTTCAGGGGGTGCTGTTGACCATCCTCCCCATTGCCATCAAGATGCCACGGCCCCCAATCCTTGACCGGCAGCCCGATGGAACCGTAGTGGTAGGCCTTGCCCTCAGTGGCCACCGAGAACACGTTGCACACGAACAGCTCCGGCACGAACTTCTCGTAGTCGTCGTGCACCTGCACCGCACCATCCACCCAGCTGATGCACTTCTTGACCGGCGTCTTGGCCTCGATCAGCACAACTGGCAAACCGTTCACCAACAGCACTAGATCAGCCCGGCGTTCGGTGGGGCCTGCACGGTAGGTGTACTGCTGGGTGACGATGTACTGGTTCTGCAACAGATCATCCAGGTCGATCAGCCGCACCGGCACATGCTCGTTGTTGGGGCCGAACGGCATGGAGCGTTCACCGCGCATCCAGGCGGTCATTTCTTCGTTGGCGCGGATCAGGCCATCCGAGCGGACGGACAGCACGATGGCGCGTAGCTTGTAGAGCACCTCGTCGGCGCGGTCGGGCTGGGCAACAATCTCCGGGTTCAGGCGGATCAGCGCCTCGCGCAACCAGGGCTCGACCAGTACTTCCTGAATCTGGCGCGGCACGTCAGCAGGGGCGGCATAGCGCCAGCCGATGCCTTTGGGGCTCGGGCCGTAGCTGGCCTGGGGTTCCTGGACGGTGTTGGCAGGGAAAGCCTTGATGGGCCCAGTGAGCAAATCGCGGACGTAGGCTTCGACGGTGTTGGACTCATTAAACATGTTGCACCTCCTGCATCGCTGCCAGCATGGCGCCCATCAATGCACGAGACTTTGCGAGCCTTTCTGTTGCAACTCGGTCTGCGTTCGACAGGTCATCGATAACGGAAATGACGTGATCTTGCTCCTCGATCGGGGGCACCGGTATCTTGAGTGCCGAGAAGGCCGAGCCGGCAATGTTTGGTTGAGCGCTGCCTTGCACAAGGGAGGACAGCACCGACTGCCCGATCGGCGAAGAACAGATGTAGTGCAGGTATTTCGGGCGTAGCTCTGTCTGAGATAGCCGGTATCGGATCAAGAACGCGGCAGCAATGAACCGGTCTTCAACCGCCGGCAAGAAAACGCGTGTTTTGCCGGCGTACTCGCCCGAACGAGAAAGCAGGAAGTCGCCTTCACACAACGCATGCTCTTCGACCATGCCTTGGTCGAGCGTCGCAGCTGGTGCAGTTGTGAGGTTGATTCCATCAACCCCGCAGAAGTCTGTTGTTCTGATGGTTCTTGCATTTCCCTTATCCGCATAAAGCGTGGAAGGGAATCGGGGGCCATAGGCGCTAGAAATCGTCATATTCCCAACAGGGATGTATTTCCAATTCAACGGAAGGTTTCCCCAAGGCGTATCCACGCCAGAATCATCAGATCCGTTTCCCAGATGGTCCGCAATCAGACTTTTTCTTAGCTCGCCGATTCGAATGCGGATCATTTCTGCGGCGTGCACCGCGCTCAGCGATGCTGACAGCACCTCAACCAAACTGACCTGATCTTCAATGCATGGCAGCGCAAACTCGAAGTCCGCCAAACTCGTCCAGTTCGTGCGGGGGCTCAAGGAGCCTGCCGACGTCCCCACCGCGTAATCGAAGAAGGCGTCGGTCTGGCAAATGAAGGGCAGCAACTCCGGCAGCAAGACCTGCGCATCCTTGGTCTCCAACACATAGATGTCACCGGAACACACACCGGAGAAATCCGCCACGGCCACCTTGCGCTGATAAGCGCGGCGCTTTCCGAACAGCACCTGTCCGGGCTGAAACACGCTGGTGAAAGTCACGCCGTCCGCGACATTGCCCCAACTGCGGATGCGCAAGTCACCTGGTTCGAGGTGCTCCAGACCGACGTAGCGTTCAATGCCATCGGCCAGCGGATTTTGGCTGCGGGCTTTCGAGAGGCGAACCACGTCGCCGAATTTCACCCGACGCCAGCCAGGCTTTAGGGTCTTATTGTTCTTGTCAGACACGCTCGATGTCCTTCGTGATCAGTCCATCCAGCGTTTCCACCAGCGCGTCCATCTGTTGCCAGAAGGCGCGGCCATCGGTTTGCCATTGGTCCCAGGCCGAGCGCGGCGTTACGGCGTCGCCATTGCTGTCGGTTGCGATGGCGGCAGCGATGCGCTTTACGTACAAGGGGATCGACAGGTTGCCCCCATTGGCGCCGATTTCGGCCAGGGTGGCGGCCTTGGCGAAGCCGGGCACATCCGCAAAGGTCTTGTAAGCGCTCAGGATGCGCTGCTGGTGCTCGGGCTTCAGAAAGCTCTGCGCCCGTTCCCGGGTGACCTCATTCACCGCGTCGATGAAGATCACCTTGCCCTTGCGAGCGGCGGCTTTCTTGCGGTTGCAGATGACGATGCACGACTCCATCGGAGAGTTGTAGAACAGGTTGGGACCCAAGCCGATGACCGCCTCGACCCAGTCCTGCTCGACCATCTTGGCGCGCATGGCCTGTTCTTCGTTGCGAAACAGCACGCCGTGCGGCCAGAGCACGGCGCTACGCCCCTTGCCCGCGAGGCTGGTCAGGATGTGCTGCTGGAAGGCGTAATCGGCGCGGCCTTGCGGCGGCGTGCCGAGAGAGTTGCGGCCCCACTTGTCACTGCTCCAAGCTTCGCGGTTCCACTGTTTGATGGAGTACGGCGGGTTTGCCAGGATCACATCGAACTGGCGCAGGCGGTCGCCCTCGATGTGCTTGGGCTCTGCCAGAGTGTCACCACGGATGACTTCGAAGTCCTCCACGCCGTGCAGGAACAGGTTCATCCGGGCGATGCTTGATGTGATGAGGTTGCGCTCCTGCCCGTAGAGCTTGAGCGTGCGGTATTCGCCGCCCGAGCGCTTCACTTCGTCCAGCGCCGAGATCAACATACCGCCGGTGCCGCACGTGGGGTCGTAGATCGACTCGCCCGCCTGCGGCGCCAGAAATTGCGTCATCAGGTGCACAACGGTGCGGTTGGTGTAGAACTCCGCGGCCGTATGGCCGGAATCGTCTGCGAACTTCTTGATCAGGTATTCGTAGGCATTGCCCAGCTCGTCCTCGGGGACGTTGGCAACCGACAGCGTCTGGGTCGAAAAGTGCTCGATCAAATTTTTCAGCGTTTCGTCAGGCAGGCGCTCACGGTTGGTCCAAGAGGCATCGCCGAAGATGCCGTCGAGGAGATCCGGGTTGGCGGTCTCGATGGCGCGCATGGCCTTCTGGATGGCAGCACCGACGTTTTTGGGGGCTTGGCGCACGTTATTCCAGTGCGCGCCTTCGGGGATTTGGAAGCGATGGTTTTCGGCGAATTGGGCATAAGAGAGATCGCTATTGGAGCTGGCTAGCGCCGCCTGATATTCCTCTTCCCACACATCCGACACGCGCTTGTAGAACAGCAGCGGGAATATGAATTGCTTGTAGTCACCCGCGTCTATAAGACCGCGCAGCAGCACTGCGGCACCCCACAGGTAGCTTTCGAGTTCTTGCTGGGTGATACGATGTTGCGGCATGCTCAGGCTTTCATATGGGCAAAGGTTTCCATGCGCACGTTCAACAGGTTGTTGGCAAAGCCTCGTACCATCAATGCTTCCAAGTCATCAATCATCCCCTCGTCCACGTCGTACGCGCTGAAATAGCAAGCGAGATCAAACAACTCCAACTGCGTGTCCTTGGGCTGGCGTAACTTTTCGTAGCCCGGCTTGAACTCCTGGTTACGCTCAGGGTGGTGAACCAAAGCGATGGTCTGTACATCACGCTTGCGGTTGAAGGCCAGATTCATCTCCTTCCAGATCGTTTGCTCGCGAGCCTTACCAACATAAAGTGCATGGCCGCGAGAGTCGTAGAAGATATAAATCCCATAGCTGTCGTCCAGCGCAGCCTTGAGGCCCTGCGCGTAGAGGATGGAGTCCTTGCTGCTGTCGAAAACCTGCCAGCGCGACTCGCGCTTCGTCAGGCACTTTTCGATGCGGTAGAACTCAACAATGGGCTGGATCGTTTCCAATTGAGCTTTTTGCACTGCCGCAGACTGCGACTTGGCCAGCGCTGAAGCAACTTGCGAGGGACTAAGGTCCTCGTCTCGGTTCTTCCAGTTAATCAGCGTACCCACAGTCACACCCAGCACAGCGGCAAGCTCTAATTGAGAATTCGTTCCCAGCTTTTTGCCCAGGGCTTCGATCAATTCCAGGGCTTTCATACGGCCACCTTCTCTTTGAACCAACCGCCGCTGTCCATCACCGCAGACAGGCGCTCCTCAGCTTCGCGACAACGTGTCAACGCCTCTTTGAAGGCGGCAACCGCTTCAGGCAGCGGCGAAATACCTTCTTGCAGTGGCGGCAGAACGTAGCGCGAAATGCTAAGCGTCCAGTCCTCTGCTTTGATCTCGTCGAGACTGACCACCCGGGCTCCGTCCTGCACGTCGGCAAAACCGCGATACCAGCCGAGAATGACGGCGGCGTGCTCGGGTTCCAAATAGTTTTGAGCACGGCCCCTGCGGAACAGGCGTGAGGCATCGGCAATCAGCACCTTCCTCTTATGCTTGACTGGCTTGCGTTTGCGCAAGACCAGGATGCACGCGGCAAGCCCAGTGCCATAGAACAGATTCGGCGCGAGCCCGATCACTGCCTCGACCAGGTCCATCTCCAACAGTCTCCGGCGGATGGTGCCCTCCATGCCCTTGCGAAACAAAGCGCCTTGGGGCAACACCACAGCCATCCGGCCGGTCACCTCAGCCATCGACTTGACCATGTGCTGTACCCAGGCGAAGTCACCGCTCGACGATGGAGGAAGTCCGGCAAAGTTGCGACCATAGGGATCGTTCAGCCACAGGTCCTCACCCCACTTCTCCAGCGAGAACGGCGGATTGGCGATGACACAGTCGAAGCTGGCCAACCGATCGCCCTCGAAGAAGGCCGGGTTGCGCAGCGTGTCGCCACGGACAACCTGGAAGTCCTCGATCCCGTGCAGAAACAGGTTCATCCTTGCAATGGATGAGGTGGTGAGGTTCTTTTCCTGACCGTACAGCTTGCCCCACAGCCGCTTGACGTCGCCATGCTGTTCTTTCACGTGCTGTACAGCGGCCAGCAACATGCCGCCGGTGCCACAGGCCGGGTCGTAGATGGTCTCGGCTTCCTTGGGGTCGAGCATGTCGATCATCAGCCGTACGACGCTGCGCGGGGTATAGAACTCGCCGGCCTTCTTGTTGGTGGCGTCGGCGAACTTCTTGATCAAATATTCGTAGGCGTCGCCGAGCAAGTCTGAATTGACGTTCTGGTTGCCAAATGGGAGCATGGCGAAGTGCTCGACCAGGTCCTTGAGCAAGGCGTCCGACAACCGCTCCTTGTTCGACCACTGAGCGTCGCCAAACACGCCATACAGGGTGTCTGGGTTGGCCTTTTCAATCTCGCGCATGGCGCGCTGTAGCGCTGCGCCCACGTTGATCGCCTTGGTGCGGACGTCGTTCCAGTGACAGTCTTCGGGGATTTGGAAACGGTGCGACTCCGGGAACCATGCCAGTTGTTCGTCCCCCGTGTCGTCAACGATTTCCTGGTATTCCTCGTCCCAGACATCGCAAATGCGCTTGAAGAACAGAAGCGGAAAGATGTATGTCTTGAAGTCAGCGGCATCCACCGGGCCCCGCAGGATGTTGGCGGATTCCCAGAGGTGGGACTCAAGCTGGCTGAGGGTGATCAGTTGGTCGCTCAAACGCATGGCCCTTCTATCTCGATGCCGTCGCACTGCGGCTTGTGTTCTTGTTTGGTCTTCATCGGTTACTCGAACAGCCGCTTTTGCTTGACGATGTAGCCCGCAGGCTTCTTCTGCTTTTCCAATACGCCTTCATCGACCAGACGCTGCAACCATGTCTTGGCCTGCGCGTTGGAAACGTCCAGCGCGGCCGCCACTTCGACGTCCTTCATCGGCGCACTCAAAAGCTGCTGAATCGCAGCGCGCACGGCAGCGAAGAGCACTTCGGAAGGGGTCGATCCCAGCTGCGGAGATTCCTTGGCATCATCTATCGGCGCTACGGCCTCCGGTGTGACTGGCGGCAGTTCCTCCGATGCCGCAGCAGGTGTCTGCGCATCGGGAATAACGTCAATCGTCACCGATGGCTCACTCCCGGCCTGAAGCCCTGGCGCGGCTTCCCGCGGCACGGGCACCTTTGGCTTGGCATCAGCCGCCGATGGCTCTTCGTTCGAAAACAGCGTAAAACCAACCTGTGGTGAGGCAGTCGGAGTTGTCATCGCTACGTTAAACACTACTTCGAAAGAATCCACGTCTTGCGGGTTCGGCCAGGGAAGTGCTCCCTTCATGCGCAAACCATCCAGCCCAGCGGAAGCCTCACCCGTCGATCGAATGAAGACTGGGACAAACTTGAGTTTGTCGAGCTGCTCGACAGCACCGGTCCAAGTACCGCCTTTGTTTAGGTCGGAACTCACCACCAGTGAGGTGTCTGCCAATGCATAAATCAGCTTGTTCCGCTGCATGGCGTGGCCGACATTGAACCCGGCGCTCGGGTCGTAGGGCGAAATCAGCACCAGTTGACCATCGAGCAGCAGGTTGCGGTGCTCGCGGTTCATGGCGGTCTTTTCCAGACTGTCCGCCAAAACGCCACTGACCTTGCCGCCAGCTTCGAGTGCTCCACGCATGGCGGCCTGGTCGATGCCCTTGGCGCCACCGGACACGAGCGTCCTTCCAGCCCGAGCCGCCAATCGGCCCACGGCCATTGTGTAGTCGATCAACGAATCGTCTACGTGACGAGATCCGACGACGGCGAGACCACCTGACTCCAGTAAGCCCATGTCGCCGCAGCCGTAGATGACCGCCGGGGCGTCTTCTCTCAGGCGTGCCTTCAAGCGACGGGGGTACTCGGCATCCGCGCGGCTAACCACCCAGATGGCCCGTGCTTGCCAGCGCTCGATGACTTGGCTGAGGAGGAAGCCACGCCCCAACAATTTCTGCAGCCGGTTCTCGTCAATCACCGGTTGGCAGGCACGCAGGATCTCAGCCGCGTCCGGCGAGACAAGATCGGCTGGCTGACGTTGAATCTCCCGCAAATGACGCGCGAGACGTTTGTATTCACCAGGCGAGAGCAGATCGGATGAAACAGTGCCTCGTCCGGCAATGAGCGGCGCAGTCAGCAGCAGGATCGCCTGGGTGTTGGGTGAGAGGACTGGCGTCATTCGTCGTGCCCCGTTTGTGAGAGGGCCATCGGCCAAACCGCGCCACTGCCGCTCTTGCGGAGGAGCCACGCTGACACTGTCAGCGTCCACCGCGAATCGACCATGTCATCCACCAGGAGGACTGGCCCGGGAGGAATGGGCTGGCCGTTGAGGGCGAGCGAACCATCAATGTTGCGCGCCTGTTGTGTACTGTTTGCCATCGTTTTCTGTTCGGGCCTTGCGTCTGTTTTTGCGATGACCATATGAAACGGCAGACCCAGCGCAGCAGCCAAGCGTTGCGCGAAATTCGGTACCAATTCGGGATGCCGAAGCGAAGGAACGCAGGTCACCCAGGTCGGGCTCGGTTGCGGATTCCACTCCTGGATCATCTTCACGCACGCAGCAACGAGGTCATCGGAAAATTGGCCGTCGTGGTATTTGCCCTGTCGAACCAAGCCACCCCATCCGGCATCGCCCCAGACGCAGAGCGCTTTGCCAGGTTCAGCCTGATGGGCGGCTGCGATGAATCCTCTGACGCCGTATTGGGGCATCCCTCCATCTGGCCATTTCTTGCGCGGCCCGATAGGCAAGCTGGTTCGACGAAGAAACGCAACGGCAGCTTTGACCAGTTCGGTATCCACGGCTCCAGGCAATGGCGGTAAAGCAGGTCTCGTGGCAACACTTGGATCGCCGTCGAGTGCGCCGATCAGGAAACCCATGTGATCACCAAAAGGTAAACTGACGTAGTCTTGCATCTGTTTGTGTTCGTCACGCCGCAGCGCAGTGAGTCGTTCCGCTCGATTCCAAAACGCTTCGCTCAACGTTGCCGCCGTGAGTTGCCACTTGCTGCCTTGCTTGGCGATGGGTGCTGGCGCTTCGAGGGAAAGCAGCGCAATCGTCTTCTCGACACGCCCCTTGCTGAGGTTGACTCGGCTTAGCAGCTCAGGAACGGACAAGCCATTGGGCTCTTCTTCAAGCGCCCCCAGGACATCGGCAACTTCCTGTCGGGTCGGGAAAGCGCTTCGAATAAACCAGTCCGTGATGTCAGACTCTTCCTCGCCGCTGAGCAGAACACCGTAAGCGGAGTCCAGCGCACGTCCTGCGCGACCAACCTGCTGGTAGTAGGCGACAACTGAGCCCGGCATCTGATAGTGGATGACAAACGCCAGGTCGGGTTTGTCGTAACCCATGCCCAAAGCCGTCGTAGCAACGAGCGCTTTAACTTGGTTATTGAGCAGCGCCTGTTCCAGTTGCTCTCGGCGATCACCGGTTTCGCCGGTGTAAGCCTCTACGTTGAAGCCCTGAGTCTTGAGCCATTCAGCGACTTGGTTGGCATCACGCACCGTAAGCGTGTAAATGATGCCGTGGCCTTGCAACGTGGCGAGTTGCTCCGCCAGCCATGCAAGACGCTCGGCTTGGCTGGGCAGGCAGATGGTCTGCAAAGAAAGTGAGGTGCGATTGAGATCGCCACGCGACACATCGAGCTTGGGCCCGAGCACCGCAGCGAGGTCTTCCATCACCCTGTTGTTGGCAGTCGCCGTAGTCGCGAGCAGTCGAAGATTGGGTGGCAGCGTCTTGACGATGCGCTCCAGCAGTCGGTAGTGAGGGCGGAAGTCATGCCCCCAATCGGAAATGCAGTGCGCTTCGTCGATGACCAGCATAGAAATTTGTGCGGCGATACCCGCCAACACCTGGGTACGGAAGCGCTCGTTTGCAAGCCGCTCGGGCGAGATCAACAGAATGTCGATTTCATCTTTGGCCAGTTTGCCCTCGACCGCCGTCCAGTCGTCCATGTTGTCGGAGTTGATGGTGGCGGCACGCACTCCCATCCGCTCTGCCGCAACGATCTGGTTGCGCATCAGCGCCAGCAGCGGCGAGATCAACAACGCAGGCCCGGCACCCGCTTCCCGCAGCAACTTGGTCGCGATGAAATAGACAAAGCTCTTGCCCCACCCGGTCTTCTGCACGACCAGCAAGCGGCCTTTGCCTTCGACGATGTGGCAAATGGCGTCTTCTTGGTCCTGACGAAAGGTGGCGTCGGCTCGACCGGAGCCGATCCGGAGCAGCTCCAGGGCACGTTGCGCTTTGTAGGTCATGACAGTGATCTCCCTTGTTTTTGTCGGGAGAGCGGTAACCTGGCGCCAACGGGGCGTTCTTGACAGCCTAATTCGCTCAACCGGCTTTTCACGCCTTTGAGCCTTTAGCAGGCGACTTTCTGCGATCCATTTCGCTATCTGATAGGTCTATGTCTAGATACATCTCCAATGCAAAACGCAAGATGTCGGATCGGGACGGAATAGTCCCCATTTGAGCGGAAAGCTCAATGCGCTTTGCATCAATCAACTTTCCGAGTTGATCGGAGATCCGAAGGTTAAGTTGACTGCGTTCCATGGCGAATGAGCGAAAAACTCAATTCTAGCTAACTAAAGTTTATTTCGGTAGACATGTTGACAATTCATTTGTTTCGCTTAATATAAAGATGTCTACCAATATCAATGTTAGCAAAAGGAATGAAAATGAGTTCAGAGTTTTTGACCACAGATGAGCTGTCCGCACGTATCAAATATGACGTTCGCACCATCCGCGAGAGACTCAAGGACAGCGTACTGTTGGAGGGCGTCCACTACTTCCGTCCCTTTGGTGGGCGAAAGATTCTCTACATATGGGAAAGCATTCAGCGTGACATGATGGTGGAGTCACGGATCAGGCCAGTCGGAATGGTTGGAATCCCGATGGCAAATGGAGGCGTCCTCCATGCCTAATGTTCGAGTACACAAGCCCAACGGCGCGTTATTTTTCGACTTTCGCCACAAAGGTGAGCGATGCCGTGAATACACGTTGCTGACCGACACCCCCGCCAACCGAAAAAAGCTCGAAAAAGTTCTCGCCAAGATCGAGTCCGAGATCGCGGCTGGAACCTTCGTATATGCCAACTACTTCCCCAACAGCAAAGCCCTCAAGCGTCTGTCGCCGACGGCGATGGGGGCGGTTGACGCACCCGTAGCTGAAACTGTCACAGTGGCCATTACAAATCCGGCGGTCGAGCCAGGGGCAATGACTCCCTTGTTTCAAGCCTTCGCCAACCAATGGGTTGATGAGCACAGCATCGAATGGCGGCGGAGTCACATCCGTTCCTTGCTATCTACGTTGAACAGCCGCCTGATCCCTCACTTTGGAGGAAAGGCGGTCGGCCAAATCTCCAAGTCTGACATTCTCGCTTTCCGCGCCACACTCGCAAAAGTCAAAGGCCGCGGAGAAAAAGAAGGACTCTCACCCAAGCGCATCAATGAAATCATTGGCACGCTCAATCAGATATTGGCGGAAGCAGCCGACCGATTCGAGTTTACGTCACCGACGACCAACATCAAACGCTTGCGTTTACGTAAAACAGACGTTGCCCCTTTCAGCCTGACGGATGTCCAGCGCATCCTAGGGACCGTCCGGATCGACTACAAGCAGTACTTCGTGACCAGGTTCTTCACCGGCATGCGTACCGGCGAAGTTCACGGCCTGAAATGGAAATACGTCGATTTCGACCTGCGCGTGATCCGCGTGCGGGAGACCTTTGTCCTTGGCGAAGACGAGTACACCAAGACCGATGGCAGCCAGCGCGACATCCAGATGAGCCAGCCGGTGTTCGATGCTCTGCAGGAGCAGTACAAGGCTACCGGCAAGGTGTCCGAATATGTGTTCTGCAACCTGTTGGGCACGCCGCTGGACAACAAGAACTTCTCGGACCGGATCTGGTATCCCTTGCTGCGAAACCTCGGGCTGGACAAGCGCCGCCCGTACCAGATGCGCCATACCGCTGCCACGCTCTGGCTGGCATCAGGGGAGGCGCCCGAATGGATTGCCCGTCAACTGGGCCACACCAGCACTGAGATGCTGTTTCGGGTTTACAGCCGCTATGTGCCCAACCTGACGCGCCAAGATGGTTCGGCCATGGAGCGCCTGCTCGCCAGTCGTCTGTCGGCAGGGCCACTGGTCATCGCCAGTGGTCATCTGCAGGGCGGCGGGGACGGCGGCCTTTACGTTCCGATTCAGGACCTAGCGCCTCAGCCTGTCCCCAAACCGCGCGGTATTCATGGCGCGCGTTCGGTGATGCCCAACAGCGTAAACCAGACACGCCCCGCTCCGAGGGAGGGCATCGTAATTTCGCCGACCTATGGCGGCAGTGAACCCCAGCCTCCGCCCGG
Organism: Polaromonas sp.; assembly: GCF_029945925.1. Taxonomy (GTDB): domain Bacteria; phylum Pseudomonadota; class Gammaproteobacteria; order Burkholderiales; family Burkholderiaceae_C; genus Polaromonas. Next base: position 58,510 of record NZ_JAQSDN010000035.1, on the reverse strand, counting down.
CGCATGTGGGCCGCGGTATCAGCCAGCGCGCTGCCTAGCTACTCCGGCCCTCCACTAAACCCCTTATATCTGCCCCCAACAGCTGCTGCCGCAAACCCATTTGCAGCGGTGCGGGGAAGCCTTTGCCCCAATTTTCCAAGGCTCATCAGCTTAAACAGGAAATCATCATGAATGAAAAAGCGCAAGTCGACTGAGCCGCCGACTAGCCGGCAGGGCAAAGGTGCCCAACCAACCAACCAACCAACCAGCCAGCCAGGCAGGCAGGCAGGCAGGCAGGCAGGCGGAGCTTTGCCTAAACAAAACCCAAGACCGAACGAAACCTCGCTTCAAACCTTTTCATACAAACAAATCACAGGAACCGACATGACCATCAACATCCTCAAAATCCTCGCTGCCGACCTCAATCAATTCGATGCCCAGGTACGTGAACGCGTTGCCCGCGCTGCAGCATCCGCTCCCGTAGGTGCATCGACGCAAGAAAATTCTGGCCTGAGCTTCTATTACTCCGATCCGCTGGAGGAGTCGACCAACGCCCTGGGTCACTTGGCCGATCCGGGGGCGGTGGTGCGCGTCACGGCGCTGGTGAGCAAGCCCACACCTTGTGGCCACTACGGCCAGAACCTCGATGTCCAAGGCCAAGATCAACTTCAAGAAGCCGACCCCTCGTGTGTCTCCATCGCTCGCCTGGTCTGCGGTGACCAGACAGTAGTGTTCCCCACGCCGGACGCGGCAATCTGCTTGCCCAGTGCTGGTGTTTATGTTTTGAAGCTTAGCAAGCGGGCAGTTCACAATTTCCCGGACGATGCCCTCGCGGTGCAGCGCGTGGGCGTGACCCGCAAGGGACCGGCCGCCACCCCCTGGCTGCTCGACAACCTCGGCCTGCCGCACGGCGCAGAGTGCGACTTGCACCGGGTGCTGGCGAGCATGAAGCCGGTCCACCAGGCGGTGTTCATGGCCGCCATCAGCCGCCCGGACATCGAGCACAAGCTCACGGCGAACGTCGCCGGACGCTCGGCAACGAACGAAGGCGCATCCAGCGGACACACCCTGAGCTGCGGCATCCGCGCGGCCGTGATGCTGGAGCCGATCGACCTGCAACGCGACGAAGCTTCGCTGACGAGGCTGGCGTGTCTCATCAGCGACCTGGGTGAACTGACGGCGCCCGAGCGGTTGCCGGGTTTGGCGTCAAACAATGGATATGGCCCAAAAAGCGAGGTTTCAGAGGCCGACACGCGTTGCGCCCATCCGCTGACCGCTACCTTCCTGGGCGCGCTGATCAAGCGCTTCGAGGAACTGGAGCAGCAGGATGCAGCCGACTTGCTCGAGCTGCTCGGACAGGAGCCCTTCTGGCCGTATCGCGTGGGCAGCAAGCGCGGACCGCTGAGCGCCAATCCTATGGACCCGGTGCTCTCGCGTATGGGATGCGCCTTGGGCGATGCGCTGTCGCAAGTGCGGGAATCGATGGTGCAGGTCAGAACTGCGCCGGTGGGGACGAGCGACAAGCATCCCGATCTTTTCGCGAACGCCGACTCGAAGAACAGCGCCTCTCAGGTGTCTCTGGCGCAAGTAAGTGCTCCCTCTGATTCCATTGCTGAATTCGCAGAGCTGAAAGTGGAGAGCCAATCAACGGGGGATGGCCTGCCCAAAACACGGCAGCCCGAGGAGGGCGGAGAGCCCGCAGGTGACGCAGTCGGCGAGTGCGGATCGAACGCCCTGGCCGTGAGCGAGGCCGACCCACTCCAGCGCCTGTCCGGCCTGCGCGCCGACCTCGACCGCTGCAACGATATGGACGCACCGCGCCCCAGCCTGGAATGGGCCGCCGGCATGCTCGACGGCGACGGCTGCATTGCGGTCATCAGGCAGCCGTTCCGCAATCGCAGGCCGATCTACCGGCTGATTGTCTCCATCGTCCAGAACTGCCGGCAAACGCTGGAGCACTTCCGTCGCTGTGTCGATGTGGATGGCGTGATTTATGACGTCAAACGCAAGCTTGAGCACAACAAGCAGGTTTACACCCTGAATTACTCTGGACCGAAGGCCTTGCTTGTGATCCAGCGGCTGCGCGCATATCTGGTGCGCAAACGACTGGAAGCGCTGGTGGCAATCTCGTTCTGCCTGAACGGCCAGATCAGTCGCCGCTTTGGACCGCGCGGTGTGCCGACTGACGTGGAAGCGGTGCGCGTGGCGCACTACCTCAAGCTACGCGCCTTGAAGTGAAGGAGTGCACGATGAACTATTCCAGAAAAGACAATTTGCCGATCGGTTGCGGGGACGAGGGCCGGGCGGAGCAGGGAGGCGGGAGTGCTGACGCTCGGTTGTCGGAGCAGGAGGCTTCGCCCGATGCCAGCAACGACAAGCCTGTGGAAGCATCCCAGAAGCGGAACCCGCCGAGTTTTACGACGCCACCTCGTCCTGGTCGCCGGCGACTCGAATCTCCAGTGTACTTGCGCTTGAGGACCATCCTGGACTACACCGACCTGCCCAGGATCCTGATACCTGTGGAGCTGAAGGACGAACTGGAGGACCTGGGAAATATCCATAAAGAGGCGCGTGGCAAATTCACCCATCGACGGGCCCCGCCTTCGATCCTTCAGTCTTCCGAACAAATGCCGTCTGGGGAAGATACAAAGGAGCAGGACGCGCAAGGATCAGCCACACCTGAGGGCAAGCCAGCCCAGCCCACGCGCCGGGGTGCACTTACCACGAGCATCATGAGCCCGGCGGGCTTCTGCAAGCAGGTCGCAGAACTTCCAAAAAAAGGGCGATTGGCCGTCTACAGCCGCGAGGCCATCAAAAAGCTGGAAAAGGGTGGGGCGGCCACGGACTCAGACGTGACAAAGCGCAACGAAAAACTCTTCGCCCAGCTCGAACCCAAGGGGGTTTTGCGGCGGATGGGGCTGGCTCGCAGCATCGACGACGTACTTGCGCTGGAACAATCTCACCCCCACTTCTCGGAGGTGATCCAGTTCGTGGCTGACCGCATCTCACTGCAGAAAGCCAGCCGCCGCCCCGTGCGCATCCCGCCCATGATGTTGTTCGGGCCCCCGGGCGTTGGGAAAACGCACTTTTGCGAAGCATTGGCTTCCGTGCTTCATGTCCCGGTGCGCCGACATCCCATGGACCAGGCAGAAACCTCCTCGGCGTTGCTGGGATCTGAAATTACCTGGAGCAACACCCGCTACGGTCTGGTGTTCGAGCTACTGGCGATGGGCGATTACGCCAATCCGGTTGTGATCCTGGACGAGCTGGACAAAGCCAGCCGGGGTCAAGGCTCCAGCGGAAGTATGGCTTCCCCCACTGCGGTGCTGCACTCCTTGCTGGAGCCGGTTTCAGCGGTCGGGGTGCGCGACCTCAGTGTGGACATCGAACTGGACGCCAGCTTCATTACCTGGATCGCTACCGCAAACTACCCCTGGCTGATCGCACCCACGCTCAGATCCCGGATGAAAGAGTTCCTGATCACCATGCCTACGGCGGAGCAGGCGATGCTGGTGGCCATTTCGGTGGTGGCACAGGCGATGAAGGATTCGGGAAGCGTCTGGAGAACACCGCCAGACCGGCGCTTCATTGCGGCAGTCGCGCACCTCAGTGCGCGGGAGATATATCAGGCCACCTCCTCGGCGGCGGCATCGGCCGTCAGGCGGGGAGGGCGCAGCGTGGACGTTATGGACTTGCCGCGTGACGTGCTGCTGGCAGATGAAGCACACGCAGCGCCGCGGACTTTGTTGCACTGAAGCGATCAATTAGAAGCAGGGCAAGAATTGCAGAGCAGACATCAGAAGATTCAATCATTTGTACGAAAACCCCAACGAGCACCAGTCCATATGAAAACCGACGACCTCATTCTTCTTTGCGGTGATCCGCACGGCCAGTTCAGGCAATTTCTCAAACTTTTGGTAAAGGATGTAGCGCCATGAACCCGGTTCTCTTCCTTGATTTCGATGGCGTGCTGCACTCCGAGCCTTCCTTGCCCAAGGAGGCCTTCACTCAATTGCCGCTCATTGAAGCCGTCCTTCGGGATTTCCCCGCTGTAGATATCGTCATTTCTTCCACCTGGCGCCTGGACTGGATGGGTGACGCCGACGCGGTCGCGGTCGCGCAACTGCGGCGCCATTTTTCTCCGGACATTGCTCCGCGAGTTGTTGGCGTCACACCATTTTTAGGGCGCCTTCAGGAAAATGGGCTTGATGCCCTTCCTTACACGCGCGAGCTCGAATGCTGCGCCTGGCTCAAGTCGAACCGGTCAGTCCGGACGCCCTGGCTGGCTTTGGATGATAGGGATGAATGGTTCTTACCCGGTTGCCCCAACCTCATGAAGGTGGACGGTGGTGATGGCTTCATGCCTTCCGACGAAGATCTGTTCCGCCAACACCTGACGCGCATGACGACAGGGCGATCGAACACCGGGAAAACTGAATGACTCTTTTTCTTGAATTCGATGGTGCGCTCCGTCCTGATCCCTGCGTCGCCCAGTTCAAGTTTTGGCAGCGCAACTCGATCGAAGGCATCCTGCGCGAATTTCCGCAGGTGGACATCGTGCTTTCCACAACCTGGCGTCTGCGCAACCCGATGGACGCCACAAGCGACACCCAGAAACATCATTTTTCGACTGATATCACCGACCGCATCGTGGGGTCACGCCAAATCACAAGGGCCTGGCTCGCAATCAGGCGCCGGACGGCATTGATCTCTAACACGCAGCGCGCAGAAGAATACGATGACCCGAGGGAAGTCTTCGAAGGAGACCAGAAGTGAGTAGAAGAAAAAGAAAGCGTATCGTGGGCCAACTTTTTCACTCAAGATTTCTCTGGCAGTTTTCTGAGGAGCAGGAATGGCTAAATATGGCTCAAGTTGGGCACGAATTCGGAAGCTCAGACTACGACCGCTTGATGCAGCTGGATTTCAAAGTACGCGTCCTGGCTGTTGAAGAGCTCGGAAGCATCGCGGCTGCCGAGCAGTGGTTGATGGCCCCCGCGATGGGCCTGGACCAGCGTAGGCCCGTTGATCTCATGCAAACGATAGATGGCATCGCGCAGGTCGCTCAACTTTTGTTGCGCATGCGTTATGGGGTCTACGTTTGAAACAGGAGCAGCTTTTGCGGGCCTTCTATTTGCAGCGTGATGGCGCTGAGCGCTAACGTCCGCTCTCGGCCAGGAGCGGTCATTGCCAAGCCAGCCCAATTTCGAAAAAAAGTGTGAATCGCCAGCAGGAAGACAGCTTCACCGCACTGACAAGAGAACGCGATACGAGGGGCGTTCTTGACCTCCTTGGCGAAGCCTATGACTTCGCAACCGACGAAGCAGGGGTGTTCAACACCGCCACTTGGTATGGCGACATCGCGCTTCTTCGATATGCGCTTGATAGCGGGGGCAGCGTCTGCCAGGAATGGAGAATGGGTACCGGTGACGGGTGTCGAGCAGTAAAACCAGAGATCCCTGGCTCCAGGCGCCATGACTGAGGTGAACTGAAGTCCAATGGGGTATCGCTCTTTCTGTCTGCACAGCGATTTCAAGTGCATCCTCAACTTCGATGTGACTGCCGTCGCTGACCAATGTTGGTATGAAGCGAAGCATGATGGACGCAATCGCGTGGCTTGGGGCGCGTCTTAGCAGGCGATCTCTGCTTCATGATTGAAGCAGGCTTTAAGTTCCTTGTAACGATCTCCGACGTCGGTAGCGCCACAATGCGGTCGGAAGAGAGCCTATTTATGCGGTGCATTCCCAATGCATCTGCAGTACATCGAGACCTTGCTTCCGCAGAAGAGCCAAGTGGCGGTTTGAATACCCCAAAAGGTACTGGCGCATACCAACCATCTTCTACCTAAATGCCAGTAGCGACCACCTTGTTGGTAGTCACTACTGACTTGTTTTCCTTTAGGAATCTCAGCGATCGAAAGCCGCTTGCAAGGCCGCCTTGTCCTTCACGCCGCTTTGTAGCAAGAGCATCAGCAGGATGCGCGCCTTAGCCGGCTTGAGGTCATCAGCCATCACAGCACCCGCGTCGAAAGTAGTCTTGCCACCGCCGATGAAGCCGTAGTTGGGCAACACGCGGCCATTGTCGACGCGGGTCGAGATCACCACGGGAACCGCCTTGGAGAGCGCGTACTTCACGGCCTCGAACATCGGGGCGTTCATGTTGCCCATACCCAGGGCTTGGACCACGATGCCTTTGACACCGCGATCGACAGCATTGCGAATAGCCCATCCGTCGGCACCGCCGTACATGGCGATGATTTCCACTTCAGGCATCTTGTCGGTTCGAATCTCGATATGCTGGCGACGCACCGGCGCATTGGCGTACATGACGCGGTCCTGGTAGACCTCACCGAGGAAGCCAAAGTCGCCAGAGTTGAAGGTCTCCACATTGCCCGTATGCGTCTTCCTCACGTAGCGCGCGGAGTTGATCTGGTTGTTCATGGCCAGCATCACACCCATGCCCTTGGATTTCCCATCCACAGCGATGCGGGCGGCATTCAGCAGGTTACGTGGACCATCAAAGTCGGACTGTGATGCATTGCGCTGGGCACCGATCAGGACCACAGGCTTGGACGACTTCACGGTCAAGTCCAGCCAGAAGGCGGTCTCTTCCAGCGTGTCTGTGCCGTGCGACACGATCACGCCAGCCACTTCATTGCTATCAAGAGAGGTTTGCACTGCCTTGCTTAGCTGCACCCAACGAGCCGGATCCATGTAATCCGAAGGCACGTTCGACAAATTGTTCACGTGGATAGTCGCGTACTTGCCTATATCGGGAACTGTGGCCAGTAAGTCATCGCCCGAGATCGCCGGCACCGGAGCGTTCTTCACGGGATCGATCTTCATGGCGATCGTTCCACCTGTCGCAATGAAATGAACAACTGGTTTGTTTTGAGCGAAGGCAGTGATAGCGGTCATGAGGGAAGCGGTCACAATTGCAGTTTTCATTTTCATATGGTTTTTTTTCATGCCTGAAAGGTGATTGAGAAGTCGTGTTGCGAGGATTTTTAGGCCTTGCGGGATTGGATCATATGCCCCTGCGTTTCTACTGAAATGCGGGGAAACCACATGCGCTGGGGATCGAAAATACCGTTGCAACCTTCGATGTTTTCTGCCAGATGCAGTTGTGCCGGGTGGGTTGAGGGATGTAGCGTCCGCTATGGCGACGGTTAAACGCCCGCTTCGGACCCGAAGCTGGCTACCATGAACGACCTCTGATAGGCAAACCAAAATTTGCGATTGAGCTTCCAGATAGCTGTCCTTGGTCAATACCTGCTTACGCTGCGTAACGGACGCCCCCCGGCGCAGCACGCACGGCGGCAAAGGGCCCAATGCAGTCCTACGGTCGGCAAGAGCCGACGACTGCTTCGCAGCGAAAGCAGTCGCAGCGGCTGACTATCGATAATCGAACATTGTCGATAGTTAGCGCGACGATGCATCAAGCCGAATAGCAGCCTCTTTCTTACTCATCCCTCGTAACGCAGCAATCGAAGCAAACTGGCTGGCTCGTGGCCGCGTCTTCCCGTTTTCCCACTTGTAGACGGATTGATCGGACACGCCGAGCAACAGGGCGGCTTCCGAAGCCGACAGGCCCAGCCGCGTTCTTTGCGCCTGCAGGCCGCTGGCGCTGAACCGGAAGGCGCCTGCAGGCTGCTCGACTTCGGCGGGCGGAGCTGTTTTGGCTGCAGCCTTGACCAGGCGGGCGACGAGTTGCTCGAGAGTGGTGAGCCGGCGTTTCAGGGCGGCAATGTCCGAGCGGTGATGGGCAGACGCCTTTTTCAAATGTTGGGTATCTGCCCGGGCTTCCTTGCGCGCCACGCGGGAGATTTCTGTTTTCAGGATGGTTGCGATATTGGGCATGACTTCTGGGTGGAATCAACGGAAGTTCCATCATAAGTCGCTGAGCCGGCCTGGCATTGTGCGCACGTGGGTGCGGTGTGAGGCCAGCGGCAAGCTGCTTGCGGGCCGGTGCGGCTGGCCTCGGAGGCGTCTGCGCTATGGCTGCTGGCAGGCCACAGGTCTTAGCCACAGCGATGCGGCCTCTGCTGGCGGTAGCGAACGCAACTGTTCATCATGCCAAAGCTCCATCGCCACCTCTTCCAGTTGCGCAGGTTCCACCGTCTGCCAGCGCTCATGTAGGCGCTCGGCACATTGGATGACCCATTGAGTGGGAGGGATGTCTTCCATAAGATTTATGATACTGTGCATAAATAAGGGGTATCCGATTAGCTCCACAGAGCGTAGAATACACTGGACAAATATACAGCAATGAGTCCAGTCCCTGTCAACGACTATCCGCGCACCTGGAGTGAATTCCTTGATTGGTTTTCTTCCGAGGACGCCTGCCTGGCCTACCTGGAGCGCCTGCGCTGGCCGCAGGGTTTCATCTGCCCGAGCTGCGGCTCCATGACGGCGGCGCCGTACCGTGCCAGCCGCACGCGGCTGCTGTGCAAGGACTGCGGCCACCAAAGCACCGTCACTGCCGGCACCATCTTCGACAAGACCCGCACGCCCTTGAAAGTGTGGCTGGCCGCAGCGTGGTACGTGACCAACCAGAAGCAAGGCGTGAGCGCCTTGGGGCTGCAGCGGGTGCTCGGCCTGGGAAGCTACCAGACCGCCTGGACCATGCTGCACCGGTTCCGCCGGGCAATGGTGCGGCCCGACCGCGAACGGCTCAAGGGCGTGGTCGAAGTTGACGAGACCTACCTGGCCATCACGGACCGCAAGCAGCCCATTTCCCCAGCGGGACGCAAGAACAACACGAGCAAAGTATTGATCGTGCTGGCGGTGGAGATACTACAACCCAAGGGGTTCGGGCGGATCCGTTTGCGCCGCATCGACAAGGACTCTGAAGAGTTCATCGTGCCCTTCGTTCAAGCCTGCATAGAGACCGGCTCGACGCTCAAAACCGATGGCTCGGCCGCCTACCGATCGCTGCCCGAGTTGGGCTATGAGCATCAGCGCAATGTCATGCTGGGCTCGGATGTGCCGGCCCACGTTTCCAGGGCCGGGGTGCACCGGGTGGCCTCTTTGATTAAACGCTGGATTCTGGGCACCCACCACGGTTCGGTCCAGCCCGAACACCTGGACGCCTACCTGGACGACTTCGTCTTTCGATTTAACCGCCGCACCTCCAGCTCCCGCGGGATGCTGTTCTACCGGCTGATGCAGCAAGCTGTGCTTACCGATCCGGTGACTTATGCCGACATCGTGCTGCCCGCCGAAGAAGCGGCTGAAACGGCCTAGTGGAGCTAAGCGGATACCCCTTGCATAAATACAGTTGTCCAGTAGGAAGACTGGCCCATGAGCCCAGACCGAAACGACCCCATGCAAGCTTTCCATACCCAGCCGGCCCGTGCGCCGGTCGTGCCGCTGTCCCTGCCGCCCGGCATCCGTCGGCATCCACCTTGGCCATTTGCCGCCGCCCGGCTCAGGCGTCCTTCCAACGATATCGCCGCCAATGCCAGGAAGGTGATTGCGACCACGGCGCGGAGGGTGTCCCGAATTTTGTGTAAACGGGGCGAGCGTTAAGTCTTGGGCATTCTCTCCTCGAACTGGATGGTAAACCGGGTCAATGCAGCTTTCCAGTCTCTGAGTGGCATCGTCCTATGCAACGCCACCCGATTGCTGCCACTTGGGGCCGTTCAGACCTGGCGTCTTCTGACATGATGAGCATGGAGACAACCAAGCGGGTGTGGCAAGCCCGGCTTGATCCCCGACGCAATACACCCTCCGTTGGCATTTACTCCCATGTGCGGGACCGCTGGGGCATCTTCCATGCGCAGCCCTTCGTGCTCAATGAACGCCAGGCGGGCGTGGCCATTGAGGGCGTCATCCGCCAGGAGCGGCTTGAGACCAGCCAGCTTGCGGTGGACACCCACGGCTACACTGACTTCGCGATGGCACTGGCCCGGTTGTTGGGCTTTGATCTTTGCCCGCGGTTGAAGGAATTGAAACAACGCCACCTGTTCGTGCCTCGCGGCGCCAGGGTGTCAGCCGAAATAGCTGCGGTGTGCGAGGCCAATGTTGACGTTGCCCTGATCGAAAAGCATTGGGACAGCCTGGTGCACTTGGCGGCCTCGGTCATGAGTGGTCACGCCAGTGCGGTGGCAGCACTGGCGCGGTTTGGCTCTGCTGCCCAGGGTGATCCCATCTATGACGCTGGCGTGCAATTGGGACGTTTGCTGCGAACCGCGTTCCTTGCCGACTACTTTGTTAAGGACGCTTTCAGGAATGAATTGCGCCGGGTGCTCAACCGGGGGGAGGCGGTCAACGCCCTCAAGCGCGCTATTTACACCGGCCGGATCAGCCCGGCACAGGCCAAACTTGTGGACGAAATGCAGGCTGTGGCCGACGCGTTGAGTCTGCTGGCCAACATCGTCATGGCGTGGAATACCTCACAAATGCAGGAAGTTCTGGATCGCTGGTCGAACCGTCGGCAGGTGATTCCGCCCGAACTGATCGGAAAAATTGCTCCCACCAGGCTGGAAAGCATCAACCTGCGAGGCGTGTTCCGCTTTCCTGTTGACCGTTATGCCGACCAAATCCTGCCCTCGCGGCAGGGAGGACCGATAACTGGCACCAATGGATGAAACCGATCACGGTTTGACGCCACGAATCCCGGATTTGAAGGTGAACAGGAAAGCCAACAGAATCAACGATCTACCAACACCACCCCCGCGCCAGTGCTGGGTTTGCGTACCGCCAGTTATTGCACTGAAAACGAGAGGACCCCTTGTTGACCCCAAGATGACGACGGCGTTGCTGGACCGGCATACCCATCACTGCCACATCGTGGAGACAGGAAACGAGTCATACCGTTTCCAGCACAGCAGCATGGCGGCCAAGTCGCGCATCAAAGCGCGTGAGCAAAAGCGCAAGGGCCTCAGCGCGGCAGCGACGGGCGAGCCATTCTGAAGGGCGGCAAGGGAGAAATCCGCTACGGGCTACGCCCTTCGCTCCTTTCCCCCTTGCTTGATTCCAATTCAAAACCACCAAGACAGGAAGGACGCCAAAAACCGAGCATTGAGTACACTTATCCACAGTTGCCGATTCAAAAAGCAGCTACCCGGGGGGTCAATATTCGATCGGCGCCGACAGCTAACGCGACAAAACACGCGCCAGTGCTGGCTTTGCGTACCGCCAGTTATTGCACTGAAAACGAGAGGACCCTGAGCCATCCGGCCTACAGCACTTTTCCCGGATTTAGCAGCCCTTGCGGGTCCAGCGCGTGCTTGACGGTACGCATCAGGTCCAGTTCTACCGGACTTTTGTAACGCGCCAATTCAGCCACCTTCGACAGGCCGATGCCGTGCTCGGCGCTGAAGCTGCCGCCGTACTGCTGGACGATGTCATAAACCGTTTCGGTTACGTCATGCGCGTCGCGCGCTGCAGCATCGCTGCGCAGGCGGTCGGGTAGATAAGCGTTGTAATGCAGATTGCCGTCGCCGAGATGACCGAAGCAGATCAGCTGCACATCCGGAAAACGCGCTTCCAGCGCAGCTTGCGCCTCGCGGATGAATTCGGGGATGCGGCCGACAGCCACGGCGATGTCGTGCCGGTAGACCATCGCCGGTGCCTGGCGCACGCCCTCGGGGATCGATTCGCGCAAGTGCCACAGGGCTTGCGCCTGGGTGTGGTTTTCCGCGATGACTGCATCGACAACCAGTTCTTTATTCAGCGCGGTTTCCAACGCACGCTCGAGGTCGGCGCGTAGCGCTGACTCATCGCCGGCATCGGCCAGTTCAGTCAGCACGTACCAGGGATGAGGCTCTCCGATCGGATCGCGGGTTCCTGGGATGTGCTGCCACACCAATTCCAGGCTGTGTCGCGAAATAAGTTCAAATGCGGTGATGCGGTCGTTGCAATGGCGGCGCATCAGTGCCAGCAACTGCAGCGCAGCCTCCGGATCGCGCACCGCCATCCACGCTGTGGCATTGGCAGCGGGGCGGGGAAACAGTTTCAGCGTTGCTGCGGTAATGATGCCCAGCGTTCCCTCGGCGCCGATGAAGAGATGCTTCAGGTCGTAGCCGGTATTGTCTTTGCGCAGTCCACGCAGGCCTTTCCAGATGCGGCCGTCGGGCAGCACCACTTCCAAGCCCAGCACCAGATCGCGGGTGTTGCCGTAACGTAGCACGTTGATGCCACCAGCGTTAGTCGACAGGTTGCCGCCGATTTGACAACTGCCCTCTGCGCCGAGACTCAACGGAAACAGCCGATCGGCGTCGGCTGCCGCCTGCTGGATTGCGGCGAGCACGCAACCCGCCTCGGCCGTCAATGTGTTGTTCAGCGGATCGACCTCGAGCACGCGGTTCATGCGCGCCAGCGCCAGCACAATTTCACCGCCACCGGCACTGGGTATTGATGCGCCGCACATGCCGGTGTTGCCGCCCTGCGGCACGACGGGCGTACAGGTTTCGGCGCAGATCTTCATCACTGCGGCGACTTCGGCGGTATTCGCGGGGCGCACCACGGCCGCAGTCGTGCCGCGATAAACGCCGCGCCAGTCGACAACGTAGGGGTCAAGGTCCGCTGCTGCGGTCAGCACCCCCTGCGGGCCGACGGCCTGCCTGATTTTTTCGATAACGCTGGCGGATACGGTGGTGGTGTGATCGTTCATCAGTTGTCCTGAATCAAAAGTTTCGGGTGGCTAGGGAAACTCTGCATAACCTCCCCTAAATTGTGTTCTTGAAATTGCGATACGCTATAAAAGTCATCATGAAACAAAACGTCCTGGACCTAAAGCTGAGTCTCAAGAAAACCCGTAGACGCGAGTTCGTAGGCTGGTGGTGGTCATGTACGAGATCTTCAGCTTTATCGAAAAACACACCACGGCATGGGCCCACCGCGGCTCGCAGGGCGAATGAGCCTGAGCCCCGAGCTCAGGGCCACTTCATCGAAAACCTGTCGGCCCAGATCGACAGGCCGGCGACGATAGAAGGCGACAGTGCAACACCCTCTTCAAGCGCCTGGCGCTTCAAAGCGCTTGCACGCTCGCCGGGAACGCGTACCGCGTCGACCCCAGGGCGCGGCGGGTTGTTCCTGCAGGCATCGCCCAGCCAGCTCATCTGCCGCTTGAATCCGGCCTGTCCGCCGAAAGCATCGGGGTCTATCACCTGGATGAACACCGACACGCTGGTGCCGGCAGGCCCATCCGCACGGCCGAAGCCGGCAATACCCTGCGACAGCGCTTCCACAAGGATGGCCCAACTGTAGCCCTTGTGCCCGTGGTCCAGGCCGCCTACGGGCAGAAGTGTTCCGCCTTGGCGGATCACCACGTCCGGGTCGTCGCTCGGATTTCCCTGTGTGTCCAGCGCCCATGGCTGAGGAAAATGCTTGCCGGCCTTTGCCAGTTGCTTGCTCATGTTCAGGGTGGTGATGGATGCGCTGACATCCAGCAGGATCGGGTCGCCTTCGGTGGGAATGCCGGCGGCCATCGGGTTAGGCGTGAAGACCGGTCGCGTGCCGCCGAACGGTGCCACGCCCGCGAGCGATGGCATCGAACTGGCTATCATCAGCATGCAGCCGCGCCGCGTCGCGCGCGGCAGGTACGCGGCCAGCGCGCCGATATGGTGGCTATCGGAAATGGCCACGGTCACCGTCCCGTAGGTCTTGACCCGGTCCAGCGCAAGGTCCACCGCCCTGGCGGTCAGCCAGGGTCCTGGCAGGCGTTTGCCCCTCCAGGTGATGCAGGCGCCGCGATCGACCACGACATCCGGCTCGCCGCTGCGGGTCATCGAGCCGGTCGTCGCCGCATCCAGATAGGCAGGCGCCAGGGCAAGTCCATGGGTCGAATGTCCCATCATGTCGGCTTCGATCAGGATTTCGGCGACCATTGCCGCCTTGTCGTAGTCAAGGCCCGCAGCGCTGAACAGGCCCTCAACGAAACCGGCAAGCGGCGCAATGGCAAAGCGTGAAGCGTTTTCCTGTGGGTTCATCGTGAGCTTTCGCAACGGTCCAAAAAAACTAGACCAACCGGACTTCCACGCCAGCCTGGCGCAGTTCTTCGGCAAGCGCCGCGCCGGGCGCGGCATCGGTCAGCAGCACATCCACATCGGCCAGCCCGCAGATGTGGGCGAACGACCGCCGTTCGAACTTGGACTGGTCGGCCAGCAGAATGACCCGCTTGGCCGACGCCACCATGCGCTGCTTGATCTGGGCAATCTCCATGGAGCTTTCCGTCAGCCCGGACTGCGAAACCGCATGCGCCCCCAGGAAAAGCAGGTCCACGTGCACCATCTGCAGCAGCTCGGCGGCGGGTGGACCAAACAGCGTATTGCTGTGGGGGCGCACCGTGCCGCCGGTCACGATTACGTTGATCGACGGCGATGTGTTGAGGACCTGCGCGATCGCTAGGTCGTTGGTGATCGCGGTCATGCTCAGTCCGCCCCTGATTGCCACGCGAGCCGCTTCCATGACCGTGGTGCCGCTGTCGAACATGACGCTTTCACCGTCGGCAATCATCGCAGCGGCAGCGGCGCCAATGCGCTGCTTGGACGCGCGGTTCAGTAGCTCTGCCACCTGGGCGGGCGGCTCGTAGGTGGACGATTCAAGCCGGCCGCTGACCACCCCGCCATGCGTGCGGCGCAAGCCGCTGTCGCGCGCACTCAACTCCAGCAGGTCGCGCCGGATCGTCGATTCGGAAGACCCCGTCAGCCAGGTCAGGGTTTCGACCGACGCGCTGTCGTGGTCCTGCAAGTGTTTCAGGATCAACGCATGCCGCTCGGGCACCAACAACGGCCGCTTCCTTTTCTCCATCTTGTCACCCAGCCAGTTCATCCCCCGGTTACCACACCGGTTACGATTGCGCCCTGCGTGGCGCCAGTGCGATGGCCTGGCGCAGCGCTTCGATCAGGCTGCCTTCATCGGCCACACCAGTGCCGGCAATGTCAAAGGCCGTGCCATGGTCGACCGAAGTACGGATCACCGGCAGACCGATCGTGACGTTCACGCCCGATTCCAGGCCCATGACCTTGACCGGCCCGTGCCCCTGATCATGGTACATCGCCACCACGCCGTCGAAGTCGCCGCGCGCGGCGAGAAAGAACAGCGTGTCCGCCGGCAAGGGGCCCTGCACGTCGATTCCGCGGCCCCGCGCCGCTTCGATCGCGGGAATGATTTTCTCGGCTTCTTCGCCGCGACCGAACAAGCCGTTCTCACCGGCATGCGGATTGATACCGCAAACGCCGATGCGCGGCGCATCAATGCCCGACAGGCGCAGCGTGTCGTGAATGCGGGTGATCGTGCGGCCGACCAGGGCCGGCTCGATCTTTTCAATCGCATCGAGCAAGCCCATGTGAGTGGTCACATGGATCACTTTCAGCTTCGGAGACGACAGCATCATCGACACCTCGGGCGTGCCTGTCAGCGCGGCTAGAAGTTCAGTGTGACCCGGGAAACGGTGGCCACCCGCATGAAGCGCTTCCTTGTTCAGCGGCGCGGTGCAGATCGCGTCCACTTCATGCGCCATGCCCAGTTCGACGGCGCGCGCGATGAAGCGATAGGCTGCGTCACCCGCGATGCTCGACAGTTGGCCGAAAGGCAGGTCCGCCGGAATCAGCGGCAAGTCGATGCAGTCGATGGTGCCGGACTGGAACAGGGCTTCCAACGGTTGACCTACACGATGGACGACCACATCCTTCTTGACGATCCTTGCCGCCACTTCAAGGCGCGCGGCGTCGCCGATCACCAGTGGGCGGCATGTGTCGTAGATGGCGGGGCGGGCCAGCGCCTTGACGATGATCTCGGGGCCGACGCCCGCTGCATCGCCCATGGTGATGGCAATCACCGGCAGCAAAGTGGATGGGGATGCGGAGCTTGCGATGGTGTTCACGGAATGACCTTGGATGAAAGCGATGAGGGTGCAGGAAGATGTCCATGCGCAGAAACCAGCTGGCTGCGCAGGCGCACCAGCAGCCCAGCGTCGCCGAAGGCTCCTGCCTTCAGGATCATCGGCAGGTCGGGATAGGACTGCGACCGTGCATGGGTGGAGCCGGTCTCGGTGGACCGGCGAACGCATAGACTCTGGATGCGCATGGAGGCAAGCAGCGCGCGCGACGTATCGCCGCCGCAGCAAACCAGCGCAGCCAGTCGGTCAACGCGGGGCGCCACGATGGCCGCCAGGCCCCGCGCCACGGTTTCAGCCAGTTCGGGGCGAACCTCGAGATCTGGATCGACGCAGAGCACCAGGTCGCGTCCAGCTGCCAGCAATGCGTCGATGCAGCCAGGGACATTGCCCGCTTGCGCATTCAGAAGATCGTTGATCGACAAGGCCACGCACGTGACTTCTCCAGTGTCGACCAGCGCGCGTATCTGTTGCCTGGCTACCGGGGAAAAACTCCCGACAACAAACGCAAGGCTCTTGTTCGCCTCCTCGTCCGCCTGTGTTGCCTGGATTCCGACCGGGACATCGACGGCGCGCACTTCGAGCTGCGCCCCCAACGCCTGTGCCAGCCCCCCGCTGCCGACCCAGACAGGCGTCACCCGGGCCCGAAACGCTGCATCGGCGACAAGCCGCATGTCGTGCACGGTGAGCGCATCGCAGACCAGTGCCGGGGCAAGCTCTGGCGCCGCCACGCCGGCGACTGATTCCATCAGGGACGACAGTGCCTGCGGGGAGGTCGATCTGAGCGTTGCAATGTCGAGCGCGGTACAAGCCAACCCGAAAGATGCCAGATCGTCCGCCAGTGGCACGGCCGGCGCGGATGCGGGGATGCCGTGGACGCTCAATCGGCCGCCGTCCACCGTCCTGCCCAGTGCGGGATGCGCAGGTGCGACGATGCAAAGCAGCGGCGGCACAAGCGCCTGGCCATGGGCAGCGCGAAGGCCCCGGCACAGCGTCGCGAGTTCCGCACCGATATGCCCACGCAACATCGAATCGACCTTCTTGAATACCTGGCGACCACTGCCAACCCATCCCGCAGTGGCCCGTGCCACGGTTGCTGCCGCATCGGCTTGCGCCATCGCACGCGTATTCAGGTCGACAGACGCGACCTTCGCGGTTGCCCGTGCTGCCGCCGCGAAGTCCAGGAACACCTGGGCGTCAAGGGCCGGCCCTGCCAGCGCGACGGCGGCGTCGGCCGCTCCCGTCAGATCGTCGGCCAGGATCAGGTAGCGGTCCAATCAGTCCTCCTGGAAGCTCGATGCGGGCCGCAGTTGAGGTGGCGCTCCATCACGATCCCCCACGTCGAGCCGCACGCGTTGAAGCACGCCCGCAGCCATGGGAAACGGCGCGGCATACGCTTCGCTGACCGGATGCCCCGCGTCGTGCCCGCAAGAGATGCCCGCAGTCATGCCGTGCGTCGGCCAGGCCTTGGCAACCCGGCTTTTCGCGGTCTGAAGCCCTGTTCCGCCCAGCGTCAGTTCGAGCCCGCCATCCGCCGCGCGGTCGAAGCCGGCCACCACTGACGCCTTGCCCATCGGCAGGCTGTCAGGCACTTCCAGGCGCACGCGCACGTCCTGCGAATACACGTATTCCAGCACCAACGAGCCCGCTTGGGCATAAAGCACCACGCCCCCCAGGCGGCTGCCCCAGGCGAACATCACGCCGTCGGCAGACTTCTGCGAGCGGGTCAGTTCGGCCTCTATCCGGAAACTGCGGCCGGTGATGTCAGGCGCCATCAGCCGGTCGACGCGCGCCATCTGCGGCAGATACTCGTACTGCTGGCGGGACCCTTCGCGGATGCGTTCGGCGGCGCGTTCCCATTCGCGATCGTCCAGCGGCAACACGCTGTACTTCTGCGCTTCTTCAAGCCAGCGCTGTGTCAGCAGCCGCAGCCGTTCGGGTTCGCTTTGCGCCAGATTGCGGGCTTCCGAAAAGTCCTTGTCCAGGTGGTAGAGCTCCCACACGTCCTGGTCCATCGGCGTGCCTTTTTTGTGGCGCGTCACCGCTTTCCAGCCCTGCTGCCAGAGCGCGCGGTCGCCCAGCAGTTCAAAGTACTGCGTATCGCGTCGCGTCGGCGCGCCGGCATTGTCGAAGGTGTACGCCATGCTCATGCCGTGGATGGGCTGCTGGGCCACCCCCGCCATCACATCGGGCGGTGTCACGCCGATGAAGTCGTAGAGCGTAGGCGCGATGTCGATGACGTGATGGAACTGCGTGCGGACTTCACCGCTGGCGGAAAAGCCCTTGGGCCAGCGCACGATCAGCGGTGCGCGCACGCCGCCGCCATGTGTATCTTTCTTGTACCACTTCAGCGGCGTGTTGCTGACCTGCGCCCAGCCTGTCGGATAGTGGTTGAATGCTTTCGCGGTGCCGATCTTGTCCAGGTGCTGCAGCGCCTGCACCGGATCATCCAGTTCGTAGACCATGTGCTTGCGCAGGTTGATCGCCCCGGTGGCGCCGCCTTCGGGGCTGGCGCCGTTGTCCGACAGCAGGATGACGATGGTGTCGTCCAGAATGCCGGCGTTCTCAAGGTGATCGATCAGCCGCCCGATCTGGTCATCGGTATGCACCAGGAAGCCCGCATAGGCCTCCTGCAGACGGGTGCTCAGCCGCAGCACCGCGTCGTCTGCCTGGACTTCGCTCCAGGGCAGCACGTCGTCGTTGCGTGGGGCCAGCTGCGTTGCCGGCGGGACGATACCGATGCGGATCTGGGCTTCCAGGCGCTCTTCACGCACCTTGTCCCAGCCGCGGTCGTACTTGCCGCTGAACTTGTCGATGTAGTGGGCAGGTGCCTGATGCGGCCAGTGGCAGGCGCCGAACGCCAAGTACATCAGGAAAGGCGAGTCGGGTGCGCTGGTGCAGTGATCGCGGATCATGCCGATGCTCTGGTCCACCAGGTCAACGCTTAGGTGATAGTCCGGTGGCGGATCCAGGTGGATCGGATGGTTGTCGACATAGAGCTCGGGGTAATACTGGTCGGCCAGAGCTCCATGGAATCCGTACCAGCGATTGAAGCCCTTGCCCAGCGGCCAGTTGGAAAAAGGACCAGCCGCGCCGTACTCTTCGGTGCCGGCCAGGTGCCACTTTCCCACGGCCATCGTGTTATAGCCTTCCTGGCGCAGGACTTCGGGCAGTGTGCCGGCATTGGGATAAAGACGCCCGTCGTAGCCGGGCTGGCCGTTCGCCCATTCCGCGATGATGCCGACGCCCACCGAATGGGCATTGCGGCCCGTCAGCAGACATGCGCGTGTCGGGGAACACATTGCGGTGACATGGAAATTGTTGTAGCGCACACCTTGCTGCGCAAGCCTGTCCATGCGCGGGGTCGGAATTTCCGACCCATAGCAGCCCAGGTCGGAAAAGCCGACATCGTCGAGCACGATCAACAGGACATTGGGGCGCTTGGTATTTGGCATCTTTTGAATTCGGGATGGTTCAGGTTTTTTCGAGCCCGGCGCGGCTCAGCACCGCCGGCCACTTGGCCATGTCAGCGCGAAGGAACTTGTCGAATTCGGCGGGCGAATTCGACGCGTAAGGCGTCGCGCCAATGCTCTCGATGTCCGCGATCAGGCCGGGCGATCTCAGCGCGGCGCCCAGTTCGGCAGCGGCCTTGTCCGCGATCACGTCGGGGGTTTTGGCGGGCATCAGCAGGCCGAACCAGGGGATGACGTCGGCGCGCGGGAATCCGGCTTCGGCAATGGTCGGAACGTCAGGCATGCTGCGCAAGCGCTGGGTAGCGATGACCGCCAGCGGCCGGATCGTGCCAGCTGCCACGTGGGTCGCGGCCAGCGAGCCGCTGATCATCATGGCCTGTACGCGGCCCGCCAAGAGATCGGTGATCGCAGGCGGCTGGCCCTTGTAGGGGATGCCGAGTATGTCGATCCCGGCTTCGCTTTTGAGCAACTCCATCCCCAGGTGATTGGACGATCCGTTTCCCGGATTGGCATAGCTCATGGCACCGGGCTTGCTCTTGGCCAGGGCGACGAATTCCTTGACGGTTTTGGCCTGCACGCCCGTAGGTACGACCAGCACGTTGGGGCTCGACGCGATCAACTGCAGCGGCCTGAAATCCTTCAGGACGTCGTAGCCCGGATCGCGCCGCAAAAACGGAGTGACGGTGAAAGGCACCGACGCGAACAGCCAAGTGTAGCCGTCGGGATCGCTGCGCGACACAACCTGGGTGCCGATCATGTGATCCGCCCCCGGCTTGGAGTCGACGACGATGGTCGTGTTCAGCCGAGGCGTGAGAGCCTTTCCGACAGCGCGCGCCAGCAGATCAATGATGCCGCCGGCGGCCACCGGCACGACGATCTTGACGGGGCGCTGCGGCCAGCTCGAGGCTGCGCCTTGTGCCCAGGAAGAGGAACCGGCAGCAGCGGCTGCCAGGCTGGCCACCGTTTGCAATGCACCACGCCTGTTGATGGTTTTATCGAACATCGTCTGTCTCCTGTTTTTGAAATCGGCCCGCTTCGGCCCAGCGCCTAGGCTAGACGGAAGTATAGAAGAATTTGACTGATTTTGGACATTTGTGATTATTTATGAACGTTTTCGCCCTTCGACTCATCAAAGCACCATTCGTACAGCGAACGGGGCCGGTTTTGAAAAGCATCTAGCCGTCTTCCTGCCCCCGAGGTAGGTCGTTATCGATCCCGAAAGCACCGATCTCATCCGACAAGTAGTCGGAAATCCCGTACCGACTGGCGCTCCACCACGCGGCAGGGGATGACAACCTTGCGCGGACGAACTTCGCCCTGCATCTGGTCGTGCAAAAGATCCACCGTGGCGTCGACCATATCCTCGACGCTTTGCACCACGGTGGTGAGCTGATACGAGCCCCAGGCCGCTTGCGGCACGTCGTCAAAGCCCATCACGCTGACGTCCTGCGGTATACGCAGGCCCAACTCGATGCGAAGTACATCCATGGCGGCAATCGCCATATGATCGTTGGCGACGAAGACTGCGTCGGGCTGATCGACGCCAGCAAAGAGCGCGCGCGTCGCCTGCTGCGCGCCTTCAAAGCTGTAGTGGCCCACCGCGCGGCGGAAGACCGAGCCGCCACCTTCCCGCAGCGCTTCGTTGAAGCCCTTTTCGCGATCCACGCTGGTTGACGAGTTCTCCAGCCCGGCGAGAAAGGCGATCTTTTTATGCCCGCGCCCCATCAGCAGCTCGGCCACCATTCGTCCGCCACGGTAGTTGTCGGAAGTCACCGAGCTCGTGGTGTGCCGGGCCAGCGCGCTGGAGTCCGCCACACGGTTGAACAGCACGACCGGCACGCCCGAGTCGGTGCAATTTTTGGCGAGGTCAGACGACAGCATGGTGGACGCCATCACAATGCCATCGACCTGATACTGTAGGATTTCGGCAATTACGCCATCGGCATCGTTCAGCTCGCTGATGAACAACAGCACGTGGTAGCCCTGTTTCTGCAGCTTCTGCGAGAGCCTCTCGATCACCAGGGGATAGAACTGGTTCTCAAGGTAGCTCATGACCAGCGCGATGATTCGGCTGCGCCGCGTGATGAGGCTGCGCGCCAGCGCGTTGGGCCGATAGCCCAGGGCCTTGGCCGCGACCAGTACCTTGCTGCGCGTTTCTTCTGACACGCTCGCGCCTGGGGTAAAGGTGCGGCTCACGGCGGACTGCGATACCTGCGCAAGGCGCGCCACTTCTTGGGCTGTGGTGCTGGACTTCATGCCGCCGTCCACCCACCGTCGAGCATGAGCGCGCTGCCCGTCACAAGGCTTGACGCATCGCTGGCCAGAAACACGATCGCGCCCATGGTCTCCTCGATCTTCCCGAGCCTGCCGAGTGCGATCCTGCCGGTGACCCATACGCGAAACGCGATGTCTTCGAACATGTTTGCGGTCATCGCGGTTTCAATGAAGGTCGGGCAGACCGTGTTCACGCGGATGTTGGCGTGCCCAAGTTCCCAAGCGAGCGACTTGCTCATGCCTTCGATGGCGTGCTTGCTCGCGCAGTATAGTGTGCGGCGCGGGCTGCCTACCCGGCCCATCTGCGACGACACATTGATCACCGAGCCCGGCAGGCCAGCTGCCAGCAGTCCCTTGACCACCATGCGGGTCACGTAGAACACGGCCTTCACATTGACGGTGGCTGTCAAGGAAGTTGTCGCCTGAAGTGAAGTGAGTCAGGCTGCTTTTTGAGTGTGCTGAGGCTCCTTGGTTTGTTGCTGGGTGTCAGGGTTCAGGTGAACGGCTTCGACATGCGCCCACTGGCGGGCCTGCCCTGATCAGCGCTGCGGATTTTCCTGGCGGGCCCGTTCATAGACGAGCGCGCGCTCCTCAAGCAGGGCCCTGTCTAGGCCGGCATGGCGTTGCGCTGGTGTCACGAAGCCGATGGCGCTGTGGCGATGCTGATGGTTGTACCAGTGCGCCAAATCTGTGACCCAGCGCCGCGCGGCCAGCAGGTTTTCAAACGGCTTGACGGGCAGCTGGGGGCGGTATTTGAGCGTTCTGAACGCCGATTCCGCGTACGGATTGTCATTGCTCACGGATGGACGGCTGCGCGTGTGGGTCACACCCAGGCGCTGCATGGTGGCCAGCATGGTTTCGCCCTTTATGGGCGCGCCATTGTCCGAATGCACCGTCAACTGGCCGGGGCGGATGCTTTGCCGCGCACAGATGCCCTGCAGCAACTGGCTGGCCAGATCGGCGCTCTCGCCATCGAACACCTGCCAGCCGACGATCTTGCGGCTGAACAAGTCATCAAACAGGTACAGATAAAAGTGCTGGCCGCGCACCTGGGTAGGCAGATAGGTGATATCCCAACAGAACACCTGATCGGGTCCTGTCGCGGCCAGGGCGCGCGGCTTGCTACGCTTTTGCGCTGCGCGCTCTGATCGCCGATGGGCCAGCTAGCCCTCCTGTCGCAGCAGGCGGTACATCGTGGACTCGGACGCCACATAGACACCCGTGTCCGCCAGGCGCGGCACGACTTGACTCGGCGGCAAGTCCTTGAACGCTTCGCTGTTGAGCGTGGCCATCACGGCCTGGCGCTCTTCTTCACGCAGCTTGTTGGGAGGGCACACGTAGCGCCGCTTGTCCGAAGGGCGCTGGTCCCCCTCGGCAGGCTCCTTGCGCTGCCAGCGCTGCACGCTGCGGCACGACGCCGATCTGACGGCAAGCCGGCTTCAAGCGCGCCCCGTCGGCGCAGGCTTGGGTTATCGGGCCGAGCAACTTTTGGCGCTGCTGGACGGACGTCATTTGTCCGCGCCCTCCAGCAGCGCCTGGAAATTTTTTTGCAACACCAGCAACGCGGCCACTTCGGCCAGTGCTTTCTCCTTGCGCCGCAGCTCACGCTGCAACTGATCGTGCTGACGCTGCAGTTCGCGAAAGGCGCCAGTGGCCTCGCGCGAGGCGGGCGCGATGGGGGTACAGAAGTCTTCGCGCCACTGCGCCAGCTGGTGCTCGAACACGCCACGCTCGCGGCACCAGCCAGCCAGGGCTGAGCCATTCAATGCGTAGCTTTCCTGCAAGGCCGTCAGCCGTTGCGATGGCGACCAGGAGGCAGCAGGGCCGTCCAGTGCAGCGCTTGTCTCCCCGTGAGCCTGTTCGGCCGCCTTGCCTGAGTCCAGTACCCATCGCTTGAGGGTGCCAGGCGACATGTTCAACTCGCCAGCAAGGTTTAAAAGTGAACGCGTTCCGCGATGCCTCGCTTTGAGCAGTGCCTGCTCCTTGAATTCGGGGGAGTGATGTGTATGAGGTTTTCTATGCATGAAATGTCGCTCCGGTGCGGATAACCCGCGGAAAATCGGAGGCGACAACTATTCTGAAACCTGGGGAACATGTCGCAGGTTCAATGGGTAGGCCACGTACCAGCGTACGCACGTGAGCATCACTTCCAGCGGATAGTGATGCCGTTTGAGAACCTTGTTCAAGGTGCCGTTGATCAAACTTTAGCGGAAATCAAGCATGACCCGGATTGTCGTTTACGCTTACTGCGACAGAACCCCGCAACCTTCCTGTCCGTTACCCTGTAGAGCAACAATCAAGTACCCGAAAATATCAAAGGAAACTCGTCATGGAACCGCTCGCCCTGCGTTACTTCCGCGAGGTCGCCGCGCATGGTTCAGTGCGGCATGCGGCTGAGCGAATGTTCGTTGCCCAAAGCGCAGTCAGCCGCCAGATCACCTTGCTGGAGACCGAACTCGGCGTCCCCCTGTTCGAACGCCATGCGCGCGGCATGCTGATCACTGAAGCGGGGCAATTGCTGCTGCTCTACTCCAACGACATGCGCACCCGCTTTGATGAACTGCGCGGCATACTCCAGGAATATGAAACCCTGCGCCGTGGCCATGCAGAAATTGCCTGTGTCGAAGGCTTGATGACGAGCTTCATGCCAGAGGCGATGCACGGCTTTTCCCACGCCAATCCCGCCATCTCGCTGGGTGTGATATCGATCGGTTCGCAGGCAGTGGCCGAGGCAGTCGCCGAGCACCGCTACGACCTTGGCGTCCTGTTTGGCAGTGCGCCGCGCACGGACCTGGTCGAACTGGCGCGCATGCCGCAGCCGCTGTATGCGGTGGTCTCGCCGTCGCACCCGCTGGCGCATCGCAGCCGATGCACGCTGGCCGACATTGCGCCTTATCCGGTCGTGCTGCCTGACCGTTCGTTCGTGATCCGGCAACTGGTAGACCGGGTCTGCGTGACCCGCAAGCTGAGCCTGTCGCGCATGGTGGAAACCAATACGCTGGCATTCGCCCAGATGCTGGTCATCGGCAGCAGCACGCATGTCACCTTCCTGCCGGCAGATTTGCTCACCCCCAGCATCAAGCAAGGCACGCTGGTCGGCCTGTCGCTGGACGAGCTCTCGCTGAAGTCCGGCCACGTCACATTGGTGGCCAGCCGCACCCGCAAACTGTCCCTTGCCGCCAATCACCTGGCGAGTTACCTGGCCGAACGCATGGCGGCCAAGCACAAGCCCCACGCACGCTGAAGGCCGGCGCGACACAGCGCCCGGCCTGTTCACAGTCGCTAGAAAGGCGGAGCTGAAGTCATCAGCGTTCTGATTTTTAGAACGCTTCTCTCGAAAATCTATTGCCCTCAGACAAGCACCTGCAATCTAGAATCGCTGAGCGCTCATCACTGTTCAAGCTCGTCGTTATGTTGGGTTGCCCACTTCGCTTTCGCCGTTGTTGTTTCACTGTCGACCTTTTGAAAGGGACTACGCATGTCTGGCTCACTCTCTCGTTTCCATCGTATTCGTAACTGGTCCGCACTGGCCTGCCTGGCTTTGCCAGCGCTGGCGCCGCTTGGTGCACAAGCCCAGGAAACCATCCGCTTCGGTGCACCATTGCCCCAAACCGGCCCATTGGCGCCAGAAGCCCTGAAGCAGCAACAGGGCTACGACTTGTGGGCCGAGCAGGTCAACAAGAAGGGCGGTATCAATGTTGGCGGCAAGAAAATGAAAGTCGAGATCGTCTACACCGACTATCAGTCCAACACGCCGCGCGCAGTGCAAGCTGCGGAAAAGCTGATCACGCAAGAGAAGGTGAACTTCCTGTTCAGCCCGTTCGGATCGGGTGCAGCCAAGGCAGCCAGCACGGTCTCCGAGAAGTACCAGATGCCGACGATTGCGTCGACCGCGTCATCGCCCCAGGTGTATGACCAGGGCTACAAGTACCTGTTCGGCACCTTCACACCGAACGACACGCTGACCACGCCGCTGGTCAAGATCGTGCGCGAAAAAGCACCGGGCGTGAAACGGGTTGCCATCCTGGCGCGCAATGACCTGTTCCCGCTGGCGATTGCACAGGAAATGGACAAGGCTGCCAAGGCCGCTGGCCTGGAAGTGATCTTCTTCGAGAAGTACGCGATCAACACGATGGATCATTCGTCGGCGCTGTCGCAGATCAAGTCGCAAGCGCCGCACTGGATTTTTGCGACCGGCTACATCAATGACCTGGTGCTGATCAAGAAGCAGATGTCCGACCAGAAAATGGAAGCCCCTGTGGTAACCATGATCGCGGGCCCTGCTTACAAGGAATTCATCGAGGCTGCCGGTAAGGGCGCCGAGAACATCAGCAGTGCAGCCTGGTGGCATATGGCGGCTCGCTACAAGGGCGTGGACATTTTCAGCACGGCTGAGAACTACGCCAAACTGTTCCGGGAAAAGTACAAATCCGATCCTGACTATGCACAGGCTTCGGCTTCGGTTTCCGGTGTGCTGTTCCAGATGGCAATTGAAAAAGCCGGTTCGCTGGATCGCAACAAGGTGCGGGACGAGCTGGCAAAAATGAACGTGATGACCTTCTGGGGTCCGGTCAAGTTCGGCGCCAACGGCCAGATCAACTCGCTGGAACCGCCTGTCATGCAAATCCAGGGCGGCAAGACGCTGGTGGTGCACCCTGCTGCCATCAAGCAAGCTGACTTCAAGCTTGGCGTGAAGTAAAGCGAGCGACAGAGCATGCTTTTTCTCCAGGTCATTCTCAACGGCATCGTACTTGGCAGCCTGTACGCATGCATCGCGGTGGGCTTCTCACTGGTGTGGGGCGTGCTCAATGTCATTAACCTGATGCACGGATCGTTCATCGTGCTCGGGTCTTATCTCGCCTGGGGTGCCTACAATGGCTTGGGCATGGCGCCCTGGACCACACTCTTGATTGCTGCGCCATTGGGTTTTGCCCTCGGCTACGCCATCCAGCGTGGTGTGCTCAACCGGGTGATCGCTGCCCCCGTGCTGGTCACGCTTACCCTGACGTTCGGCTTGGACCTGATGCTCAATAACGCGATGCTGGTCGGCTTCCGGGCCGACTACCGTCGCCTGATACTGGAGCCGGCATTGGGTTCATTGTCCGTCGGCGGGCTGGTGGTGCCGGTCGACCGGCTGGTCGCTACCGCCTTTGCGCTGATCTTGACGGTCGCGCTGTACCTGATCCTGCGGCAATCGCGGGCGGGACGCGCGATTGTGGCGGTGCGCATGGACCGCGATGCGGCACGCTTGATGGGCGTGGATGTGCCGTCGATCTATGCGACGGCGTTCGGCCTGGGCGCTGCCATGGCGGCTTGCGCCGGCGTGTTGCTGGCCATGATTTTTCCGATTTCACCGATTGCTTCCGGTTCCTATCTCGGCAAGGCGTTCGTCGTGTGCGTGCTGGGCGGCCTGGGCAGTGTGCCCGGCGCGGTGGTGGGCGGGCTGTTCCTGGGCACGGTTGAAAGCTTCGGTTCGCTGGCGTTCGGCCCCGAGCATGCGGTCACGCTCTCATTTAGCCTGTTGATCCTGTTCCTGATCTTCCGGCCACAAGGATTGATGGGCAAGCGGGGATACGAATGAAACGGCCACTATTTTTTACTGCACTCGCGCTGTTGCTGATAATGGGCGGCTTGCCACTGTTCGATAGCGCCTACGCGCTGCGCATTGGCACCTTTGCTTGCATGTACGCGATCATGTCCGTGTCCTGGACGGTGATTGGCGGCTTTGCCGGTTACCCGTCGTTTGCCACCGCCGCCTTCTTCGGCTTTGGCGCATATTGCGGCGGCGTCCTGCTCAACAAGGGCTGGCCGCTACTGGCAGCAGTCGGCGCATCCGGTGCGCTGGCATTCATTGCCGCCATGTTGCTGGGTATCGTGCTGCTGCGGCTGCGCGGGCACTATTTTGCCATTGCCAGCCTGGCGGTGGCCGAAGTGCTGCGCGAACTGACCAATACCGCGACCGACCTGACCGGTGGCGGCATGGGCCTGAACATTCCGCTGGCCGTTACCGGTTCTGGCAGCGTGATGGCGGAGGCGTCGTTCTTTTTCTGGGCCATGTGGACGCTGTTGATCGTCAGCTTCATCGCGATCTGGCGCATCCAGGTCTCCAAGCTCGGCTTTGGCTTGTCCTGCATCAAGCAGAACGAGGCGGCTGCCGACATGATTGGCGTGAACGCCACGCTGTACAAGAGCAGCGCCTTCGCCTTCTCCGGCGTGTTCGTCGCCATGGCCGGCGTACTGTATGCCGCATGGGTGCACTACATTGAACCGCCCGATGTGTTCGATGTGCTGCTGTCGGTCAAGCCGATCGTGATGGCGCTGCTGGGCGGCCTGGGTTCGCCGGCCGGCGCGGTGCTGGGCGCGTTCGCCTTCCTCGCCATCGAAGAAGTGGTGTGGCGCAATTATCTGGAAATCCATTCCGGTGTGCTCGGCTTGCTGGTAGTGGTGCTGCTGCTGTTCCTGCCAAATGGCCTGATGTCGCTGGTCAAGCGCATCCGCATGATCGGAGCACGCCATGGATGAAGTACTGAAACTGCAAAATGTATCGCGCCGCTTCGGTGGATTGCAGGCGGTGCAGGACGTCACCCTGACCGTCGGCCGCGGCGAAATACTCGGCCTGATCGGTCCTAACGGCGCGGGCAAGACCACGCTGGTCAATGTCATCACCGGCGTGCACACTGCCAGCGCTGGCCGGGTGCTGTTTGAAGGGCGCGACATTACCAGGCTGGCGCCCTACCAGACGGCGCGCATCGGCCTGGCCCGCACCTTCCAGATCGTGCAGCCGTTTCCCGACCTGAGCGTGCTGGACAACGTCGCCGCTGCTGCGCTGTTTTCGCAAAGCGGCGTGAGCCCGACCAAGGCGCGTCTGCTGGCCGCGGAACACCTGCGTTTCGTCGGCCTTGAAAAGCAGGCCAACCAGGACGCGTCGAGCCTGACGCTGGCCATGCGCAAACGGCTGGAGTTGGCCAAGGCGCTGGCGATGAACCCGAAACTGCTGTTCCTCGATGAAGTCAATGCCGGACTCAACTCCGCCGAAATCGAACATGCCATGCAACTGATACGGCAACTGGCGGCACGCGGCATCACCATCGTCCTGATCGAACACTTGATGAAAGTGGTGATGAATGTCTGCAGTCGGGTGGTGGTGCTGCAAAGCGGCGCACTGATCGCAGACGGACTGCCACTGGATGTGGTGAACGACCCGCGCGTGGTGGAAGCCTACCTGGGCAAAAAATACGCACAGCTCAACCTTGCGACAACGGAGCAGCCATGACGACCCCGGTCCCTTTGCTGGAAATCAGCGGCCTGCAGGCTGGCTATGGCGAGATTACCGTACTGTGGGGCATCGACATGGCCTTGCAGCAGGGTGAGATCACGGCCTTGATCGGCTCCAACGGCGCCGGCAAATCGACGCTGATGCGCACGCTGTCGGGCTTGATCGCACCGCGCGCAGGCAAGATCCTGTGGAACGGCGAGGACCTGTGCGGCAAGAATCCGGCGCAAATCCTGGCGCATGGCATTGCCCATGTGCCGGAAGGTCGCCGCCTGTTCGGCCCGATGAATGTGGAAGACAACCTGCTGATGGGCGCGTATGCCCGCCGCGAGCCGCGCGCCGCCATTGCGCGCAGCCTGGACCAGGTCTACACAACATTCCCCAAACTGTACGAACGCCGCACCCAGGCCGCCGGCACCATGTCCGGCGGCGAGCAGCAAATGTGCGCAATCGGACGCGGCTTGATGAGCGCGCCCAAGCTCTTGATGATCGACGAACTGTCCCTGGGTTTGTCGCCGCTGCTGGTCGAACAGTTGGTCGAGTCCTTGCAGGCACTCAACCGCGACGGCTTGTCGCTGTTGGTGGTCGAGCAGGACGTGGTCACTGCGCTGGAACTGTCTTCCCATGCGTTTGCCATGGATATGGGGCGCGTGGTCCAGGGCGGCGGCAGCAGCGCCATGTTGCACGACCCCGCAATCCGGCAAGCTTACCTTGGCATGCTGGCCGCCTAGGCCGGCACTGGCTACAGCACCCCTGCCGTTTCATTCACTGATGATTTTTTTGTTCCAGACACCGAAAAGGAAGCCGCATCATGTCCAGCACTCTCCCGTTCGCACCCGGCAACTACCGCTACATTCCGGGCGTTTTCCAGTACTCTGCCGGCGTTGTTGCCGATCCGGGATATCGCATCGAACGCGTCCGTTTTCAGCAGCCGGTGCCGCTGACTGAAGGCTTCGAGCGCATCGCCGCCATCCTTGGCGCAGTCGGACGTCCGCTGACGTCATTCTGTGCGTGCGAACTGCGCTCGCCAGCGCCATTCGATGAAGCCGGTTTTGTCGCCTTCAACCGCGTCTATGTCGGCACGCTGGAAAAATGGGGCGTGTTCGACGGCGTCACCAATCCGGTTGCGCGCAGCAATGTCTGTCCTGAATACAACGGCCCGAAAGAGCCGAGTTTCTATGCGTTCTGCTACACCGTGCCGGACGCTGCAGCGGCGCCGTCTTTCGTGGTGGCCGGCAGCGGCGAAGCGCCAGAAGGAAAAGGCAGCTACGCCGACCACGCCATCATGCCCGGGGACACGTCCCCGACCGGCCTGCGCGCCAAAGCGCATTGGGTCATCGGTGAAATGGAACGACGGATGGCAGCACTGGGCTTCGGCTGGAAAGATTGCACGGCCAGCCAGCTCTATACCGTGTACGACATCCATCCGTTCATGGCAGAAGAACTGGTGCAGCACGGTGTCATGGCAGCCGGCCTGACCTGGCATTTCAATCGTCCGCCAATTGTCGGCCTGGACTATGAAATGGATTGCCGTGGCGTCTATGTGGAAAAGACTGCGGCGCTTTGAAACCAGCAATCGTTATCGAAAAATCATCAACAATGAAAACAGAAAAAATCCTCTCGCCTTTCGACGGCCGGGTGATCGGTGAAATGCCGGTCTCCGACGCCGCCGAAGTTGAAAGCGCGATCGTGCGTTCGCAAGCAGCATTCCAGAAGATGCGCAAGTTGCCGCGCTTCGTGCGCGCCGACATCCTGCTAAAAGCCGCCGAGCTGCTCAAGGAACGGCGGGAAGAATTCGTCACGACCATTGCTGGCGAAGCCGGCAAGCCGCTGTACGATGCCCGCGGCGAAGTGTCGCGCGCGATCTTCAACCTGACCAATGCGGCAGCAGAAGCGCGTCGTTTCGGCGGTGAAGAGGTGCCGCTCGACATGGATGCAGGCGTATTCGAATACCAGACCACCGACAGCCAGGGCCGCCCGATTGCCCTGGCCGATCTCGACAGTGAGGCCTTGAACCGGATGCGCCGCCGCATCGGCATTTCGCGTCGCTTTCCGATCGGTCCGATACTAGCCATCTCGCCCTTCAATTTTCCGCTGAACCTGGTGGTGCATAAAGTCGCGCCAGCCATTGCCGTGGGCAACAGCGTCGTGCTCAAGCCGGCGCCGCAAACGCCGCTGACCTCCGTGCTGCTGCAACGACTGCTGCGCGATGCCGGCCTGCCCGACGGCGCGCTGGAAATCCTGCACTGTTCGGTGCCGCTGGCCGAAAGCATGGTGCGCGATGAGCGTTTTGCGATGGTCAGCTTTACCGGCAGCGCCAAGGTCGGCTGGCATATCAAGGATATCGCCGGTCGCAAGAAGGTCGCACTGGAACTCGGCGGCAATGGTGCGGTGGTGGTGGCGGAAGATGCCGACCTCGATCTGGCCGCGGCACGCTGCGTGCGGGGCGGCGTGGTCTACGGCGGCCAGTACTGCATCGGCGTGCAACGCATCCTGGTGCAGCAGTCGGTGGCCGAGGCATTTACCGCCAAGCTGATTGAACGGGTGCGCGCCTGCAAGGTCGGCGACCCGATGCAGGAAGGCGTCGATGTGGGCCCGGTGATCGACCAGGGTTCAGCGCTGCGGATCCAGGGCTGGATCGACGAGGCCGTTGCCGCCGGCGCCGTCATGCTGCATGGCGGACCGCGCGTGGGCGCGGTGATACAACCTACCGTGCTGACCAATACCGCAAAAGGCATGAAGGTCGAGGACGAAGAAGTGTTCGGCCCGGTACTGACCGTCAACAGCTACGACAGTTTTGAAGAAGCAATTGCCCGCGCCGGCGATTCGAAATACGGCTTGCAAGGCGGCATGTTCACCAATGACTTGCGGCGCGCATTCCAGGCCATCGAAGATTGGGATGTCGGCGGATTGATGGTCAACGATGTGCCGATCTACCGGATCGACAATATGCCTTTCGGCGGCTGGAAGGAATCCGGCTTTGGTCGCGAAGGCACCAAGTATGCGATGGAAGAAATGTCCGACATTAAACATCTGGTCATCAACTACGCTTGAGCCAGGCTGCGACAGGAGAATAGACAATGAAGCTGATGCGTTACGGGCCGATGGGCTAGGTAAAACCGGCATTGCTCGATGCCAACGGCCAGGTACGCGACCTGTCGGGCGTGCTGGCCAACATCCCGGCCGACACCCTGTTGCCGGCATCGCTGGAGAAGGGCGTTGTTGCACGGATGCCCGGCGGCGGCCTGTTAGGCTCGTCGGCCCTGATCAAAACAGCTGACCAACTGCATGCCCAACAAACACAACGCCAAGTGCCGCCACCATATTCCGAAGATGAAGTTCACGGTATGCAACTGGCGTGAGTACGATGCGGCACTTCGCGCCCGCGGCAGCCTGACCATGTGGGTCACTCCTGAAGCAATTGATCTTTGGGCAGCCCTGCCACGCACCACGCGTGGCGGACAGAGTTTCTATTCGGATCTGGCGATCGAAGTCAGCCTGATGTTACGCCTGGTGTTTCGCCAACCGCTGCGACAAACCGAAGGCCTGATGGCATCGATCTTTGAGTTGCTTGGCGTGGATCTGAAAGCCCCCGATCACAGCACTGTGAGTCGGCGCGCCATGAGCTTGGAGTCGATTTCCAAGCGGAGCGCACTACCCGCAGAGCCTGCACACATCCTGATCGACAGCACCGGGCTGAAGGTCTTCGGTGCGGGCGAATGGTTGCAGGAAAAACATGGCGCCAAAGCGCGCCGTAGCTGGAGAAAGCTGCACTTGGCGGTGGACGCCAGCACTGGGCTGATAGTGGCCTCGATGCTGACAGAGCAGGACGTCGATGACCCGTCCCAGGTTGGTCCACTGCTCGATCAAATCGAACATGAGATTGGCCAGGTCACTGCCGATGGCGCCTATGACGGGGATCCGACCTACGAGACCATTGCGAAACGTGACCCACAAATTCAAGTCGTCATACCGCCGCGCGTAACCGCGCAGCCAAGCGCGCACTTTGAAGCTGAACCAACACGGCGAGACACGCACCTGCTCATGATCCAGAGTCTGGGCCGACTCGGCTGGCAGGAGTCCCTCTTCTGGTGGGTGCCGATCGACGACGAGCTGCACATGCAGTTCAGCCTGCACCGTGTGCCCGTGCAAGGCGAAGCCGCCGATCGCATCGGCCAGCGCCGCCAGCAGCGCCGCTCGGAGATCGACCTCGCTCACCAGGACGTGTGCGAGCAGGTGCTCGGCGGCAAGCTGCGCCTGCAAGACGTGGACAAGCGCCGCGTCGACCTGGTGCGATTGCAGGACGACATCGGGCAGATCGGCCAGGGCCGCATCGCGAACCGCGGCGCCGAGCGGCTGGGCAGCGCCGACGTCGGCGTCGGGGCCGTGCGCAGGCTGTGGCGGCGCGAAGTCGGCCGGTTGCAAAAGGACGAGCCGGTGAAGGCGTGGGAGCGCAACGCCGACCTGGTGCCCAACGCATGGGGGCTCGTCGGCGCGCCGCCGCAGAAGTTCGGACTGGATGACACCACGCGCGGCCTGGTGGCCGTGGTCGATGTGCGTCCTTTTGTCGAGATCGATCGTCACCTGGCCGCGTTGGATGGCGCGACGGCGAGGAGCTGCGCATGACGTTCAGCGGACTGCCCCCGACGGCGCTCGTGCCGGTCGAGGCTGGGCCCGTGCTGTCGCTGAAAGAACGAGACCGGCGCTGGAACGGCTTGCGCGCGGAAATGCGCAAGCAGGACGTGCAGGCGCTGGTCGTCGGCAGCTTCCAGGGGCGCGAGCGGCTCGAGAGCTACCTCATCGACGACTTCCTGGATTCGGTGGCGATCCTCACGCACGACGCGCCCGTGACGGTGGTCACGTTCTCGCCGTCGCGCCTGTCGCGCGTCTACGAGAGCGAGCGCCGCGGCATCGAGCCGTGGGTGACCGACTACCGCATCGCCGGTGGCGGCGCGGGCGTCGGCGCCGTGCTGCGCGAGCGTGGACTCGATCGCGCGCGCATCGGCATCGTGGGCTACGGCCCCACCGCGCCCGGCGAGATGGAAGGGCAACTGCCGCACGGTTTCCATCGCTCGCCGTCGGGCAGCGTGCAGCAGGCCGAGCTCGTAGACTTCACGTGCGCGTACACCGACTTCATCCTGGTCAAGAGCGACGAGGAACTCGCGCTGCTGCGCTTCGCCGCGCGCGTGAGCGAGCAGGCCAGCCATGTGATGGCCGAGGTGGCGCGTCCCGGCGTGTCGGAGGCGCTGATGTATGCCGAGGTGCTGCGCGAGATCCATCGGTTGGGCTGCGACAGGCGCTATCCGTTCATGAGCCTGCAATCCGGCGCGGACAACATCGCGTGGGGTGCTCCACGATGGACCCTGCGCGCGGAGCCGCCGCGCATCCTGCAACGCGGCGACGTCGTGCAGACCGAAATCCACACGCTCTATGGCGGTCAGGAAGCGCAGGTACAGATGTGCGTCGCGCTCGATCCAGTGGACCCCGTGCTGCTGCGCTGTGAACAGGCGGCGCGTGCATCCTACGAAGCGGGCATCGCGGCCGTGCGACCCGGCGCCACTTTCGCCGACGTCGTGCACGCCATGGAGCGGCCGCTCGCCGAAAGCGGATGCTGGTCCAAGACGCCTCTGCTGCATACGCTGACCTTCGGCGCCACCGGCTTCACGCCCGTCAACCGCGAGCAGCTTGCGGGCACGCGCGAAGGGGCGATCGAAGGCCCCGTGAAGGCCGGCATCCGCCGGGGCGACCTCGTGCTGCGCGAAGGCATGTCGCTCGAGCTGGAGCCGAACGCCTGCCTGGGCACGCGCCGCATCAACATCGGCGCCGGCGTGATCGTCACGCGCGATGGGTGCGAGGAACTGAACCGCTTTCCCACGCGGATGTTCCATGCCACGGAGGACGTAGTTCTGTCATGAATGCGAATGCCAGCCAACTGTTGGAGCTGCGCCTCGCGGCCATCCGTTTCGCGGCGCAGGACATCAACGTCTATGTGTTCGAGCGCGGCGACGGCGGCGAGCTGCCGCCGTTCGAAGCCGGCTCCCACGTCGACCTGCACCTGGGCAACGGCACCGTGCGGCAATACTCTCTGTGCAACGACCCCGCTGTCCGCGATCGCTACGAGATCGCCGTGCTGCGCCAGCCCACGGGACGCGGCGGCTCCAAGGCCTGGCACGAGCTCGCCCGCTGCGACGCGACGTACCGCGTCTCGCGGCCGCGCAATCACTTCCGGCTGGTCGATGACCGCGCCAGCTTCCTGTTGCTGGCAGGCGGCATCGGCATCACGCCGCTGCTGTCGATGGTCCATGACCTGGAGCGGCGCAGCGCCCCCTACACCCTCCACTACTGCGCACGCAGCGAGGAGCGCGTGGCATTCCGCAAGGAGCTGGACCGTGCTGCCGTGCATGGCAAGGTCGTGTTCCACCTGGACCAGGGGCCCGACGCGAATCCGCTCGACCTGGCCGGATTGCTCGCGCACCAGAACGTGGGCGAACACGTCTATTGCTGCGGCCCGCAGCCCTTCATCGATGCCGCCGCGCAGGCGTCGCGCGACTGGCGCGAGGGCTTCTTCCATGTGGAGTGTTTTACTCCCGTGGTGCCGGCGCCCACGCCTGCACCGGCAGCGGGCTCCCTCGCATCCGCGGACGCAGGCGGCTTCACCGTCGCGCTCGCGCGCTCGGGCCGCAAGGTGTTCGTTGCCGACGGCGTGTCCATCGCCCATGCCCTGCAGGTGCAGGGGGTGAACGTGCCCACGTCGTGCGAACAGGGCATCTGCGGCATGTGCCAGGTGACGTACCTGGAAGGCACGCCCGAGCACCACGACATGGTGCTGCTGGACGACGAGCGCGAGCAATACCTCATGGCCTGTTGCGCGCGCTCGCGCACGCCCGAACTGGTGCTCGACCTATGAGCCGGCCGCCTCTTCGCATCGGGGTGATCGGTTGCGGCGCGATCGGCCACGAGCTGGTCCAACTGCTGCAGCGCGAAGCCGGGATTTCGGTGGAGGCCATCGTCGTGCGGCCGCAGCGCCTTGAGGAATGTCGCGAAGCCATGCGCGGGCTCCAGTTGGCCGACAAGGTTTGCACGCAGCTGCCCGAAGGTATCGACCGGCTCGTTGAAACCGGCGGCCACTCCGCCATCGCGCAGCACGTCGTACCCGCGCTCGCCGCCGGCGTGCCGTGCGTGCTCGCCTCGGTGGGCGCGCTGGCGAGCGACGAACTGCTGGCGCAAGTGCGGCAGGCGGCGCGGGACGGCGGCACGCAGGTGCAGATCATTCCCGGGGCGATCGGTGGCATCGACGCGCTGGCGGCGGCCCGTCTTTGCGGGCTCGAGCACGTGCTGTACACCGGCTCGAAACCGCCCGCGGCCTGGCGCGGCACGCCGGCCGAAGCGGCGGTCGATCTGGGCAGGATCAATCAGCCCACGATGGTGTTCGAAGGTTCGGCACGCGATGCGGCGCGCCTGTATCCGCGCAACGCGAACGTCACCGCGACCATCGCGCTGGCCGGCGTGGGTTTCGATGCGACGCGCGTTCGGCTCGTGGCCGATCCGGCATTGCGACGGAACACGCACCGCCTGCATGCGAGCGGCAGCTTCGGAGAAATGGATATCCAGCTCGCCAACGAGCCGCTGCCCGCCAACCCGAAGTCCTCGGCGCTGACGCTCTACAGCGCGCTACGCGCCGTGATGAACCACGTGAGCGTGCTGAGCATCTAGGCGCGTGCGCGCTCAGTCGATCGTGAGCTTCATGGATTCCACGTTGCTGCGCCATTGCCGGGCTTCGGGCGAGATCAACTGGCGGAAGGCCTCGGGCGTGCTCCACTGAAGATCCAGCCCCTGCCCAGCGAAAGTCGCGACCAGTTGGGGTCCCCTCGTTTTCAGTGCAATAACTGGCGGTTCGCAAACCCAGCACTGGCGCGGGGGTGGTGTGGGTAGATCGTTGATTTCATTGCTTTTCCTGTTCACTTTCAAATCCGGGATTCGTGGCTGCAAGTGGTCTGCAGCAGCCATCAAGTGGCGTGCAGCGGTCACAAGTGGTAGCCCGCATCCATCGTCAGCCAGACTTCAAGATGACTTTGCCATCCGCTTACACTCATCCGTTGACAGGGTTGCATCAAGCTCCAGACTCGCGGCCAATGCCTTGGCATCAGCAAGTGAAAGTGTCCGGCTGACTCGGAGCTTTTTGTTCTGAAAGTCCTTGTACAGCGCAGCATTTACCCACCCTCTGGATACCTATACGTAGATCAATCAACTCGTCTTCGTCGATTGCTGGGAGCTGGACCAGCGCTGCGTCTCTTAATGAGTTGGGTCGGAAGAACGTCTCGGGTAATTGGATTTACACCCCGTGATTGGATACGTTCCAGTAACCTTCTTGCGGCTGTGCGGGCCATTTCTTTTACCGGTTGCCGAAAGGTTGTCAGCCCAATGAGAGGCGAACCGGAAAGTGGAATGTCATCAAAGCCAATTACAGAAAGCTGCGCCGGAACACCCACACCAGACTGACATGCTGCCTCCAGAACACCCCCGGCGCGCCGTAAGCCGTCAGCTTGTGGACCTTAATTGTCCATCACAAGTGGCGATAGGTAGTCCCGAGTCAGGCCAGTGTATAAGCCGTTTTCACCGTCGTGAAGAACTCCTGCGCATATTTACCCTGCTCGCGCGGGCCATAGCTCGACCCCTTGCGTCCACCGAAAGGCACGTGGTAGTCCACCCCGGCGGTGGGCAGGTTCACCATCACCATGCCGGCCTGGCTGTGCCGCTTGAAATGGGTCGCGTATTTCAGTGAGGTCGTGGCAATGCCCGCAGAAAGGCCGAACGGCGTGTCGTTGGCCGTTGCCAGGGCGGCGTCATAGTCCTTGACACGAATGACGCTGGCCACCGGGCCGAAGATTTCCTCGCGATTGATGCGCATGGTGGATGTGCTTTCACTGAAGAGCGCTGGCGCCATGAAGTAGCCTTCGGCACTGCTGCCAGTGTGGCACTTGATGCGCTCACCGCCAAACGCCAAGGTTGCCCCTTCGACCTTGCCAATTTCGATGTAGCTCAAATCTTGCTCAAGTTGCGCTTGCGACGACACTGGACCTATGTCGGTTCCCGCGGCGAGCGCGTCACCTACCTTGATGCGTTCCATACGTTCCTGCAACGCCTTGACGAAAGCGGGGTAAATGCCTTCGGTCACGATCAGCCGGCTTGAGGCGGTGCAACGCTGGCCGGTCGAATAGTAGGCGCTCTGCGCGCTCAGTTCAACTGCCTGGGCCAGGTCGGCGTCGTCCAGAATGACTTGCGGGTTCTTGCCGCCCATCTCGAGTTGCACTTTCTTGAGACTTTTAGCGCAGGCCTCGGCAATTCGGCTGCCCACACCGACCGAGCCGGTGAAGCTGATAGCGTGGATGCCGGGATGGTTGACCAACGCTTCGCCAATGATCCGCCCCGGTCCCATCACCAGGTTGAAGACGCCAGCGGGAATGCCTGAGCGCGAGATGATCTCGGTCAGCGCCCAGGCGCTGCCGGGCACCAGGTCGGCCGGCTTGAGCACCACGCAGTTGCCAAAGGCCAGTGCGGGTGCGATCTTCCAGGCGGGAATGGCAATCGGGAAATTCCAGGGCGTGATCAGGCCCACCACGCCGACGGGCTCTCGGGTTATCTCCACGCCGATGTTGGGGCGAACCGAGGGCAGGATTTCCCCGGACAGGCGCAGGCACTCGCCAGCAAAAAACTTGAAGATCTGGCCGGCGCGGGTGGCTTCGCCAATGCCTTCGGGCCGGGTCTTGCCTTCTTCGCGCGAGAGCAGGGTGCCCAGCTCTTCGCGGCGTGCCAGAATTTCAGTACCAATCTTGTCGAGGGCATCTGACCGGGTCTGGATGCCCGAGGTAGACCAGGCGGGAAAAGCGGCCTGCGCCGCCTGCACCGCTGCATCGAGGTGGGCTGCGTCACCCTGGGCGTAGTCACCGACGACTTCTGCCAGATTGGACGGGTTCCGGTTGGGGGCGGTCGTGGTGCCGGGAACCCATTGGCCGCTGATAAAGTTGTGGTGAATGGGGTTTGTCATGAATATCCTCTAAAGCTTCTTCAGTTCGTGAGTCATCGTTTGTTTGGTGAAGGCTGCTTATGCTCCTGAATCTCCGGCATCAGGTAATCACACTAAGCTGCCACGGCACGAATTCATTCTGTCCATAACCGTGTGTTTCACTGCGCGAGCGCTTCCCTGAAGCGGTGTCCAGCATCAACCGGAACAAGCGCTCCCCCATTTCCTCGATGGTGGCAGTTCCATCAAGCACCTCGCCGCAGTTGATGTCCATCTCATCAGACTGGCGGTTCCGCAGCGCAGTGTTGGTGGCGAGCTTCACCGAAGGTGACGGCGCGCAGCCATAGGCAGAACCTCGCCCGGTGGTAAAGCAGATCATGTTGGCCCCGCCAGCCACTTGCCCTGTCGCAGAGACCGGATCGTAGCCAGGAGTGTCCATGAAGACCATGCCACGAGCCCGGACCGGTTGCGCGTATTCGTAGACATCGACCAAGTTGGTTGCTCCCGCTTTAGCGATGCCGCCGAGTGATTTTTCCAGCACCGTGGTGAGGCCGCCAGCCTTGTCGCCGGCCGATGGGTTGTTATCCATCGACGCACCGTTGCGCGCGCAATAAGCTTCCCACCACCGGATGCGCTCTACCAACTTGCGGCCGATTTGAGGCGTACTGGCGCCGCGTGTCAGCAGGTGCTCGGCGCCATAGATCTCGGGCGTCTCCGACAATACAGCGGTGCCGCCATGCTGCACAAGCAGATCGACTGCAACGCCGAGCACGGGATTGGCCGAAATGCCTGAGTAGCCGTCAGAGCCGCCGCATTGAAGGCCGACCGTAAGATTACTAGCGGGCACCGGCTGTCGCTGTACGTCGTTGGCTTCCGGCAACATCTGACGAACCAGGTCGATACCACGTGCAATTGTCATGGTGGTACCCCCGCTGTCTTGGATTGTGAAAGACCTCGATCTGGAATTTTCTTTCAGCCCTTGAGTGGCAAGCAACCGGGGTATCTGATTGGTTTCGCAGCCCAATCCGATCAGCAGCACACTGGAGAAGTTGGGATGGCAGGCGTAGCCACCCAGGGTGCGCTGCAGGATCGCCAGCCCTTCACCCTCAGGATCGATAGCCCAACCCGCGCCGTGGGTCAATGCGACCACGCCATCCACGTTTGAAAATCCGGCGAGTGCATCCGGATGGATGTCGCGCCGAAAGTAGTCAGCGATTGCTCTTGCCACCGTGGCAGAGCAATTAACAGAGGTCAGGATGCCGATATAGTTGCGCTTAGCCACGCGCCCGTCCTGCCGAACAATGCCCTGAAAGGTTGCCGTTTCTGGGGCCGCTTGGGTCAGCCGAGCCTCTGCACTGAACGCGTAGTCCATGGCGAAGTCGCCCATTGCAAGGTAATGGGTATGCACATGTTGGCCTGGATGGATCGGCTTGCTCGCGAAGCCGATGATCTGTCCGTAACGTCGAACCGGCCCCCTGAGCTCGATTGTCCGCGTGGCAACCTTGTGCCCGGGGGGAACCAAGCCTGTGACCGTGATGCCCTCGCTGCCCAGACGGCAACCGGAGACCAACTGGTCAAGTGATATCACGACGTCGTCGTCTGGATGCAAACGGATGACACGCGCACCGCTCTGAGCGGACGGTCGCGAGGGAGAGGTGGGGGGCACGAGGGGTCCTTTGCAGATTGATGGCGGGTGCCTGTAAAGGCGCGTCTACTTTGGCTCGCCAAGCCTGATGGGCTCGATCTAAATGAGCCGACGGCCAGACAAGCTGCGCATCAACTGGGCGATTCCGAACGTCCATGGGGCAATTTTGTCGCTGTGGTTCACACGATTTACCAGCGTTCCAAGCATCGGCGTCGTGATGCTCACGATATCTCCAACGACGTGGGTAAATCCCTGTCCAGGGCTCAGGCGATCCGCTGTCGGCGAGAACATCGTTCCCAGAAAGAGCATCATGCCGTCGGGATACTGATGGACAGGACCCATGGCGTGTTCAACCAGCTCTTCTGGATCGCGGCTGATCATGGTCATCGAACTCTTGCCCTGCAAGATAAACCCTTCCTCGCCGCAAACTTCCACAGACAACTCACACCGACGCACATCATCGAGAGAAAAACTGTCATCGAACAGGCGGATGAAGGGACCAATGGCACAGGAGCCGTTGTTGTCTTTGGCCTTTCCAAGCAGCAGCGCGCTACGTCCCTCGAAGTCCCGCAGATTTACGTCGTTACCGAGGGTCGCACCGACAATGCGTCCGGCCCGATTGACCGCCAAAACAATCTCCGGCTCTGGGTTGTTCCATTCTGATTTCGGGTGAATCCCTACTTCCGATCCAGTCCCCACCGAAGAAAGCGGCTGCGCCTTGGTAAATATCTCGGCGTCCGGCCCAATGCCGACTTCAAGATACTGGGACCACATATCCTGAGAGATCAGAAGTGCCTTTAGCTTCTGCGCATCGGTGGACCCGGGCTTGACAGCTGGCAGGTTCTCCCCGATGACTTGAGCGATCGAGGCCCGAATCGCCTCGGCGCGGCCAGCGTCACCCTGCGCCTGCTCTTCAATGACTCGCTCTAGCATGCTTGCCACAAAGGTCACGCCACTGGCCTTCACAGCTTGAAGATCACAAGGTGAATCAAACCGCAGCATTGCGCTTTCGGCTTGGTTCCATTCGGAATTCAGAAGAATAGTTCTGGTGTCACCGAGCCGCGGAAAGCGGCTGATGTCTGCGACGGCACCCACCGCATCGGACATATTCAACAATTCACTGCACGTCACCGCAGCGCTGGAAATGTCGAAGACGCCCTCAGTAGTGACGCGCACCAGTATGGGGCCAGCCGCGTCGGCGCTCCAGACCCGGCCAATCAGCGTGGCGGGTGAACTGTCTTGCGGCAAGGTGTGGCTAAGCGCGAGATGTTTTTTCATTGTGGGTGAAATTGATTACTGAGTTGAATGCGCAGTAATTTAGCGAATAGGAGAATAAGCCGTCGGCTCCAGCAGCTGGTTTTCAACCTTCGCCACAATAGGCGCCTCGGCGTCGTGGCGTGCCCGTTCGCTGAGCCACTCGGGGTCACCCGAGAAGGAACTCCAGATCCGCTCTCGATCTGCCAGGCTCTTCCATTGCAGCATGAAGGTAAGGGTCTGGTTGCTGGGTCCGACCAGCGTCGTCCAGAACCCTACCGCTTCAATGCCGTGCTTTTTCCAGAGACCCAACGTGACCTCTTCAAAGCGTTTATGCAACGCTGGTAGGCGTCCTTGGGCGCAATGATAGATACGGAGCTCGAAAATCATTTCGAAAGAGGCGGCAAATCCGCGCCATGGAATTCCTTGAAAATTGCGCCTAACTTGCCATTGCTACGGTTCGTTTTGACCCACTCATTAATCCAGGCAAGCATTCTCTCTTCGCCCTTTGGAATACCAATACCAAGTTCGAAGGTTCTCAAAACGAATTTCGTTTCCATTTGGCGATCAGGACTTTTGGTCTGAATTGCCTTTAAAAGAGTTGTCGCCGTCGAAACGATTGGTGTCTGACCGCTAACAGCGGCGGTAACCAAGGTGGCGTCGTCGTCAAACCGAACGATCTGCGCGCCAACGGCCATCTTCATCAGTTCTGCCTCCTGTACATTCCCGCGCGTGATCGCGATCGACTTTCCCGCCAGGTCCGGATAACCTTTGATGTTTATCGACTTCGGAGCGGCAACAACAATCTGAACTACCGAATACGGAGTCGAAAAGTCAATCACTTTGGCGCGCTCCGGACTGATCGAAAGCGTGGCGATGGCGAGATCGGCTTTTTTTGTTTGAAGAAACGGGATCCGTGTGGGCCCGGTCACTGGAACAATTTCCAGCTCAACGCCAAGATCTTTTGCGAGCAGGCGCGCCGTATCCACATCAGAGCCGAGCGGCTCCATCTTGTCGTTCGTCATGCCATAAGGAGGCAGCGCGAGCTCAATGGCGACACGCAACTTCTTCGACTGCTTCACGCTGTCTAGCATGTCTGCATTGGCCGAAAATGCGGCGACGCTCATCGTCAGAAAAACAAGGCTGCGTTTGATGTTAAATTTAATCACTAGT
Organism: Polaromonas sp.; assembly: GCF_029945925.1. Taxonomy (GTDB): domain Bacteria; phylum Pseudomonadota; class Gammaproteobacteria; order Burkholderiales; family Burkholderiaceae_C; genus Polaromonas. The sequence goes on along the minus strand of NZ_JAQSDN010000035.1, from coordinate 15,578 downwards.
TTTCTCCTGGTTAAAGTAGGTTTATTCACGGGCAGTGCGCTCTAGAGCGCACTGCCTACAAATTTTTTGAGCTCGGAAGTCTGCGCGTTGGAAAGGATGTCGGCAGGGCCTGTCTCCCAGACCTTGCCTTGATGCATGAAGATCACCTGGTCTGCAACCTTGCGTGCAAATGCCATTTCATGGGTAACCAAAATCATCGTCATGCCGCCCTTGGCCAAGTCCTCCATCACCTGTAGGACTTCGCCAGTTAACTCGGGATCAAGCGCGGAGGTCACCTCGTCAAAGAGCATCAGCTGCGGCTCCATGGCAAGTGAACGGGCAATCGCCACGCGCTGCTGCTGTCCACCGGACAATTCCTCCGGGTAGGCATCCAGCTTGTTTTCCATACCGACCCGCTTCAGGACTTTGCTAGTGACCAGCGCGGACGCGTCCCGCGACATCTTCTTGACTGCGCGCAGGGCAAGCGACACATTCTGCTGCACCGTTAGGTGCGGAAAGAGGTTGTAGCTCTGAAAGACGATCCCGACATCGCGGCGCAGTTTCTTCAGATCCAGCTGACTGCTTGCCAGTTGGTGTCCGCAGACATCGATGCTTCCGGAGTCGATGACCTCCAGACGGTCTATGCAACGCAAGGCCGTGCTCTTACCGGAGCCGCTTCGACCAATGATCGCGACTACTTCTCCCCTGCGTACTTCAAAAGAAATGCCCTTGAGCACCGGCGTGCTGCCGAAGCTTTTTTCAACGTTATCGAGTTTGACGATCACGTCCATTTCCTTATCCTTGTCCATTCTTCATCCTTCAATGACCATTACTTTTCGGGTCCGACCCAGTTTCCGTTCAAGCGATCCGCTCCAGCGTGAGAGTGGATAACACAGTGCAAAGTACATGAGAGCCATGAGCGAGAAAATCAGGAAAGGCTCGAATAATGTGTTGTTGACGACCTGGCCAGCTCGGGCCAGTTCGACGAAACCCACAACAGAGGCGAGTGAGCTGTTCTTGACGATCTGGACCAGAAACCCGACTGTCGGAGGCGTGGCAATCCGTACTGCCTGGGGAATAATGATTTGAAACATGCGCTGGGTCGAACTGAAGGAAAGGCACTCCGCGGTCTCCCATTGCTCAGCTGGCACAGCCTGAAGTGAGCCGCGCCAGATCTCTCCGAGGTATGCACCCGCATAGATAGTCATCGCCAGCGAAGCAGCAACTAGGGGCGGAACATTGAAGCCGAGCACACCTAGCCCAAAGTAGGAGAGAAACATCAGAATAAGCAGTGGCGTTCCCTGAACCAGCTGAATGTAGGTCGTCAGCGTCCATCTTATTGCCCGGTATGGAGAGATGCGACCGAGCGCCAATGCCAGCCCAAGCACGCCCCCACCAATAAAACCGACAGCAGATAGGCCCGCTGTCCAAGCTGCACCATGAAGCAGATAGACGAAATGGTTGATGTTGAAGTCGTTGTTCATTGATGATCTCTCAGCAATTAGCCCAATCGCCTGCGGCGCGGAAAGATCAGCTTGCCAAGAAGCCAGAAACCGAAGCGCATCACGAAGGAAAGAAGGATGTAAAACACACCAACCACGATGTAAGTCTCAAAAGCGCGAAAGGTCATGGACTGCACCAGGTTTGCAACCGCTGTCAACTCCTCAGCCGAGATCTGCGATGTGATTGACGTCGCGAGCATCAGAAGGACAAACTGGCTGGTAAGCGCGGGATACACACGCTCCATCGCTGGCAGGAGAACCACGTGCCAGTAGGTCTGCGCACGGGACAGGCCCAAACATTCCGCAGCTTCCCATTGGCCATGCTTGATCGACTCGATGCCGGCACGCATAATTTCGGCGGTGTACGCGCCCACATTGATTACCAAAGTGGCCAAGGCCGCCACCCACGCGGGCAGCGGCAGGCCGATACTGGCAAACCCGAAGTACAGAAGGAAAACCTGGATCAACAAGGGCGTATTGCGTATGCCCTCCACATAAATCCTGCAGAACCGCTGAAGCCATGGATTGCGACTCCCACTACCAACAGCGCAGAGCGTTCCGACGACAAAGCCGAGGACAGTCGCTGCAAACGACAGTTGCACTGTAAGCCAAGTCCCATGCACGAACTGAGGCCAATACTCCAGAACTGGCGCAAAGTCGAATGCGTAGTTCATCGCTTCAGACCGTTGCAATCGGTGTGGTGGGTGAGCCGACGGCACCAGGCAGCCGAAGCGGTGGCGCGGTCAGGAGGAATCGGCTTCGTCCGTTCTCTCGGAGCCAGTTGGCCAGCGGCGTCAGGTGCCACAATTCGCCGAGGTGCACGCCTAACTTGAACAGGCAATGCTCGTGCAGCGGAAGCGCAGCACAGCAATCGTGCGAAAATAATGTGGATTGGGACTCTACTGCCTCATTGTCGGCAATCAAGGCCGACAAGCCGCTGTCCGTAATCCATCGCAGCAGTTTTTCGTCACGCCCATCCAGCACAGCGCCACTTTTGCTGAGCGCCTTCATGTCGGGCTTACGTTGCATATCAAGTATACGTTGCGCGAAACCGGTATGGAGGCAAACCATATCGCCCGGCTCGACGACCACCTGATCTTGGTCCAACACCCGCATCAGCGCGTCATACCCCACCAGCGTGCGTCCGGCGCCGAGGTTGGCGCTCAAGTCAACCATGACCGCGCGGCCCTGCACGCAGCATTCGGCCATCTTTTCTATGCCCAGCGCCTTGGCCGATGAGGTTGCTGTCAGGCGGTGCGGCGGACCCGGGAGCCCGGCTCCTTCGGCATCCGCAGGACCCTGTACATCGATCTCTGCGCGATAGCCGTTATAAAATAAGGGCTCAGGAATACCATCACCATCCGAGTCAAACAGCTGGCCGATGTGAGCCAACGAGTCCCATTGGGTCGAATACTGCAAATAAATAATAGCCAAGTCATCACAGATGACATCGGTCCGGCCGATCTGCTCGGTGAATAGCCTGTAGTTCATGTTCGGACGACCGTTGCGCAGTGTCGGCCGGAGAATGGGTGCGTGGCGCTTCTCGTTCATGGCATTGCCACCTGGATAGTCCAACGGCAGGCTCAGGCAAAAGGTTCGACCTTCGCGCACTTCCGCTATGCCCTGCTTCACCTTTTCATGCGTCAGCAGATTCATGCGACCGTATTGATCGTCGGGTCCAAAGTCACCCCAATTGGACCCCGGAGGGCGCTGTTTCCAACGCGGCTCCTGCAACGCTTTTGGTATAGCCATGAATATCGTTTTTCCCTTGATGCTTGAGTTTTTCGCTTCACGCCGCATATGCCGACTGAGGCTGAACCATTTATGAGACAGTGTCTAATTATTGAGTAAATCTCCTATTGAAATGCTAGCATTAACCCTATGTCTATTCTCTTCATTCTTCCGAAAGTCAGCGTTCCTAGAGGAGAGAATTTCGATAGTAATGAGAAAAATTCATCGTTGAAAGCGAGAAGTGCGGCTGTTTTCTTTTTGAGACACTAGTGCACAATGCGCCACCTACAGACGCTTTAAGAAGAAAAGAATGGCATTTGATTTGATTGAGATTGGCCGTCGGGTTCGCGCTTACCGATTGGGGGCGGGTTACACCGCCGACCAGCTGGCAAGCAAACTTCAGGTTTCGCGCGCGGCGCTGTACCGCATCGAGCAAGGCGACATCGTGAAGATCGATGTGATCCAAAACATCGCCACCATTCTCGGAACCTCTCTGGCATCACTGCTGGGCGTTGGCGCCGAATACCACTCCAGCGCAGCAAGCTATCAATCGAGAATGCAACAGCTGGAGGAAAATGCCACCCATATCGTTGCCCTTTTCAGCCCCCTGTCCTACCTGCTAACAACACCCCAGTACGACCAGCATCTTGTCCAGATGATCGAGGAATCCATCCCCCCCGGCGGCAAGATGAAGGGCTCGCTCAAAGCCGAGCAGCAGGCGGTTCTAAACGCGCTGAGAGAACGCAGGATGCAGGCCCAGAAGGCGAAGCCTTCAATTACCTGCCTGATCTCACTAGAAGAGGTCCGGCGGCTTGCTACTCTCGGGCTGGTCGGTCGCTTGGGACTCCCCCCGGCAGTTGTCGCCAAGCGCAAGCTGGCGGCAAAGGCGGAAGTGCAGCATATTGCCGATCTGATGAGGACTGAGCCAGTCGGTATTCAGATCGGCCTGGTAGAGAACGTGATCCCCAACGTAGCTTTTCAGCTCTTCTATAGAGGAAACGACGTCGTGCTGGGGTCGAGTCCTTTTCGGGTTGGCGAATTGCCCAATCTCCACGTGGGTGTTGCGATGATCACCTCTTCGCCTGAAGCGGTAAATCTTCACATACAACTGTTTGACCACCTGTGGAGCGGATGTAAACGCGGAGCGGAAGGGGCCAAGCTACTTGAGCAGCTATTGACTAGCGCCTAGCCAAGACGAATTATGCGGCATTTTTTGCGTTCAGTCTCCACCATTCAACACACTGGAAAGGGAAAACCATGATCCAACGATTTGATGTCAACGCCCGCTTGTCCCATATGGCCGTGCACAACGGCACGGTGTACCTGGCAGGGCAAGTCCCCGTCGATGCCGGTCAGGACATTGGGGGCCAAACCCTCCAGGTTCTCGCTGCGATCGATGCGCTGCTGGCCCGCGCAGGCACCGATAAAAGCAAGATCCTCATGGCCCAGATATTTCTGGCCGATCTGGCCGACTTCCCCGGCATGAATCTGGCGTGGGACGCCTGGGCCCCCGCTGGCCACACCCCGCCGCGGGCCACCGTAGAGGCGCGCCTTGCCAAGCCGGAATGGAAGGTGGAAATCGTCGTCACCGCGGCGGTTTGAGTCAAGCAGCAAAGGGGGCGCTCGGCCAGTTCTGTGTCGGCCGGACCTCTTCATCGGGCCAGCAGAGCCGGTCTCCGTCATGGGCTTCCCGCTAGACATCCGTATCAATGGATTCGTCCCGTATGGGCGACAGGCTTCATCGCCTCAGAACCCGCGTTCTATGTCGTCGCAGGCAACCCGCAATGTTCCTTGGCTTCACCTCTTCAGGAGGAATCCGTAAAGCGCAAATTGACGCGGAGAAAGTTCAAAGTCGTGCATATATTTAAAGTTCGCGCCGGTCAGCGCCACTTGCAGCGCTTCGCCATCTTGTCACGCGCGTCACTCTGTAATAACACCAAGACACCGACCTTAGGGCGAATGGCACTTACTTAAGCAATAAATGCAGGAAAAAGCCGTCATTCCCGCGTAAGCGGGAATCCAGAAAGCCCGCAAACACCACTGGATTCCCGCTTACGCGGGAATGACAGATTGCAGGGTTTGTGGGAAATCTGCGGTGGATAGAGGCGAATGCCCTTAAGTAAGTGCCATTCACCTTAGGGCTTGACGCAGGGTACCTAATGACTGGAGCTTAAGGTGCTGACATACCGTCGCACCCGCTTCCGCATAACACCACGGCCATCTTCTCATCATCTCGGTGCTCAAAGCAAAATTCAGTGACAGCTGCGAGGGCGGTTGCGGCACCAAGCTCGATCCCAAGACCTGCATGCTCCCAAGCGGCGCGAGCGGCATCTTTGATCGTCGACTCGTCCACCAATACGATCTCGTCGACGTAGCGTTCGATTAATTCGAAGTTCAGTGGCTCCGTCGAACGGGCAGCAAGAATCGGCACCAAGGTCTTGACATTCTCGAGCTTCACGATGCGGCCTTGCTCGCGGCAGGTGAAGAGCGTCGGGCAGCCTGCGGCCTCGACACCGATGATACGAATCGACGGTTTCAGCAACTTGGCCGCCTGCGCCACGCCAGCGATCAGGCCGCCTCCTCCGATGGAAACGACCAACGTTTCGACCTCGGGCCATTCGTCGATGATTTCCAGCGCAGTCGTTCCTTGGCCGATCACCACGTCTCTATCGGCATAGGGATGAAGCAACGCACCGCCCTGTTGGGCGACGCTGGCGCCTGCGGCATCCCAGCTTTGGTCCCAAAAGTCGCCGTGTACAGTCAGCCTGGCACCATGGCTTTCGATGCGCGTCCGCGTGATCAGCGTACTGGTGTTCATCACGAACACGTTGGCGGGCAGGCCGAGCGTCTTGCCGACATAGGCGACTGCCGCGCCGAAATTTCCGCCCGATGCAGTCGCTAGCCCCTGACGGCGAACCTCTTCGGACAGGTTCAATACCCGGTTGAACGCACCGCGTGCCTTGAACGAGCCGGTAACCTGCTGGCATTCAGCCTTGAAACGCACCTGCGTCCCGCCGCCGGGGACCCAAGGGTGTGCATTCACCAGGGGCGTTTGCCGGATGTAAGGTTGCACGCGCGCCTGGGCAGCGCGGTAATCGTCGAGCGTGATGGGCGTGCTCATGCCGCCACCTCCGCTTCGTCTTCGACCAGCACGCACAGGTTGTTGCCCTGGCGCGTGATCCCGAAGGTGCGCTGCGAATAGACCGTGCCGCTGGCGGCGAAGCGAAGTTCGCGCGGCGCCAGGCCGGGCTCGGTCAATACGTGCAGATAACCCGCCACATCACCTTCCTGGACGGTGCCGCCCAGCGCATGCAGAGGCTCAAAATAGCCATCGCCCGGGGACAATAGGTTACCTCCGCGTGGCACGATGCGCACGCGACGACTCGCTGGCGGCATATCCGGAAGCGCCCCAGGCACGACACCGAGCCGAGCCAACACGCGCGCAAGGCATTCCCTCGTTCGCTTCACACCGCGAGGCGAAACGCTGCCGTTTTCGCCCATTTCGGCCGCGATAGCCGCCAACCCCAAGTGGGCCGCAGCGCCGCAGCTGGTGCGCGGGTCGCCCATGTTGTCGGTGATGACGGTGAGCTTGGCGCCGAACCAACGCGCCATGTCTTCGGCGCGTTCGCGCACAGCGGGCGCCATCGTAGGCGTGACGACGACCTGGGCGCTTTCCTCGATGAACAGCGAGCTGCCGCCAGCGTGCAGGTCGACGTAGGCATCGCAGCGCGGAAACAATACGTCGTGGATGAACGCGGCAATCTGTTCGGTGGGCGTTCCGAAGGGGTTCCCCGGGAACACACGCGCGAGGTTCTTGCCATCGAGCGGGCTCACGCGCGACGCGGCAAGCAGGGCCGGCGCATTGGCAGCGGGCATCAGGATCAAGCGGCCTTTCACCTGCGCCGGCTCGAGCGAGCGGATCAGTTCATTGATGACGATCGGCCCCTCGTATTCATCGCCGTGGATAGCGCCCGTAATGAGCACGGTGGGCCCTTGGCCGTCACCGATCACGGCTAGCGGCAGCGCGATTGCGCCCCAGGCATCGTCATGCCCTGAATACGGCAGCCACGCATGGCCGACCTGTTTACCAGGCTTGGCCCAGTCAATGTCCGTGAAAACGGTAGATCCTCGATCGCTCACGCAGCTCTCCTTACTTAAGTTCTTTTTGTTCGTCCTTGAACCACTTCAGGCGCAGCGCGGCCAGGCTGCCATCGGCCACCTTAGCGTCGATGATTTTGTTCATTTCGGCCAGCAGGGCGGTTTCCCCCGGCTGCACCGCCATGAAGGCCGGGCTGATGCGGATAAGCGATTTCATTTCAATGCCTTTGGCGGGGTTGTCCTCGGCTACCTTCTGCGCGATGAAGTTATTCTCGGCAAACATTGGCGCCTGGCCCGACAGGAAGGCAGAGATCACCGAGGCCGTGTCTTCGAAGCGGATCAACTTGGCGCTGGGCGCCATTTCGGTTAGCGAGAGGTCGGGCGTCGAGCCCTTGGGCACCGCGATCGTCTGACCTGCCAGGTCGGCCACCTTGCTAAACTTCGGCACGCCCTTGCCGCCATATACGCCGAGGAAGACCGCGGCGTAAGGTTTGGAAAAGCTGACCAGTTTGGCGCGCTCGGGAGAGCTGCCCAGCGAGGCGATCACCACGTCCACCTTGTTCGACAACAGGTAGGGAATGCGATTGGCGCCTGTCACCTGCTGCAACTCGAGTTTCACGCCGAGGCGCTTAGCCACGTTCTCGGCGAGTTCGACATCCAAGCCGGTAGGCTTGCCGGCGCTGTCGGTGAAGCCCCAAGGTGGGGCGTCGATGGTCGTGGCGATGCGCACCACGCCCTTGGACTTGATGTCCGCGAGTTTGTCGGCATGCGCGAACAGCGGGGCGACGCAGACCAGTGCGGCGGCGATCAGTGATTTGGTTTTGAACATGGAAGCTCCTGGGTGGGTGGAAGAATCAGACAATGGATTGCACAAACTGCTGGAATTCGGGGGTGCTCGGGCTGCCGAACATCTGCTCGGGCGAGCCGCGTTCCCAGATGCGTCCCTGGTCCATGAACAGCACTTCAGAGGCGACGCGACGCGCAAAAGCCATCTCGTGGGTAACGACCATCATGGTCATGCCGTCGCGCGCCAGGTCTTCCATCACCCGCAGCACTTCGCCGACGAGTTCCGGGTCGAGCGCCGAGGTGGCCTCGTCGAACAGCATGAGTTGCGGCGACATCGCCAGAGCCCGCGCGATCGCCACGCGCTGCTGCTGACCGCCGGAGAGTTGAGAGGGCATGGCGTCGAGCTTCTGACCCAGACCAACGCGCTCCAGCATCCGCTTCGCGAGTTCGGCGGCCTGGTCCCGACCGATCCTCTTCGTCAGCAACGGGGCCAGCGTCACGTTGGCCGAGGCTGAGAGGTGGGGGAACAGGTTGAAGCTCTGGAAGACCATACCGACGCGCTGGCGCAGCAGGGGTAGGTCGGTGGTCGGTGCCTGCACGTCTATGCCGTCGACCACGATGCGACCCGCGCTGATCTTTTCGAGCCCGTTCACGCAGCGCAGCAGCGTGCTCTTGCCTGAGCCGCTGCGGCCTACCAGCGCGACGATGTCGCCCTTTGCCACCTCGGTCGACACGCCGCGCAGGACATGGTTGTCGCCGAAGTGCTTTTCGACAGAATCAATGAGCACGAGCGACATGCATGCGTCCTTCCAGGGAGAGTGCCAGGCGGGCCAGCGGATAGCAGATGGCGAAGTAGTAGAGAGCCACGCCGCAGAAAATCGGCAAGTGCGCCAGCGTCGAGCCAGCCACGATCTGGCCTGAACGGGTCAGTTCGACCAGTCCGACCAGCGCGGCCAGCGAAGTGTTCTTGATCAATTGCACTAGATAGCTCACGGTCGGGCCCAGGGCCACGCGGAAGGCCTGCGGCCACACCACATGGCGCATGACCTGCCAGCTTCGCAGGCCCACACACGAAGCAGCCTCCCACTGGCCATGCGGAACAGATTCGATGCTCCCGCGCCAGATCTCGCCGAGAAAAGCGCCTGCCGACAGCGAGAACGCGATAGCCGCCGCCACGAAGGCATTGATCTCGATTCCCAGCATCATCGGCACGCCAAAGTACAGCAAGAAGAGCACGCCGAGCAGCGGTGTGCCCTGCACCAGCTCTACGTAGAAGCGCGCCAGCACGCGCAGCCAGGGCAGGCGCGAGGTGCGCGCGACGGCGACGCCCAACGCTATCACGCTGCCGATCGCGAACGCCGTGAGCGCCAAGGCCACCGTCCAGCGGATGGCGCCCAGAATGAGCCAGAGATCGGCGATGGACAGGCTGCGCATCAGGGAGCCCTTCCAAAGAGCCGGCGCTGAATGAAGCCGAGGATGACGCGCAGGGCCTGCACCGCGACGAAGTACATCACGCAGATCACCAGATAGACCTCGAAGCTACGGAAGGTGCGTGAGTCGATGAAGCTGCCCGCGTGGAAAATATCTTCCACGCCGATCTGCGAGATTAGACTGGTACCGATCAGCGTGAGCACCATCTGACTGGCAAGCGCGGGGAATACATTGCGCAGGGCCGGCACGAAGAGCACGTGCAGCAGCACCTGCCGGGGTCGCAGACCCAGCGCCGCGCCGGCTTCGGACAACCCCAAGGGTACCGACAGCAGGCCGGAGCGAAACACCTCGACCATGTACGCGCCGCAATACAGAGCGAGCGAAATCACCCCCGCCACCGGAGCTTCGAGCCGCAGGCCCAGGCTTGGCAGGCCGAAATAGATGAGGAACAGCTGTACCAGCGATGGTGTGTTGCGGAAGAACTCGACATAGGCGCGGGTCATGCCGCGCAGTGGCTTGCTGCCATAGATCAGTGCCAGCGAGCCAGCAGCACCGATGGCCAGGCCCAGTACGATACTCGAGGCGGCATAACCCAGCGTATTTAACATCCCCTGAACCAACTGACCGGTATAGGGCGCAAGCGCCTCGAACTGGAACTGGTAGGCCATCTCGTTCAATCCACTTCCAAGATCGCTTCGACCTCGACGGTCTGGTTGCCCGGCAGCGACCCCGCGCCGATGGCCGAGCGGGCACCCCGGCCCACTGTGTCGCCGAACACCTCTACGAACAGGTCGGAGCAGCCATTGATGACCTTGGGATGCAGGGAGAAGCCCGGCACCGCGTTGACGAAGGCTAGCAGTTTGACAACATGGCGTACGCGCCCCAGCTCGCCGAGCGCATCCTTGGCCACGGCCAACAGGTTCAGGCCGGTCAGCCGTGCGTGGCCGTATGCGTCCTCGACGCTCACTTCTCCGCCGACATGACCTGCATGCAGATGACCATTGGCTTCCAGCGGGCCTTGACCCGAAAGGTACAGCAGGGATCCGGCGCGACGCCAAGTCACGAAGTTCGCCACCGGCGCAGGGGGTGGAGGCAGCGTCAGCCCGATGGCTGCTAGCCGGGCTTCCGGCGTCAGGGTCGTGGCTATGTTGAAATTAAGGGTCATGGGGCGCGTTCTGCAGGACGCCCAATGGCATACAAGCAACCTATCGACGAAAATCAGGTTAATTAAGTAATTGGGTGACCAATTAATTGGGCGGATACAGCTTTGAAATTCTGTTTTTTCATTTTTATTCTAAAATAAAAACTTGTGATTGGTCAACCATTATGGCGAAATACAAAACCATAGAAACAAAACATGGCCTGAGCGCCGCCGTACTACACCAGGTTACGGTGGCCGATCTGTCGGGACGCATTGCCGCGAAGGACAAAGCGACAGCCTCGAAGGTGTATCGCGCCATCCTCCAATCTATACGGGATGGCGTGCTTAAGGCCGGCGACAAGCTGCCCAACGAGCGGGAACTGTCGACCCGGTTCGACTCTTCGCGCAGCACTGTGCGTCATGCGCTTGCGATGATGAGCGCGCAGGGGCTGCTAGATCGCAAGGTGGGCAGCGGCACCTTCCTCGCCGATGCGCTGATGCAACGGCTGAGCGAATCCGACCTACCGGTCGCCGCGCACCATCAAAATGTACCGACTTACGCAGAAATCCTCGAGGGTCGGCTGCTTTTCGAGCCTGCCATGATGGGGCTGTCGGCGCAGCGTGCAGATGCGGACGATTTCGCCCTTATGCGCCACCACCTCGGCGTGGTGCGCAATGCCGACCAATGGATCGATTTCAAAGAAGGCATCTACGGGGTGCATCTGGCAATCTTTCGCGCGTCCAAAAACCGCTTCCTCATGCAGGTGTTCGATGCTGTCGTGGCCGATCGCCGCGCAGTACAGTACGACGGTCGCTCGAAGCTCAATGGGCCTGTGGGGGTGATCGTGCGCGAGCAGACGCTTCGCGAACTCACCGCCATCGTAGACGCACTCGAGTTGCGCGACGCCAAGGCTGCTACGATTCTTGCCGACAATTACTTCACGCGCATATTCGCATCGCTTAGCGTCTATGGATAGTCGCAGCCGCCCCGCCGTGAGTAACGACAACCCTTACTCGGAATCCAGTGAGAGGATTGGCCGGTGCAGGCTGCGCCATCGCAAGGCGCCGAAAGGGCGCGGCCTAGTCTTACTATGTCACAAACGTAAACGCAGATTTATCGAGTTGCAGTGCGGACAGTGCCCCAGGACGCTTGCGGGTGCGACGCCCAGTTGGAGGCGCAACGTTGTGATGGAGTTCGCCACGTGACGTTGCGCGCGCTGGGCTGCCCCGAGGGACATAATCTTTGGGAACGGCAGGCACTTGGCGGTCGATGAAGTTTTTTTTACCGCTGGCATCGCTGCCAGCCTTCAGTCTCTGTGCCATCAGGAAGCCGTACGCTGCAATGCTCAGACTGGCGTGGTGGTGAAATCCCCGCCAGCCCCGTCCCTCATAGTGACCCAGCCCCAGATCCTGCTTCAAGTCCTGGTAATCGCGCTCGATGCGCCAGCGCATATGGGCGGCGCGCACCAGATCGTTCAATGCGGCTGTCTCCGGCAGTGTGGATAGATAGTATTTTTCAGGCTCAGCCTGACCTGCGGGCCACTCGATGAGCAGCCATTGCTGGGGTAAAAGACGCGCCTTGCCCACATTGCTCCCAGCGCAGCGTACCCTCAGCGCGGCAAAGCGGCCCGTCAGGCGCTCATTGGTGCCCTCGCGCCAGCTGATGTTCTGGAATGCACTGTCGGGCAAGCCCTGCGCCAAGGTCTTGACGTTCACGGGCTGGCGTTTGGCGGTTCGCCGTGGCACCACCGGCGGGCGGCCCATGCCGCTGTAGGGTTGGGGCGGCAGCGGCTCCACACCCGGGGGCCAGACCACGACAGCAGAGGTGATACCGACCACGTAGTCCAGGCCCAAATCGGTCAGGCCCTGACGAAACGCGTAGTCGATGCCGTAGCCAGCGTCGGCCAGCACGCAGTGCCTGGGTGCGCCGTCACCGAGTAGGTCGCGCAACTGTTGCAGGGCAATTTGAGGCTTGGTCGCAAACTCAATGTCTTCGGGAATCCCCGCCTTCTTTCTGCGAACAGCGTCTTCGGCCCAGTTGTGAGGCAAGTACAGTTGCCAGGCCACCGGCAGGCTGCCCTCTTCGCAGGCCAACGAGATGCTGACAGCCACTTGGCAGTTGTCCTGTTTGCCCAGTACGCCGCAGTATTGACGGGTCACACCCACCGAATGGGTACCCTTCTTGGGAAAGCCGGTGTCATCGATGATCCACCAGCCGCCAGCGCTGAAGTCCATCACTGGCACCACCCACTGCGCCACGCGCCGCAGCAGTTCTGGGTCGCTCCATTGGGCCTTGGCGACAAAATGATGCAGGGACTGGTGGCGGGCGCTGGCGTGCAGCGGGTCAACGCGCGCGGCCATCGGCTCCACGCTCTTGCGGGACAAGGGGAGCATCAGGCCGGTGCAATAACCGCTCAATCCTGAGTGTCGGTCAGCATGACCCAGTCCTTCAGCCAAGTGAGTCATGTAGTGCTCGTATTCCTTGGATATGTCCATCACGCCTCCAGGCAGGATCAATGATGCTCATATCATGCCATATTTTATGACACAGTAAGATTAGTCTTACTGTGTCACAAAAGTAACTTTGCGCTTGCGCGGCCGCAGCAGGGACACTGGCCGAGTCGGGCGATCAGCTGATAGCTCAGTCGATGGCGCAGTGTCGTGATCGAGGTTGCCACGTGCCGCTGCGCGCGCAGGACTGCCGCGGGGGATGTAATTCTCGGGAAGGGCAGGCACTTGGCGGGCGATGAAGTTTTTTTTACTGCCGACAGACTTGTCAGCGACGAGGCGTTCTGCCATCAGGAACCCGTAGGCCGCGATGCTCAACGCGGCATGATGGTGGAACCCCCGCCAGCCTCGTCCTTCATAGTGGCCCAGGCCGAAGTCCTGCTTCAGATCCTGGTAGTCGCGCTCGATGCGCCAGCGCTGGTGGGCGACGCTGACCAACTCGTTGATCGGCGTTTCTTCGGGCAGCGTGGATAGGAAGTACTTGCTCGGCTCGGCATCGTTTGCAGGCCACTCTATGAGAAGCCATTGCTCGGGACGCAGGCGCGCCTTGCCTGCATTGCCGCCTGCATGGCGCACCCGCACGGCCGCGAAGCGGCCACTCAGTGTTTCGTTGGTTCCCTCATGCCAGCTAACGTTCTGGAACGCTCGGCTCGGCAGGGACATCGCCAGCGCCCTGACGCTCATCGGCTGAAGCGCTGGCGTGCGTCTGGGCATCACGGGCGGGCGGCCCATACCGCTGTAGGGCTCGGGTGGCAGTGGCTTGACCCCGGGCGGCCAGACCACGACGGCGGACGTGACCCCCACCGCATAGAGCAAGCCCATGTCGCTGAGGGCCTGACGGAATGCGTTGTCCACGCCGTAGCCGGCATCAGCCAGCACGCAGTGGCGCGGCGCGCCTTCGGCCAGCAAAGTGCGCAGCCGCTCAAGGGCGATCTGCGTCTTCGTGGCGAAGCGCACCTCATCGGGCACGCCGGCCTTGGCGCGGCGTTCAGCATCGGCAGCCCAGTCTTCGGGCAGATACAGCTGCCAGGCCACGGGCAGGCTGCCCTGGGTGCTTGCCAAAGAGATGCTGACGGCCACCTGGCAGTTGTCCTGCTTGCCCAGCATCCCGCAGTACTGGCGGGCTACACCGACCGAATGGCGGCCCTTCTTCGGGAACCCGGTGTCGTCGATGATCCACCAGCCGCCCTGGCTGCAGTCCATCTTCGGTATCACCCACTGGCACACCCGCCGAAGCATCTCTTCATGGGACCACTCGGCTTTGGCCACAAAGTGGTGCAGCGCTTGGTGTCGGGCGCTCGCGTGCATCGGGTCCACCCGCGCGGCCATCGGCTCCACGCTCTTGCGCGACAGCGGGAGCATCAGGCCCGTGCAGTAACCACGAAGGCCGGCGTGCCGGTCCGCGTGACCCAAGCCTTTACTCAGGTGGTCAAGGTAGAGATCAAAGCGCTCGGCTGTATTCATCGATCCTCCGGCACGAAGTCGAGAGGATCACATCGTAACATTTATGACACAGTAAGATTATGTAGACATAAATCAACTTCCAGTTTGAAGTTGCTCGAACGCAAACGGGCTCATTTGGTCAAGATGACTGTGCCTGCGGATTCGATTGTAGAAGCCCTCAATGTAGTCAAAGACGTCTGACTTGGCTTCCTGGCGCGAAGCATAGCTTCGACGTTTGATTCGCTCTTTCTTCAAGCTGCTGAAGAACGATTCAGCGACTGCATTGTCCCAGCAGTTTCCCCGACGGCTCATGCTGGGCACCAGGCAGTTGTCTTTGCACCAGCGATTGAAGTCATCACTACCGAATTGACTGCCTTGGTCTGAATGAAGGTTTTGTCGCAATAACGGACTCTGGCCGAAAGGAGTTGCGTCGCTGACCTGGGGATCAAACAGCGAGGCTGTAGAACTGGTTGGCTGCCGACATGGTTTGGCCGCCGGGGCAGTCCAGCTGCCCCTTGCGAATCATGTGCATGGTTTCGATGCCGGCGATGATGATTCGAGCACTCCAAAATGACTTGAACCCCAGCATCGGTCGGGTTATCCGTTTGATCGCCCGGTGGTCCTGCTCGACAATGTTGTTCAGGTATTTGCATTGACGCATCAGGATGTCGACGCAAGCGTAAGCCTTGACACTTTCTATGGCGGCCGTGTTGGCGCCGCTCTTGTCAATGGTGATCTTCTCTGGCAATCCGTGCAGGTTGATGGCCCGCTCCAGGAAGCGCCGGGCAGCCGCCATATCTCGCTTGGCAGTCAGCAGGAAGTCCACCGTATCGCACTCGCGGTCAACGGCCCGGTAAAGGTACTTCCAATGGCTGGCCACTTTGATGTAGGTTTCGTCCATTCGCCAGCTCTTGCCAACGGGGTGCTTGCGCCGACGAAATACGGCGGCCAGCACCGGC
>NZ_JAQSDN010000034.1 GCF_029945925.1 Polaromonas sp. | reverse complement strand
CGTTTTTCTTGATGCTGGCATAGGTCGACGAAGATGCTGTCGCCATGGCACATTCACCCGAGTAAAACGGTGCGTCGGCCTTGTTGCCGCGTCCACGGTAGACAAACAGGCCCTGCTTGGCCATGTTGGACAGGTTCTCGATGTGGCGCACATGCAGGGGGCTGTTCACGGCCAGGCGTGCGCTGGTGCCGCCAAAACCGTTGTTCTGCGTCGCAAACAGCGTGTTGTGCCAGGTGGAAAAGCTCTCAAGCTGGGTCCAGCCTTGCCAGCTGGTGGTAAACGGGCAGCTCACGCCTGAAGCCTTCAACTTCGCCGCAGCAAGAACGACCTCGGGCCATGTGGCGGGTGGTTTGTTGGGGTCGAGGCCGGCCTTGCGGAACAGGTCCTTGTTGTAGTTGAAAACCGTCGTCGAACTGTTCAGCGGAAAGCTCAGCATCTGGCCGTTGGGCGCCGTGTAGTAGCCCACAACGGCTGGGATATACGCATTCGGATCGAACTTATAGCCGGCGTCGGCAAGAACCTTGCCGACCGGCACCACCGCGCCCTTGGCGGCCATCATGGTGGCCGTGCCGACTTCAAACACCTGCAGGATGTGCGGGGCATTGCCAGCGCGGAAGGCGGCTACGGCCGCCGGCATGGTTTCGTCGTAGGTGCCTTTGTAGGTGGGAATAACCTTGTATTCCTTCTGGCTGCTGTTGAAGTCGTTGGCCAGATCGATCACCCAGTCGTTGAGGCCGCCGGTCATCGAGTGCCACCACTGGATTTCGGTCTGCGCATGGCTGGCAACGGGCGCGACGAGGGCGCAAGCGGCCAGTGTGAGGGCGGTTAGGCTTTTTTTCATTACAACTCCTGATTGAATCGGATAGACAAACAATAAGCAGTCAGTCTAAGTATGATTTATGACAGTTCGATTTAAACCATGTGACAGTTTCCTCACAAGCGGGGTTTCCACGAGGTAGTCCGGACACACCTCGCGGCATGTTGCGCTGCGGTAACATAGGGACAACGGGTCGGACCCTCGTCTAAAACTCCCGGCTTTCCACGATGAATGCTCCTGACTTCCACCAAAAACTGAACGCATTGGCCGATGAGGCCAAGCCGGGCGAAGCCCGGATTCGCGAGATTCCCTACAACTACACCTCGTTTTCCGACCGCGAAGTTGTGATCCGCCTGCTCGGCGAACGGGCCTGGGAGCTGCTGAACCTGCTGCGCGACGAGCGCCGCACCGGCCGTTCGGCCCGCATGTTGTACGAGGTGCTCGGCGATGTCTGGGTGGTGCAGCGCAACCCCTATCTGCAGGATGACCTGCTGGACAACCCCAAGCGCCGCAGGATGCTGGTCGAGGCCCTGCAGCACCGTCTCTCCGAGGTCGAAAAACGCCGCACGCCCGAGGCGGACAGCCAGCGCGACGCGATTGTGGGCGAGCTGCTCGCAACCGCGCGCGCCGCGGTCAGCCGTTTTTCCACCTCGTTCGAGGACATGGCCGACCTGCGCCGCCAGACCGCGCGCCGGCTGGGCAAGTTCACGCTCAAGGACAACATCAAGTTTGATGGCCTGTCGCGTGTTTCGCATGTGACCGATGCCACTGACTGGCGCGTTGAATACCCCTTTGTCGTGCTGACACCGGACACCGAGGTCGAGATGGCCGGCCTGGTCAAAGGCTGCATTGACCTGGGGCTGACCATCATTCCGCGCGGCGGTGGTACCGGCTACACCGGCGGCGCGATTCCGCTCAGCTGGAAGTCGGCCGTTATCAACACCGAAAAACTCGAAGCCATGACCGAGGTCGAGCAGATGGCGCTGCCCGGGCTGGACGGGCCCGTGGCCACCGTCTGGACCGAGGCCGGCGTGGTCACGCAGCGCGTGGCCGATGCGGCCGAACGCGGTGGTTATGTCTTTGCGGTCGATCCGACCTCGGCCGAAGCCTCCTGCATAGGCGGCAACATCGCGATGAACGCCGGCGGCAAGAAGGCCGTGCTGTGGGGCACGGCGCTGGACAACCTCGCCTCCTGGCGCATGGTGACGCCCGAGGCGCAGTGGCTGGAAGTCACCCGCCTGAACCACAACCTCGGCAAGATCCACGACGCCGAGATGGCCAGCTTCGAGCTGAAATATTTCGAGGCCGACGGCAAGACGCCGGTGCGTACCGAGCGCCTCGACATTCCCGGCAAAACCTTCCGCAAGGAGGGCCTGGGCAAGGACGTGACCGACAAGTTCCTCAGCGGCCTGCCCGGCATCCAGAAGGAAGGCTGCGACGGCCTGATCACCAGCGCGCGCTGGATCGTGCACCGCATGCCGGCGCACACGCGGACGGTGTGCCTGGAGTTTTTCGGCAATGCCAAGGACGCAGTCCCCAGCATCGTCGAGATCAAGGACTTCATGTTCGCCGAGCAAAAGCGCGGCGGCGCCATCCTGGCCGGCCTGGAGCACCTGGACGACCGTTACCTGAAGGCGGTCGGTTATGCGACCAAGTCCAGGACCCACGGCGGCCTGCCCAAGATGGTGTTGTTCGGCGACATCGCCGGCGACGACGCCGACGTGGTGGCGCGCGCGACCTCGGAAGTCGTGCGCATCGCCAACTCGCGCCGCGGCGAAGGTTTCATCGCCATCAGCCCCGACGCGCGCAAGAAATTCTGGCTGGACCGCAAGCGGACTGCCGCCATTTCGCGCCACACCAACGCCTTCAAGATCAACGAGGATGTGGTGATTCCGCTGCCGCGCATGGCCGAATACACCGACGGCATCGAACGCATCAATATCGAACTGAGCCTGGCCAACAAGGTCAAGCTGTGTGATGCGCTCGAGGCCTTTTTTCTCAAGGGAAAACTCCCCCTGGGCAAGTCGGACGACGCCGGCGAGATCCCCTCGGCCGAACTGCTGGAAGACCGCGTCGGCCAGGCTGTGGCGCTGATTGCCGATGTGCGCGCCTTGTGGTCGGGCTGGCTGCGCGATGTGGATGCGCTGTTTCCGCAGTTGCAGGACCATACGCTGCGTGCCAGCTGGAAAACCCAGCTGCGCGCGCCCCTGCAAACGATTTTTTCGGGCGCCGCTTTTGCGCCCATCCTGGCGGAGTGCGGCGCCATCCACAAGCAGGTGCTCAAGGGCCGGGTCTGGGCCGCGCTGCACATGCATGCCGGCGACGGCAATGTGCACACCAACCTGCCGGTCAACAGCGACGACTACGACATGCTGCAGACGGCGCATGAGGCGGTGGCCCGCATCATGGTGCTGGCGCGCTCGCTCGACGGCGTGATTTCCGGCGAACACGGCATTGGCATCACCAAGCTGGAGTTTCTGACCGATGCGGAGCTGCAGCCATTCGCTGACTACAAGGGCAGGGTGGACCCCGAGGGCCGCTTCAACAAGGGCAAGTTGCTACGAAATCAGGAGCTGCTTGCGCCCGTCGGTATTGGGCTGGAGGCTAAAAAGACTGATAACTCCACGCCGGAGAGCCTGTTCGCAGATTTGACCAACGCCTACACGCCGAGCTTCGGCCTGATGGGCCACGAGTCGCTGATCATGCAGCAGTCCGACATCGGCGCGATCGCCGACAGCGTGAAAGACTGCCTGCGCTGCGGCAAGTGCAAACCTGTTTGTGCCACCCATGTGCCGCGCGCCAACCTGCTGTACAGCCCGCGCAACAAGATCCTGGCAACCTCGCTGCTGGTCGAGGCCTTTCTGTACGAAGAGCAGACGCGGCGCGGCATCAGCATCAAACACTGGGAAGAGTTCGAGGACGTGGCCGACCACTGCACGGTCTGCCACAAGTGCCTGAGCCCGTGCCCGGTGGACATCGATTTCGGCGAGGTGTCCATGAACATGCGCAACCTGCTGCGCAAGATGGGCCGGAAGTCCTTCCGGCCCGGCAATGCGGCGGCCATGTTTTTCCTCAACGCGACCAGCCCGCAGACCATCAAGTTCATGCGCGGGGCGATGGTGGACGTCGGCTTCAAGGCCCAGCGCGTGGCCAACGAGCTGCTCAAGCGCCTGGCGCGCAAACAGACGGCCAGGCCGCGGGCGACCGTCGGCCCGGCGCCGGTCAAGGAACAGGTGATCCACTTCATCAACAAGAAGATGCCGGGCGGTCTGCCGAAAAAAACCGCACGCGCGCTGCTGGACATTGAGGACAAGGACTACGTCCCCATCATCCGCAATCCGGCCAGCACGACGGCCGAAACCGAGGCGGTGTTTTATTTCCCCGGTTGCGGCTCGGAGCGCCTGTTTTCGCAGGTCGGCCTCGCGACCCAGGCCATGCTCTGGCACGCTGGCGTGCAGACCGTGCTGCCGCCCGGTTACCTGTGCTGCGGTTACCCGCAAAAAGGCAGCGGCCAGTTCGACAAGGCCGAGAAAATCATCACCGACAACCGGGTGCTGTTCCACCGCGTGGCGAACACGCTGAACTACCTGGACATCAAGACCGTGGTGGTGAGCTGCGGCACCTGCTACGATCAGCTGCAGGGCTACGAATTCGACAAGATCTTCCCGGGCAGCCGCATCATCGACATCCACGAATACCTGCTCGAAAAAGGTATCACCCTGCGCACCGACCAGCCCGGCGCCGGCTACCTGTACCACGACCCCTGCCACAGCCCGATGAAGCTGCAGGAGCCGATGAAAACCGTCAAGGCCCTGCTCGGCGACCAGGTCCTCAAGTCCGAGCGCTGCTGCGGCGAGTCGGGCACGCTGGGCGTAACGCGCCCCGACATCTCCACCCAGATCCGCTTTCGCAAGGAAGAAGAGCTGCGCAAGGACGAAGCCAAACTGCGCGCCAGCGGCGCCGTGGCCGACACCGGCAGCGTCAAGATCCTGACCAGCTGCCCGAGCTGCCTGCAGGGGCTGACCCGGTATGGCGACGATCTGCAAAACGGCTTGCTCGAGGCCGACTACATCGTGGTCGAGATGGCCAACCAGATCCTCGGCAAGCAATGGCTACCGGCGTATGTGGAGGCGGCCAACAACGGCGGCATCGAACGCGTGCTGGTCTGACTCTTCGAAGGAAACATTCATGGCAGGCCTGACCCCCGACACCCCCACCCCGACCGAGCTGACCGTGCACGCCCAGTCACGGGTGCTCCAGATTGCGTTTTCGGACGGCACCGAGTTCAAAATTCCGTTTGAACTGATGCGCGTTTATTCGCCCTCGGCCGAAGTCCAGGGCCATGGCCCCGGCCAGGAGGTGCTGCAGACCGGCAAACGCGAGGTCACGGTGGTCGAACTCGAACCCATCGGCAACTACGCCGTCAAGCCGGTGTTTTCGGACGGCCACGAGAGCGGCATTTTTTCCTGGGACTACCTTCACTTCCTGGGTTCGGAGCAGGCGCGTTTGTGGACCGATTACCTGCAGCGCCTGGAGGCGGCCGGCATGCAGCGCGATGCGCCCATGGCCCTTGCGGGCGGCCAGGCCTGCGGCAGCCATTGAAGGTTGATGCGGGCAAACCCTCGTTCGCTCTATTTTTCATAGCTGATGGCGCCCGGCGTTTGGGCGCAGCTGTTGTTTTTCAACATAAATCCCCGGTAATGCCCCAATCAGGGGCAGGGTTGTCACTTGAATTGCCGGCATTCACCCCTAGCATTACCTTATGAGCAGCACCCATTTCGGATTTGAATCAGTTGACGAAAAGGACAAGGCACGCCGCGTGCGTGGCGTGTTCGATTCCGTCGCGCCGAAATACGACGTCATGAACGACCTGATGTCCATGGGGCTGCACCGGGTCTGGAAGGCCTACACCGTGATGGTGGCCGATGTCCGGGAAGGCCAGTGTGTACTGGACATCGCCGGCGGCACCGGCGACCTGGCCCTGGCGTTCGCCCCAAAAGTCGGCAGCACCGGCTGCGTGGTGCACACCGATATCAACGAAGCGATGCTGCGCGAAGGCCGCAACCGCATGCTCGACGCCGGCAAGGTGTTGCCGACGACGGTCTGTGATGCCGAACACCTGCCTTTTGCCGACGCCCGTTTCGACCTGGTGACGGTGGCTTTCGGTTTGCGCAACATGACACACAAGGACGAGGCGCTCAAGGAGATGAACCGCGTGCTCAAGCCGGGCGGCAAGCTGCTGGTGCTGGAGTTCTCCAAAATTGCCAAGCCGCTGGAAAAGGCCTACGACTGGTATTCCTTCAAGGTATTGCCCCGTCTGGGCAAGCTGGTGGCCAATGACGACTCGAGTTACCGCTATCTGGCGGAGTCCATCCGCATGCATCCCAGCCAGGAAGAACTAAAGGCCCTGATGCTTAAAGGTGGTTTCGGCCATGTGGACTATCACAACCTCACCGGCGGGGTTGTGGCATTACATGTTGGAATCAAGTGTTGAGATATTTTGATATTTAATTAGAGGAGACGGTATGAAAATTTGGTCTGCGATTCTGGCGGCTGTCCTGGCCACCACCATGCTCCTGGCGTATGCGCCTGCGGAAGCCAAACGCATGGGCGGCGGCGGCTCCGTCGGACGGCAATCGTCCAATGTGACGCAGCGCCAGGCGACACCGCCGGCCGCGCCGGCCAACACCGGGGCCGCTGCGGCAGCGCCCAAGAAGCCCTGGGGTGCGATGCTGGGTGGTCTGGCCGCGGGTCTGGGTCTGGCCTGGCTGGCATCTTCGCTCGGTCTGGGCGGCGCTTTTGGGCAGATCATCATGTTTGCCCTGCTCGCCATGCTGGTAATGGTGGTCGTCGGTTTCATCATGCGCAAGCTCAAGGCCAACAACAGCCAGGGTGCGACGCCGTACGCCATGCAGGGGGCGGGCAACGCCGCCACGCCGCGCAACTACAGCCCTGAAAACGTGGGTAACGACGCCTCGGCCCGCCCCTGGGAGCGCGGCAGCATGGCGTTTGAAGCCACCAAGGCAGGCGCGGGCGCCGCGGCCGGCGGCTCGATGATCGGTTCTTCCCTCGGCGGTTCGCAGTCCTGGGGGGTGCCAGCCGGTTTTGATGCCGAAGGTTTCCTCAAGGCCTGCAAGGCCAACTTCGTGACCCTGCAGGACGCCTGGGACCGTTCCGACGTCAACAGCCTGCGCGCCATGATGACCGACGAGATGCTCGAGCAGATCAAGGCGCAGCTGGCCGACCGTGAATCGCATACCGGCGGTGTGACCAACAAGACCGACGTGGTCATGCTTGATGCCCAACTGCTTGGCATTGAAGAGCTCAGCGATGTCTACATGGCCAGCGTCGAGTTCTCCGGCATGATCCGTGAAGACGCCTCCGCAGGCCCCAGCCCGTTCCGTGAAGTGTGGAACATGACCAAGCCGCGCAACGGTGGCGGCTGGCTTGTTGCAGGCGTACAAGCACTTCAATAAGCCGCGAGCGCAGAGGACTGTCTTTCCAAGCAGGGGCCGCAGGCGCAGCGGCCCCCTCGGGGGCAGGGAGCTACACGAAGTGAGCGACCGTGGGGGCCATGTTTATGCTGCAAAATCGGGGACGTATGAATAACACGTCCCCTTTTTCTTTTCTGCAGTCCCTGGCCGCCCGTTTTCAGCCCCCCGCTTGGGCGGTCGATGAAGGGCAGCAGAAGCTGGTCCTGTTGCTCAACCATGTCCTGATGCAGGAAAAAGAGGCGCAGAACCGTCTTCTGCGCAAAAAGGGCAGCGTGGTCCATGTCCGCTGGGGTGTGTTTGCCCTGGATTTGCTGATCACCCCTGCGGGACTTGTGGACCGCGCACCGGCCGCGGCCAGGCCGGATCTGTTGCTGGCAGTGGCGGCGGAATCACCGGGCGTGGTGCTGCAGTCGGTGCTGGCCGGCAAGGCGCCCCCAGTCAAGATTGAGGGTGATGTCCAGCTGGCCGCTGAACTCGGCTGGCTCGCGGACAACCTGCGCTGGGACGTGGAGGAAGACCTTTCGCGCCTGATCGGCGACGTGCCGGCGCATACGCTGGCCGGTGCGGCGCGCCGGGGCCTGACGGGCTTGCGGCAGTTTCTGGCCCAGGCGCCGCGGCCGTTTTCATCCGCTTCTGCGGTGCAGCCCGGTGTGCCGCCGGTCACGGAGCCTCCGAAAGCTTCTGCATGAGCCGTCTTTTCAGGGGCGTTTTCATTGTCTGGACGGTGTTGCGCTTCGGCCTCGACGAACTGGTGCTCTCCAGTTTCAGCAGGCCCTGGGTCAGGAGGCTGACGCGTGTGGTGTCGCTGGGCCGGAACCTGAAAGCGCCCCGCGGCGAGCGCCTGCGCGAAGCCCTTGAAAGCCTGGGCCCGATTTTTGTCAAGTTCGGCCAGGTCATGTCGACCCGCCGCGACCTGCTGCCGCTGGACATTGCCAACGAGCTGGCCCGCCTGCAGGACCGGGTTCCGCCGTTCGACTCGGATGTTGCCATTGCCATCATTGAAAAAGCCTTCGGCCGGCCGATCGGCCAGATTTTTGCGACCTTCGAGCGCCGGCCCGTGGCCAGCGCCTCGATTGCGCAGGTTCACTTTGCCACGCTGCCCGGTGGCCGTGAGGTGGCGGTCAAGGTGCTGCGTCCCAACATGCTGCCCGCGATCGAAAAAGACCTGGCGCTGATGCACATGATGGCCGGCTGGGTCGAAGGCCTGTCGACCGACGGCAAGCGCCTGAAGCCGCGTGAGGTGGTGGGCGAGTTTGACAAGTACCTGCATGACGAGCTCGACCTGCTGCGCGAAGCCGCCAATGCGGCCCAGCTGCGCCGCAACATGCAGGACCTGAACCTGGTGCTGATTCCGGAAATGGTCTGGGATTTCTGCATGCCCGACGTGATGGTCATGCAGCGCATGGACGGCGTACCCATCAGTCAGGTGCAGCGCCTGCGGGACGCCGGGGTGGACATGAAAAAGCTGGCGCGCGACGGCGTCACCATCTTTTTCACCCAGGTCTTCCGGGACGGTTTCTTTCATGCCGACATGCACCCGGGCAACATCCAGGTCAGCCTGGACCCCGCGACCTTCGGGCGCTACATTTCGCTGGACTTCGGTATTGTGGGCACGCTGACCGAGGTCGACAAGGAATACCTCGCGCAGAATTTCAGTGCCTTTTTCCGGCGCGACTATAAACGGGTGGCCGAACTGCATCTCGAATCCGGCTGGGTGCCGCCGCAGACGCGGGTGGATGAGCTGGAATCGGCCATCCGTTCCGTCTGTGAACCCTACTTTGATCGCCCGCTGAAGGAAATTTCGCTGGGTATGGTGTTGATGCGCCTGTTCCAGACCTCGCGCCGTTTCCATGTGGAGATCCAGCCGCAGCTGGTGCTGCTGCAGAAAACCCTGCTCAACATCGAAGGCCTGGGCCGGGAGCTGGACCCCGACCTGGACTTGTGGAGCACGGCCAAGCCCTTTCTGGAGACCTGGATGCTGGAACAGGTCGGCCCTGAAAAACTTCTGGAGCAGCTCAAGGCCGAGGCG
Source organism: Polaromonas sp. (assembly GCF_029945925.1). Lineage (GTDB taxonomy): Bacteria > Pseudomonadota > Gammaproteobacteria > Burkholderiales > Burkholderiaceae_C > Polaromonas. The sequence continues at coordinate 23,594 of NZ_JAQSDN010000034.1, read as the reverse complement.
CCGACCTACGCCAAATTGCTGCCCGGCCTGCCGCGCCTGTTGCAGCAATACCTGAAGGGCCAGAGTGGCGGAAACCGCCGGGAGCTTCAGGAGCTGCTGCAGGAGCAGCGGCGCACCAACAAGCTGCTGCAAAGCCTGATTTATGGTGGTCTGGGTTTTGCTTTGGGCCTGCTGGCCATCCAAATACTGCTGAGAATCCGGGTTTTTTGAGCCGGAAAATCTGGTGATAATCGCATTCCTGAGGAGATCGCCGTGCTCTTGACCCTGGTTTTTGTCTATCTTCTGATCACCATCATCATCGGTCTGTACGCCGCCCGGCGCGTTAAAAACACCGCCGACTATGCGATTGCGGGGCGCAATCTGCCGCTGATCATGATCGTGACGACGACGTTTGCGACCTGGTTCGGCTCGGAAACCGTGCTCGGCATTCCGGCCAAATTTGTCAGCAGCGGCCTGAACGGCGTGGTGGAAGACCCCTTTGGCGCCGGCACCTGCCTGATCCTGGTGGGCCTGTTTTTTGCGGGCAAGCTCTACAAGATGTCCCTGCTGACGATCAGCGACTACTACCGCGAGCGTTACGGCCGCACCATCGAGGTGTTGTGCTCCATCATCATCATGATCAGCTACCTCGGCTGGGTGGCGGCCCAGATCACGGCGCTCGGGCTGGTGTTCAACCTCCTGTCGGGCGGCGCCATCAGCACAACCGCCGGCATGATCATCGGCACGGCCTCGGTGCTGGCCTACACCCTGTTCGGGGGTATGTGGTCGGTGGCCGTGACCGACTTCATCCAGATGATTGTGCTGGTCGCCGGCCTGGCCGTGCTGGCCATTTTTGCCGGCAACCTGGCCGGCGGTGCGGACAAGGTTGTCGCCCTGGCCACCAGCCAGGACCTGTTCAGGTTCTGGCCGGAACCGAACTTCAGGGACATGGTGTTTTTCTTTGCCGCGGCCATCACGATGATGTTCGGCTCGATTCCGCAGCAGGACGTTTTCCAGCGCGTGATGTCGGCCAACAGCCAGAGCGCGGCGACCAAGGGGCCGGTCATTGGCGGCATTTTCTACATCCTGTTTGCCTTTGTGCCGATGTTTCTGGTCGCCAGTGCGCTGATCATCATGCCGGAGCAGACGGCCCTGCTGCTCAAGGAAGACCCGCAGAAAATCCTGCCCATGCTGGTGCTCGAAAAAATGCCCTTCATCATGCAGGTGCTGTTTTTTGGCGCCTTGCTGTCGGCCATCAAGTCCACCGCGTCGGCGACCCTGCTGGCGCCCAGTGTGACTTTTGTGGAGAACATCTGGCGCCAGTTCAAACCGCGCATGAGCGACAAACGGGAACTCAAGCTGATGCGGACCACGGTGCTGATCTTCAGCGCGCTGGTACTGGGTTACGCCATCTTCATGCAGGGCACTTCGATTTACGACATGGTGTCGGGTGCCTACCAGGTGCCCCTGGTCGGCGCTTTTGTGCCGCTGGTATTTGGGCTGTACTGGAAAAAGGCCAGCACCCAGGGCGCCATTTTCTCGGTGGTTTGCGGCATTGCGACCTGGCTGCTGTTTACCTTCAGTACCCTGGGGGAGCAATTTCCTGCCCAGCTGGCAGGTGTGCTGGCCGCGACGCTGGGCATGCTGGTGGGGTCGCTGACACCGCAGACGATAGAGAACAGCCGCGGCAGCCACCACCGGCTGTCCACCGAAGGCTGACCGGCGCCGCCAGCAGCGCCTGGCGTCCATCCCGGGCGAGTCCGGGCACCGGCTGCGGAAATCCGCAGCGCCTATAATTGAAGGTTTTGCATCCTGAGGGTCACTTCGGGACAGCCCCCTCCTGACAAAACCTCTGGAACCATGCCAATTTACGCTTACAAATGCGAGTCCTGCGGGCATACCAAGGACGTTTTGCAAAAAATGTCCGATGCCCCGCTGACCGACTGCCCCCAGTGCGGCGCGCCCGCTTTCAAGAAGCAGCTCACCGCGGCCGGCTTCCAGCTCAAGGGTTCGGGCTGGTACGTGACTGATTTTCGCGGCGGCGGCGGTGCCACCGCGGTTCCGCCCGTCAGCGGCGGCGAAGCCCCTGCTGCTGCAGCAGACAGCAAGCCCGCCGAGCCGGCAGGGAAAACAGCCGCTGCCCCCGCGGCTGCTCCCGCGCCGGCGCCGGCGGCTTCCGGTCCAACCAAGGCGAGTTGATGGGCGCGATACGCCGATGGCTGCTGGCCGGGTTGCTGGTTCTGGTGCCGCTGGCGGTGACCGTCTGGCTGCTCAACTGGATCATCGGCACGCTGGACCAGACCCTGCAAATTCTTCCGGGGGACTGGCATCCCGACAAACTGCTGGGTTTTCACATTCCGGGTTTTGGCGTTCTGCTGGCGCTGGCCATCGTGCTGTCGATAGGTGCGCTGGCGACCAATTTTCTCGGCAAGAAGCTGGTCAGCTGGTGGGATGCCCTGCTCAGCCGCATTCCCATCGTCCGGTCCATTTATTCCAGCGTCAAGCAGGTCTCCGACACCTTGTTTTCGGAGAACGGGAATGCATTTCGCAAAGCCTTGCTGGTGCAGTGGCCGCGCGAAGGCGTCTGGACCATCGCGTTCCAGACCGGCATGCCGGGCGGCGACGTGGCCAACCACCTGCAGGGGGATTACCTGAGCGTGTATGTCCCGACGACGCCCAATCCCACCGGCGGCTATTTCATCATGCTGCCCAAGGCCGACTGCATTGAACTCAAAATGAGTGTTGACGAAGCCTTGACCTATGTGATTTCCATGGGTGTGGTGGTGCCCGGCAGCGCCGCCAGCTACAAGCCCAAGTAAGCAAGTACCAGTTCCTCGGCGCGCAAGCGCTCACAAGCAAAGCGATTTATCTATGACTTCCCAAATGCGTTCCCACTATTGCGGTCTGGTGACCGAAGCCCTGTTGGGCCAGACTGTGAGCCTGTGCGGCTGGGTCAATCGCCGGCGTGACCACGGCGGCGTGATCTTCATCGACCTGCGCGACCGCGAGGGGTATGTGCAGGTGGTGTGTGATCCGGACCGAGCCGACATGTTCACCACGGCCGAAGGCGTGCGCAACGAGTTCTGCGTGCAGATCAAGGGCCTGGTGCGCGCCCGCCCGGAAGGCACGGTCAACGAGGCGCTGAAAAGCGGCAAAATCGAGGTGTTGTGCCACGAGCTGATTGTGCTAAACCCCAGCGTGACGCCGCCGTTCCAGCTCGACGACGACAACCTGTCGGAAACCACCCGCCTGACGCACCGTGTGCTGGACCTGCGCCGTCCCTACATGCAGAACAACCTGATGCTGCGTTACCGCGTGGCCATGGAAACGCGCAAGTTCCTTGACGCCAACGGCTTCATCGACATCGAAACGCCCATGCTCACCAAGAGCACGCCGGAAGGCGCGCGCGACTACCTGGTGCCCAGCCGCGTCAACGAAGGCATGTTTTTTGCCCTGCCGCAAAGCCCGCAGCTGTTCAAGCAGCTGCTGATGGTCGCCGGCTTCGACCGCTACTACCAGATCACCAAGTGTTTCCGCGACGAAGACCTGCGCGCCGACCGCCAGCCCGAATTCACGCAGATCGATATCGAGACGTCCTTCATGGGCGAGCAGGACATCCGTGACCTGTTTCAGGGCATGATCAGCAACATCTTCAAGACCGTGCTGGCTACCGACCTGGGCGAGTTTCCGGTTATGGCTTATGCCGATGCCATGCACCGTTTCGGCTCCGACAAGCCCGACCTGCGCGTCAACCTGGAGTTCACCGAGCTGACCGACGTGATGGCCGATGTGGACTTCAAGGTCTTCAGCGCGCCGGCCACCACGCCGGGCGGCCGCGTGGTCGCGCTGCGCGTGCCGGGCGGCTCCGAGATGAGCCGCGGCGAGATCGACGGCTACACCGAGTTTGTGAAGATTTACGGCGCCAAGGGCCTGGCGTGGATCAAGGTCAACGACGTCACCAAGGGCCGCGACGGCCTGCAAAGCCCCATCGTCAAGAACATCCACGACGCAGCGGTGGCCGAGATCCTCAAGCGCACCGGTGCGCAGAACGGCGACATCATTTTCTTCGGCGCCGACAAGGCCAAGGTGGTCAACGACAGCATAGGTGCCTTGCGCCTGAAGGTCGGCCTGAGCGCCTTCGGCAAGAAGACCGGCATCTTCACCGCCGGCTGGAAGCCGCTGTGGGTGGTGGACTTTCCGATGTTCGAATTCGACGAGGATGGCCAGCGCTGGAGCGCGGTGCACCACCCCTTCACGGCGCCCAAGGACGGCCATGAAGACTGGATGGACACCGATCCCGGCAAATGTATTGCCAAGGCCTACGACATGGTGCTCAACGGCTGGGAGCTCGGCGGCGGCTCGGTGCGTATCCACCGCGCCGAGGTGCAGAGCAAGGTCTTCAGTGCCCTGAAAATCGGGCCCGAGGAAGCGCAGGAGAAGTTCGGCTTCCTGCTCGATGCGCTGCAGTACGGCGCGCCACCGCACGGTGGCCTGGCCTTCGGCCTGGACCGCATCGTGACCATGATGACGGGCGCGGAGTCCATCCGCGACGTGATTGCCTTCCCCAAGACCCAGCGCGCGCAGTGCCTGCTCACGCACGCGCCCAGCCCGGTCGACGAGAAGCAGCTGCGCGAGCTGCACATCCGCCTGCGCAACCCCCAGCCGGCCTGATGCCGGTGCAGCGGTGTGCTGCGATATTGATAGCTGCTGGCGCCCGTGTTTATCGGGCTGGAGGCCGATTTGTCTTGTAAAAACAGGCCATTTGCACGGTGCGCGCCGTGGGCGGCTCGGCTCCCGCGCATCGCTGCCTGTCCGGACAGAAGAGGACCCGGGCCATGACTTCCTTCAAGATTCCCGAGTCGGTGCTGGTGGTCATTCATACGCGGCAGCTGTATGTGCTGCTGATCGAGCGCGCCGACCAGCCAGGGTTCTGGCAAAGTGTCACCGGTTCCATGGACGCGCTGGATGAGCCCCTGGCGCAGACCGCCGCGCGCGAAGTGAGGGAGGAAACCGGCATTTCAGCGCGGCCGGAAGATTTCCGGGACTGGGCGCTGGCCAACGTCTACGAGATCTACCCGGTCTGGCGGCACCGCTACGCGCAGGGCGTAACGCACAACACCGAACATGTTTTCAGCCTGTGTGTGCCGCCGGGCACAGCCGTCACGCTCAGTCCCCGCGAACACCGTGCCTGGCAGTGGCTGCCCTGGCGGGAAGCAGCGGACCGGTGCTTTTCCCCCTCGAATGCCGAGGCTGTGCTGATGCTGCCACAATTTGCGGGATAAAGGGCTGGCGCCTGGCCGGCACGGCATCGCCGTGGCACCGCCCGGCATGGTCCGTCCCCTGCACAAGCCCTGAGCCATGCCAACACTTCAAAACCAGGATCCGCGCGCGCTGCAATTGCTGCAGGGTGGGCAGGCGCTGTTCCCGGCGCTGGTGCAGGCGATCGACGCGGCCACGGCCTGGGTGCAGCTGGAGACCTATATTTTCGACGTCCACGGGCAGGGTGCGGACGTCGCCGAGGCGCTGGTGCGCGCGGCGCGGCGCGGTGTGCTGGTTCAGGTGCTGGTCGACGGCGTCGGCACCGACCGCATCTCCCCTGAATGGCAGGAGAAGTTCGACCAGGCTGGTGTGCAGTGGCGTTTTTACGCGCCGCTGGGCCGCGGCCGGTTTGCTGCGCTGGGGCTGCTGGTCCCCGAACGCTGGCGCCGCCTGCACCGCAAGCTGTGTGTGGTCGATGAGCACATCCTGTTTTGCGGCGGCATCAATATCCTGGACGATTTTTACGACCCCAACCACGGGCCGCTGACGGAACCGCGCTTTGACTTTGCCGTGGCGGTCACCGGGCCGCTGGCGGTGGAAGCCTCCGATGCCATGGCGCTGCTCTGGTGGCGTGTGGAGGCCGGCTACAGCGCGCGCCAGCGCCACTTGCTCGCCGCCTGGGAGGCTGTCAAGGCGGCCGGTTACGGTGGCCGCTCCCGTGGGTTGGGCCACGAAAGATCCACTGGCACGACGCGCGGGCGCAGCGACACCGCGGGCCTGCTGCTGCGCGACAACCTGCGCAATCGCAGCAGCATCGAACGTGCCTACCGCAGGGCCATTGGCCAGGCGCGGGACGAAATCATCATTGCCAACGCCTATTTTGTGCCGGGCGGGAAGTTGCGCCGGGCCCTGATCCGGGCTTCCAGGCGCGGCGTCAGGGTCAGCCTTCTGCTGCAGGGCCGGTACGAATACTTCATGCAATACCATGCGGCGCGGCCGGTGTATGGCGCGCTGCTGGCGGCGGGTGTGGAGATCCATGAATACGGTGCCGGTTTCCTGCACGCCAAGGTGGCGGTGATCGACGGGCGCTGGGCCACCGTCGGCTCGTCCAACCTCGATCCTCTGAGCCTGCTGCTGGCGCGCGAGGCCAATGTGGTGGTGCAGGACCCCGGCTTTGCACACGCCTTGCGTGAGCGCCTGGTTCTGGCCATGACGGCCGGCGGCGTGCGGCTGGATCCGGACATTTACAGCCGCCGGCCCTGGCGCCAGCGGGTGCTGGAATACATCGCCTACGCCCTGATGCGCCTGGCCCTGCTGATCGCCGGCCAGCGTTATTGAGCCGTGCCGATTCCCCTGCTGACGGGGCCCATCCCCGGCATGCTGAAAATGCTCCTTAATTCATAGCTGTCGGCGCACGGTCATCAAGGGCTGGAGGTCCAAAACCCTTGCAGAAAAGGGGCATGGCTGTTTTGGGGCAGACTGGTAACATCTGCCCATGCTTGTGAAATCCAATACGCCTGATTCTCCCGCCCTTGTTGACGAAGGCACGCCGGTTTCCGTCAAGATCCGCGAACGCCTCGCCCTGGCAAAAAAACGCTTCAATGCCAACGACAACATTGCCGCCTTCATTGAGCCGGGCGAACTGGAGAAGCTGCTGGACGAGGTGGAAGGCAAGATGCAGGGCGTGCTGGACAGCCTGGTGATCGACACTGTCGGCGACCACAACACCCACAACACCGCGCGCCGCGTGGCCAAGATGTACCTCAACGAGGTGTTCAAGGGACGTTATGTGGCCGGTCCCACCGTCACCGAATTTCCCAATGCCGAGCACCTCAACGAGCTGATCATTGTCGGTCCGATCACGGTGCGCAGTGCCTGCTCGCACCATTTCTGCCCGGTGATCGGGCAACTCTGGATAGGCGTGATGCCCAACGAACGCACCAATGTCATCGGCCTGTCCAAATACGCGCGGCTGGCCGAGTGGATCATGGGCCGCCCGCAGATCCAGGAAGAAGCGGTGGTGCAGCTGGCCGACCTGATCCAGGAAAAAACCCGGCCTGACGGCTTGGCCATTGTCATGGAGGCCAGCCACTACTGCATGGGCTGGCGTGGTGTGAAGGACCTGGACAGCAAGATGATCAATTCCGTCATGCGCGGGGTGTTCCTCAAGGATCCGAACCTGCGCCGCGAATTTTTGTCGCTCATTCCCAAAAAGAGCAGCAACTAAGGAATTCACATGTTGGTACGCCTTCTCTACGCCAGCCGCTCGGTCAACCCCGGCTCCAGCGATCTCACCGAATCCATCCTTGCGCAGTCGCGCAGCCACAACCCGGCCATGGGTATCACCGGCATCCTCTGCTACGGCGGCGGCATTTTCCTGCAGGCCCTCGAAGGCGGGCGAATGCAGATCAGCGACCTCTACGGCCACATCCAGAAAGACCCGCGCCACAAGGACGTGGTGCTGCTGCATTACGAGGAAATCTCCGAGCGGCGTTTTGGCGGGTGGACCATGGGCCAGGTCAATGTCGAGCGCATCAACGCCTCCATCCTGCTCAAATATTCCGAGAAGGCCGAGCTCGACCCCTACTCGGTGTCGGGCAAGGTGTCGCTGGCCTTGCTGGAAGACCTGATGGCCACCGCCTCCATCTGCGGCAAGGTCTGAGTTTTCCTCCCTATTGATCTTTTCCAAATACACGACAGTGAATTGGACCGCTCTCACCCTCGCCCTCCGGGCGCGGGTCGGGGTGAGGGATTGAGCGTTCCGGCTGTCACGAGTTTTGAAACGCTCAATGGGCGGCTGCACGGCCGCACGGCGCTAGTGCGCGCTATACCCGCCGCTTGCGCCATGCCGCTGTCCGCTTTTGCCCTGGTCCTGCTTGCCGGCCTGCTTGCCGGCCTGCTTGCTGCGGGTGTGACCGCGCTGGCCCTTGGCTGAACGGTACCGACCCATGCCCCAGACCCTGCCCCTGCTGATTGGCTGCGATTTCTCCAGCAGCCCGACGCGCCGCAAGCCGATTGTCCTGGCCAGCGGATCACTTTCCGGCGGGCGCGTGTTGCTGGCTGGCCTGGAGCGCCTCGCCTCGCTGGAAGCCTTTGGGGAGTGGCTGAGCCAGCCCCGCGCGTGGCTGGGCGCTTTTGACTTCCCGTTCGGCCTGCCGCGCGAGCTGGTCAAGCATCTCGGCTGGCCGGACACCTGGACGGCGCTGATGGCCCACTACGCCAGCCTCAGCCGTGAAGAGATCCGGCAGACGTTTGCGGCCTTCTGTGCAGCCCGTCCTGTGGGCGGCAAGTTTGCGCACCGCACCACCGACGTTCCCGCCGGCTCCAGCCCGTCCATGAAGTGGATCAATCCGCCGGTGGCGTTCATGCTGCACGCGGGTGTGCCGCGGCTGCTGGCAGCCGGCGTTCACCTGCCGGGCCTGCACGCGGGCGACCTGTCGCGCGTTGCGCTCGAAGCTTACCCGGGGCTGCTCGCGCGCGAGGTGCTCGGCAGGCGATCCTACAAAAGTGATGACCGGCTCAAGCAGACGCCGGACCGGCTGATTGCGCGCAAGGACCTGATCACCGCGCTGGAGATGGGCCAGACCCGGCTGGGCCTGCGCCTGAAACTCAGTCATGCGCAGCGGGACACCCTGGTCGACGACGCCAGCGGTGACAGTCTGGACGCGGTGCTCTGCCTGATGCAGGCCGCGTGGGCCCAGGCGCAGCATGCGCAGGGCGCCGCGCGTTACGGCCTGCCCGGTGATGTCGACCCGATTGAGGGCTGGATCGTTACTGCATGACCATGACCGCGTTCAAGATTGCTATATTTTTGATAGCTGCTACCGCCCATTCTGCATGGGCGGAGAGCATGAAAGTCACACATGTCACCGACGGAGACACCCTGTGGGCTCGGCCCGCCGGTGGCGGCAAGCCGGTGAAGCTGCGCATGGCCGGCATTGATGCGCCCGAGATCTGCCAGGCCGGCGGCCGTGCCGCGCGTGTCGCCCTGGCCAGCCGCGTGGCGCGCCGCATGGTGATCGTGAGAAAGCACCGGCATGACGACTACGGCCGCGCCGTGGCGACCGTGTATCTGGGGGGTGAAGACATGGCCGGCTGGATGGTCGCGCAAGGTCATGCCTGGTCAGACCGGTATGGGCGTGAGGGCGGGCCCTACCTGAAGTTGCAGAGGCAGGCCCGGTGGGCGCAGCGTGGGCTGTTTGCCGATCCCCAGGCGCTGCCGCCCCGCCTTTTCCGCAAGCGGCACGGCGCCTGCCACCCCTGAGGCGCCGCTGCGCCGGGACTGCCTGCCGTCCTACAAAAAATTCCGCAGGCGCTGACGAACTGGCCCAACCGGCCTGCCTAGAGTAGAGGTGTGTTCGCCATCCAGGCGGGCCGAACTCCATTTTCAAAGAAAGAAACACCATGAACAAGCATCAAGTCGAAGGCCGTGTGGACCAGGCTGCGGGCAAAGCCAAGGAAGTGGCTGGCCGCGTGGTTGGCAATGAAAAGCTGGAGGCCGAAGGCCTGGCGGACCAGGCCAAAGGCAAAACCCAGGCGGGTTATGGCGACGCCAAGGAAAACGTCAAGGACAATGCCAAAAAATTGATCGACAAGATCTGAGCACACCGGTTGCGAATCTCATCCCAGAACAGGAGAGCCACCATGAACCCGACCCCTCTTCAAGCGCGGCGACCGCTTCTGGCGCTGGCGTGTTCCGCTGCCGTCCTGCTGGCACTGACGGCTTGCAACAAGGCGGATGACGGCAAAACCGTCGGTCAGTCGATAGACTCCGGCATCGCCAAGACCGAGCAGGCAGCCAAGGATGCCGGCAATGCCATGAAGGAAGCGTCCAAGGACGCGCAAGCCACGGGCAGCCAGGCCAGCACCACCATGGGTGAAAAAATAGACGATCTCACCATCACGGCGACCGTCTCCACCGGGCTGGCCAAGGACCCGGATCTCAGCGCCATCAAGATCAATGTCGATACCAAGGACGGCGTGGTGACGCTCAATGGCCCGGCGCCCAGCGCGGCAGCGAAAGACAAGGCCACGGAAATCGCCAAGCAGGTCAAAGGCGTGACATCCGTCAACAACCAGCTGACGGTCACACCCGGCTGATCGCGGTCTCCGCCGTCAGCCTGCGTCACCGACACGCCGCCCCCAGGCTGCGTTCCGGTGATTTTTTTTGGGTCGTTCGGCCTGAGCCTGGAGGAGGGGGGACTTGTGCCTGTCGCAGCACGTTGGCCGGCAGGCTGATCTCCCACCGCCGGAAAAGATTGTTCCGTTCAAAGCAAAGCGGGGCCCGGCTTGTGACAGCCGGGACCCGCTTTGCAGACCGGCAAAGCCAGCCTGCTTCACCGCTTGACGCGGTTTAAGGACGAACGACGATGTCGTTGCGCACAGCGCGGACATTCTTGGTGTTGCGGGCGATGTTTTCAGCCTGGGCTTTTTCGGCAGTCGATTTGGCGAAGCCGGACAATTGCACCGTGCCGTTCAGCGTTTCAACGCTGATGGAGGTCATGGAAACGGTCTTGTCTTCTGCAAATTTGGCCTTCACGGCGGTGGTGATGGCGGTGTCATCGACGTAGGAGCCAGCAGTCTGCTGACCACGGCCGACTGCGCAACCAGCGCTGATGATGGTGATGCCAGCCAGGGCGGCGAATGCAATTGCGCGAGCGTATTTCATGGTTTTTCCTTGAAGTTTGTAAATATGTTTTGGTGCGAAGAGTTGAGAAGCTGGCCGACTGACGGCACCACGCCGGTCGGTTTGCGAATGGAAATCATCGAAAGCGGTCGTTCCGGGTGCGGGAAGCCAGCAGGGAACTGGCCAGGCCGGTGACCTCGGACGACTTCAGCGCCGCGAAAACGAGGCCGGTCAGCGATATCAGGCGCCAAGGGCGCAGCAACACGGCCGCCGCGCCCATGCCCGCAGAAATGGCCAGCAGCTTCAGGGGCTGCTCCTGGGCAAAACGCTGCATCTTCGGCTTGGCAAAATCCAGTGCCAGGCTGGCCGGGTGGCCGTGCCACCACGATGTTGCCGTCTGTTTGACGAGCGACCACGTGCTGGCCGACGCGTCAATTTCGTTTTCGCTGCCGCCATGCTCGACAGCCGTGGCGTTGTCATGCCCCATCTGGCGAACAATCGCCTGCCGGCTGTTGTCCAGGCGTTGGCGGGCAGAAAGCACGGTGTTGTCGTTCATCATGGGATCAGGCTGCTGCGCGCAATGCCTGCGCATCGCGATCCAGTTGGGCCTTGAGCTCATCAAAACGCGTGGCGGCCAGGGGCTGCCGCGCTTTGCTGAGGGCGGCCAGAAGCAGCACCAGCATGACCGAAGGAATGGCCACCAGCACCCAGTGAAACTGGTTCAGCAACATGCCCAGCATCAGGGCCACACCGGCCAGCGTCAAAAACACGCCGGCACACAGGATGACCAAACCCCACGCCAGCCCGCGCTGAAGCAGTTCCGACCCGGCTTCCGATGCTTCCTCGTGGACCAGGGCGCCATAGGCCGACAGGTGATCGACCACCAGGTCGGGCCGTCGGACGAGAAGGGAAAACAGCGGATGCAGCATGAAGCGTCAGTGGTCGTGAAGAGGGGACGAAGCCGCGGAAATCAGCGCTTGTCGCGATGCACGGCCGAGGCCACCAGCAAGGCGACAGCTGCGCCCACTGCGGCGGCGATCAGGACGGACTTCACGGGCTCATTGGAGACATAACGCGTCGTTGCGTCCGCATAGCGGTGCATGGAACGTTGCGCCCGGTGGCTGGCCTCAGAGGCCATGTCCAAGCTCTGGCGCGCCAGCTTCTGCGCCTGGGTGGCCAGCTTGTCAACCAGCGGGTCGATGCTGCCGCGCAAATGGCGAACTTTGTCCTCGGCACGGTCCAGCGTGTCGTTGGCCAGGCTGCGCGTGCTGTCCATGGCCCTCTCGGCACCCGTGAGCATCTGCTCGGACATATGACGCGCACCCGACAGGGTGTCTTGGGCTTGGGGGTGGCTGGAGAGCGGGTTTTTCATGGGGTTCCTTGGGAAGTGTAAAAAGGCAGGTCCGTCGCAATGTACGCGTGGACCGGGTGAGGGGAATTCACTTTCTTTTCATCAGGCCGACCACGAAGCTGATCACAGCCATGATGGCAAAGATGAAAAAGAGGATCTTGGCAATTTCGACGGCGCCGGCGGCAATGCCACCGAAACCGAACACGGCTGCAATCAGTGCGATCACGAGGAAAACAACGGAATAGTGCAGCATGTCGATCTCCTTGCAGGGGCGCGCCCCTTGTTGTACGTGGCGCTCAAAAATGAAACACCTGTAGCAAGGTTAAACGTAGAAGCCCCATCTACTCATCGGTGAGTGCCGGATGCCCTTGTCGGTTGGCATGAACATGCCGTGTAGGACGCAGCCGATAGGCGCATTCTGCGCATGTGGCCCCGTGGGCCGGGGGCGGTGGCTGTGGCCCCGCCGGCGGGAGCGCCTGCGCTTAAAGCGATTTGGGCAACACAGCGGAGATGCGTGTGCCCTGGCCGGGACTGGAGACCACTGTCAGGCGCCCGCCTGCCGCTTCGACCCGGTGGCGCATGCCGGCCAGCCCGTGGCTCGATCCCTTGATCTGCGTGGTGTCGAAGCCGGTGCCGTTGTCCCGGACCTCGACCGTGATGTAGCCGTCAAAATCATGCAGGCTGATTTCTGCCTGTTTCGCTTCGGCGTATTTGCCCATGTTGGTCAGCGACTCCTGCACCAGCCGGTAGACCGTGAGCTGTGCCGAGCCGCCGAGCTCCACCGTCTCCAGGTCGGTGATGATGCTCAAGCCTGACCGGTCTTCGAATTCGCGCGCCAGGATTTCGAGGGAGGCGACCAGCCCCAGGTGCGACAACGACGAGGGCCGCAAGTCCTCCACAATGCGGCGCTTGAGGGCAATGCCGCTGTTGAGTGTCTCGATCAGGTGCTGCATGCGTTCGGCGGCTTCCGGTGAAATGGCCCCGAGCCGCGATTTGATGCGTGCCACATCGAGCTTGGCCGCCGTCAGCAAGGCGCCGAGTTCGTCGTGCAGCTCACGCGCCAGGTGGCCGCGCTCATCTTCCCGCACCTGCTGCAGGTGGGTGGCCAGCTCGGCCAGGGTGGCCGTGCGGTCGCGCACTTCCTTGTCCAACTGGTCGCGTTCGCGCTGCAGGGCTTCCTGTTCGCGCCTGCCGGCGTCCAGCAGGGCCCCGGTTTGCCGCAGATACATGTAAAACGCCAGCAACCCGGCCAGCGCCATCAGGGCGATGCCAATGCGCGACAACTGCAGCGACCGGCTGATCTGGGCCTGGGCTGTCTCCATTTTGCTGTCGCTGGCGCGTACTAGCTTGACGATCTGGCTGCGGATGGCGTTCATCTGGTCCATGCCCACGTCGGTGGTCAGCACAAACTTCCAGGCTTCTTCGTTGCCCTGCTTGCGCATGCGTACGCTGAGGTCCATTTCCGCCAGCTTGCGCGACACGCTGCGCGACAGGAGGCCGAACTCCGCCAGCTCCGCCGGGTAGGCGGTGTAGTGCCCGCGCAGGGTGTCCAGGGTCTGGTTGAGGTCGGCGGTTGCCGCGTCGTAAGGTTCCAGGTATTTGGGATCGCCGGTCAGCAGATAGCCGCGCTGCCCGGTCTCGGCATCCAGCATCTTTTGCAGCAGCAGATGGACGGCCCCACGTGTGGCCTGAGACTGCTCAATGCGGGTAGCGGCCTCGGTGGACAAGCGAAAACCCGCCTCGTTGATGGAAATCAGAACGACCGCTGCCAGCACCGCCAGCGGCAGGCTGATTGCCATTTTGGGGATTGCAAACCATCTCATCCTGATCTCCGTTCGGCATGGATCAATAATTCGTGAATAATCGCTACTGAAGACAGAAGCCCGCAATTGCGCGAGGCTGTGTTGCTGCATTGTGCCGTTTGGCGATGCCAGCCTAACCAAGAGGACATGAAATGATCAAAATTGGAATTGTGGATGACCATGCCATCGTGCGCTCCGGGCTCAAGCAGTTCTTTTCGGATCAGGTCGATTTCAGGGTCGTGGGTGAAGCCGCCAGTGGCCGCGAGGCCATTGACCTGGTGCGAAATGTCGAGTTGGACATTCTGGTCATGGACCTGTCCATGCCTGGCCAGAGTGGGATCGATGCCCTGGCCATGATCCGCGCCAAAGCGCCCGATGTCGGCATCCTGATTCTCAGCGGGTATCCGGAAGAGCACTACGCGGTCAACCTGATTCGCCAGGGCGCCAGCGGCTACCTGAACAAGGAGTGTGATCCGATGGAGATCGTCAATGCGATCCGCGTCATCTCACTCGGGAAACGCTACATCACGCCGGCAGTGGCCGAGTTGCTGGCGCAGCAGCTCAACCGGAAAAACGATGCCACGCCTCACGAGCAGCTCTCCGAGCGCGAGTTTCAGGTGTTCCTGAAGCTCGCCAAGGGAGAAACCGCGGGCGACATTGCCAAGGCGCTGTCCCTGAGTGTCAAAACGGTCAGCACCTACCGGACCCGCGTGATGGAGAAAATGAGTCTCGCGTCCAACAGCGACCTGACGTATTACGCCCTCAAGAACAAGCTGATTGACTGAGCGCCTGCCGCTAGCCGCTAGCCGCCAGCCCTATTTTTGGGGCTGGCCGGCATTGATCGACCTGCACTGCTCGATGCAGTAGTCGATCAGCGCGTCTATCTCGTTGGATTTGTCGAAGACCGCGTCCACGCCGAGCTGGGCGCAGCGCTTGCGGATGTCGGCCGTCGCGTAATTGCTCAGCACGATTACTTTTTGATGCACCATACGGTTGCGGCAGGCTTCGAGAACGCCCAGTCCGCTCCCCTGTTTGAGAAACAGGTCCACGATCGCCAGGTCCCATTGCTGACCGTTTGCCAGCAGCCAGGCCTTGCCTTCATTTTCTGTCTCCGCCGTACCCACTGCATCAATACCAGCCAGCTCTTCGAGCGTAGCCAGGAGATTGTCGCGGATGGTGGCGTTGTCTTCGACGATATAAGTTTTTAGTTCCACTGAGCTTCAATCCCGGTCTGCCATCGCTGACCGCGGCATTTTTCAAACGGTTACAACGGCTCTAGGCCGGGAACATATTGACATGTTAACTAATGTATCCATGTTGTCGGACCGATTTTGACAGGGTGCGAGTGCTTGGCTTGTAGGATGTTTCCTACTCATTGACTGTAGGCAGGCACTGACAGTCATCGATGGCTGTTGCCCACGGTGTGCCGACGGTTCCCGGCAGATACTTCACTGTCAGCTGATTTCCCCTTCGCTTTCACAGCGCGGTGCCAACCACTTGCAGGTATCGGGCCTCTCCCGGTCTTCCCAAATCAAGAATCGCAGGCCGCCCCCATGACCCGTGTCGCTTCCATTGTCTCCCGTATTCGCCTCTTCCCATTCTGGGGTCGGTTCCTGGCGGGCGCGGCACTGGTTCTGGCGGTCATGATTCTGGTGGTCGTGTTTTTTCCGTGGGACTGGTTGCGCGGGCCGGTGAACCGCTATGTCAGTGACCAGACCGGCCGGCAGTTTGAAATCACCCGACGGCTGGACGTGCAGCTGGGACGCCGCATCACGGTCAAGGCCGATGGCATCACCTTCGCCAACCCCGGTTGGGCGCGCGACCCTTACCTGGTCAAGGCCGAGTCCGCCGAGTTTGACATCCTGCTCTGGCCCTTGCTGCGCGGCCAGCTCGAGCTTCCGCGCGTCAGCTTGAGCCAGCCGGTGCTGGGGCTGCAGATCCAGCCGGATGGCCGGCGCACCTGGGCGTTGGGAAAGGACACGTCCGATGCCGGTACCGTGCCACTTATTGGCCAGTTGCTGGTGGACAAGGGCGTGCTCAATTACCTGGCCGAAGCGCAGGGGGCCGACATCAAGACCGAGTTTGGCGTGGTCGCTGCGAGTGAAGCGGAAGCCGGTACATCGGCGGCGGCCCGGGACATGCCGCTGAGCTACAAGGCGCGCGGCACCTGGAAAAAAGAGGCCTTCTCGGCCCAGGGCCGCGCCGGCAGTGTGCTGCAGCTCAGCGACACCCAGGTCAACCCCTTTCCGATGGAAGTCAATGCCAGTGCAGGCCGTACAACGCTGCAAGCCAGGGGCAGCATCGGCAATCTGGCGTCGCTCGACGGCCTGGATGCCAATTTCGACCTCAAGGGCCGCACGCTGGCGGACCTCTACAACCTGCTGGGCGTCGTTTTGCCGGATACCCCCACCTACGCCCTGCGCGGCCATCTCGGCAAGCAGGGGGCCGTGTGGAAGGTGGCCGCCATCCAGGGGCGTCTGGGCAAATCCGACCTGTCGGGTGATCTCACCTACGACCGTTCGGGCCAGCTGGCCCTGCTGTCGGGCAAGGTGCAGTCCAAGGCACTCGATTTCGAGGACCTTGGCCCGCTGATTGGTGTACCGACAGGTGCTTCACGCACAACGAGCAAAACCGTTGCCAAAGACAAGCCTTCCTCGGCCGCCAGGCAGGTGCAGGCGGTCGGCAAGGTGTTGCCGACGGCGACGCTGGACTTCGAGCGGCTCAAAACCATGAATGCAGACGTCAGCTACAAGGTGGTGGATGTCAAGAACGCCGGCGCCTTTCCGCTGGACCGCTTTGATGCGCGCATTCTCCTGAAAGACGGTGTGTTGCAGCTCGACCCGCTGGACATGGGGGTTGCCGGTGGCCGGCTTGCCGGCCTGATCCGCATCGACGCCAACAGCAAGCCCGCGCTGGTGCATGCCAGACTCGAAGCCCGCACGTTGCAGCTGAACCAGCTGTTCCCGCGCATCGAACGCACCGAAGGCAGCCTGGGCAAGCTCAACGGGCGGATCGACCTGACCGGCCGCGGCAGCTCCGGCGCCCAGGTTCTCGGCTCGTCCTCCGGTAGCGTGGCCCTGCTGATGGGCCGGGGACAGGTCAGCAACATCCTGCTCGAGTTCATGGGGCTGGACGGCGGCGAGATCATCAAGTTTCTGGCCAGCGGCGACCGCAATGTCACCCTGCGTTGCGCTGCCGCGGCGTTTGATGTCAAGCAGGGCCTGATGACCAGCCGGGCCATCCTGCTGGACACCTCCGACACGCTGATCAACGGCACTGGCCAGATCAGCCTGACCAATGAAACGCTGGATCTGGTGCTGTACCCGCAGCCCAAGGATCAGAGCATCCTGAGTCTGCGTTCCCCCTTGAAAATCACCGGCACGTTCGCGAAGCCGGTGGCCGGCCCCGACAAGGCGGCGCTGGCGGGCCGGGCCGGCATTGCCCTGCTGCTCGGCGCGATCAATCCATTGCTCGCGCTGGCCGCGACGGTGGAAACCGGGCCCGGCAAAGATGCTGATTGCGAACGGGTGCTGGCTGTGGCCAGCCCGGTGAAACCGCCGGACAAGCCGGCAGCGGCCAGCCCGGCGGCCAAATAAGCCGCGGTGCCTCAGGGGCGCCGGGCCTGCCCGGCGTTCAGGCCGACGCGCCGCCGCACACCGGACAGGAGGGATGGCGTGCGACCCGCACGTGGTGCCAGTCCATGTTGCGTGCGTCGAGCATCAACAGCCGCCCCGTGAGTGCCTGGCCGATGCCGCACAGCAGTTTGAGCGCCTCGGCCGCCTGCACGGTCCCGACAATGCCCACCAGCGGGGCAAACACGCCCATGGTGGCGCACTGGGCCTCCTGCACGGTCTCCGTCGGCGGAAAGACACAGGCATAACAGGGTGAGGTGCTCTGGCGCGGATCGTAGACCGTCACCTGGCCGTCGAAGCGGATGGCCGCACCGGATACCAGCGGTTTGCGGTGTTTCACGCAGGCACGGTTGATCTCCTGGCGCGTGGCAAAGTTGTCGGTGCAGTCCAGCACCACGTCGGCCTGCCGGACGTGTTCGTCGAGCACCGCAGCGTCGGCGCGCGTGGTGACGGCAAGGACCTCGACGTCCGGGTTGATGGCGGCGACGGCCTGTTGCACAGAGTGCGCCTTGTACTGGCCGACACGTGCCAGCGTGTGGGCGATTTGTCGCTGCAGGTTGGTGGCATCGACCCGGTCGTCATCGACCACGGTGATGCGCCCGACCCCGGCGCTGCCCAGGTAAAGCGCGACGGGCGAACCCAGGCCGCCGGCGCCCACGATGAGCGCACGCGACGACAGCAGGGTGTCCTGGCCTTCCACGCCCAGCTCGTCGAGCAGGATGTGGCGGGAATAACGCAGCAACTGGGTATCGTTCATGGGTGGACGTGACCCGGGCAGCGCGGGGCAGCCAGACTGCCGGCCCGTCCGGACCAGCGCTCTGGCGGGCAGACGCGGTCAGTTTTCCTTTTTCTCTTCCTTGCGCTCGACCATGGTCTTGCTGATCATCACGGGCCGGCCCTTGAGCTGGTTGATGGCCTGCGCGAGCTGGAAGTCCTTGTCGCTGCCGAACTCGGGCGGGCGGCGCTGCTCGGGGCTTTTCCTGGACTCTTCTTCCAGGCGCTTGAGGGCTTCCTCGCGGGCTTTTTCACGCCCCGGGTCTTTCACTTCGGCACCCTGGCCGCTGGCCAGGTGTTTTTCCAGATCGGCTTCACGCGTGCGCAGGGCTGCAAACGGGCTGCCTTCGAGCGTTTCATCCACCATCACGTCGGGCACGATGCCCTTGGCCTGGATCGACTTGCCGCTGGGCGTGAAATAACGCGCGGTGGTGAGCTTCAGGCCGGTGTCGGGACCCAGGGGCCGGACGGTCTGCACCGAGCCCTTGCCGAAGGTCTGGTTGCCCATGATGGTGGCACGTTTGTAGTCCTGCAACGCGCCGGCGACAATTTCGCTGGCCGAGGCCGAGCCTTCGTTGACCAGCACCACCAGCGGCACGTTTTTCACAGCCGCGGGCAGGCGTTTGAGCGGATCGGCGGCATTGCGGCGCTGATAGAACTCGGGAGAAGCCTTGTAAGTGAACTTGCTTTCGGCCAGTTGCCCGTTGGTGGACACCACGGTGACGTTCTCGGGCAGGAAGGCGGCGGACACGGCGACGGCGGCGTCGAGCAGGCCGCCCGGGTCGTTGCGCAGGTCCAGCACCAGCCCCTTGAGGTTGGGCTCCTGCTTGTAGATCTGTTCGAGCTTGGCGACAAAATCATCGACCGTGCGCTCCTGGAACTGGCTCAGGCGAATCCATGCGTAACCGGGCTCGATGACCTTGCTGCGCACCGACTGCGTGCGGATTTCCTCGCGCGTGATGGTCACCGGGAAGGTGCGGTTTTCATCCTTGCGGAAGATCATCAGCGTGACCTTGGTCCGGGGTTCGCCGCGCATCTTCTTGACGGCGTCGTTCAGGCTCAGGCCTTTGACCGCGGTGTCGTCGATTTTGGTGATCAGGTCATTGGGCTTGAGGCCGGCACGGTCGGCCGGGGAGCCTTCGATCGGCGAGACCACCTTGACCAGTCCGTCTTCCTGCGAGATCTCGATGCCGACACCGACGAAGCGGCCGCTGGTCCCCTCCCGGAATTCCTTGAAGGACTTCTTGTCAAAGTAAACCGAATGCGGGTCCAGGCTGGCGACCATGCCAGAGATCGCGTCGGTGATGAGTTTTTTCTCGTCAACAGGCTCCACATAGTCGGTTTTGACCATGCCAAACACGGCGGCCAGCTGCTGCAGCTCTTCCAGTGGCAGGGGCGTGAGTCCACCCCGCGCAACCGCCTGCAGTTGCACGGTGGTCAGCGCACCGGCGACCGCGCCGATGGAAATCCAGCCTGCTATCTTGAGTTTCTGACCCATAAACACCTTCATTTGCCCGGTTTCGGGGCGGTTGTCACAGAATTTAAAACAATATACACCTTGGAGAAAGGCCCTTGCCAACAGTTCCCGCAGTCGACGCTACCTCTGGCACCAGCATGCCGGAATGTTTTAAAAACGGGTCACCTTTACCTCGCGTTGACACAGGAGCGCCGGTATGGCGCCGTCAGTACTCAGGCCTTGCCCTGCGCGGCGACCGCCGCCTCGGCTTTGGCAATGGCCTCGCTGTCGCCCAGGTAGTAGTGGCGCAGTGGTTTGAGACTGGCATCGAGTTCGTACACCAGCGGAATGCCGTTGGGAATGTTCAGCCCGACGATGTCCTTGTCGGCAATGTTGTCGAGGTACTTCACCAGCGCGCGTATCGAATTGCCGTGTGCCGCCACCACAATGCGTTTGCCGGCCAGGATGGCCGGCGCCATGGCCTCGTTCCAGAAGGGCAGCACCCGGGTCACCGTGTCTTTCAGGCATTCGGTCAGCGGCACCTCGCCGGGTTTCAACCTGGCGTAGCGCGGGTCGTCACGTTCGCAGCGCGGGTCGTTGGGCTCCAGTGGCGGCGGCGGCGTGTCGTAGCTGCGGCGCCAGATCAGGACCTGCTCGTCGCCATATTTTTTGGCGGTCTCTGCCTTGTTCAGGCCCTGCAGGGCGCCGTAGTGGCGCTCGTTGAGGCGCCAGCTGTGCACCACCGGCAACCAGGTGCGGTCCATCTCGTCGAGCGTGTGCCACAGGGTGCGCGTGGCGCGTTTGAGCACGCTCGTGTAGGCGAGGTCAAAGTCGTAACCCTCCATTTTGAGCAGCCGGCCGGCGTTGACGGCCTGCTGCACGCCGGTGGCGGTCAGGTCCACGTCGGTCCAGCCGGTGAAGCGGTTGTCCAGGTTCCAGGTTGATTCGCCGTGGCGGATGAGCACAAGTTTGTACATGGTGTGAGGCAGCTTCGTGAAGTTGAAAAGGGGAGGGCCCCGGCAGGGCGCCCGGGGCGAAAAAAGTGTCCAAAAGGGCGGGCAAAGACTGCGACAGGCGTCGGGGAAAGCCGGCAGCGCTCCCTGCATTCTAAAATCACTCCTTAATTGCAAAACCCAAGAAGGACTTACAGTGAAATTTCTCATCGACAACTGGATGCTGATCGCCATTGCGTTGGCATCCGGCGGCATGCTGCTCTGGCCCCTGATCTCCAGTGGCATGGCGGCCGGTTCGCTCAGCGCCGCCGGCGCCGTGCAGCTGATCAACCGTGAGAAGGCCGTGGTCATCGATGTCTGCGAGGCCCCGGAATTCGCCGCGGGCCACGTGGCCGGCGCCAAAAACCTGCCGCTTGGACAATTCGAGGAAAAACTGCCCGCCACCGTGAAAAACAAGGCACTCCCCCTGATTCTGGTGTGTGCCTCCGGCGCGCGCGCCAACCGGGCGGTGGCCATCGCCAAAAAGCTCGGTTACGAGCAGGCCCAATGCCTGTCGGGCGGGCTGAAATCGTGGAAAGAGGCTAACCTTCCCATTGAGAAGGCCTGACAACCTGCCGCTGCCCATTGACCCGACCCGGAGATTTCGATGTCCCCTGTGAAGATATACCTGACCGCCTCCTGCCCCTACTGCATTCAAGCCAAGCAATTGCTCAAGCAGCGCGGTGTGGCAGAGATCGAGGAAATACGCGTTGACCTGCAACCGGACGAGCGCCAGAAAATGATGGAAATCACCGGTCGCCGGACCGTGCCCCAGATCTTCATCGGCCAGACCCATGTGGGTGGGTGCGACGACCTGATGGCGCTGGACGGCCGTGGCGGCCTGTTGCCCCTGCTGGCCGGCTGAGCGCACAGGCCGCCGGGCCTCGCTGTCCGGGGCGGGCGGGCCGAACGGGGATAATGTCCCGTGCCTGCTGTCCAGCGGGCTTTTATTTTTCAAGCAATCCGAAAGACCACCATGGCCGAAGCCAACCTTGATCCCGTGTTCCAGATCCAGCGCGTTTACCTCAAGGACGTGTCTCTGGAGCAGCCCAATTCTCCCGAAATCCTGCTCAACCAGGAGCAGCCCGCGGTCGATATCCAGCTCGGTGTCGAGGCGACCCCGATCGCCGACGGCCTCTACGAAGTCAGCGTGACCGCCACGGTGCACACCAAAATCGAAGACAAGACCGTGTTCATGGTCGAAGCCAAGCAGGCCGGCATCTTCGAGATCCGCAACATGGCGGCCGAGCAGCTCAACGCGGTGCTGGGCATTGCCTGTCCGCAGATCGTGTACCCCTACCTGCGCGGCAATGTGGCCGACGTGATCCAGCGCGGCGGTTTCCCGCCGGTCAACCTGGCTGAAATCAACTTCCAGGCCATGTTCGAGCAGCAGCAGGCTGCGGCAGCCTCGGCGGCCCAGGAAGCCCAGCAAATCATCGTTTAAGGTCGCGGTGGTGCTGGCATTGCCCCTGGCCTTTCCATTCCCATGAAAATTGCCGTCATTGGCGCCGGTGCCTGGGGCACGGCGTTGGCTGTCAGTGCTTCAGCCGGGGCGGGTTCAGCCGCGTTGCCGCGGCACCAGGTGACCCTCTGGGCGCGTGACGCCGCACAGCTGGCGGCGATGCAGGCGCAGCGGATCAATACCCGCTACCTGCCCGGCATTGCCTTGCCCGATGCCCTGCGGCTGGCGGGCGGCTCCGACGCGTCGCTGGACGCCGTGCTGGCGCAGCAGGACCTGATCATCATCGCCACGCCGATTGCGGCCCTGCGCGGCATGTTGCAGCGCATGCGGCACGTCCGCGTGCCGGTGGCCTGGCTGTGCAAGGGTTTTGAAGCGCCGCTTCCGGCCGTTCCGGCCACCGCCTCATCTTTCAAGCCTTTTGGGCTCTTGGCCCATGAAATACGGGCGCAGGTAGCTATTAATTTGAGAGCGGGCGCGCTCAGCGGCCCGAGCTTCGCGCAGGAAGTGGCGCGCGGCCAGCCGACCGCGCTGGTGGCGGCCAGCGAACACGCCGAAGTGCGCGACGCGCTGGTGGCGGCCTTCCACAGCCCGACCTTGCGCATCTACGCCAACGACGACATCGTCGGCGTGGAGGTCGGCGCCGCCGTCAAGAACGTGCTGGCGATCGCGACCGGCCTGTGCGACGGATTGAACCTGGGACTCAATGCCCGCGCCGCGCTGGTCACGCGCGGCCTGGCCGAAATGACGCGCCTGGGCCTGGCCCTGGGGGCGCGCGCCGAAACCTTCACCGGCCTGTCGGGCCTGGGCGACCTGGTGCTGACGGCAACCGGCGACCTGAGCCGCAACCGCAAGGTCGGCCTGTTGCTGGCACAAGGCCAGAGCCTGCAGCAAGCCGTCGCCTCGCTGGGCCATGTGGCCGAAGGGGTGTACTGCGCCCGCACGGTGGTGCAGCGGGCGCAGGGGCTTGGGGTCGAGATGCCGATTTCCGAAGCGGTGGTGGCCTTGCTGGACGGCCAGGTGAAGCCGGCTGAGGCGGTGGCGGCGCTGATGGGGCGGGATCCGGCGGCCGAGCTGCGTTAGGGTCTGCTGCGGCCTGGCCCGGGCCGGGTTGATGGTGTTTTGTGGCTCCAGCCCCTTATTCAGCGGGCGCAGGCAGCTATTGAATAGATAGCAAAACTCCTTCTCCATTTGTCATCCCGGACCTGATCCCATAAGCGCTAACTTAAAAATTCACTTTTGAGATATCCTTCGGCTGTTGCAT